>NZ_SPEY01000104.1 GCF_009360615.1 Comamonas sp.
ACTGCACGCCGCCCTTGTAGGGCACATACACCCATTTGGCACCGGTGATGCGGGCCAGCTCCACGCCGGCCAGATGGGGCGCACTGCCCGATGCGGTGACCGCGAAGTTCAGGTCCTGCTTCTTGGACAGCTCCACCAGTTCCTTGAGATTGCTGGCCTGGACGGAGGGGTGCACCACCAGCATATGGGGTGAATAGGCCAGCATGGCCGCCCCGCGCAGCGCCCTGGAAGGATCGAAACCGAGCTTGGTATAGATGGAGGGAGAGATGGCCAGTGCGCCGAGATCGCAGAGCAGCCAGGTATAGCCGTCGGCCGGTGCACGGGCGACGAATTCAGCGCCCAGGTTGCCGTTCGCACCAGGCTTGTTGTCGATCACCACGGTCTGCTTGAGCTCCTGGGAAACCAGCTGCCCGATGGAGCGCGCAATGATGTCGGAGCTGCCGCCGGGCGGATAGGGAACGACCAGGCGGATGGGCTTGCTGGGCCAGACATCGGCCGCCAGCAAGGAGGACGACAGCAAGCCGCCAGCCGACAGGGCCAGCAGAGAGCGCAGAAAGTGCGAGCGTCGGACCATGGTGAAATGCCTCCTTGTTGTGATCAGTCATCATACAACTAGGCCTTTTTGAACACCAAGAGATTTTTTCTAAGGGTAAGCACGGGTCGCAGCCGTCTACCGGGCTTTAGTTTTCGTCAATTCCACCCGAGAAATACGCGTCAGACTCAATCCTGAAGATCGATTGAAGCTATAAATTTGAAAGCACCAAAAAGTGCTCGGCGCAGCGGGACACCGCGGCCGCCGCATGCTGCGGGGCGGTCCGCCGCGTTTTGCTGCGGTCAGCCTCTTCCATCAGGCGCCCGCCCAGGCCAGGGTTTTGGAATCAGGACTCTGCGCTCAGGCTCAGACGCTGCGCCAGGCGCAAACGCTCCCGCGAGTTGGTCAGATGGATGCGCATGGCGGCGCGGGCCGAATCGGCATCCTGGCGCACGATGGCGGCATAGATTTCCTCGTGCTCGCGGTTCACCCGGCGCAGATAGTCGGGATCGCGTGCCGGCGTATGCATGGAGGAGATGCGATTGCGCGGAATCAGCAGTGTTCCGAAGTGCTGCAGGATGTCCTGAAAATACCGGTTGCCCGTGGCCTGCGCGATGCTCAGATGAAAGGCCAGGTCGTGCTCGACAGTGTCGTGCCCCAGGGCGAAATGATGCTCGAATGCCTGCAGAGCCTCGCTCATGAGCTGCAGATGGGCTTCGCTACGGCGCTGGGCAGCCAGACCGGCAGCCTCGGTTTCCAGACTGATGCGCAACTCCAGCACGGCCAGCACATCGACGGACTCGCTGAGCTCGCGTGCGCTGAGCATGGGGCTTGCACTCTGGCGCGCAGGCAGCACAAACGTGCCGATACCATGGCGGGTCTCGACCAGCCCTGCAGCCTGCAGCTTGGACAATGCCTCGCGCACCACGGTGCGGCTGACGTCATAGCTGCGCACGAGTTCGGACTCGGTAGGCAGCTTGTCCCCCTCCTGCAGCAGGCCCTGGCGGATCTTGTGCTCGAACTCCTCGGACAACAGATTCGCCAGACTGCGGCTGCCCTTGCTGGCCTTGCTGCGCAGCGCGTACCCCTCCGTCAGCGGCAAAGACGGGGTTGATTGGGGTAATTCCGATGTCTGAGTACTCATGAGCCTGATGATAATGGCTTTCAGTTGTATGACAACATACCACGAAGCAGCACTGCTTCCACTCCGGCCGGAGCTTCCTCACTGCATCCGTCATCACCAGATGAACACCTCTCACCAGATTCGCCACATCCGCATCACGCCGATTGCCTTCCGTGATCCGCCGCTGCTCAACGCTGCCGGCATTCACGAGCCCTGGGCGTTGCGCTCCATCATCGAGATCGAGACCGCCTCCGGGCTGGTCGGCATCAACGAGAGCTATGGCGATCAACCCATGCTGGATGCTCTGGCCAAGGCCGCACCGGCCCTGGCCGGGCTCTCGCCCTGGGCCCTCAATGAAATGGAGGCCCGTGTCGCCGCCCTGGTCACACCGGCCAAACTCACAGCCTCGGAATTTCTGGGTCAGCAGGTCTCGCTGGCCCCTGGCACCCATGTCTCCAAGACCGTAGCCAAGGTGGTCAGCGCCTTCGAGGTCGCCATGCTGGACCTGCAGGGCCAGATGGCCCAGGCCCCCATCGTCGACCTGCTGGGCGGCCCCGCACGCGACCGCGTTCCCTACTCAGCCTATCTGTTCTACAAATACGCCGAGCATGTGGGCCAGCCCTATGCACCCGACGCCTGGGGCGAAGCCCTGACGCCGGCCCAGCTCGTGGCCCAGGCCCGGCGCATGATCGACCAGTACGGCTTCCAGAGCATCAAGCTCAAGGCCGGCACGCTGCCACCCGAGCAGGAAGCTGCCGGCATCCTGGCGCTGGCCGAGGCCTTCCCCGGCACACCGCTGCGCATCGACCCGAATGGCAACTGGACCGTGGAAACCAGCCTGAAGATCGTGCAGCAGTTGCGCGGCGTGCTTGAGTACTACGAGGACCCGGCCCCGGGCCTGGACGGCATGGCCGCCGTGGCACGCGAGTGCGACGTGCCACTGGCCACGAATATGGTGGTCACGGACTTTGCCGAGTTCCGCCGCAACGCCGACATGGGCTGCCCCGTGAAGATCGTGCTCAGCGACCACCATTACTGGGGCGGCCTGCGTGCCACACAGCGCCTGTCCACGCTGTGCCGCACCTTCGACCTGGGCCTGTCCATGCACAGCAACTCCCATCTGGGAGTGAGCCTGGTGGCCATGACGCATCTGTGCGCCAGCGTGCCCCTGCTGACCTACGCCTGCGACACCCACTATCCGTGGCAGGACGAGGAAGTCGTCGAAGGCGGCCGGCTGCAGTTCGAGCAGGGCAGCCTGCGCGTGCCCACCACGCCCGGCCTGGGTGTGACGCTGGACCGCGAAGCGCTGGCCCGCCTGCACGACAACTATCTGCACTGCGGCATCCGCAACCGCGACGATCTGGGCCAGATGCGCAAATACGACCCGGAATTCACCGGCAAGCAACCGCGCTTCTGAATTCCCGCCCCTGCACAAAACAGACCGCACAGAGCAAACATTCAGCCCAAGCCGAGCTGGTCCGATCGCACCCCTTCACACAGCGCAAAAAGACGCTTTTCCACCGGAGACAACCACCATGCAACGCCGCACCCTGCTTCAATCCACCCTCGCCGCCAGCGCCCTGCTGCTGGGCGCATCCCTTGCCGCCGCACCGGCCCTGGCACAGGGCAGCTGGCCCACGGGCAAGCCCATCACCTATCTGGTGCCGTTCCCGCCCGGCGGCAATACCGACACCCTGGCGCGCGTGATTGCGCAGCCGCTGAGCAAGGCCCTGGGCACGCCCGTGGTCATCGAGAACAAGGGCGGTGCCGGCGGCAGCGTGGGCTCGGCGCTGGCGGCACGCGCCCCGGCCGACGGCTACACCATTCTGGGCGGCACCATCAGCTCGCACGCCATCAATGTCAGCCTGTACTCCAAGCTGGACTATGACCCCGTCAAGTCCTTCACGCCCGTCGCCATGCTCGGCTCCGGCCCTCTGGTGCTGGTAGTGCCTGCCTCCAGTCCCTACAAGACCCTGGCCGACGTGCTGGCCGGCAGCAAGGCCAAGGCTGCGTCGGGCGGCCTGACCTCGGCCTCTCCGGGCAACGGCACCTCCAACCACATGGCGCTGGAACTGCTGGCCTACCAGACCGGCGTGAAGTTCACCCATGTGCCCTACAAGGGCAGCGGTCCCGCCGTGCAGGATGTCATGGGCGGACAGGTGGACATGATGTTCGACACGGCTCTGGTCGTCGGCCCGCACATCCAGTCCGGCAAGCTGCGCCCCATCGCCGTGAGCAGCTCCAGGCGCCTGGAATCACTGCCCGATGTACCCACGATTGCCGAGGCCGGCGAGAAGGGTTTCGACATGGGCTCCTGGCAGGCCGTTTTCGCCCCTGCGGGCACGCCCAAGCCCATCGTGGACCGCCTGCATGCCGAAATCCTGAAGATCGTCGCCACGCCCGAAGTCCAGGCCAGACTCAAGAACTTCGGCATGCTGCCGTCGAACATGACGACCGTCGAACTGGCCGACTACCAGAAGGCCGAGGTGAGCAAGTGGGCCAAGGTGATCAAGTCTGCTGGAATAAAGGCTGAATAAGTAAAGCCCCCCTGAGCCGCTTCGCGGCTTCCCCCTCTCTAACTTGCTTCGCAAGGGAGGGGGACGACACCATCGCTGCGGGGCGGCCCTTGCTCGGTGTCCCTCGCCTTGGGCTGCGCCGTTTGCTCAGGCTGTGCCGTAGCCGTGCTGGCCCTCTAGAAAATTGAGACATTGCCATGAGTACCCCACTTCCGCTTTCCATCCGCATGCATCCGGCCGACAACGTGGCCATCGTGGCCAATGACGGCGGCCTGCCTGCGGGCACGGTGATGCCCGGGGGGCTGGTGCTGATCGACAAGGTGCCGCAGGCACACAAGGTGGCGCTGGTGGACATTCCCGAAGGCGGCGCGGTGCGCCGCTACAACGTGATCATCGGCTATGCGCTCAAGCCCATCGCCGCCGGCAGCTGGGTGCACGAGCGCTTGCTGCAGATGCCCGAGGCTCGCTCGCTTGAGGGCCTGCCCATCGCCACCGTCAAGCCGCCCGTGCTGGAGCCGCTTGAAGGCTATACCTTCGAGGGCTACCGCAATGCGGACGGCACGGTGGGCACGCGCAACATCCTGGCCATCACCACCACGGTGCAATGCGTGGCCGGAGTACTGGACTTTGCGGTGCGCCGCATCAAGTCCGAGCTGCTGCCCCGATACCCCCGTGTTGACGACGTGGTGGGCCTGGAGCACAGCTATGGCTGCGGCGTGGCCATCGATGCCGTAGGAGCCGAGATCCCGCAGCGCACGCTGCGCAACATCAGCCGCAACCCGAACTTCGGCGGCGAGGTCATGGTGGTCAGCCTGGGCTGCGAAAAGCTGCAGCCCGAGCGCCTGCTGCCGCCGGGCAGCTTTCCCATCGTCGACGAACGCGAACCGGCACTCGATGTGGTCTGCCTGCAGGACGAGGCCCATGTGGGTTTTATGTCCATGATCGACTCCATCCTGCGCCAGGCCGAGCAGCATCTGCGCCGCCTCGACGCCCGCCGCCGCGAAACCGTGCCCGCCAGCGCCCTGGTGGTGGGCGTGCAATGCGGGGGCAGCGACGCATTCAGCGGCGTCACGGCCAACCCGGCCGTGGGCTTTTGCACCGACCTGCTGGTGCGCGCGGGCGCCACCGTGATGTTCAGCGAGGTGACCGAGGTGCGCGACGGCATCGACCAGCTCACCTCACGCGCCGCAAGCCCCGAAGTGGCCGAAGCCATGATCGAGGAAATGGCCTGGTACGATGGCTATCTGGACAAGGGCCGTGTGGACCGCAGCGCCAACACCACACCGGGCAATAAAAAGGGCGGATTGTCGAACATCGTCGAGAAGGCCATGGGCTCCATCGTCAAGAGCGGCACGGCCCCCATCACCGGCGTGCTGTCGCCGGGCCAGCGGCTGGCCGACCGCGGCATCAGCAGCGGACTGATCTATGCGGCCACGCCGGCCAGCGACTTCATCTGCGGCACGCTGCAGCTGGCAGCGGGAATGAACCTGCATGTCTTCACCACGGGCCGCGGCACGCCTTATGGTCTGGCACAGGTTCCGGTGATCAAGGTGGCCACGCGCAGCGACCTGGCGCGACGCTGGCACGATCTGATGGATATCAACGCCGGACGCATTGCCGACGGCGAGGCCACGATCGAAGACATAGGCTGGGAAATGTTCAGGCTGATGCTCGATGTCGCCAGCGGCCGCAAAAAGACCTGGGCCGAGCATTGGCAGCTGCATAACGCGCTGGTGCTGTTCAACCCGGCTCCGGTGACCTGAATCCGTACGGTACCCGCACCTCGAAAGCGCTCTCGAATCCAGAGCGCTTTGCGAAGCCACCATTCGGGCTCAAACAGAATCACCAGGAACGCTGCCATGGCAGCGTTTCTGGTTTGCGCATGGCCCCTCAGGTCCGCATGGAGCCCGTCTTCAGATAGCGCTGGTGCCAGGCATAGGCTTCATCCAGCAGATGCGGCGTGTGCTTGCCCGGTGCATCGCGCAGCGCGCGCTCCAGATACTCGCTCATCGCCACCTTGTAGTCGGGGTGCACGCATTTCTCGATGATCAGACGTGCGCGCTGCACCGGTGCCAGGCCGCGCAGATCGGCCAGACCCTGCTCGGTCACGATGACCTGCACGTCGTGCTCGGTGTGATCGACATGGGAGACCATGGGCACGATGCAGCTGATCTTGCCGTCCTTGGCCGTGGAAGGTGTCATGAAGATCGACAGATAGGCGTTGCGCGCAAAGTCGCCGCTGCCGCCAATACCGTTCATGATGGACGAGCCCATGATGTGCGTGCTGTTGACGTTGCCGTACATATCGGCCTCGATCAGCGCATTCATCGAAATCAAACCCATGCGGCGGATCAGCTCCGGGTGGTTCGAGATCTCCTGCGGCCGCAGCATGATGCGCTGGCGGTAGTAGTCGATACGGGCCAGAAAGCGCTCCATGGCCGCAGGGCTCAGCGCCAGCGAGGTGGTCGATGCGGTATCGAGCTTGCCCGACTCCAGCATGTCCAGCATGCCGTCCTGCAGCACCTCGGTATAGGCGTTCAGATGGTCGAACGGGCCGTTGTTCAGCCCCGCCAGCACGGCGTTGGCGATATTGCCAACGCCCGACTGCAGCGGCAGCAGATCGGGCGGCAGGCGGCCCACTTTCACCTCGTGCTGCAGAAAGTCGATGATGTGCTCGGCAATGCGCATGGAGCCCTCATCGGGCGCCGTGAATGGGGCCAGCCTGTCGCGCTGGGCCGTGGGTACCACGGCAATCACCTTGCTCGGGTCGCAATGCAGATAGGGCTCGCCAATCCGGTCGAACGGGTGCTCCATGGGGATGGGCTTGCGCCTGGGCGGCACGGCCGCGCCGTAGTAGATATCGTGCATGCCTTCGAGCTCGGCGGGCTGGGCGCTGTTGACTTCGAGAATGACTTTGTCGGCTTGCTCCAGCCAGGTCTTGTTGTTACCCACCGAGGTCGATGGAATCAGGCGGCCATCGGGCAAAATGCCCGCCACCTCGATCACCGCCACGTCAAGATGACCGAGGAAGCCGAACCATACATGCTGCGCCACATGCGAGAGGTGGATGTCCACATACTGCATGCGCCCCTCGTTGATCTCCTTGCGCACCGTGGGATCGCTCTGGTAGGGCAGGCGGCGCTCGATGCCATGCACCCTGGCCAGGGCCCCGTCCAGCTCGGCCGAGGTTGACGCCCCCGTCCACAGACTGATGCGGAAATTGCCGCCATTGGCGTTCTGGGCTTCGATGCGGCGCGCCAATGCCTGGGGCACGGCCTTGGGCGCGCCGGCCGGGGTGAAGCCGCTCATGCCCAGTGTCATGCCGGATTGAATCAGGCCGGCGGCCTGGTCCGCCGTCATGATGCGTTCGCGCAAGACAGGGCACAGCACGCGATCCGCAGGAGAAGCGTTGGTGAAAGAGTTCTGCATGAAATATGTCTCGCCCTGCCAGCCTCCGGGGAGAGGAATGGCATTTTTTTGTGTTTTTAGAGTTGCATTTTGATTGATGCAGACCCGGATTGAACTACGACACCCGGAGCGCCGACAAGCGTAGTTGACTAGAGAAAACCCCGATGCACTTTCCTGAAAGCAAGCAAAGAAATGGAGTCCTTCTTCAAAAAGTGAGCATCCAGGACGCAGCGGAACAGGCATCAAAACCAGAAGCCGCAGAAAACCGTGACTGTGGCAAAGTACGCGGAGTCCGCTCGGGGGTTGCAAAATAACTGCCGGTCCTCATTGCCAGCAGACATAGGCTGACAAACCTTCGAAGTTTCAGCCGCCAGAATTTCATCCATGGCTATAGATACCTCCGGCTGGCAGCACAAGCTGCAACGCCTCGCCCAGCCCTTGCAGCCGCTGATCGACTCCGTGCAGCTATGGCTGCGGGCCGACGGTCTGCGCATGAGTGCGGCCATGTCCTTCTACGGCATGCTGAGCCTGGCCCCCCTGTTGCTGGCCGTGGTGGGTCTGCTGGGCTGGTGGCTCGATCGCGGCTACGTGGAGAACACCCTGATCAGCCAGATACAGGGCGTGGTCGGGGAGCGCGCTGCACAGGTCGTCAGAAGCGCGCTGGCCAGCGCCCAGAACGCCCATCAGGGCTCGCTCGCTTCCGTGCTCGGTCTGGTGATGATGCTCTCGGGCGCCACCGGCGTGTTTGTGGAGCTGCAGGCTTCGCTGGACAAGCTCTGGTCCATGGGCGAGGAATCGCCCCCCCAGCAGGACAGACCCTGGTGGAGCATGGCCATCTCGCGACTGTGGGGGCTGAGCTATGTCGTGGGCCTGGGCTTTCTGCTGCTGGTGTCCATGGTGCTTTCAACCGCCATCCAGATGATCACCAAATGGGCCAACGACGAACTGCAGCTTGTACCGCTGGGTCCGCTGATGGGGTTGATCAACGAAAGCCTGTCCTTCGGTATAGCGGTGCTGCTGTTCTGGGGCCTGATGCGCATGGGGAGCGGCAGCAAGCCCGCCACCAGATACCTGCTGCTGGGTTCGCTGACGGGAGCCGCCCTGTTCACCATCGGCAAGCAGGCCCTGGCCTGGTATCTGTCCACTGCCGCCGTGGTCTCGGCCTATGGGGCGGCAGGCTCGCTGGTGGTGGTGCTGATGTGGTTTTATTTCACCTCGGCCATCCTGCTGTTCTCGGCCGCCACGGCCAAGGCCTGCAGCAAGTCCCAGGTCCAGCTAGGCATGCCGTTTGCCGCGCGCAAGCCATCCGGCGCCAGGACCATGGATCTGCAGCGCCTGCCCGAAAACGCAGGGGAGAACATCTAGGCCGAGCACAGCACCCAGGGGTGACAGGAGCTTGGCGCTGTCTGCTGCGTGACGCAAAAATGCAAAAGGCCTGCGGTTGCAGGCCTTTTCCGGGATCAAGACGGAATTACTTTTCCACGAAGGCTCGCTCGATGACGAAGTCGCCGGGCGTGGTGGTGTTGCCTTCCTTGAAGCCGCGCTTTTCAAGCAGTTCCTTGAGTTCGGACAGCATGGCGGGGCTGCCGCACAGCATGACGCGATCGGTCTCGGGGTTCAGATCGGGCAGACCCAGATTCTGCGGGAAGGTGCCGTTGTTGATCTGGGCCGAGATACGGCCCTGGTTGCGGAAGGGCTCGCGTGTCACGGTGGGATAGTAATGCAGCTTGCCCTTGACGATATCGCCGAGGAATTCATGCTCGGGCAATTCCTTCTCGAACAGCTCCTGATAGGCCAGCTCCTGCACCTGACGCACGCCATGCACGACGACCACATTGTCGAAACGCTCATAGGTCTCGGGGTCGCGCGCAACGGCCAGCCAGGGAGCCAGGCCCGTGCCCGTGCCGATCAGATACAGATTCTTGCCGGGCAGCAGATAGTCGATCAGCAGCGTGCCCGTGGGCTTCTTGCCCACGATGATGGTGTCACCCACCTGGATGTTCTGCAGCTTGGAAGTCAGAGGGCCCTCGGGCACCTTGATGGACAGGAACTCCAGATGCTCCTCATAGTTGGGGCTGGCGATGGAGTAGGCGCGCAGCAGGTTCTTGCCATCCACCTTGAGGCCGATCATGGTGAAGTGGCCGTTGGAAAAGCGCAGCGATGTGTCGCGGGTGGTGGTAAAGGAGAAAAGACGGTCGGTCCAGTGGTGGACGGACAGCACGCGTTCTTCAAGAAAAGCACTCATGATTCGTCTGAGATAAAAATTCTAAGCAGAAAACCTGCGCGGCAAATGCTGGGCGGTGGCGGAGCACTGCAGGTCAGGGCTGCTAGCGCGTTGGCTGCCGGTTGCCAAGCGGGACAAGACCTATATTGTCCGGCAATTGCACGGAAACGTGTGCATCAGCCATCAATGTCTTGAGATCGAATAGTGATAAGCAGAATGAAGCGATCCCGCACCGTCGGTTCGACAAAAAACTGTCCCACCCTTCTTGACTCAGGGAAAACGCTGCTCTACGATCTGCCACCATGCGCTTGGAACAAGCGCTTTATTTGTCTATATAAATGCTCAACTTGAGCATTAGTGGTGACGGCGAGCCGGTGTCCTGACCATGATCGCCCACCCAGCACCGAGGAGAATGGCAATGCTGCTGCGCTGGTCCCTGCCCCTGCTGACACTGGCCGCCCTGCCCGCATGGGCACAGGGCGTGATCAAGATTGGCGAAATCAACAGCTACAAGGCGCAGCCCGCGTTTCTGGAACCCTACAAAAAGGGCATGGAACTGGCGGTGGAGCAGGTCAATGCCGCAGGCGGCATTGCCGGCAAGAAGCTGCAGCTCATCGTGCGCGACGACAACGCCACACCGGGCGATGCCGTGCGTGCTGCGGAAGAGCTCTACACACGTGAAAAAATCGATGTGCTCACGGGCAGCTTTCTCTCGCATGTGGGCCTGGCGCTGACCGACTATGCAAAGCAGAAGAAGCGCTTCTTCCTCGCGTCCGAGCCGCTGACCGACAAGATCGTCTGGGCCGACGGCAATCACTACACCTATCGTCTGCGCGGCTCCACCTACATGCAGACCGCGATGCTGGTGGAGGAAGCGCTCAAGCTCAACAAGCAACGCTGGGCCATTGTCTACCCCAACTACGAGTACGGCCAATCCGCGGTCGCCACCTTCAAGACACTGATGAAGGCCAGGCAGCCCGGCATCGAGTTTGTGGCCGAGCAAGCCCCGGCCCTGGGAAAGATCGACGCCGGCTCGGTCGTGCAGGCGCTGGCTGATGCCAAGCCCGACGCCATCTTCAACGTGCTGTTCGCCACCGACCTCGGCAAGTTCGTGCGCGAGGGCAATACACGCGGCCTGTTCAAGGGCCGCGAAGTCGTGGGCCTGCTGACGGCCGAGCCCGAATACCTGGACCCGCTCAAGAAGGAAGCACCTATCGGCTGGACCGTGACCGGTTACCCCTGGTATTCCATCAACACCCCCGAGCACACCGCCTTCCTCAAGGCCTATCAGGCCAGGTTCAAGGACTACCCGCGCCTGGGCACCATCGTGGGCTACAACGCCATCCAGTCGATTGCTGCGGGCCTGCGCAAGACCAAGGGCGACCCCGACACCGAGAAGCTGATCGCGGCCTTCAAGGGCCTGGAGGTCGCCACGCCCTTCGGCCCCATCACCTACCGCGCGCAGGACAACCAGTCCACCATGGGGGCCTATATCGGCAAGACCGCCTATGACGAGAAACTGGGGCGTGGCGTACTGGTCCACTATCGCTATGCGGACGGCAAGAACTACCAGCCCACGGACGAAGAAGTGAAGAAGCTGCGTCCCGCGATGGCGAACTGATTTCGCTTCGGCGAAAATGCCCAGCCACCTGCACTGCAGCAGGTGGCTTTTTCATCTCCGAAAACACTATGTCGAGCTTCAGGAGCTACGCAGCATGAGTGCATCCGGCCTGCTGGCCCAGTTGCTCAACGGACTGGCCAGCGCATCGTCGCTGTTTCTGGTTTCCGTCGGTCTGTCACTGATCTTCGGTGTCACCCGCACCATCAACTTCGCCCATGGTTCGTTCTATATGCTGGGTGCCTTCACCGCCTACAGCAGCGTGGACCGGCTCTCGCCCCTGATCGGATTCTGGCCCGCGCTGCTGCTGGCCCCGCTGGCCTGTGGCGCACTCGGGGCGCTGACCGAGGCACTGCTTCTGCGCCGCGTCTACAAGGCACCCGAGCTGTTCCAGCTGCTGGCCACGTTCGCGCTGGTACTGGTCATCAAGGATGCAGCGCTGTGGCTGTGGGGCCCCGAGGAGCTGTTCGGCCCGCGTGCCACAGGGCTTGAGGGCTCGGTGGAGATTCTGGGCCGCCAGTTCCCCACCTACGATCTGTTCCTGATGGCTGTCGGTCCCTGCGTGCTCCTGGGCCTGACGCTGCTGCTGAACCGGACCCGCTTTGGCACCCTGGTGCGCGCCGCCACGCAGGACCGCGAAATGGTGGGCGCGCTGGGCGTCAACCAGGCCTGGCTGTTCACCGCCGTCTTCGCGCTGGGCACGCTGCTGGCAGGCCTGGGCGGCGCGCTGCAGCTGCCGCGCGAGCCCGCCAGTCTGGAGATGGACATGCTCACCATCGGCGCCGCGTTTGTGGTGGTCGTGGTCGGCGGCATGGGCAGCATACCGGGCGCCTTCATGGCCGCGTTGCTGGTGGCGGAGCTCAAGGCCGTCTGCATCTGGCTGGGCGTGCAGGAGATCTGGGGCTTCGAGCTGTCGTTCTCCAAGCTCACGCTGGTGGTGGAGTTCCTGGTCATGGCCGTGGTGCTCATCTGGCGGCCCTGGGGACTGCTGGGCAGGCCCCAGACACTGGCGCGCAGTGCAGGCGAGCCCGAGCAACCGCTACGTCCTGCTGGCCGTGGAGCGGCCGCCGCATGGCTGGGCCTGCTGACCCTGCTGGTGCTGCTGCCGCTGATGGCAAGCGGCACCGAAGGCGGCAGCTACGCCACCGTGCTGCTGGCCGACATCTTTGTGGCCGCGCTGTTCGCCGGCAGTCTGCACTTCATCCTCGGGCCCGGCGGCATGCACTCCTTCGGCCATGCGGCCTACTTCGGCCTGGGTGCCTACGGCGCGGCCCTGCTGGTGCGAGCCCTGGAGCTGCCCATGGAAGCAGCGCTGTTGCTCGGCCCCCTGGTCGCCGCTGCGGGCGCCCTGCTCTACGGCTGGTTCTGCGTGCGGCTGTCGGGCGTCTACCTGACCATGCTGACGCTGGCGTTTGCACAGATCAGCTGGGCCATCGTCTTTCAGTGGGATGACTTCACGGGCGGCAGCAACGGCCTGACGGGCGTCTGGCCCCCCGAATGGGCATCGCAGGGCCCGGTGTTCTACTGGCTGGTTCTGGGCCTCTGCGCGCTGGGCATCTATCTGTTGCGCCGCCTGCTGTTTTCTCCTCTGGGCTATGCGCTGCGCGCATCGCGCGATTCGGCCCTGCGGGCCGATGCGATCGGTATCGACGTGCGCCGCGTGCAGTGGACGGCGTTCGTGATCGCCGGGCTGTTCGCCGGCCTGGCCGGTGCGCTGTTTGCCTTCAGCAAGGGCGGCGTGGCGCCCGACGCCCTGTCGGTCACCAAGTCGGTGGATGCGCTGGTCATGGTGCTGCTGGGCGGCGTGCAGACGCTGGCCGGCCCCCTGGTGGGCGCAGCCGCCTTCACCTGGCTGCACGACACCGTGGCGCGCAACACCGAATACTGGCGCGCGTTGATGGGCACGATCATGCTGATCCTGGTGCTGCTGGCACCGCAAGGCATTGCCGGCTACGCGCAATGGCTGTGGTCGCGCGCGCACGGCATGTACTCCAAGGACAAGACAGGAGCCCGAACATGAACCTGCTGCAGGTCCAGGGCATCAGCAAGGCCTTTGGCGGCGTGAAGGCCGTGCAGCAGGTCTCGTTCGGCCTTCAGGCGGGCGAGCTGCTGGCCCTGATCGGCCCCAACGGCGCTGGCAAGAGCACCACCTTCAATATGGTCGGTGGCCAGTTGCCGCCCGACAGCGGCCAGGTGCTGCTCAATGGCCAGTCCATCACCGGCCTGCCGCCGCGCACCATCTGGCGCAAGGGCGTGGGACGCACCTTCCAGATCGCACAGACTTTTGCCTCGCTCAGCGTGGTGGAAAACGTGCAGATGGCTTTGCTGTCGGCCGATCGCAGGATCTTCAGCGGGTGGCCGCGTGCCGCCAGCCACCGGCGTTCCGACGCACTGGCCCTGCTGGAACAGGTGGGTATGGCGGCGCAGGCCGATCGCCCCTGCAGCGCTCTGGCCTACGGCGATGTGAAACGCGTGGAGCTGGCCATGGCGCTGGCCCATGATCCTCTGCTGCTGCTCATGGACGAACCCACGGCCGGCATGGCCCCGGGCGAGCGTATCGCGCTGATGCAGTTGACGCGCCAGCTTGCGCAGCAGCGCCGCATGGGCGTGCTGTTCACCGAGCACAGCATGGACGTGGTCTTCGGGCTGGCCGACCGTGTGGCCGTTCTGGTGCGCGGCCGGCTGCTGGCCGAAGGCAGGCCGCAAGCCATTCGCGACGACGAGCGAGTGCAGCAGGCCTACCTGGGCACGGGTCTGGTTCTGGATAAGCGATGACCCTTGCTGAGCCTCAACGCGCCTTCCTCCCTCCTGGCTGCGCACGGCAGGGGAACGGCGCGCTCGCCGCATGGCCTCTCTTGCGCAGAGTCACTGAGCAAAGCCACACCCTTTTCACGCGCAGCGAACGCCCCTCGCCACCTCGGATCCTGCCATGCAAAAACATAGCAACCAGCAATTGATGGATAAGGGCCAGGGCCCGATATTGCTTGATGTCCAGAATCTCAACGCCTGGTACGGCGCGGCCCATATCCTGCATCAGGTATCGCTGACCGTGGGGCGCGGCGAGGTCGTGGCGCTGATGGGCCGCAATGGCGCAGGCAAGTCCACCACGCTCAAGAGCATTGCCGCCCTGGTGCCGCGCCGAGAGGGATTCATCCGATTCATGGGAGAGGCGATCGAGAAAAAGGCCTCGCACCAGATCGCGCAGCGCGGCCTGGGCTATGTACCCGAGGACCGCCGCATCTTTACCGAACTGACGGTGCGGGAGAACCTCGAGGTCGGCAGGCAGAAGCCGCGGCGCTGGCCCGATGGCGCAGCCATGCCGCACTGGACGCCCGAAAAACTGTTTGCGCTCTTCCCCAACCTGGGGGAGATGCCCGACCGTCTGGGCGGGCGCATGAGCGGTGGCGAACAGCAAATGCTGAGCGTGGCCCGCACGCTGATGGGCCAACCCTGTCTGGTGCTGCTGGACGAGCCCTCCGAGGGGGTTGCCCCGCTGATCGTCGAGCAGATGGCGCGCACGATTCTCGAACTCAAGGCTCAGGGCATCGGCATCCTGCTCAGCGAGCAGAACCTGCCGTTTGCCGAGGTCGTGGCCGACCGGGCCTATGTGCTGGAGAAGGGCCAGATCGTCCACGCAGCCCGCATGGCTGAACTGGCAGGCGACCAGGCCGCACGCCAGCAGTATCTGGGTGTCTAGAGCGCAGGTCTGCCGCCAGGACAGCAAGCACGTGAGCGGGCGCAAACCGGATGAGCGCAGCCGCCTGCGTGCCGCTGCAATCGCCGGCCCTGCTGCGCCCTGGCCCAGGCCAGGGCCCGCTCGCGCTGCGGGGTCGGGAGGGAGCGGCGACAGGCAACGGGCCTGAGCACGCAGGGCCTCCCGGAAAAAGTCCGGCGAGTCCTGCACCACGGCATCCGCCTGCCCCGGGGCGCTCGGACGGCGCGCACCAGATGACAGGCGCTCTGCGTGCCCTGGCGAAAGATCAGATCGCCCGGCGCAGACTGTGCCGACAATGACAGCATTGCACAGGCAGGGCGCTTACAGCAGGCCCAGACCGCCCTCACAGCGGTACTTTTCAGATGCCCGCTTCCTCGTACAGATGGAAGCCCCCGCGGCGACGGCTTCCATCCCGGCGGTGAACCGCCCCCCCTGAGCTTGGTGGCCTGATCTTCTCGGGACACCGTTCGCTCCAGCACCGCGGCCTCGAGCACGTCCCCACGGAAATTGATCGGCTACCGGCCGCAGGCCATGATCCGGGCCAGCGTTGTCGCGACGCCTGCCCACCCTTGAAGATGTTCTGTGCAGTGGTCAAACGCACGCATGCGCGGACATCGCCTTCGGCAATCCGTCGGCAGGCGCTATGGATCCGCTTATCCCGGCATTGTTGCAGGGAGACCCTGGCACAGGCCCGCAGCCTCAATGCCAGGGGCAGCGAGAAGGAAAGATGCAGACGGCCGCAGCAGCAAAGGCAAGCAGAAGCAGACACCCACCGGGTATTGCACACGCACGGCAGGCCCCTGCGTCGTCGCCAGCGATGCCTGGCGTTCTCTCGGCACGCAGGCTTATTCGACCACCACCGGACTGAACTCCGGTGGCGCACCGAAGTGGGTGCGCGGCGACGGCGGCTGCGCACCATCAATGTCCTGCACGCCATACTCGCGGGCCAGTTCGGCCGTGTAGAACACGCCGCCGGAACGCCTTTCCAGACAGTCCGCATCGCCATGCAAGGCCAGCACCACCCGGCCGATGAATTGCGGCGTTTCGGCGCTGTCGAAGCTGTCGCCGTACTTGTCGGGTTCGGCCGCACAGACGCGTTCGGAGCGTTCGGTTTTGACCAGCCCTGGCCAGAGCGAGACCACGCTCACGCCGGCAGGCTTGAAGTCGTGGGCCATGTCGAAGCTCATCTTGTCCGTGCCGGCCTTGCCCGCGCCATAGGCCGGCCCATGCATATAGCAGCGGCTGCCTGCCGACGAGATATTGACCACCAGGCCGCGTGCCGCGATCAGCAGGCCGGCCGCGCAATGGCTGGCCACGTAGGTGGAGCGCAGCCCCACATCGAGCAGCCCGGTCATCTCCAGCGGCTTCTGCCAGAAGGGGCCGGGAACGGTCAGCGCATCGGCAATCGCAATCGCACAATTGACCAGAATGTCGAGCCGGCCATGCTCGCGGCGCACGCGCTCGAACAGCGCTGCCACCTGGGCATCGTCGCCATGGTCGCAGGCCACGGCTATGCCGTTGCCCCCGGCTGCCGTCACATCGGCAGCCGTCCTGCCTACCGTGCCGGGCAGCGGCGAGTCACCCTCCTTCACGCTGCGCCCCGTCATGTAGACGGTTGCCCCCGCGGCCCCCAGCGCCATCGCCACCCCCCGGCCCACGCCACGGCTGGCTCCCGTCACCACACATACCAAAGCCTGATTCATGCCGTTCCCCTGTTTCATGAAGCAGCATGAATCTGAACCAGACGACGGTGCCCGGCAACGTCCGATAAGACTAGGTGTTGCGCTGCATGCGCTGCTGGGCCCAGACGTGGCGGGCCAGTGTCTGCTGCGCCAGGTGGAGCACGGGCGCATCCACCATGCGGCCATCCAGAACGCAGACACCGCCGCCGGCCTCGGCCAGTGCCTGGCGCAGGCGCTGCGCGTGGGCCACGGCGGCTGCGTCGGGGTCGAAGGCGGCGTGCAGCGGCTTCACCTGGGCCGGGTGGATGCACAGCTTGCCGCCAAAGCCCATGCGCCGCGCGCGTGCCGCGTCCCGGGCCAGCCGCTCGGGGTTGCGCGTGTCCACGGTCACGCCGTCCACGGCCGCGCCAATGCCGGCGCGGCGCGAGGCCAGGACCAGGGCCATGCGCATGGGCAGCAGCTCCTCCTCGCCCGGGCCGCAAGCCATGCCCGCATCGACCTGGAAGTCCAGGTGGCCGAAGGCCAGACGCACCACCTGGGGCGCGGCGGCCAGGGCATCGGCCGCGTCCAGGCCGGCCACGCTTTCGATCAGGGGCAGCACGGCCGCCCGTGTGCCCGCAGCCCGGGCCACTGCATGCAGGGTCTGGGCACTCTCGGCCTTGGAGACCACGGCACCGGCCACGCCCCTCTCTACCAGTTGCGCCAGCGCGTGCAGGTCCTCGGCATGCCAGGGTGTGCCTTCGGCGTTGATGCGCACCAGCAGGCGTGCGCGCTCCGCGCCTTCCAGTGCTTGCACGGCCTGGGCCAGCCCCTGGCGCGCGCCCTCCTTGTCGGCCGGGGCCACGGCGTCTTCCCAGTCGGCGATGACCATATCGGCACCGCTGCCCATGGCCTTGCCAAGGCGCTCGGGGCGCGTGGCAGGAACGAAGAGAAAGGAGGTAGCCTGTCGCGCCAGATCGTGCATGCGGATGTCCTTGCGGGAGTACTTATTCGGCCGAGACGCCGGCCGCCTTGATGACCTTGTTCCAGCGCGAGACTTCGGCCTGCAGATGGGTGCGCAGGCCTTCGGGCGTGGCCTTCTCGGGGGAGACCAGGTCGGAGCTGAGTTCGGCGATGCGCTTCTTGACGTTCTCGTCCCTGATGGCCACGTTCAGCGCCTTGTTGATGGCCATGACCACGTCCTGGGGCGTGCCCTTGGGCGCATACATGCCGTGCCAGACCTTGACGTCGAAGCCCTTGAGGCCTTGCTCGTCCAGCGTGGGAATGTTGGGCAGGGACGACAGACGCTTGGGCGTGGTCACGCCGAAGACCTTGGCGCGCTGACCGTCCTTGATCACGGGCACGGTCTGCGTGGTCTGGTCGCACAACAGGTCCACCTGGCCGCCCATGAGGTCGTTCATGGCAAGACCCGCGCCCTTGTAGGGCACGGTGGTGAGCTTGACGCCCGCCTGGTGCATGAACAGCATGCCGCACAGCTGGGAGACGGCGCCAATGCCGGCATTGGCCAGAGAGACCTTGTCCTGGTTCTTCCTCACGTAGTCCAGCAGCTCGCCGAAGCTGCTGGCCGGGAAGTCCTTGCGCGACAGCAGGGTCATGGGGACGTCCAGCACCTGGCCGATGTACTCGAAATCCTTGAGCGGGTCATAGGGCAGCTTTTTGTACAGCGAGGGCGCAGTGGCCATGCCCATGTGGTGGATGAGGATGGTGTAGCCGTCGGCCTTGGCCTTGGCCACGCGATTGGGCGCTATGGTGCCGCCCGCTCCCACGGTGTTCTCGACCAGTACGCTCTGGCCCAGCACCTGCCCCATGGGAATCGCCAGCAGCCGCGCCACCACGTCGGTGGGGCCGCCCGCGCTGTAGGGTACGACAAGGACGACGGGCTTCTCGGGCCAGACCGCAGCCACGGCGCCGGTGCTCGTCCCTCCCGCGGCAAGGGCGCAGGCGGCGGCCGCTGCCTGAAAAAGGCGGCGGCGAAAAGGGTTTGTGCTTTGCATGGTTTGTCTCCTGTGCACTTGGGTGGAAGCGGGAGGCGCTCTGTGACGGCACCTTTCCCGTGGGTCCGCCGGCCGGGACCGGCGGTAAAACTCGGTCTCGGTCTCAGTCCAGCAGGCGCTGCACGCGCGGCCATCGCGCGACCTGCCACAACCGCTGCACGGCCGCCTGTGCGAGGTCGTCCTGGAGCACCCCGCCATAGGCAATCAGCCGCAGCGCCTTGGCCGTGATTTCCTCGCGCGACAGCGTGTTGCCGGGATCGCCCTTGGGCTCCTCCACGCGGCCGTGCAGCGTGCGGCCATCGATGGTCTGCACGGTGACCTTGCCGATCCAGCGCCGGGGATAGGCCGCGTCGACCTCGGCATCGAGTTCCATGCTCACCCTGTCGCGCAGCGCCACGGTTTCCTGTGCCAGATAGTCGCGGTCGAACTCCGTCAGCCCCGCATGACCGTGACGCGCCGCCAGCGCCAGCACCGTGCCCATGGAGAACTTGCTCTGGTGCACGGTGCTCGGCCTGACCACGGGGCCCAGCACATCGATGGCGCCCTGGTGCACGTGGCAGGTGACCTGCGCCAGGTCGGCGGGAGTCAGGCCCTGCACCTGCATGACCTGCAGCAGCGCATCGGCGGCCGGATGTGTGTGGCGGCATGAGGCATGCCATTTGAACGAGGTCTCTGCCGTGGCCCAGCGCGTGCCCAGGCCGTCGGTCAGCCTGGACGGATCGGCGTCCGTGGACATGCCTGCCGCCAGGCCCTGCGGCCCCGTGAAGATGTCCTGCGCGCCCGTGAAACCGTCCCGGGCCAGATAGGCCGACATCAGGCCCGCAGCGGCCGCATGCGCCGTGTGCAGCTGCTTGCTGTCGGCGGCGGTGCGCAGGAACTCCCACAGCCCTGCCGACTGCGTGCCGGCCGAACCGAAGGCATGCTGCATCTGCGCGGGCGTGAGGCCCAGCAGCCGGCCCACGGCGGCAGCCGCTGCCAGCGTGCCGGCCGTGGCCGTGGTGTGGAAGATGCGATAGTGGCTGCGGCCCAGGAACTCGCCCACCCGGATGCCGACCTCATAGCCGGCCACGCAGGCCTGCATGAGCTCGACGCCGCTGGCACCGATGCTCTGTGCCACCGCCAGCGCGGGTGGAAAGACCACGGCCGCCGGGTGGAAGACCGAGCCGTTATGCACATCGTCCTGCTCGGCCACATGCGAGGCTGCGGCATTGGCCAGGGCCGCCATCATGGGCGAGGTGGTGTCGGCACTGCCCAGGATCTCGCAGGGCCCCGCTGCCGGTCCCTGGGACAGAGCAAAGCGCGTGATGCTCTGCACGGGGCGCGCGTTCTGGCCGGCGAGAGCGGAGCCGAACCAGTCCACCCACAGGTCCTCGGCGCGGCGCTGCACCTGCAGCGGGACATTCTCCCAGCACAATGTGGCCGCGAACCGGGCCAGCGGATGAATGCTCACTTGGGTCTCGTTCTTCATGGAATCACTCCCGCGCAGGTGGTGCGCACAGCTTTCACAGAGTTGCTTCTTCGGCGTACAGAGCGCGGATGCGCTCGGCCGACCAGCCCAGCTTGGCCAGGATGGCCTCGCTGTGCTCGCCCACGGCGGGCACCGCCTCCATGCGGTAGTCAAAGGCACTGTTGACGCCAGGCGGCAGCAGCGCCTGCACGGGTCCGGCCGGCGTGTCCACGCTGCACCAGCGCTGGCGGGCGGCCAGTTGGGGGTGGTTCCACAGGCCCGCCATGTCGTTGACGCGCGCATTGGCGATGCCGGCCGCATCCAGCCGCCGCACGACCTGGGCGGCATCCATCGCCTTGAACACGTCCAGGATCAGCGCGCGCAGTTCCTCACGGTGGGCGTTGCGCTGCGCATTGCTGTCAAAGCGAGCATCCACGGCCAGCGCGGGCTGCAGCAGCACGTGTTCGCAAAAGAGCTTCCATTCGCGCTCGTTCTGCAGGCCCAGCATCACCGTTCCGCCATCACCCACGTCCTTGCCCGCCTCGAAGGGGCCATAGGGGTAGATGCTGGCATGCGATGCACCCGTGCGCGGCGGCGGCGGCGCGCCGTCCCAGGCGTAGTACATGGGGTAACCCATCCACTCGCCCAGCGCCTCCAGCATGGACACGTCGATGTGGCTGCCCTCGCCCGTGCGGCCGCGCAGCAGCAGGGCCGAAAGAATATTGGTGTAGGCGTACATCCCGGCCGCGATGTCGGCAACCGAGATGCCGGCCTTGGACGGCGCCTCGGGCGTGCCCGTGACCGAGAGAAAGCCCGCCTCGCTCTGGATCAGCAGGTCGTAGGCCTTCTTGTCGCGGTAGGGACCGTCGGCACCGTAGCCGCTGATGTCGCAGACGATGAGCCTGGGGTTGTGGGCCTTCAGCACCTCCCAGGACAGCCCCATGCGCGCGGCCGCGCCGGGCGCCAGGTTCTGCACCAGCACGTCAGCGCCTTCGAGCAGCTGCATCAGCGCCTCGAGTGCGTCGGGCCGCTTGAGATCGAGCGCCAGGCTTTGCTTGCTGCGGTTGATCCAGGTGAAGTGCGAGGATTGGCCGTTGACGCGCTGGTCGTAGCCGCGCGCGAAATCGCCATTTCCCGGACGCTCCACCTTGATCACGCGCGCCCCCAGATCGGCGAGCTGGCGCGTGCAGAACGGTGCTGCCACCGCATGTTCCAGCGAGACGACGGTGATGCCGTCCAGTGGACGAAGATTTTGTTTTTTCATCTTGAAAATCCATTGCGCTTCCGCGCTGCCTGTGCAACTGGCGCGGCCAAAGACCAGGGGCACCGAGGAACGACCGCCCCGCGCCGAGGGTGTCGTCCCCCTTGGGGGGCGCCGTGCAACGGGAAGGCGCGTAGCGACTCGGGGGGTACTTCACGTCAGAAGGAACGGGGCAGCCCGAGAATGTGCTCGGCCACATAGGAATAGATCAGGTTGGTGGAGATCGGCGCCACCTGATAGAGGCGCGTCTCGCGGAACTTGCGCTCCACGTCGTACTCGCAGGCAAAGCCGAAGCCGCCGTGGAACTGGATGCAGGCATTGGCGGCCTCCCAGCTGGCCTTGGCCGCCAGATACTTGGCCATATTGGCCTGAGCGCCCATGGACTCGTGCGCGTCGAAAAGTTCGCAGGCCTTCCAGCGCATGAGGTTGGCGGCCTCGACCTCGATGAAGGCATCGGCAATCGGGAACTGCACGCCCTGGTTCTGGCCGATGGGGCGGCCGAACACCTGGCGGTCGCGCACATAGTTGGTCACGCGGTCCAGGAACCAGTAACCGTCGCCTATGCACTCGGCGGCGATCAGCGTGCGCTCGGCATTGAGGCCGTCCAGGATGTACTTGAAGCCCTTGCCTTCCTCGCCGATCAGGTTCTCCTCGGGAATCTCCAGATCCTCGAAGAACAGCTCGTTGGTCTCGTGGTTGACCATATTGAGGATGGGGCGCACGGTCATGCCCTTCTTCTCGGCCTCGCGCAGATCGACCATGAAGATGGACATGCCCTCGCTTTTCTTCTTCACTTCTGCCAGCGGTGTGGTGCGCGCCAGCAGGATCATGAAGTCGCTGTGCTGGATGCGGCTGATCCAGACCTTCTGACCATTGATCACATAGCGCCCATCCTTCTTCACGGCGCTGGTCTTGATCTTGGTGGTGTCCGTGCCCGTGGTGGGCTCTGTGACACCCATGGACTGCAGCCGCCATTCGCCCGAGGCGATACGCGGCAGGTAATTCTCCTTCTGCGCCTGCGATCCATGGCGCAGCAGTGTGCCCATGTTGTACATCTGGCCGTGGCAGGCGCCCGAGTTGCCGCCGCAGCGGTTGATCTCCTCCATGATGACGCTGGCCTCGGTCAGGCCCAGGCCGCTGCCGCCGTACTCCTGCGGAATCAGCGCGGCCAGCCAGCCTGCGTTCGTGAGCGCGTTGACGAAGGCTTCGGGGTAGACGCGCTGCTCGTCGATCTTGCGGAAATACTCGTCGGGAAACTCCGCACACAGCGCACGAATGGCATCGCGGATCTCGTGGTGGTTATTGGAGCTGGTGTATTCGATCATTTCAAGCCTTTTTGACCTCAAACGCTTACCCATAAAGCGTTATCAGCTATGGTTTTCTTGATTCTTCAGGACACCGTGGCCGTAGCCTGCATGGTGAGAAAGCCGTCGTGGTCCCGCGCCCACAGGTCGACGGTCCTGCCGTCCTCGCGCGGCTTGCCGTGCACGCTGAAAGGGTGAAGGTCGAAGGTCGGCCGCAAGGCCTTGAAGTCGAACGTGACCACCTTGGCGCCCTGCAGCTTGCGGCGTAGCAGATCGAGCAGCAGCGTGGCAATCAGCGGGCCATGCACGATCAGGCCCGGGTAGCCCTCGACCTGGGTCACGTACTGGCGGTCGTAGTGGATGCGGTGGCCGTTGAAGGTCAGCGCCGAGTAGCGAAACAGCAAGATGTCGTCGGGCACGATGGTGCGCGACCATGCAGCCTGACCAGCGAGCGGCGGCTGCTGCGGTGGCGCCACCGGATCGCCGGGCCTGGCGGCAGCCCGGTAGACGATGTCGTGCTCTTCGACCAGCGCCAGACCGTCCTGGTTCGAGAACCGGTGCTCCACCAGCACAAACAGCAGCTCGCCCGAGCGCCCAGTCTTGTGCTGCACGCTGCGGATGGTGGAGACGCGCTGCACCTGCTGTCCCAGGCGCAGCGGATTGTCTGTCTCCCAGCGCAGCCGTCCACCCGCCCACATGCGGCGCGGCAGCGGCACGGGCGGCAGGAAGCCGCCGCGCCGGGGATGCCCGTCGGGGCCGATCTCGCTCTGGCGCGCATGCGGCAGGAAATACAGCCAGTGCCATAGCGCAGGCACGGCTGAGCCATCCTCAGGCGCGGGGTCGTCACGGTCCAGCGTGGCCGACAGCGCCCGCAAAGGAGCGGCGGTGACGAGGTCGAGCGCGGTTTCGCTTTTGCTCTGCCAAGACTGAAGATGCGCCAGCTTGGCGCCGTCGATGATTGCAGGTTGCGGCTCTGTCATGGCTGCCATGGTCCAGGCAGCGACGCCGTCAGGCAAGCCGCGTTTTTGAAAGCATGTCTTCAGCGCTGCCTAAGGGCGTGACAACCCGTGGTGCGCAACAGCGGCTTTCACGCTGACGAAGTCCGTCCTCGGGATTGGCAAATGGCGTCCGCGCCGGTTTGCCGGCATGCTGGGCTCATCTCTCACAACAACAGCAAAGGACGAGAAGCCATGGCCCAGAAGATGATGCAAGACAAGGTCGTAGTGGTGACCGGCGCCGGAGGCGGCATCGGTCGAGATATTGCCTTGGCCATGGCGGCGTCGGGAGCCAGAGTGGTGGTCAACGACATCGGCACATCCACCACCGGCGAAGGCACCGACGCCGGTCCGGCTCAGAACGTGGTCGACGAGATCAAGGCCGCAGGCGGCCAGGCCGTTGCCAGTAGCGACAGCGTCTCTGAAGCGGCCAGTGCCAGCCGCATCGTGCAATGCGCGGTGGACAGCTTTGGCCGCATCGATGGCGTCGTCAACAACGCCGGCATTCTGCGCGACCGCTTCTTCCACAGGATGAGCCTGGAGGAGTGGGACGCCGTCATCAAGGTTCATCTCTACGGCAGCTACTTCATGAGCCGCGCCGCCGCCAACCACTTCAAGGAACAGGAAAGCGGCGCCCTGGTCCACATGACTTCCACCTCCGGCCTGATCGGCAACCTGGGCCAGGCGAACTACAGCGCTGCCAAGCTGGGCCTGACCGCCCTGTCCAAATCCATTGCGTTGGACATGGCCAAGTTCAATGTGCGCTCCAACTGCATCGCTCCCTTTGCCTGGAGCCGCATGATCGGCTCCATTCCCACCGATACCCCCGAGCAGCAGGCGCGCGTGGCCAAGATTCAGCAGATGACGCCCAACAAGATCGCGCCGCTGGCGGTCTATCTGCTGTCCGACCAGGCCAGCGATGTGAACGCCCAGGTCTTTGCCGTGCGCAACAACGAACTGTTTCTGATGAGCCAGCCACGTCCGCTGCGCTCGGTGCATCGCAGCGAAGGCTGGACACCCGAGTTCATTGCCGAGCACGGTATGCCCGCGCTCAAGGCCTCGTTTGTATCCATGGATCGCTCGGCCGACGTGTTCAGCTGGGATCCTGTTTGACCAGCCACACCCCCTGAGCGGCTGCGCCGCTTCCCCCTCTCTCACGCTGCGCGTGGGATGGGGACGACACCGGCGCGGCGGGGCGGCCCTTGCGCGGTGTCCCTGGCGAAAGAGGCCCCATGCGCGGCAGGGCAGAGCTGCCCCGGCTTGCCTTTACTCCCTCGCCCGCTTGCGAGAGAGGACCTCCACAGCGAATCACACCGAGGAGCCTGTACATGGCCATTGACTACCACCACCTCAAGGCGCGCCACTTCGAGCCCGTGCGCCAGCAGTACAGCACACGCGACAGCATGTTGTATGCGCTCAGCCTGGGTCTGGGCAACGACCCGCTGGATCACAGCGCCCTGAGCTATGTGTATGAGGGCAAGGACGGCCAGGGCCTGCTCACCCTGCCTTCTCAGGCCGTGGTGCTGGGTTACCCCGGCTTCTGGGCGCGCGAGCCAGACACCGGCATCGACTGGGTCAGGCTGCTGCATGGTGAACAGCGCATGCGGCTGCACCGACCGCTGCCAGCTGCCGCTCAGGTCGTGGGCCACAACAGGGTCACCCATCTGACAGACAAGGGCGAAGGCAAGGGCTGCATCATGGTGACGGAGCGCCGCCTGGAAACCACCGACGGCACGCTGCTGGCCACCGTACAGCAGGTATCTTTTCTGCGCGGTGATGGCGGCTTCAGCCAGACCGGACAGCCCACGGACACCCCGCTGCCCGCGCTGCAAGCCACACCGGAAGACAACGCACCGCACTTCACGGACATCCAGGCAACCCGCCCCGAGGCCGCGCTGCTCTACCGCCTCTGCGGTGACTACAACCCTCTGCATGCAGACCCCGCAGTCGCCACGGCCGCAGGCTTTGAGCGTCCCATTCTTCATGGTCTGGCCAGCTATGGCTTGGTCACCCGCGCCCTGCTGCGCCAGTGTGCGGGCGGCGATGCCTCACGCTTTCGGGCACTGGACATCCGTTTTGCCTCACCGGTCTTTCCCGGCGAAACCCTGGTCACCGAAATCTGGCGTGTGCCTGGCAGCCAGACGCATTACCAGTTGCGTGCCAAGGTGCAGGAACGCGACAAGCTGGTGCTCAGCCATGGTTTTGCGGAGCTGACGTGTCCCCCTTAGGCGCGTTGAGCCTTCCCCGCATCGCGGCGCTCGCGGGCAGGGGATGCGGGGCGACGCTTGTACGCAGCTCTGACCTGGGTCATGCCGGTTCAGGGCTTTGCACCACCGGTTTGTCTCCCTCTGCCGAGAAGATGCGTGAGGAACTGCCCAGCCTGCACATTCCGTTCTTTTCCTCTCTTTGACTGGTACCAACCATGAACACTCCTGCCGTATGGACCGCCGTGGAAAACGGTGTGGGAACCATTAGCCTCAACCGCCCCGAAGCACGCAACGCCCTGAGCCTGGAAATGCGCGACGGTCTGGCCCGGGCCGTGGTCCAGATGCGCGACGACGCCAATGTGCACACCGTGATTCTCACCGGCGCCGGCGGCGCCTTCTGTTCAGGCGGCGACATCGGTCTGATGATGAACAGTCGGCAAGACGGCGTGGCTCACCGGGAGCGTATGCGCGCCTTGCACCAATGGTTTGCCGAGCTGGTGAACATGGAAAAGCCGGTGATTGCCGCCGTCGATGGCGCGGCCTTTGGTGCCGGACTGAGCCTGGCCCTGGCTGCCGACTTTGTGCT
>NZ_SPEY01000059.1 GCF_009360615.1 Comamonas sp.
GTGGTTTTTACGCAAGTTGCAAAAAGGGAATGACTACAATGGATGCAAGAAACGTGCCTTCCATGAAAAAAACACTCCTACCTCTTGCGCTGGCCTGTGCCCTGGCCGCAGCGACCGGCATGGCCCATGCCGAAAAGGCCGACAGCGCCAAGCCGATGAATATCGAGGCCGATGCACTGCGCCACGACGAGCTGCAGCAGACCAGCGTGTTCACCGGCAATGTGGTGATGACCAAGGGCTCCATCGTGCTGCGTGGCGCTCGGCTGGATGTGCGTCAGGATGCCGAGGGCTATCAGTACGGGGTGATCAAGGCCGATCCCGGCAAGCGAGCCTTTTTCCGTCAGAAGCGCGATACCGTGGCCGGCCAGCCTGAAGAGTTCATCGAAGGCGAAGGCGAAGTCATCGAGTACGACGGCAAGGCCGATATCGTCAAGTTCATCCGCCGTGGCGAGATGCGCCGCTACCGGGGCGGCCAGCTCAGCGACCAGGTCACAGGCTCCATCATCGTCTACAACAACATCACCGACGTCTACACCGTCGACGGCCAGAAGACCAGCGGCGGTCTGCCGAGCTCTTCCGTGGGCCAGGGCGGTCGCGTGCGCGCCATCATGGCACCCAAGGACGGTACGCCGGGAGCACAGCCCAAGCCAGCCACACCTGCCACCCCACTGCGCCAGAGCATGACGCTGGACGGCGAGAAAGCTGACGAGAAGCGATGAGCGAGCCGACCTTCTCCAGCAGCCGCAGCGGCGAGTCCGATAGCCGCCTGGAGGCCAAGCATCTGGCCAAGTCCTATGGCAGCCGCAAGGTGGTCAAGGATGTCTCGCTGTCCGTGCAAAAAGGCGAGGTGGTCGGTCTGCTCGGCCCCAACGGTGCGGGCAAGACCACCTCGTTCTACATGATCGTGGGTCTGGTGCGCAGCGATGGCGGCGAGATATTCATCGACGGCCAGCCGGTGGGCGGCATGCCGATCCACCAGCGCTCGCGTCTGGGCCTGTCCTATCTGCCCCAGGAAGCCTCCATCTTTCGCAAGCTCAGCGTGGAAGACAATGTGCGCGCCGTGCTGGAGCTGCAAAAGGACGAGCAGGGCAAGGCGCTGACGCGTGACGACATCGAACGGCGCCTCACCGGGCTGCTGCAGGAGTTGCGCGTCGAGCATCTGCGTCAGTCACCCGCGCTGGCGCTGTCCGGCGGAGAGCGCCGGCGCGTGGAAATCGCCCGGGCCCTGGCCACGCAGCCGCGCTTCATCCTGCTTGACGAGCCGTTTGCCGGCATTGACCCGATTGCGGTGATCGAGATCCAGCGCATCATCGGCTTCCTCAAGGAGCGCGGCATCGGTGTGCTGATTACCGACCACAATGTGCGCGAGACCCTGGGCATCTGTGACCACGCCTTCATCATCAGCGACGGCCATGTGCTGGCCGAAGGCACGCCCGAGGAGATCGTGGAGAACGCCGACGTGCGCCGCGTCTATCTGGGCGAACATTTCAGGATGTGATGACACCCACGCTCCCTCACTTTGTGTGGTCGCTGTCCCCAGAAGGGGTCCTGACCGGCTGCGCCGAGGTTTGCCTTGGGGCGGCCCCGCGGCAAGCCCATGGCACTGCGCGCGTTCGCGATGATTGTCTGGGAGCCGCGCCTCGATGAAGCCAGGTCTCTCGTTACGCGTTTCTCAGCATTTGTCGCTGACGCCGCAGCTGCAGCAATCCATTCAGCTGCTGCAGCTCTCCACTCTGGAGCTGGCGCAGGAAGTCGAGCAGATGCTGGTCGACAACCCTTTTCTGGAACGTGCGGGCGATGAGGCCGAAACTGCGGGCGATGCTCCTGTAAGTGTAGCTGCTAGCGTCAGCGAATACAGCACTTCAGACAGTATTCATTCTGAGAAGGAGGCATCGCAAGCGCAGAATGCTGCTGAAACGGTAGCGGAGGCGTCAAACCCCGAAACCCCTGAAACGCTGAACTGGGAGGCCGAGGGCATGGACGGCCAGGACGGCGAATGGGGTGGCGAATCCAGCAGCGAGTGGGATACGCCGTCGGCCAGCAGCTCCACGCGCAACCGCGATGGCGATGACGAAACCGATGCCATCGATCTGGCGCGAGAGCACCAGAGCCTGACCGACTTCCTCCATCGTCAGGCACTGAGCCTGCATCTGGGCGAGGCAGACAGGGCGGCGCTGCGCTTCCTCATCGAGTCGCTCAGCGATGACGGCTATCTCGAGGACTCCCTGCAGGAGCTGGCGCAGAGCCTGGCCGGCGACGACCTGCAAGAGCGTGAGGAGCTCGAGCAGCACTTTGCCATTGCGCTGAAGCTGCTGCAAAGCCTGGAGCCTGTGGGCGTCGGTGCGCGCGATCTGGCCGAGTGCCTGCAACTGCAGCTGCGCGATCTGATCCAGACGGCCGAGGACGAGGGGACGACCGAGGCGCATATGAGCCGGCTGCTGCTGGCGCAGGCCATCTGCGCCCAGCCCATGGACTTGCTGGCACGGCGCGATCTGCGCAAGCTCACCAGCCTGTGCGGCGCACGCGAAGAGCAGCTGCGCGAGGCGATGGCCCTGATCGCCAGACTGGAGCCGCGTCCGGGCCGCCGCTTTGTCGACGTGGAACGCCATATCGTGGTGCCCGATGTGATCGTGCGCCCGGTGCGGGCCGGCTCGGGCCGGACGGACTTTTCCGTGCAGCTCAACCCCGAGGTCATGCCGCGCCTGCGCGTGCACGACATCTATGCCGGCGTGCTGCGTCGCCACAGGAACAGCGACGGTCACGCGGCGCTGCAGCAGCAGTTGCAGGAGGCGCGCTGGTTCATCAAGAACATCCAGCAGCGTTTCGACACCATCTTGCGTGTCTCAGAAGCCATCGTGGAGCGGCAGAAGAATTTCTTCGTGCACGGCGAGCTGGCCATGCGTCCGCTGGTGCTGCGCGATATCGCCGACACGCTGGGCCTGCACGAGTCCACCATCAGCCGCGTGACCACGGCCAAGTACATGGCCACGCCACAGGGGACCTTCGAGCTCAAGTATTTCTTCGGCTCAGGCCTGGGTACAGAGACCGGCGGCAGTGCCTCCAGCACGGCCGTGCGGGCGCTGATCAAGCAGTTTGTCGATGCCGAGGACGCCAAAAAGCCTCTGTCGGATGCCAAGCTGGCCGACATGCTCAAGGAGCAGGGCATCGAGTGCGCACGCCGCACCGTCGCCAAGTATCGCGAGCAGCTCAAGATACCGACGACCACGCTGCGCAAGGCGCTGTAGGGTATCGCAGAAACAAGAAAGCCGCTGATGCATCGCACAGCGGCTTTCTTGTTTGTATTTAGGGCGGGAGCCTTGATAAGGCATTGCTCAAGTAAGGGGCAGCGAACAAGAGCCGCCCTTGCGGCGATGCTGCCGTCCCCCTTGGGGGCGCCCGGCCAGGGGGAGGGCGCGTAGCGCCTCAGGGGGTTATCAAGAAACCAGCCACCAGACGAACCAGACCAGCACGCCGATCATCAGTCCGAACTTGAGGATCTTGTAGAAGGCCGGATTCCAGTCGCGGAAGGCGCGGCGGTACTTGCCCGCATAGAACGAGATCTTGAACAGCTTGCTGATCATGCCGCGCGGGTCGCCTTCGTTGTTGGGCGAGCTGGCGGCTGCCACCACGTTCTTGCCCAGCCAGTGATTAAGCCACTGCGCAAAGCGATTGGTCATGGGGCGCTCCACATCGCAGAACAGCACGATGCGGTTGCCTTCGCTGCGGTTCTCGGCCCAGTGCATATAGGTCTCGTCGAAGATCACGCCTTCGCCTTCGCGCCAGCTATAGGGCTGGCCGTCGACTTCGATCATGCAGCGGTCGTCGTTGGGGGCCAGCACGGCCAGGTGGTAGCGCAGCGAGCCCGCATAGGGGTCGCGGTGCAGATTGAGCTTGGCGCCGGGCGGCAGCTCGGCAAACATGGCGGCCTTGACGCTGGGGATCGACTTGACCAGGGCCGTGGTCCTGGGGCACAGCTCCATGGCCGACGGGTGGGCGTCGCCGTACCACTTCAGGTAAAAGCGCTTCCAGCCGGTCTTGAAGAAAGAGTTGAAGCCTGCGTCGTCGTTGTTGGCGGCGGCCTTGATCTGCATGTTCTTTTGCAGATTCACGGCTTCCTCGCGGATCTCGCGCCAGTGGGCCTGCAGCGGTGCCAGCTCGGGGAAGGTGCTGGTGGGCAGGTAGGGCGTGCGCGGCACCTTGCTGAACATCAGCATGAAGACGTTGAATGGCGCCGTGAACGTGGAGTGATCGAACAGCTGGCGCAGCACCTTGTGGCGCACCTTGCCGCGCAGATGCATGTACAGCCCGCAGCCCAAGAAAAGCAGCACCAGTGCCAAGACGATGATTTTTACCATATGGACCGATTTTACCGGGGGCACCCCGGCTACCACCATGGGGGCAGGTCAAGCAGAACGAGGGTAGGGGATTATCAAAAGCCATAGCTGCCGGCGCTTGACGGCCAAGCGCAGCAGCCCGCTTGTCAGATGCTCAAGGCAGAGCCAGTACGGCGCAGTTGCACAGATCTGCGCTCTCGAACGCTGTGGTGTCGCCCGCTTTGAGACCGGGCACCGGGAACAGGCGCACCGTCAGCGGCTTGTTGAGGCGAAAGGCCATGGTGCCCGTATCGCGCATGACGGCCGCGATCTGCTCGGCGCTGCTGTCGCCCGGCACGGGCACGGTGTCGAGGCCGATGCCGCAGACGCTGCTGTAGGTCAGCAGGGCGCGGATATCGAACTCGCCGTCGATGCTGGCCTGGGCCAGGCCTTGGTCCTCGGTCACGGCCAGCATCAGGCCGCTGAAACCGATCTGCGTCACGCCGCTGACCGACTTGAAGACGCGGGTCAGCAGGGCCGAAGCCTCCACGGTGCCGCTGGCGCCGAAACAGGGCACGCCCAGCAGTCGGTAGATCTCGACCATGGAGGCGCAGGATTTGGATGGTGCGGCCGAGGTGTCCATGCCCGCGATATGCCAGCCATCGGCCAGCGTCACGCTGTCGGCGCAGCGCTGGATGGCAGTGGCATGCTCGTTCAGGGTCTGGCTCAGGCGCTCGAATGCGAGCTTGAACCACGCTGCGTGATCGAGTTGAAGGCGCTGCTGCTGCAGCGCCTTCAGTTCAGCCACCATGAGGTCTGGCGTCTCCAGCCCCAGCACCAGGGCTCCGTGGTGCTGGCCGCGGTGGTAGCTGGCCGGGAAATAGGGAATGCCGGGTGCGCAGTTGAAGTTGACCGTGAAGTTGAAGTTGCCTTCGCCGCGCGGCGTGGTGCGCGCGATTTGCTGAATGGCCTGCACGCTGTGGGCCAGCAAGCCGGTCTGCAGAAAGCCATGTTCATCCAGATCGATATTCACGCAGGCGTTGCACAGGTCGCCATAGGCGGCAATCAGCTGCGGCAGCAGGGCCACCTCCTGCGCATTGCGCGCTTCGCCCACGGCAAAGCGGATGCGGCGCTTGCCGGTGTTGATGGTCTGGAGCGTTTCGGCAATGTGCTGCAGGCCGGCAAGGGCGCTGTCTATGCCGCGGACGTCCAGGTATTCGCCGAACGGGTTGCTCACGATGCGGATGGACTGTACCGGGTAGCCCCGCGCCTCGATGGCATCGGCCACGGCATCGCATTGCTGCTTGGCCTGGGTCAGGCCGGCCTGCCACTGTGCCTTATCGGCGCTGAGGTTGACAAAGGCAGTGACGGTGCGCACGCGCACCAGCGGGTTGAAGCTGATATTCATAGCAGTATCCGTAGGCAGGAGAATGGCTGGCGGCCATTTTGCATCCGAACATGCCGATCACAGCAGGCGCGTGCCCAGCGGCACCTCCTTGTCGGGCACGCACAGGGCCACGGCTCCCGTGGCATCGTGGAAGCCGGTCACAAGACATTCGCTCATCAAGGGCCCAATCTGCTTCTTCGGAAAGTTGACCACGGCCACCACCAGCCGCCCTATCAGCTCCTCGGGCTGGT
>NZ_SPEY01000121.1 GCF_009360615.1 Comamonas sp.
ATGCCTGCAAATACCAGATCGCCGCCATGCTGCAGGGCGGCGGCGGCTCCATCATCAATATGGCGTCCATCCTCGGTGCCGTGGGCTTTGCCAACTCGGCGGCCTATACGGCCGCCAAGCATGGCGTGCTGGGACTGACCAAGGCCGCAGCGCTCGAATACTCCGCCCGGGGCGTGCGCGTCAACGCCGTGGGGCCGGGATTCATCCAGACCCCCATGATCAGCGGTCTGGAGCAGGACCGGGCCACGCATGCGGCGCTGGTGGCGGCCCATCCCATGGGACGCCTGGGCCAACCCGAGGAGATCGCCGAGCTGGTGGCCTGGCTGGCCAGTGACCGCGCGTCGTTTGTCACGGGCGCTTATTACCCGGTCGACGGCGGTTACCTCGCGCGCTGAGCGGTCTGCAGCAGTTTGCTATAGGTTTTGTTGGCCCTGTGCTTGACTGGCAAGCGCTGCGGGTCCAAACCTTAAACAACTGGCGCCATGGCGGCGGCCTGCATATCGCCGTCGATCTCGTCGGCGCGCACCGAGGCTGCACGCTGCAGCAGCGGCGTGGCATAGGCCTCGAATTCGGGTCGCCTGGGCAAGCTGCCGTCCATCATGCTCCAGCCGATATAGCTGGCCAGATACAGATCGGCGGCCGTGAAGTGGTCGCCGCAGACATAGCGTTTGCCGGCCACCGCATGCAGCAAGGTGTTCAATACATCGTCAAAGCGGCCAAAGCCTGCGCTTATGGCCTGCTGATGAGTTTGCGATTGCAGCCAGCCTTCGTTGCGGGCGGTTGTGACGGCCTCCACCGGCCCGGCGACAAAGAACAGCCAGCGAAAGTAGCTGGCGCGCTCCGGGCTGCCCATCGCCGGGGCCAGTCTTTTCTCGGGGAAAAGCTCGGCCAGATAGGCGAGGATGGCTCCGGTCTCGGTGACCACGGCATCGCCATGCTGCAGCGCCGGGACCTTGCCCATGGGGTTGATTGACAGGTACTCGGGCGACTTCATCTCGGGCCCGAATTCCAGCTCAACGGTTTCATAGTCGGCACCGCATTCCTCCAGCATCCAGCGCACCATGCGGGCGCGTGATCTGGGGTTGCTGAAAAAGCGCAGCTTGGGCTGTTGAGGTGTGGACATTGCGGCTCTCCTTGGCGGGCTGTTGGGACATGGCAAAAACGCCATGCAGCCAATGTAGGAGCGGGGGCTGACAGTTTCTGTCAGCAGCGCCGTTCAATCCAGCGTGTAGCCGGTTTCGTCCAGCCAGCGCTGTATCAGCACCTGGCGTCGCTGCGGATAGCGTTCTCCGAGATCCTCCAGCGCGTCCACGCGGTCGGCGCGAAAGTGGCGAAAGGCCTGGCGCAACTCGCACCAGGCCGAGACCACGCGGCTGCGCTCGAAGTAGGCCATGGCAAACGGCCAGACCCGGCGCTGGCTCGGTACGCCGTGCTGGTCCCGGTAGTGCAGCACGACCTTGTGTTCGGCGCGGATGGCGCGGCGCAGCGCGGCCTGCCAGGGCTCGGGCGGCGGGTCGTTCTGCATATTGGGAACCAGCAGGCCGCTGGTGTCGACGGCAATGCGCAGCTCCAGTGGCAATGCCGAACGGATGCGGTCCATGGCGGCGGTGGCGGCCTGGGCCAGTTGCGGATCGGCCTGCAGGCTGGCCCAGCGAGCGCCCAGCAGCAGGGCCTCCAGCTCGTCGGCGTTGAACATCAGCGGCGGCAGCAGAAAGCCGGGCCGCATCTCGAAGCCTATGCCGGGGTCGCCCAGGATGTCGGCGCCCTGAGTGCGCAAGGTGGCGATATCGCGGTACAGCGTGCGCAGGCTGATGCCCAGCGCCTGGGCCAGCTCTGGCCCGGTCTGCGGCTGACGGGCGCGGCGCAGCGTATCCAGCAATTGCAGCAGGCGGGCGGAGCGGCTCATGGGCAAACTTCGGAGGTGAACGACCCAGGAGTTTGGCATGCTCTCACGCGCTCAACGCCGGTTTGTCCTTATCCCTGCGCGTTCTCCGCCTGCGCAGCGCGAGCGGCCAGGACCGCTCAGGCGGCGTTCATGGCGCCAGCCGTGATCTCCAGGCTGCGCAGGCGCCGCTCGGCGTCATAGACATCGCTGACGATCATGAATTCATCGGCCTGGGTCTCGTCGGCCAGATTCTGCAGTCCCTGGCGCACGGTATCCGGGCCGCCGATGACGCCCACGGCCAGAAAATCGGCAATCGCCGCCTGGGCGCGCCCATCCAGCTGCTCCCAGAAGTCCGGTATCGGGGGCATGAGGCGGGTGCGGTTGCCGGTCAGAATGCCGAGCACGCGCTGATAGGTGCTGCTGGCCAGAAACCGGGCCTCTTCATCGCTGGGGGCTGCAATCACGGGCACGCCGACAATCGCGTAAGGCCTGGCCAGCGTGGCGCTGGGCTTGAAGGTCTGACGGTAGATGGCCAGGGCCTGGTGCAGCATGCGCGGGGCAAAGTGCGAGGCAAAGGCATAGGGCAGACCCATGTGCGCAGCCAGTTGGGCCGAGAACAGGCTGGAGCCCAGCAGCCAGATAGGAACGTGGGTGCCGGCACCGGGCATGGCGATGATGCGGGCTCCATCCTGGTGATCGCCCAGCAGGCGCTGCAGCTCCTGGACGTCGCGCGGGAAGTCCTCCTCGGTCTCCACGCGGTCGCGGCGCAGGGCGCGCATGGTCGCTGCGTCGGTGCCCGGCGCGCGGCCCAGGCCCAGGTCGATGCGGCCCGGGTAGAGTTCGGCCAGGGTGCCGAAGGCCTCGGCCACCACCAGCGGTGCATGGTTGGGCAGCATGATGCCGCCCGATCCCACACGAATCTTCTGCGTGGCACCGGCGATGTGACCGATCAGCACGGCCGTGGCCGAACTCGCAATGCCCGGCATGTTGTGGTGCTCCGCCAGCCAGTAGCGGGTGAAGCCGAGCTTTTCAGCCTGCTGCGCGGTGCGCACGGCAATCTGCAGGGCATCGGCCACCGTTCCGCCTTCGCGCACGGCGACCAGGTCCAGCATGGACAGCTTGACGTTGTTCAGGGATTTCATGGCGATAGATCCATTGGGTTGGGATGGCTTGCCGAGATTGCGGGGTCAGCGCCTGCGGCCGATTTCACGTCCGAAAACAATGCCGACCAGAACCCCCCAGGCCAACAGCACGGCGGCCATGGCGTAATAGGTGCTGCCGGCCTGCATGGCGAATACCGAGCCCAGCAAGGCCACCAGCGCCGCCATGCGGATCACGCGGCGCAACTGGTCCACGGGCAGGCGGGCCTTGAGGTTGAACAGCACGGCGAGGCTGATGAGAGCCAGGGCGATCAGCAGCAGAAACAGATCGCCGCCATGGGGCTGGACGGAGGTGCGAAGGTTTTCAAGCATGACAACGATTCTGGCAAAGGCTCAATGACCGGTGCTGAACGAGGCCATGCCTAAATAGCCCGCCAGGTCGCAGGCCGATTGCGCGGGGTGGCTGGGAGCGGGGCCGGCGTTGCGGTGCCGGCACCAGTGAGTCGCGGGCCACTCAGTCCCGCGTGACGCGCATGACTTCGGCTTGCGTGGTGACGCCTTCGCGCACCAGGCGTTCGCCATCCTCGCGCATCAGCTGCATGCCGGCGGCCATGGCGGTCTCGCGGATTTCGGCCTCGCTGGCCCCGCGATGGATCTGGGCACGGATGGCGTCGTCCACGACCAGCAGCTCGAAGATGCCGGTGCGGCCGCGGTAGCCGCTGGGCTCGCTCTGGTCGACCTTGCGTACCAGGCGCTGTGCCAGCACTCCCAGCAGCGAGGAAGACAGCAAGAAGGGCTCGACCCCCATATCGATCAGGCGGGTGACGGCACTGGGCGCATCATTGGTGTGCAGCGTGGCCAGCACCAGGTGGCCTGTCAGCGAAGCCTGGATGGCGATCTGCGCCGTTTCGAAGTCGCGGATCTCGCCGATCATGATCACATCCGGATCCTGGCGCAGCAAGGCGCGCAAGGCCTTGGCAAACGTCAGCTCGATCTTGGCGTTGACCTGGGTCTGGCCGACGCCGGCCAGCTCATATTCGATGGGGTCTTCCACCGTCATGATGTTGCTGTGGCTGGCGTCCATGCGCTGCAGCGCGGCATAGAGCGTGGTCGTCTTGCCCGAACCCGTGGGCCCGGTTACCAGCACGATGCCGTGCGGCTGTGCTGTCAGATGGGTGAAGCGCCGGAGCGTCTCGCCGCCCATGCCCACGGCTTGCAGGCTGAGCTTGCTCTCGCTCTTGTCCAGCAGACGCAGCACGGCGCGCTCGCCGTGGGCACTGGGAAGGGTGGAGACGCGCACGTCGATGGCCCGCGTGCCCAGACGCAGGCTGATGCGCCCGTCCTGGGGCAGGCGTTTCTCGGCAATGTCCAGGTCGGCCATGATCTTCAGGCGGCTGATCAGGGCGGCGTGCAGGGCTCGGTTGGGCTGCACCACCTCGCGCAGGTCGCCGTCCACGCGAAAGCGCACGCTGGAGTGGCGCTCATAGGGCTCGATATGGATGTCCGAGGCACCGTCGCGCGCTGCCTGTGTGAGCAGTGCGTTGAGCATGCGGATGATGGGGGCATCGTCGGCGGTTTCCAGCAAGTCCTCCACGGCGGGAAGCTCCTGCATCATGCGCGTCAGATCGGCATCGGATTCGACCTCGCTGACCACCATGGCGGCGCTGGAGTCGCTTTGCGCATAGGCCGCGCTGATGCGATGGGCGAGCGCGCCGCTGTCCAGCAGTTGCCAGCGCTGCACCGCATGCTTGCGCTGCACTTCGGCGATGGCCGCCCAGTCGGGTTGCGGTCCATGCCAGAGCACAGGCTCCTGGCCGTCATCCTCGATCAGCAGCTGGCTGCTGCGGGCAAAGCCGTAGGGCAGGGGATAGCGCATGCCGGGCCTTTGCTTACAGGGTACCCGCCGGCAGGGGGGCGGGCGTCACGGTCACGGGCTGGCCGTCCACCGTGGGCTGGCCCGGGCGGGTGAAATCCACGATCTCGGGCTTGGCGCCTGGCACAATGACCACATTGGCTGCCGGCACCGGCGCTGCGCCGCTGGAGGCGGGCAGCAAGGGCGCGGAGCCGACGTTGCGCATCAGCAGATTGGGGTCGGGCTGCACGGTTTGCTGCATGCCGCGGATGGACTCATACCGGTCCTGCGAGAGCTGGCTGGTGGAGTTGGCGTCCCGCAGGACGGTGGGGCGCAGAAACACCATGAGATTGGTCTTCTTGCGCGCTCGGCTGGTGTTGCGGAACAGATTGCCCAGCAAGGGGATGTCGCCCAGCAGCGGCACGCGCTCCTGGCTCTGGCTGTATTCATCGGCAATCAGGCCTCCAAGCACCACGATGGCGCCGTCCTCGACCAGTACATTCGACTCGATGGAGCGCTTGGTGGTGGTGGCACCCGACTGTGCATTCGCCGTTCCCTGCTTGACGGCCGAGTTCTCCTGGTAGACGGCCATCTTGATGGTGCCGTTCTCGTTGATCTGCGGACGGATCTTGAGCAGCGTGCCCACGTCCTTGCGCTCGTAGGTGGTGAAGGGGTTGACCGCCCCTCCGGTGCCCGTGGTGTTGGTGTAGGAGCCGGTGGGGAAGGGGACGTTCTCGCCCACCATGATGCTGGCTTCCTCGTTGTCCAGCGTCATCAGGTTGGGCGTGGACAGAATGTTCGTGTCGCCGTCCCCCTGCATCAGATTGACCAGTGCGCCCAGGCTGGTGTTGCCGTTGACGCTCTGCGTGATGCCCAGATTCATGCCCTTCATGCTACCGATCGCCGAGGCCTGGCTGTCGGTGAGGGGCGTGCCGTTGACCAGATTGCCCACGGCACCCGACAGTCCGAAGATGTTGGAGATGCCGCTGATGGACGTGCCGTTGCCGAGCACGCCCAGCACGCGGCCGTTGTTGCGGATCACCGAGCTCCACTGCACGCCCAGCTGGGCGGCCTTGTCGGCGGAGACTTCGACAATCAGCGCCTCGATCAGCACCTGGGCACGGCGGCCGTCGAGCTTGTCGATGACGGTACGCAGCTGGCGGTACAGGGGGCCGGGGGCCGTGATGATCAGCGAGTTGGTCGTCGGATCGGCCTGGATCATGCCGCCCGTGGAAGGTTGCTGGGCGGTGCCGAAGCGGGAGCTGGGGCCGCTGTTGCCGCCGCCCAGCCCCATGGTGGCGCTGCCGTCCGTGCCACGGGAAATCACGGGCTGGGCGCTGGCCGCGCCGGAATTCGAGCCGGCGGCTGGCGTCATGCCCTGCTGGCCGCCCAGGGCCGTGCTGGCGCTGGTCTGGGCGTTGATGGCGGCGCGCAGCGTGGCCGCCAGCGACACAGCGTCGGCGTTCTTCAGATACACCACATGGATGTTGCCGTCGTCGCCATTGCCCGTCATGGCCGGCTGGTCCAGACGCGCGATCAGCGAACGGATCTGCGACAGCTTGGCGGGGTTGGCGGCACGGATCAGCACCGAGTTGCTGCGCGGCTCGGCCAATATGGAGGTGCGGAAACTGGTATCCGACTGACCTGAGGCGGCAGCGCCGGCTCCGGCCTGGATCACGCCGCCGGCGGTGGCCGAGCCCCCTTCCATCAGGCGGTTGACCAGAGCCACCATATCGGCGGCCACGGCATGGCGCAGCGCGATGACTTCCACATCGGTGGCATTGGAGACATCGGTGCTGGCGATGATGCGCGAGATGCGCTGCAGGTTGTCCGCGTAGTCGGTGATGATCAGCGAGTTGTTGCCGGGGTTGACGTTGATGGTGTTGTTGGGGCTGATCAGCGGCCGCAGCACGGGCACCAGGTTGTTGGCGTTCTCGTAGTTGAGCTTGAAGATCTGCGTGACGATCTGTCCCCCGCCGCCCTGGCTGCCGCGTGCGCCCTGGCCGATGGCGACCTCGCTGGCCTGCAGCTTGGCATCGGCTTCGGGAATCACCTTGAACAGGCCCGCCGACTCCGTCACCGTGAAGCCCTGCATGCGCAGCGCCGCCAGATACTGCTGGTAGGCCGTGGCCGGCGAAACGGCCTTGTCGGTCAGCAGGGTGATCTGGCCCTTGACACGCGGATCCACCACCACGTTGCGATTGGTGATGGCAGCCATGGCGCGCGACACGGCTTCGATGTCGGCATTGGTGAAGTTCAGCGTGACCGGCTCGCCGGGTCGCAAACTAGGAGTGGCATTCGCCTGTCCGCTCTGGTTTTGAGCATGAGCAGGTGCTGAAAGGCAGACGGCAAGCGAGGCAACAGCGATCGAATGCAGTGTGTTTTGCCAGGCGGTGCGTGAATGCTGAGTCATGGGTCAACCAAAGGTGATGATGGAGCGCGCACCCTGGCGGCGCCCCAGAATGTTGAGCAAATTCGACAGGGCGGCTTCGCGTTCTGGGCTGGCAGAGGCTTCACCCGTGAAGTGCAGGCGCGAGCCCACCCATTGACCCTGCCCGCTGAGCTGCAGGTCGCCGCCGAGCGTGCTCAGGTTCAGCTGGGCATTGTCTCCTCCCAGGATGTCGAGGCGGTAGCTGCCCAGGGGCTTGAGCGGGGACAGCCTCGACGATACGGCCAGGGCTTCGAGCCGCGTCAGGCCCTGGCTGGTGGCCCGTCCGGCACGGTATTGCAGCGACAGTCCGACGGTGGACAGGCGCAGCTGGCCCTGCAGGGCCACGGTGTTCCAGGGCGTGCCCAGGCCGGCCAGCATGTCGGCAGGCAGCTGCAGCACGCTGTCCTTGAAGCGCACCGTCATGGTGTTCCATCCCGGATGCAACTGTGCCAGTATCGGCGTGTCCGTGCAGCAGGCGCTGTGCAGGCTGATGCTGGCGCCGCCGAGGCCGGGCTGCAGTGTCCAGTTCAGGCGTGTAGGCAGGCTGCTCTGGTCCTGGCTGTCCTTGCCGCCGGTCAGCACCAGTCTGGCCGAGCCGTGCCAGAGCGTGCCGCGCGGCTCCTGCAGCTGTATCTGGTTGGCGCTGAGCGATTGCACGCCGGCGGCCAGCCAGGCGGCCGGCGCCTGGACCAGCACCGTCAGCAGGGCGCCCATCAAGGCTCCGCCCGCAGCCCAGCGGCCGGGCGAACGCGCATCCCCCGCCTCGCGCGGTCTGCGCGAGGCCTGGCTGACGGGACGTGGGCGGGACAGGTTCATGGCCGGGCTCAGTTCGGTGCGCCGATGCTGCCGGGCAGATCGAGCAGCAGATTGCCGCTCCAGCGCGTGACGGCCGCGCCATCGGCGGTGTCGCCGAGGATGCGGTTGAGCTTCATTTCGGCCACCGAAGCATGGCTGTTGTCGCGCACCTGACCCAGCCAGCGGGCCAGGGCGGGCGCGGCGACATTTGTCAGGCTGACCTGGGCACGGTTGCCCAGCCACTGCAACTGGGCGCTGTTGCCCAGCTCGGTCTTGAGCGACTGTTCCAGCTGGGCTCGTGCATCGGTGCCGCTGCCCTGCGGTTGCTGGCGCAGCAGCTCGGCCTGGGCCTGCATCTGCAGCATGTTCTGCAGCTCGAGCTCTGCTGCCGCATGGCGCGCAGGGGCGGTGCGCAGACTGTGCAGCGCCGGTGCCAATGCCAGCCACCAGAGCAGGGCGAGCAGTACGACGCTGGCGGCGAGCAGCAGCAGATTCTGTTCGCGCGGAGCCAGGGAGCTCCAGCGCTGGCGCAACGGCGCCAATGGGGTTTTCAGGGCATATTTCTGCGTCATGGCTGAGCCTTCGCACTGAGAACCAGGTCTGCGGCTTCGCGCTGCAGCCGATAGCCGCCGGCCTCCAGACTCTGCTGTGCATCGCTCAGCGCCTCGGGGCTCAGGTCCAGGCCCGAGATGCGCAGCTGCCGGTCCTGATATTGCAGGCTTCTGGCGTTCTGAACGCCCTGGATGCCGGCGCTGGCAGCCAGCAGGGCCTCGAGATCGCCGGGCGACAGGGCGCCGGAGTTGCTGCGCAGCAACTCCAGTTCGCGCTGCATCTGCACCGGGGCATCAATGACCACGGGCACGTGCGGGAAGGTGGTCTGCAGCACTTGCTTGGCCTGTTGCTGGCGCAGTGCGATGGCGCGATTTTCCTTGACGGCCCAGGCATTGAGGCCGATCAGCTGGGCCACGATGGCAATGCCTGCGGCCCAGCGCGCAGCGCGCCATTGCGGGGCTTTGGCAAAGCCATGCCAGGCATCGAGCAGGCGGCGTCTGGCGCGGGTGCCGCCACCCAGGTCCAGGTCGAACTGGGCCAGATCGCCGGCATAGCCATGGCTCTGCAGCAGCCGCTGGGCGGCCGTGAAGATGGTGACCGGGCGCTGCAGGGCCTCCGCAATGCGTGCCAGATGGGGCTCGGCCAGCACCGGCAGGTCCTCGGGCAGGCGCGCCAGCAGGGACTGGAGCAGGCTGGCATCCGCTTTCTGGGGAAGGGCGACGAGGCCGGTCTGTGCATCCAGCCCGGTGATACTGAGCTGGGGCTGCAGGCCGTCGCCCGACAGCAACAGCTGCGGATGGCTGCTGGGCCACTGCTCGGGCACCAGGCGGCTGGCGGCATGGCCGTGGTGCTCCAGAGCCTGAAGATGGGATTGCAGCCAGCTCTTGTCACAGGCCGCCACCCAGCAGGACTGTCCAGCGACCGGGCCAGCGTCCAGAGCCAGATGCAGAGCGGCCGGCTCGTCGAGCAGCTTTTCCTCCAGCAAACCTTCAAGCACGGCGCGCAGGCGCTGCTGGCGGCGGCCTTGCAGATTCAGGCCCGGAGGCAGGGTGACGCGGTGCCAGGACAGCTGGGCGGCCGGGATGACGGCGGTGACCTGGGTCGTGCGGCCTGTGGCCGGCAGCAGCGACGCCGCAGCCTGACCGCTGCGCTGAACGCTTTGGCCATCATCGCTGAGGACGTAGAGATATTCCGTGGCGAAGTTGGCGGGCTTCGCCGACAGCTGTATTAGCAATGTGCTCATGGGGAAGATGCAGCATTCTAGGGGGTCAGTGTGACATCGGGGTGTCAGTGCCTGGCAATTGAGGGCATCCCCCAGTCTGCATGCTCCTGCCACAAGGTATTGACGCTCATGTCCTTGCGCTGGAGCAGCGAACGTTGACTCAAGACATTTTCCCCGAGCCGCAGACGACCGCGGGCCTCGAAATAGCTGGTGGTCACGGAGTGCGTGGCACTGCTGAAGACGCCGGTCAGGCCGATGGCCGCAGCGGCAGCGCTCAGGGACTTGAAAGGCGAGGCGTCGCGCAGTTGCACCAGCTGGTTGGCGCGAGCCCAGTCCAGATTCTCGGTGCTGGCCCAGAGAACCTCGGCACTGGCCGTGTTGATGTTGACCAGGGTGCGCTCGGGCAGCAGCGTTACATAGGGCTCGATGCGCGCGATGACCCGTGGATCGACGCCCAGCCAGCCCAGCTGTCCGACCGTGCGCGGCATCAGCGGCGCGGACTGGCTCTTGCCGCGCATGGCTTGCTGCAAGGCCGTGGCGATCTGCATGACGGAGCTGCCGGGCAGACCCAGGCGTTCGAACAGGCGCTGATAAGGCTTGAGGTTTTCCTCCTTCACGCTCGAATCGGCTCCGCTGAGCAGATTGCGCAGATTCAGTCGCGACTGCAGATCCACCATCTCTCCCGAGAGAAATGCGTCCTGCATGCCGGCAAGGCCGTCGTCCACCTGGCTGACATTGTTTTTCGCAGCCAGGAATGTCGACAGGCGCGCTTCCTGCAGCGGCACGGCCCAGGGCTCGCCCAGATGGTCGACCGGGTTGCTGCGGTTGGCACGCGAGTCTTCCTGCAGCACCACGCGCGACCAATCGAGCGCGCCCAGCAGCAACCAGTTGGCCTGCACGCGATTGCGCTCCGCGGTCTCGATTTCCACATCGCGCCACTGTTGCCAGAGCGCGGCCGAGGCCAGGGTGGCGACCAGCACCACCGTCAGCATGGCCGCCAGCAGCGCTGCGCCGCTCTGGCGCGCACGTCTGACACTGGCGCGCCCCAAGCCGCAAACCCCGAACAGGGGCTGCCGCACAGCGATGGGGCGGTCCCCCAGGGGGGAGGGTGCGAAGCGGCTCGGGGGGGATTTCATGATCGTGAGTTGGAGCGCAGCGGGTTGACCCAGTCCACTGTCATCAGGCCGTAGAGAGCGCGGCCGGGTGGCAGGGTCAGCTCGATGCGTATGCCGTCAGGCACCGTGGGCAGCACGGCATTGCCATCGCTGCCGACGCCGCTGCCGTCATCGCCGCCCTGATCGCTGGACTGCGGGTTGGTCCAGGCATTGCTGCGGTAGTAGTAGACACGCCAGAGATCGAGCGGTATCAGCACGGTTTCGCGGCGCATCTGGTCGCTGGAGGGATTGCGGCCCCATTGGCCCGCCTGGTTCCAGGCATCGTTCCATTCGCTGGCCGTGCGCGCGGGCAGCGATTGCCAGCGCACCCATTGGGGCCGTCCATCCACATTGCGACGGCTCCAGGCCACGACGAGCGCTCCGTTGTCGATGGCGGCGCTGGTCTTGCGTGTCAGGCGCAGCACCTGGCCGTCCCAGTCCAGCACCTGTCGTCCCTGCAGCGGCATCAGGGCGTTGAGGTCGGCATTCCACTGGGCCAGCACGGTCTGCATGACGGCGTGCTGCTCGCCTTGCTCGCGCGTCACCTCCTGCGTGCGCAGCATGCCGTCGATGCCGCGCCAGCTCATGAGGGACAGCAGGGCCATGGCGGCCAGGGCAACCAGCAGCTCGATCAGCGTGAAGCCTTTGTCTTTCTTGCGCATGCTGCCCATGGTTCAGTATCGGCCGACGATGGTGGAGACGCGCAGCACCGCTGTCGCTTCGGAAAATACCTGCGCGTCCACGCGCCTGAAGCTGGGGTTGGGCGTGGGACGCACGCTGAGCTGTACCTGCATCTGCCGGCCGGCCTGCTGGCATTGGATGGTGGAGTCGCCGACCGCCGGCATCTGGTTGAACAGGCGCAGCCGCACCAGCTCGTTCTGCGCGCAGAGCTGGGCCAGGATGACCTCGGACTGGCGCTGGGCATTGCGCGTCAGGGCGCTGCTCGCCTGGAGGCCGGCCAGCAGGGTGACTCCGACGATGCCGACCGCGACCAGCACTTCGATCAGCGTGAAGCCGCGTTGCTGCAGGGCGGGCCTCATGGCGCCACCTGCAGGCTTTGAATGCTGAACGGGCGCAGCCCATCGGTGGCCAGGCGCAGCGGCGCCGAGCGGCTGCCGGGCAGCGACAGCGTAATGCTCTGCCTCGGAATCAGCGGCTCCGGCCCCAGCACCACGGGCGTGGCGGGTTGCACCACCACGGCTGTCTGCAGCCATTGCGTGGGCATCTTGACGTTGGCCGGAAGGCCCTCGAAGCGAAAGCCCTGCGGCAGGGGCCGCCAGACCACCAGCGTGCCGTTGGTGCGGGCCTGGGCGCGTGCCGACTCCAGCAGCGTGGCCAGGCGCTGGGCTTCGCGCTCGAGCTGCTGCTCCCCGCTGTCGCGCATGGCAAGGCTCACACCCGCCGTCGCCAGCGCCATGATGGAAATCACCACCAGCAACTCCAGCAAGGTAAAGCCAGCATGTGTGAGGCGACGCATGAGAGGTACTTGACTCTGCAGTTATGCGTTGATGGGGCAAGTGGCTAAGCGGTGGGCGGGCTTTGTCGCCAGGCCGCCCCAAGGCAAAAGTCGGTGAATGCCGGTCGGTGCCCCCTTGGGGGGCAGCGACCACAGGCAGTGAGGGAACATGGGGGCTTTAACGCTCATTGCCAGGAGCCGATATCCGCATCCTTGCCTTCGCCGCCGGCCTTGCCGTCAGCGCCAAAGGACATGATGTCGATGGGGCCCTTCACTCCGGGATTCAGATATTGATAGGGATTGCCCCAGGGATCATTGGGCAGCTTTTCCAGGTACGGCTTCCAGTTTTGAGGTGCCGGGCCGGTGGTGGGCTTGGCCACCAGCGCCTGCAAACCCTGCTCTGCTGTCGGGTAGCGCTGGTTGTCCAGGCGGTAGAGCTTGAGTGCCTGATTGATATTGGCGATATCGGTCTTGGCGGCGGTCACGCGGGCATCGTCGGCGCGATCCAGCACATTGGGCACGATCAGGGCCGCCAGCACGCCGATGATGACCAGCACCACCATCAATTCGATGAGGGTAAAGCCGCGCGATGCGGCGTGGCGAATAGCAGACAGCGGATGGCGACAGTTGGTGCTCATGGAGGACTGTAGGAAAAATGCAGTATTGCGCCATCATAATCGTCGAATGCGAACGCAATCTTTCAACCCAGGCCAAGGCATTTCCATGCGGGTCAAGCTCGCCACCATGCTGCTGTGGGCGATTGCCGCCGCGGTGGTGGTGTTCTGGACACTCCGGTTCGTCGGGCGCGCCAGTGAGCCTTTACCCTCGGTCGTGCCTGCGCAGCCGCTGCAGGCCAATCCCCAGGCCATGGCCAAGGCTTTGGGTGCGGTCGCTGCGCCCACCGCCGCCGTGGCCGCTCCGGTGGCCAGCCGCTATGCGCTGCTGGGGGTGCTGGCCGGCCATGAAACCGGTGGCGGTGCTGCCGTGATTGCTGTGGAAGGCAAGGGCAGCAAGGCCGTGCGCGTGGGTGAAGCCGTGGAGGAGGGGGTGATTCTGCAATCCCTGGCGGCGCGCGAAGCGCGACTGGGCCCCGCCAACGGGCCGACCAGCATGGTGCTGCAACTGCCCAGGCCGCCCATGGCGTCATTCAACTGAGTTCAAGCCGCAGCCACTGTCCATAGGCGGGTGCCGGCAAGGTCCATTCATGGCTTTGCGGCAGCTGGCGGCCATGTTGCAGCAGCCATTGCGCGCAGCGCGCCACGCCCGCATGGCAGATCCAGACCATGTGCTCGCTGTCGCCGGCGGCGGCGTCTTGCAGCGCCTCATGGACGCGCTGCAGCATGTCTGCCAGGGATTCGCCCTCGCCGGGTGCGTGCAGCGCCAGATCCTGCGCCCAGGCACCGACGGCGGCTTCGCCGATGTCATTCCAGCGCACGCCTTCCCAGTGGCCGAAATCCATTTCCAGCAATCTGCCGTCGGGGGTGGAGGCGAAATCGGGTTCCAGTGCCTGCAGATCCAGCGCCAGCTGCCTGCATCTCTTTAGCGGCGAATGGCGGATCTGCAGCTGGCCATGCAGGGGCATCAGAGATGGCAGCAAGTCCAGTGCGGCCTGCCTGGTGGCTTGTGCATCGGCGGCGACATCGAGGCGGCCATAACAGCGCTCGGTGTCGATCAAGGGGCGCGCGTGGCGCACCAGCCATAGTGTTTTCATGCCTGCAACTGGCGCAGATAGATGCAGCTGGCGAGCAGCAGCGCCAGTTCATTGAGCTGCTGGCAAGCGCCCAGGCAATCGCCCGTCATGCCGCCCAGACGCTTGCGCAGCCAGCGCTGCAGCAGCCAGGTGGTGACCAGCATGGCCGCCAGCAGGCTGGGAACAAAGCTCCAGACGCCGAGCCAGCCCAGCAGGCCCAGTGCCGGCAGGCACCAGAGGCCGCCGGTCAGCAGCCCTTGCCAGCCCAGTTGCTGGCCCGCGATATGCAGGGTCTTGCTGCTCGCGGCCAGGCCGACATGGGGCAGGCTGTGCATCAGCACCAGCGGCGCAAAGCGTGACAGCACGTGAATGCAGCACACGAGGATTAGCACCGGCCCCGGCCCCCAGAACGGCTGCATCACGGACAGCAGCAGGGCGATCAGCACCACCTTGGTCAGCAGGGACATGAGCAGGGCCATCACGCCATAGGCACCGATGCGCGAGTCCTTCATGATCTCCAGCGCGCGCACGGGCGGGACCAGGCCGCCCAGGCCGTCCGCGACATCGGCCAGGCCGTCCTCATGGAAACCGCCGGTCAGCCAGAGCGTGCCGGCGGTGCTGATGAGCGCCGCCGCCAGCGCAGACCAGGGACTTGCCGGCAGCAGCCAGAGCAGCAGGCCCAGCAGCAGCGCGGCCCACAGGCCCACCAGCCAGCCCACGCCCGGCAGATGTGCGGCGCTGGCACGCTGCATCTCGGGGCTCCAGCCCACCCAGGCCGCCAGACGTCCGGCCACGGGGATGCGGCTGAAGAACTGGACGG
>NZ_SPEY01000052.1 GCF_009360615.1 Comamonas sp.
CTGCACAGCCAGCAGGGTGCAGGACTTGATGGCCTTTCCATTGACCAGCACCGTGCAGGCTCCGCACTGGCTGGTATCGCAGCCCACGTGGGTGCCCGTCAGGCGCAGCTGTTCACGCAGCGCCTGCACCAGCAAGGTATTGGGGGGGACGTCAATGCTGGCCGCGCGGCCATTGACCGTGAACTGAACATTCATCGTGATGCCTCCTGCCTGAATCCGAAGAACTGGGTAACAAAGCACAACCACATCCTCAATGGTGGACAGTTGCCGCGATGGCAGGCGCTAGGGTTGACCCCCAAGCCAGGCGAAACACGCACAGATATTCTCAAAATGAAACACTGTCCGGAGTCCGCATGTCGCCCGCCAGCCCCGCCACTTCCGCGCAAGCCGCAACCCGCCCGGGTGCAGGCCATTCACTGATTGCCCTGGCCCGGCAGCAGTTGCTGTCGATGGATTCGTCTCACGCGCTGGCACCTTCGGGCCTGACTCCGTGGCTATGGCGCTCCTGGCAGCGCTGTCTGGCGCAAGGCCGCCATCCTGCACACAAAGTGGAGTTCGAGGCCGTCGGGCCCCATGCGCTGCGCCATGCCCAGGACAGGCACCAGCGACTGCTTCAGGCCGCACGACCCGTCATGACCCAACTGGTCGCAGCCGTGGGCGCCATGCGTTACTTCTGTCTGCTGACCGACGCACAGGGTGTGGCACTGGAGGTGCAAGGTCCCGTCGACCACAGCGATCTGCGCGCGCTGGCCGTGGGCCGTGTCGGCGTGGATCTTTCCGAACGTGGCGTGGGCACCTCCGCCATCGGCGCAGCGCTGGCCGAACTCGCCCCGGTGTGGCTGCACAGACAGGAGCATTTTTTCGACGACCTGCGCGATTACAGCTGCGCAGGCGCGCCGGTATTCGGCCCTCAGGGAGAATGCCTGGGCATGCTGGATATCACAGGCATTGATGTGCCCGAGCGCCCCGAGCTGATGCTCCTGGCGCTGCGCTGCGCACGCGCCATCGAAGACCGGTTGCTGCGGACGCTGCCTCATGCCCTGCTGCTGCGCGTGAACTGGCCTGGCGGGCCTCTGGGCCAGGAAGGTGAAGGCCTCATGGTGTTTGACGCCGAAGGCCGCCTGCTGGGCTGCAATACCGTCGCCAGACAGCTGGTGCCACGCCCTTTGCAGGCCCCCGGCGAGGACGCACTCCTCCAGAGCCATGAGCTGTTGGCCCTGCCCTGGAGCCATCTGATCGGACATGCGCGCCAGCGGCCCGAGGCGCCGCTGCAGCTGCCGCTCTGGTCGGGCCTGCGCCTGCTGGCGCTGGCGCAGGCCGGCCCTCTGCTGCAGCCCCCCCCCGTGACCGCTTCGGGAGCCGCCCACCAGGGAAACTCTGCCAGCACCATGGCCAGACCGGTACGCACCAGCGAGCTGCTGCTGATTCAGCAAGCCATGCAGGAGGCGCACGGAAATGTAACCGTGGCTGCCCGAAACCTGGGATTGAGCCGGGCCACGCTCTATCGCCGGCTGTCCAGCAAATAGCAGGCATGGCCACCGCCTCGACGCGTGTGCGGCTCTACGGATTTGCCCTAGTTCCAGTGTGCAGACAACCTCCACGACAGCAGGCGCACACTAGCGCAAGAATCCTTGACCATCCCAAAATACCTCAATAAAACAATCACCTGAACGGCACCAGTCATCCCCTTCCTGCTATCGTGCATATAGCAGGCATCACTGACGCTCGGGCGCCACAACTGCGTGCGTATTTGTAAAAAACACCATACCTGCGTCCGTAGAATCTCGAGTTCGGTTCAAAAACTCAGATCGCCCTGAGGCTTACCAGCCCCCACAGCGCGACGCATACACGGCCTACTTTTTGGAGACACCATGCAGGCTCTTCTTGCCCTGTCCAGGGCGATCGACAGGCTCAACGCCTTTGTCGGCAAATATTCAATCTGGCTGATATTTGCCGCCACCTTCATCAGCGCCGCCAACGCCATTGTTCGCAAGGCCTTTGACCACAGCTCCAATGCCTTTCTGGAAGTCCAGTGGTATCTGTTCGCATGGTCGTTTCTGATTGCGGCGGGCTACACCTTGCTGCATCGAGAGCATGTACGCATCGACGTGATCAACAGCCGTCTGTCCAAGAAGGCGCAGGTCTGGATCGACATCATCGGCTTTGCCTTCTTTCTGACCCCGCTGTGCCTGACCATTCTGTGGCTGAGCATGCCGGTGGTGATTCAGATGTACCAGTCCGGCGAAATGTCGGGCAACCCCGGCGGACTGATCCGCTGGCCCGTATGGACAGCGATTCCTGTGGGTATCAGCCTGCTGCTGCTGCAGGGAATCTCCGAGCTGATCAAGCGTATTGCCTTCCTGACCGGCGACGGCCCCGATCCCATGGGCAAGCTCAACGACAAGAGCGCCGAGGAAGAGCTGGCCGAGGCCCTGCGTGCCGAAGCCGATCGCAAGCAGGCTGAGGCGCTTGCCGCCCAGGCCAAGGCATAACGGTAGCGGGAGACAATCAATGGAATTCATCGCTACCAACTACGCCCCCATCATGTTTGCGGGGCTGATCTGCTTTCTGCTGCTGGGTTTCCCGGTGGCCTTCAGTCTGGGCGCTGCGGGCCTGGCCTTCGGATTTCTGGGAATCGAGCTGGGGGTCTTTCCCTCCTCCGTGATGGCCTGGCTGCCTCAGCGCCTGATCGGCATCATGGCCAACGACACCTTGCTGGCCGTGCCCTTCTTCACCTTGATGGGCCTGATCCTCGAACGCTCCGGCATGGCAGAGGACCTGCTCGACACCGTCGGCCAGGTGTTCGGCCCGATCCGCGGCGGACTGGCGCTGGCCGTGATCTTTGTGGGCGCGCTGCTGGCCGCGACCACCGGCGTGGTCGCCGCTTCGGTGATCTCCATGGGACTGATCTCCCTGCCCATCATGCTGCGCTACGGCTATGACCGCCGCCTGGCATCGGGCGTGATTGCAGCCTCGGGCACGCTCGCGCAGATCATCCCGCCCTCGCTGGTGCTGATCCTGATGGCCGACCAGCTCGGCAAGAGCGTGGGCGATATGTACAAGGGTGCCTTCATCCCCGGCTTCATGCTCATGGGCCTGTACGTGGTCTGGGTGGCATTCCTGGCCATCTTCAAGCCCCATGCCGTACCGGCACTTCCGCCCGAAGCGCGTATCTACCGCGAGCCCAACGGCAACTCCGGCTACACCTCGCTGGTCGTGGTGATGGGCCTGTCCACCATCGTGGCCATCATCCTGGCCAGCCACATGGCTGACCTGCACACCTGGTGGCAAGGCAAGGAGGTCACCGATGTCGCCACCGACGAGAAGATCGTCACCGCCATGTGCGGCGGCACCTTCATCGCCTTCGTGATCGCCTCGCTCAACCGGATTCTCAAGCTGGGCCTGCTGTCCAGGCTGGCCGAGCGCGTGACGTTTGTGCTGATCCCGCCCCTGCTGCTGATCTTCCTGGTGCTGGGCACCATCTTCCTGGGCATCGCGACACCGACCGAGGGTGGAGCCATGGGTGCCATGGCAGCGCTGATCATGGGTTTTGCCCGCCGACGCCTGAACATGGACCTGCTCAGGCAGGCCCTGGCCTCGACCACCAAGCTGGCCAGCTTCGTGATGTTCATCATGATCGGCGCCACCACCTTCAGCCTGGTCTTCCAGGCCGCAGATGGCCCCAAATGGGTGGAGCACCTGCTGACCAGCCTGCCCGGCGGACAGGTGGGCTTCCTGATCGTGGTCAACATCATGATCTTCTTCCTGGCCTTCTTCCTGGACTACTTTGAGCTCTCGTTCATCGTGGTTCCGCTGCTGGGCCCCGTGGCCGAGAAGATGGGCATCGACCTGATCTGGTTCGGCGTGCTGCTGGCCGTGAACATGCAGACCTCGTTCATGCACCCGCCCTTCGGCTTTGCACTGTTCTTCCTGCGCTCCGTCGCTCCGGACAAGCAATATGTCGACAAGGTCACGCACAAGGTCATCGACCCCGTCACCACCATGCAGATCTACAAGGGTGCCGTGCCCTTTGTGCTGATTCAGCTGGTGATGGTGGGGGTGCTGATCGCCTTCCCCGGCATCGTGACCGGCGCGCTCGACAAACCGGTGGTCGTGGACATGAACAAGGTGGGCGACGAGATGCTCAACCAGCTCAACGATGCGGGCGGCGGCTATGGTGCAGACAACCCCTTCGGAGCGCCTGAAGGCGGTGAGGAAGGCTCTGCTGCGCCAGAGGCCCCTGCCGATGGCAGCCAGCCTGCTCCGGCCGCGCCCGATGCGGGCGGCTATGGCTCGGACGACCCGGCCAAGGCCTTGCAGGATTCGCTGAACGCAGCGCCTGCAGCCAAGTAGATCCGCAGCCTTCAGGCACAGCCCCGACTCGCCAGAGCCGGGGCTTTTTCATGGATCAATGATTGATGGGCGATGGGTTCACCCCCTTTCCGTCAACCACCATGACCATCACCGAACTGCTGACGGCCATCCGTCAACCCTATGCAGATCTGCTGTCTCAGGCAGCCCGTGCCCAGGAGTCTTATGTGGAGCCGGCCTATCGCAATAACGATGGAATGCTGGCAACCGAGGGAATATGGGACCTGCCCTGCCGGGCCGATGTCATCCGCATGTCGGAAGACACCACCGAAACGGTGCAGGTGGATTCACAGACACGGCTCAAGTTCGAGCCTGTTCATTTTCACCTTGCCGACTGCGCGATGGAGCTGCACCCCCTTGTCTGGGACTGGCTGTCCCTGGAAGTGCAAGGGCTGCCACAAGAGCAGGCTGCCCAGGCGCTTGCCGACTGGTTCATGGACTGGTTTGATGGGGATGATGCAAACGAGCCGGATGAGGCGGGGCTTCAGCAAGTCGTTCACTTCATGTCGGACCCGCAAGTCCTGGCAGAAGGAGTGGGAGCGACCATCGATCTTGGCTCTGCACCTGTCGAAGCCGTGGAGGACTTGCTGTTTGCGCTGTCCGATGCGGGCGCTGACAGGGTCAGACTGGCATGATCTGCAGGCATGAAAAAACCGCAGCAAGCTGCGGTTTTTTTTTGCAGCCGGCGCATGACGCCGGCACTCTGGAGTCTGAGCGCAATCAGATCTTGGCAGTCGCCATGTACTGATTGAAGGGGTACTCGGAGAAGCGGTTCCACAGGATCTGGTCGCGCTGGAAAGCGCGCATGTCCTGGTGAATCTTCTTGAATTCGGGCGACTTGGCTTCGTGCTCTGCAAACACTTCCATGGAGGCCTTGAAACCGGCGTCCATCAGCGGCTTGGGGAACATCTTCAGCTGGGTCTTGTTGGCCACCAGGCGCTTGATGGCCTGAGGATTCAGCACCTGGTACTTGCTGGTCATGTCGGCTGCAGCCACACGGGTTGCGGCGTCCAGGATCGCCTTGTTCTCGGGCGACAGCGCGTTGTACTTCTTGATGTTGATGAAGAACTCCAGCTCGGCAGAGCCTTCCCACCAGCCGGGGTAGTAGTAGTAGGGCGCAACCTTGTTGAAGCCCAGCTTCTCGTCATCGTAGGGGCCGACGAATTCCACGGCATCCAGCGTACCCTTCTCCAGGGCCTGGTACACATCGCCGGCAGGCATGTTCTGCGCCACCACGCCCAGCTTGGCCATGGCTTCGCCGAACACGCCGCCACCCAGACGCATTTTCAGACCCTTGAGGTCTTCCACGGTCTTGATTTCCTTGCGGTACCAGCCGCCCATCTGGGTCGTGGTGTTGCCGGCCGATGCGGTCTTGAAGTTGTACTTGGCAAAGAAGGCGTCGAGCAGCTTGCGGCCATTGCCATGGTCCTTCCAGCCATTCATCTGCAGTGCGGTCAGGCCGAAGGGTACGGCGCAGCTGAAGGCGAAGATGGGGTCCTTGCCGGTGAAGTAGTAGGCTGCGGTCTGGGCCATATCGATGGTGTCGCCCTGCAGTGCATCCACCACTCCGAAAGCGGGCATCAGCTCGCCGGCAGGATGAACCGAGATCTCGAACTTGCCGCCCGACATGGCCTTGACCAGCTGCGACAGCTTCTCCGCACTGCCGAAGATGGTGTCCAGCGACTTGGGGAAGCTGGAGGCCAGACGCCAGCGCACTGCGGCCTGGGCGTGAACCGCGGGCGCGGCACCCGCAGCCAGCACGCCGGCAATACCGGCATTTTTCAGAATGGAACGACGATCCACTTTAGTCTCCTTGAGGAACGAATTGGGCTGACACCGACCACTGATCTTTGCCAGCTGGTTTTATGCAACAGGCACAAAATGTACACGAGCCAACCGTTTGGCATACGCTAAAAAGTGACCGTTCGCTTAAGAATTTCTACCTAGTAAGGGGGATACCCGTCGGCGTCCTCGGGCAGCCATCGCTGCTTAAAGACGTACCGCGCTCATATAGCTGGCATAACGGAACTCGGAGAAACGATCCCAGAGCAGTTGGTCGTGCTGGAATCCGCGCATGCTTCTGTGAATTTTCCTGAAGGATGCCGACCGGGCCTCATGCTCGGCCATGGTGGCCATCACGGCCTTGAAGCCCGCATCCATGAGTTCTCGTGGAAAGGCGCGCAGCTGCACGCGCTCGCTGAGCAGCTTCTTGAGGGCTGCGGGGTTGGATGCCAGGTACTTGGCCGTCAGATCCCTGGCGGCCAGTGCCGCTGCCGCCTCCACCATGGCGCGCTGCTCGGTTGTCAGAGCGGCAAAGGACTTGGCGTTGATGAAATAGGCCAGCTCTGCGCCGCCCTCCCACCATCCGGGGTAGTAGTAATGGGGCGCGATCTTGCCGAAACCCAGTTTCTGGTCGTCGTAGGGACCCACGAACTCCACGGCGTCGAGACGACCTTTTTCCAGCGCCTGCTGTGCGTCGCCAATGGGCATGTTGACGGCCTGCACGCCCAGCTTTTGAAGCGCATCGCCCAGCAAGCCACCGCCGGCGCGCATGCGCAGACCGTTCAGATCCTGAACGGTCCGGATCTCCTTGCGGTACCAGCCCCCCATCTGCGTGCCGGTGTTGCCGGCGCTCAGGCTCTTGATGTTGTACTGGGCGTAGAAATCATCCATGAGCTTGCGCCCGCCGCCCCACTCCATCCAGGCATCCATCTGCCGTGCCGTCAGACCGAAGGGTACGGCGCAACCCAGTGCAAAGCAGTCATCCTTGTCCGTGAAATAGTAGGGAGCCGTCAACGCCATTTCGACCACGCCGTTCTGCACCCCCTCCATCACGCCGAAGGCTGGCATCAGCTCTCCGGCAGAGTGCACGCTGACCTCGATCTGGCCGCCCGACATCAGACGCAGCGACTGGGCAAATTTCTCGGCCCCGCCCGAGATCGCGTCCAGGACTTTGGGAAAACTCGTCACCAGGCGCCAGCGCAGCAACTCCTGGCTGCGCACCGCCGGAGCCACGCCAGCTGCCAGTACACCAGCCATGCCCACATGTTTGACGAGTGAGCGACGATCCATGAATATTTCTCCGCTAGTAGTTGTCGATTGCAAAGCCGACTGCGACCGGCTGATCACCGGCCGACAGCCACAGGCATTCTAGGAACGCAGACGCCAGCCGTGTGGCGATTCGCGAATGCCGTCAGTTTTCATGACGGCAGGCAAAGAAAAAGGCCCTTCACAGAAGGGCCCGGTCTCAATCCCTGGGACTGGCACAAACCATGTCCATGGCGCGTCAGCCTGCTGCGGCCAGACGCTTGCGAATGGAGGCCTCGATGCCAGCAGCATCCAGCCCCTGCAGCGCCAGGAGCTTGGCAGGATCGCCATGCTCGATGAACGCGTCGGGCAGACCCAGCTGCAGAACGTTCTTGCTCAGACCGTTGGCGGCCAGGCATTCCAGGACGGCACTGCCGGCACCGCCCATGACACACCCCTCCTCCAGCGTGACGATGAGTTCATGCTCGGCAGCGAGCTTGAGCAGCAGCGCTTCATCGAGCGGCTTGGCCCAGCGCATATTGGCCACGCTGGCATCCAGGGCTTCGGCCGCCTGCAATGCAGGGTACAGCAAGGTGCCGAAGGCCAGAATCGCCACCTTGCCGGAGGACGACTCGCGTCGCATCTCGCCCTTGCCGAACGGCAGAGCGTCAAGACTCTCCAGCGGCGTCACGCCCACACCGGCGCCGCGAGGGTAGCGCACGCAGACGGGGTGGTTCTGCTCATAGGCCGTGGTCAGCAACTGGCGCGTTTCGCGCTCGTCGGCCGGGCAGGCCATGCTCATATTGGGAATACAACGCACAAACGCAATGTCATAGGCGCCGGCGTGCGTGGCCCCGTCGGCACCGACCAGACCTGCGCGGTCCAGCGCGAACACCACGGGCAGGTTCTGCAGCGCGACGTCGTGGATCAGCTGGTCATAGGCACGCTGCAGGAACGTGGAATAGATGGCCACCACGGGCTTGACGCCTTCGCAGGCCATGCCGCCGGCAAAGGTCACGGCATGCTGTTCGGCAATGCCCACGTCGTAGTAGCGACCCGGAAAGCGCTTGTGGAACTCCACCATGCCCGAGCCCTCGCGCATGGCGGGCGTGATGCCGACCAGGCGCGGGTCCTTGGCTGCCATATCGCAGAGCCAGTGGCCGAACACCTGGGTGAAGGTCTGCTTGGCAGGCGTGGCGGACTTGACCAGACCGACTGCCGGATCGAATTTTCCGGGCCCGTGGTAGGCCACGGGGTCGGCCTCGGCCAGCTTGTAGCCCTGGCCTTTCCTGGTGACCACATGCAGGAACTGCGGTCCCTTGAGGCCCTTGATGTTCTCCAGCGTGGGAATCAGCGAGTCGAGGTCGTGACCGTCGATGGGACCGATGTAGTTGAAGCCGAACTGCTCGAACATGGTGGCAGGAACGACCATGCCCTTGGCCTGCTGCTCCAGACGCTTGGCAAGCTCCAGCAAGGGCGGCACCTGCTTGAGAACGCTCTTGCCCACATCGCGGGCCTTGGCATAGAACTGCCCGCTCATCAGCTGCGCCAGGTAGCGGTTGAGCGCGCCCACGGGCGGGCTGATGCTCATGTCGTTGTCATTGAGAATGACCAGCAGATTGGCATCGTGCACGCCGCCGTTGTTCAATGCCTCGAAAGCCATGCCGGCTGTCATCGCGCCATCGCCGATCACGGCGATGGCACGCCGATCCTCGCCCTTTTGCTTGGCTGCCAGTGCCATGCCCAGCGCCGCAGAGATGCTGGTCGACGAGTGGGCCGTGCCAAAAGTATCGTACTCGCTCTCGGCACGCTGGGGAAAGCCGGAGAGGCCGCCGAGCTGGCGCAGGGTGGCCATGCGGTCACGGCGTCCGGTCAGGATCTTGTGAGGATAGGTCTGATGGCCCACGTCCCAGACGATGCGGTCATGGGGCGTGTTGAACACCGAGTGCAGCGCCACGGTCAACTCCACCGTCCCCAGGTTGGAGCTGAGGTGCCCGCCGGTCATGGAGACGCTGTCGATCACATAGTTGCGCAGTTCCGCAGCCAGGGTCTTGAGCTGGGCGCGCGAGAGGCGGCGCAGGTCTGCGGGATCGTTGATGTTGTGCAGCAGGGAAGAATTATTCGTGGACATGTTCTATATTTTTTAAGAGCTGCTAGCCCTTGCCAATATTCGGTTACAGAGCTTTTCCATTCAATCTCAATGGGTGCGCTGCACCACCATGTCGGCCAGTGCCGCCAGGGCCTGCGTGTCCGCCAGCCCGCTGCGTCCCAGCGCTGCGTGCGCCTGACGGCGCAGCTCCTCGGCATGGGCTCTTGCAGCCTCCAGCCCCAGCAGCGATACAAAGGTGGGCTTGTCATTGGCCGCATCCTTGCCTGCCGTCTTGCCCAGCGTTGCAGAGTCGGCCACCACGTCCAGAATGTCATCCACCACCTGGAAAGCCACGCCCAGCGCCTGGCCATAGTCGGTCAGCGCGGCCAGCGCCCTTGCATCGGTCTGCGCATTGCAGGTGGCCCCCATGAGCACACTGCCCAGCAGCAGCGCTCCCGTCTTGAGACGGTGCATCTCGCGCAGCTGTGCCTCGCTCAGCTGCTTGCCGACGCTGGCCAGGTCGATGGCCTGCCCCCCGGCCATGCCCTGGCTGCCCGCCGCAGCGCCGAGCAGACGGCACAGCTTGGCCTGCATGGCACAGGGAATGCCGTCGTCTTCAGGCAGCAGCAGCTCGAACGCCAGCGCCTGCAGGGCGTCACCGGCCAGCAAGGCCGAGGCTTCCCCGAACTGCACATGCACGGTGGGCTTGCCGCGACGCAAGGTATCGTTGTCCATGCAGGGCATGTCGTCGTGCACCAGCGAATAGGCGTGGATCAGCTCCACGGCGCAACCGGCGCGCAGCGTGGCCGCCTCCTGACCGCCCACCGCTTCGGATGCTGCCCAGACCAGCAGCGGCCGCAAGCGTTTGCCACCGTCGAGCACGGCGTAGCGCATGGCCTCGCCCAGGCCCGCCGGAGCACTGATGCCCACCCAGCGCGTCAGCGCCTCTTCGGTGCGTACCAGTCGCTCCTGCATCCAGACGGAAAAATCCAGGGCAGTCCTGCCCTCGCTCAAAGGCGTCGATGGTTCGGCAATCATTGATTCATTCATGGGCTGCATCTTCAAGGCAAAAAGCGGGGACGCCGGGTCAGTCCTGGGTCCAGGCAGACAGCTTGCCTTCGTCCAATACCTTGACCTGCTCCTGCACGGCATCCAGCTGGCTGCGGCAAAAAGCCAGCAGCTCCGCGGCGCGCTGGTAGCCGCTGAGCATCTGCGCCAGCGGCAGCTGACCGGATTCGATCTGCGCAATCAGTTGCTCCAGCTCCTGCAAGGCAGCTTCATAGCTGACAGGCAGTTCAGATTTTGGGGCGGCAGCGGCCTTGGGCATGGGGGTGTGGGCGATGTTGGACGGAAGCGACGATTTTAGGCGTCCCTGCACCATCGGCGTGCAATGCCCGCAAAGCCGGCTGTCGCGGCATGTCTTCGCCGTGATTCCCGCGACGGCCCGTCCCTGCGGTTCCCGCGTTCCTGTCGGCCGGCGAGAGTTTGGGGGTGGATGGCAGCAGGCATGGCCCACCGGCAGATGGACGAAATAACGTCAATACACGTACCAGAAAAACGGAAATAACCCCACAGCTTATAATCCCATTCCCGTCAAGCCGGCCCCGTGCCTGGTCATCCTGGTCGGGCATACGCGTCGGCAGGCCATGTGCCGCCGTCCATTGCCTGAAGCCCATGTCCAGTCAAGGCCGGTTTCGTTTTTTACCGTGTGCGCACGTGCACCCTCCCTGTGGGGAGTCTTTAGGTCAAGTCATCCATGACTGATTTAAGTCTTCAACTGCAGCAGGCCGCAAGCCAACTACCAGTTTCAAGTTATTTCGACGAAGCGCTGTTCCGGCGCGAGTTGGAAACGATTTTCAAGCGCGGCCCGCGCTACGTGGGCCACCAGCTGGCCGTTCCAGAGATAGGCGACTACTACGCGCTGCCTCAGGAGAAAGAGGGGCGGGCGCTGGTACGCAATGCCAAAGGCGAGATCGAACTGATCTCCAACGTATGCCGCCACCGTCAGGCCGTGATGCTCAAGGGACGCGGCAACCTGCTGTCCGAAGGCAAGGGCCATGCCGGCGGCAACATCGTCTGCCCGCTGCACCGGTGGACCTACAACACCAGCGGCGAACTCCTGGGCGCGCCCCATTTCAGCCACGACCCTTGCCTGAACCTCAGCAACTACCGGCTGCGTGAGTGGAACGGACTGCTCTTCGAGGACAATGGACGCGACATCGAGGCCGACCTGGCCGGCATGAAGCTGCGCGAGCAGCTCCAGTTCGACGGCTTCGTGCTCGACCATGTCGAGATGCACGAGTGCAACTACAACTGGAAGACGTTCATCGAGGTCTACCTCGAGGACTATCATGTCGGCCCCTTCCACCCCGGTCTCGGCAACTTCGTGACCTGCGACGATCTGAAGTGGGAATTCGCCAGCGAATACTCGGTGCAGACCGTGGGCGTGGCGCCCAGCTTCGGCAACCCAGGCTCGGACATCTATAAGAAATGGCACGAGGTGCTGCTGGCCTACCGCAACGGCAAGCTGCCCGACCGCGGTGCCATCTGGCTGACCTACTATCCCCACATCATGGTGGAGTGGTATCCGCATGTGCTGACCGTCTCGACCCTGCACCCGCTGGCCGTGGACAGGACGCTGAACGTGGTGGAGTTCTTCTACCCCGAGGAAATCGCAGCCTTCGAGCCCGAGTTCGTCCAGGCCCAGAAGGCAGCCTACATGGAAACATGCATCGAGGACGACGAAATCGGCGAGCGCATGGACGCCGGCCGCAGGGCGCTGTACGAGCGCGGCGACAACGAGGTCGGCCCCTACCAAAGCCCCATGGAAGACGGCATGCAACATTTCCATGAATGGTATCGCCGCATCATGGGTGACAGCGTTCCTCGACCCTGAATGAGGTAACCCTCAAGACTGATAGCTGCTATCGCTTACCTCATAAGCACAGCAGCTATTTTTTATGCTGAATTGAGTGAGATATGCAAGCCCTGTGGATGGTGCTGGCCGCGTTGATTTTTGCGGTCATGAGTGTGTGTGTGAAGTTTGCCTCCCAGGACTTCAATGCGGCAGAGATCGTGTTCTACCGAGGCCTGGTCAGCATGGCGCTGCTGGCCTGGCTGGCCAGACGCAGCGGCGTGACGCTGGCCACCCAGTACACGCGCGAACATGCCTGGCGCAGCTTCGTCGGCGTGATCTCCATGGGAGCCTGGTTCTATGCCATCGGCCACCTGCCGCTGGCCACGGCCACCACGCTCAACTCCATGAGCAGCATCTGGATGGCGGTGTTCCTCATCGCGCAGGGTCTGTGGATGCGCCACACGCTACGCAAGTCCTATGCCGCCGAGCCCGAAACCCGCCGTGCCATTCCACCCTTTCCCTGGGGTCTGGTGTCCACCGTGGTGGCGGGCTTTGTCGGCGTGCTGCTGGTACTGCGCCCGACCAGCGCCCCGGCCAGCGAATGGGTGGCCGCCCTCGGCGGCCTGTTCGGCGGCATGTTTGCGGCCATGGCCTATATGCAGGTGACCACCCTCTCGCGCCTGGGCGAGCCTGAAACCCGTGTGGTGTTCTATTTCTCGGTGGGTTCGGCCATTGCCGGCGGCATCACCATGGCGTTCACCGGCCTGTCGGCCTTTCCCGGATGGAGCGCGCTGTGGCTGCTGCCCGTGGGCGTTCTGGCCGCCGTGGCCCAGGTCTGCATGACCAAGGCCTATGCCTCGGCCGGCAGCAAGAGCAACACCCTGGTCGTCGCCAACCTGCAGTACTCGGGCATCGTGTTTGCTGCCCTGCTCAGCCTGGTGCTCTTCGGTGAGAGCATTCCCCTGATCGGCTGGGGAGGCATCGCGCTCATCGTCGCCAGCGGCGCTGCCGCCACCACGCTGCGCTCCAGGGGCTAGGCGCATCTGCGAACGGGCGCATGCTCCCTTGACCTCGGCGCCCCCGCCTGCGGGCGCGAGCAGGCAGGACCGGCACGGCTGTCCACATCCACGCAATCAAGCCGCTCGATTCCGTTACCCTGGCCTGATCGCATAATGGTTTGCATCACGCAAGGCTGCACGCGGTGCCGTCTGCAACAGTCAATCTTTGGAGCAGCAAGCCATGAATCACTCGACGCCCGAGCATTACAACACCCTGATTACCGTCGAACAGCTGGCCCGGCTCAAGGCCAGCGGCAAGCCCCTGATGGTGTTTGACTGCAGCTTTGATCTCATGAACCCGACTGCCGGGCATGAACACTACCTGCAGACTCATATTCCCGAGGCCGTATTTGCGGACCTCGACAAAAACCTCAGCGCCGCACATGGCGTGCCCGGCGAAAACGGCCTGGTCGCCACCAGCGCCGAAGCGGCCTCGGGCGGACGCCATCCTCTGCCCAGCCGCGAACGCTTTGCGGTCTGGCTCTCCTCCGTGGGCTTTGCCAACGACATGCAGGCCGTGGTCTACGATCGTAATGGCTGCAACTATTGCGGCCGCCTGTGGTGGATGCTGCGCTGGGCCGGTCATGACGCCGTGGCCGTGCTCGATGGAGGACTGCAGGCCTGGCAAGCCGCAGGCCAGCCCCTGAGCAGCGGGGAAGAGCCCGGCCATTTCCAATCCAACTTTGAACTGGGCCAGCCGCTGGAGACGCTCAAGACGGTCGATCAGGTCGAGACCGATCTGGGTCAGGCCACCCAGACCCTCATCGATGCCCGGGCACCGGCCCGCTACCGTGGCGAAGTGGAGCCTCTGGATCCGGTGGCTGGCCACATTCCGGGTGCGCTGAATCGACCGTTCGCCAGCAATATCGCCGCCGACGGACGCTTCAAGCCTGCTGCACTGCTCAAGGCCGAGTTTGAGCAGTTGCTGGCAGGGCGCGATCCCGCCAGCGTGGTGCACCAGTGCGGCAGCGGCGTCAGCGCCACTCCCAATGTGCTGGCCATGCGCATTGCCGGCTTTGCTCCCACGGCCTTGTTTGCCGGCAGCTGGAGCGAATGGTGCAGCCTGCCTTCCCGGCCGGTCGAACGGGGCTGAGCCTGCCGCTTGCCCGCGCATGGGCCACGCTCGTATCCCGGCCCCGCGGGGGCTCGGGCCAGCGTCTCCTCGGCCGGGTGCGACGCGGGGCCGCACCGGTGAGCAGCGTCCGCCGCGGTGCTGCGGGCGCTCGCGGCATCGCCGGTGCCCAGGCCGGCATCTGCATCCGATGCCGTCCGGCAGCCCGGACAAAGGCCGCTATCACCGGGACCCCCGGCCACCTTGTTTCATAGGCGATCAGATACCGAACAAAAAGCCGCCTATTTCCTCGTTTGTCATCTTCCGGACAGATCCACAATACATGCACCAGCGCAATCCGGCCTGATGCAATGTCAGCCCCCACACGGTATCCCGCGTCATCCCGAAGGACGGCAGCATCGTAAGGAAAATCTTACATGCCTGACTGTGAAACCAGACCGGAGATACCGACGCTCCCCGACTTCAGTTCGATCAAGGCTTGAAACACAATTCATTTCAACAGATCGAAACACTTTTAACCTCTTGTTTGTGTGCGCCGTGACGGTCTGTGGAGATTGAAAGGACTGGACCCATGAACAACGAACAACTGCTTGCCGAGATCCGTGAAGCCAACCTCACCTACCTGATGCTGGCCCAGACCCTGATCCGCCAGGACAAGGCCGAGGCCGTGTTCCGTCTGGGTCTGAACGAAGAGTCCTGCGACCTGCTGGGCTCGCTGTCTTCGGCCCAGGTGCTCAAGCTGGCATCGCGCAACACCTTGCTGGCCAGCTTCCGCGCCGATGACGAAATGGTCTGGAGCCTGCTGACCAACCACAGCAGCAACAAGATCGGCAACGCCGCCACCAATACGCTGCACGCCAACATCCTGATGGCCAGCCGTGTCTCCGAAGTGCTCTGAGCACCCGCTAGCGACTACCTGGTTTTAAGGAGAGATAGATGCCCGCCGCCAAGACTGCCACCAAAAGCGTTCTGAACGAATCCAAGCAAATCGAGCGCGCCGCCATGCTCATCGAGATGGGCGCCCGCATGCAGGTGCTGGAGTCCGAGACCACGCTGTCTTACGAACGCCTGATCCGGCTGTACAAGGAAATCTCGGGCAAGTCTCCCTCCAAGGGCCAGCTGCCGTTTTCCACGGACTGGTTTCTGACCTGGCAGGAAAACATCCACAGCTCGCTGTTCCTCAATATCTATGAATACCTGTCCAAGGGCGTGGAGCTGGACTCGGCCGAGCAGCTGACCAAGGCCTACCGCCTCTATACCGAGCAGATTCAGGCCGCCGACCTCGAGGTCCTGCTGTCCTTTACCCGCGCCTGGCGCCTGGTGAAGTTTGTCGATGCCCAGATGCTGACGCGCACCCAGTGCTCGGTCTGCAAGGGCCAGTTCGTGACCGAGCCGTACGAGAATGCGCGCCACTATCAGTGCGGCCTGTGCAATCCCCCCGCCCGCGCCGGCAAGAGCAAGGCGGCTGGATCATTGATGCTTCACTAACCCCCTGAGCGGCTGCGCCGCTTCGCATCTCTCTTCGGGAGGGGGACGGCAGCCTCGCTGCGCGGCGGCGCTTGCTCGCGGCCTCCCGCATGGGGCACGCCGGTTCTAACGCTCAACTTTCATCACCATTGGCGCCATACACAAAAGGGTTTGAAGCATGTATCGGCTTCAAACCCTTTGTTCATAGGCGCAAGAAGCTCCTGATTAAGGAGCTTGCACAACCTGCCTCAACCCGTGTTGCGCACTCCGGCGGCAATGCCGTTGATGGACAGATGGATGCCGTTCTTGACCCTGTCGTCGGTCTGTCCCGCGCGCCAGCGGCGCACCAGCTCCACCTGCAGGTGGTTCAGAGGATCGATATAGGGGAAGCGGTGGCGGATGGAACGCGCCAGCGCGGAGTTGTGCTCCAGGCGCTGCTTGTCGCCCGTGATCTGGTTGAGCGCCTCCACCGTGCTCTGCCACTCGGCCTCGATCGTGCCGAAGATGCGGCGACGCAGGCGCGTGTCGGTCACCAGTTCGCTGTAGCGCGAGGCCAGGTTCAGGTCGCTCTTGGCCAGCACCATGTCCATGTTCGACAGCAAGGTACGAAAGAACGGCCACTGGCGGTACATCTTCTGCAGCAGCGCCAGCTGCGCCTTGGCATCCTTGCCGGGGCGGTGGATGAAAGCCTGGATTGCCGAACCGAAACCGTACCAGCCCGGCAGCGTCAGGCGGCACTGCCCCCAGCTGAAACCCCAGGGAATGGCGCGCAGGTCCTCGATGGCCTGGGTCGCCTTGCGCGATGCGGGGCGCGAACCGATGTTGAGCTCCGCGATCTCGCGGATCGGCGTGCTGCTGAAGAAGTAATTCGTGAAGCCCGGAGTCTCGTAGACCAGCGCGCGGTAGGCCTTCATGCTGGCCTCGGACAGAAACGCCGCCGCCTCCAGGAACGCCTTGGTCGCCGGCTTGGTGGGCTGCAGCAGCGTGGCCTCCAGCGTGGCGGCCACCAGGGTTTCCAGATTGCGGCGCCCGATCTCGGGGTTGGCATATTTGGAAGCGATGACTTCTCCCTGCTCGGTCAGGCGGATCTGACCGCGCACCGTGCCCGGAGGCTGCGCCAGAATCGCCTGATAGCTGGGGCCGCCGCCACGCCCCACGGTGCCGCCGCGGCCGTGAAACATGCGCAGCCGGATACCGTAGTGATCGGACAGATCGTCGAACAGGTCAACCAGCGCAATCTCGGCCCGGTACAGCTCCCAGTTGCTGGTGAAGATACCGCCGTCCTTGTTGCTGTCGCTGTAGCCCAGCATGATGTCCTGCTCGCCGCCGCTTTTTCGGACCAGCTCGGCAATGCCGGGCAACTGGTAATAGCGGCGCATGATGGGCGCGGCATTGCGCAGGTCCTCGATGGTCTCGAACAATGGCACCACGATCAGATCACACTGCGCGCCATCCTGGAGCGTGCCACGCAGCAGGCCCACCTCCTTTTGCAGCAGCAGCACCTCGAGCAGATCGCTGACGGTCTCGGTGTGGCTGATGATGCAATGGCGGATCGCCTCGCCGCCCAGGCGCTCGCGCAGGCGTCTGGCAGACTCGAAGATGGCCAGTTCGCTGCGCGTGTGGTCGCCGTAGTCGCCGCCCATCACGCGAAGGGGGCGTGCGTCTTCGAGCAGGCGCACCAGCAGCGCACATTTGGCGTCCTCTTCGAGAAGGCTGTAATCGAGCTCGACCTTGGCGACCGAGAGCAGCTCGCGCACCACTTCTTCGTGCTTGTCCGAGCTTTGGCGAAGGTCCACTGTGGACAGGTAAAAGCCAAAGACACGCACGGCACGCATCAGCGGGCGCAGGCGCTGCGGCGCCAGGGCATCGCCGTGGTAGCGCGACAGCGAGTCGTCGATGATCTGCAGATCGGCCAGGAACGCCTCGGCAGAGGGATAGGCATTCTGGGGCGCCACGGCATGGCGCGCCGCCTCGCCGCCCGTGAGCTGCTTGAGCGTCGCGGCCAGCCGCGCATAGATGCCGGTCAGCGCCCGCCGGTATGGCTCGTCGCTGCGGTGCACATTGTGGTCAGGCGAGGCATCGGCCAGCGCCTGCATCTCGGGAGTGATATCCACCAGATTGGCCGACAGCGACAGCTCGCCGCCCAGATAGTGCACCTCGCGCAGATAGTGGCGCAGTGCCACGTCGGCCTGACGCGTCAAGGCCAGCTCCAGGCTCTCGGCCGTCACAAAGGGATTGCCGTCGCGGTCGCCGCCAATCCATTGCCCCATGCGCAAGAAACTCTGCTCTGGCAGCTTCTCGCCCAGTTCCTGCTCCAGCTGCTCGTAGATCTTGGGGATCTCCTGCAGGAACGTGGCCTCGTAATAGGACAGGGCGTTCTCGATCTCGTCGGCCACCGTGAGCTTGGAATGGCGCAGCAGCCGCGTCTGCCACAGCTGGGCCACGCAGGCACGCAGCTGCGCCTCCACCCGCGTCAGCTCGCGCGGGGTCAGCGCATCCTTGGCGCTGTTGTAGAGCTGGGCGCGCATCAGGATGTCGTCGCGCTCGGCCAGCAACTGGGCAATACGGCGCTCGGCCGTCAGAATGCTCTGGCGCTGCACCTCGGTGGGGTGGGCCGTGAGCACGGGCGAGATGAAACTCCTGGACAGCGTATGGACCACCGTGGCCGTCGAGATGCCGGCCCAGCGCAGGCGCGCCAGCGCCACCTCGATGCTGCCTTCCTGGGTGTTGCCGGCGCGCTCGTGCACGGCGCGGCGGCGGATGTGATGGCGGTCCTCGGCCAGATTGGCCAGGTGCGAGAAATAGGTGAAGGCGCGGATCACGCTCACCGTCTGGTCGCTGGACAGGCCCTTGAGCAGCTTCTTGAGCGCCTTGTCGGCCGCTTCGTCGGCATCGCGGCGGAAGGCGACCGAAAGCTGACGCACCTGCTCGACCAGCGCGTAGGCCGACTCGCCTTCCTGCTCGCGAATCACATCGCCCAGAATGCGCCCCAGCAATCGTATGTCCTCGATCAGCGGCAGATCCTTGTCGATCTTGCGTGCCGGCTTGTCGCCATGTTTGTCTGCATGTGCGGCGCTCTTGGGGCGGGCGGAAGGCATGAACTATTCTCCTTGGGCACGGTGTAGGGCAACTTGCCATGCTAGCATTCCCCGTTACCCGCTCGAGACCGCGTCGTCATGAAATTTTCTGCATCCTCCCCCGCATCCATCGTCATTGCCACACGTGAAAGCCAGCTGGCCATGTGGCAGGCCGAGCATGTGCAGGCGATCTTGCGCGGGCGCGGCCACCGCGTCGATCTGCTGGGAATGACGACCAAGGGCGACCAGATTCTGGACCGCGCCCTGTCCAAGGTCGGCGGCAAGGGCCTGTTCGTCAAGGAGCTGGAAGTGGCCCTGGAGGAAGGCCGAGCCGATCTGGCCGTCCACTCCCTGAAGGACGTGCCCATGGAGCTGCCCGAAGGCTTTGTGCTGGCCTGCGTGATGACGCGAGAAGACCCGCGCGACGCCTTTGTCTCCAACCGTTATGCAACGCTGGAAGAACTGCCCCAGGGTGCGGTGGTCGGCACCTCCAGCCTGCGCCGCCAGGCCCTGCTGCAGGCGCTGCGCCCCGACCTCAGGATCGAGGCCCTGCGCGGCAACGTCAACACCCGCCTGCGCAAGCTCGACGAAGGCCAGTATGACGCCATCGTGCTCGCCGCCGCAGGCCTGATGCGACTGGAGATGGGCGAGCGCATCCGCGCCCGCTTCGACCCGGCCCAGATGCTGCCTGCCGCCGGCCAGGGTGCCTTGGGCATCGAGGTGCGCGCCGACCGGCAGGACATCATCGATGCCCTGGCTCCGCTGGCCCATATGCCCACATGGCTGACCGTGACCGCCGAGCGCGCCGTCAGCCGCTGCATGGGCGGCAGCTGCTCCATGCCGCTGGCCGCCTATGGCCGTTTTGAAGGCGACACCTTGCACATGGATGCAGCCTGGGGCGATATGGAAGGCAGCAAGGGCCTGGTGCGCGTGCAGGCCAGCTCCATCGTCACGGACTTTGCCAGCGCCAATGCACTGGGTGAACAGCTGGCCGTTCGGCTGCAAGCCGCGGGTGCAGTGCCTGCGGCGCACAAGCAGGACTGAGACGCGCCTGCCCATGCGTCGCGTTCTGGTCACCCGCCCTTTGCATGATGCGAATCCCTGGGTCGAGGCGTTTCGCGCCCGCGGCCTGCAGGCCGAGGCCCTGCCGCTGATCGGCATCGGCCCCTGCTCGGATCCGGCCGCACATCAGGCTCTGGGCAGCGCACGCCAGCTGGCGCTCCAGCCCGGCCACTACCGGGCCGTGATGTTTGTCAGCGGCAATGCAGCGCAATATTTCTTCCATCCGGATCCGCCGCGAAAGAATGCGGACCCCGCGCTGCTGGCTCCCGACACCCGAGCATGGACTCCGGGTCCGGGCACGGAACGTGCCTTGCGGGCGCTCGGGCTGCCCTCCCGACAGATCGACGGCCCCTGCCCCGACGCCGCCCAGTTCGAATCGGAAGCGCTGTGGAGAAACGTACAGGGCCAGGTTCGGCCTGGCGACCGCGTGCTGATCGTACGCGGCGCCAGCCCTGCCAGCGCCGCTGCCGGCACGCCTGTCCCTTCCACCCAAGGTGCGGGTCGCGACTGGCTGGCCGCCCGGCTGCGCGAAGCCGGAGCCGAGGTGGAATTGCTGGCCGTGTATGAGCGCCAGCTTCCGCACTGGACGGCGCAACAGCTGGATATCGCACGGCAGGCCGCCAGTGACGGCAGCCTCTGGCTGTTCAGCAGTTCGGAAGCTGTTGCCAACCTGCAACAACTACTGCCCCAACAGCAATGGCACTCGGGGTTGGCGCTCACCACCCATGAACGCATTGCCAGCAAAGCACTTTCAGCCGGTTTCGGTCGTGTTTTGCACAGTCGCCCAAGTCTGGACGATGTGGTGGCGTCTATAGAATCGGTTCCATGAGCTCCGATGCCATCCCCACCTCCGACAAGCACCCCATCGCCCCACCGCCCAGCCAGGACCCCTCCGCCCCCGTTCAGACCGGTCGGGGCGCCCCTCTGGCTCTGGTGCTGACGCTGGGTGCAGTCGCTGCCGCCGCCCTGGTGGCCTGCGGCATGCTGTGGCAGCGCGTGGGCAATATGCAGGAGCAATTGGCGCGCCAGTCGGCCCAGTCGGGCGCTCAGTCGGTGGAGGCACGCACCCTGGCCAAGGACGCACAGGACCTGGCTCGCGACAGTGCGGCCCGCGTTTCCGTAATGGAGGCTCGCGTGGCCGAAATCAGCCTGCAGCGCAACCAGCTTGAAGAGCTGATGCAGAGCATGTCGCGCTCGCGCGATGAAAACCTGGTGGCCGATATCGAATCCTCGGTACGCATGGCACAGCAGCAGGCCGAGCTCTCGGGCAGCCTGCAGCCCCTGGTCGCCAGTCTCAAGTCGGCCAGAAAGCGTGTGGAGAGTACGGCCCAGCCTCGCCTGGCCCCGGTGATACGCGCCATCGACCTCGATCTGGACAGGCTCTCGCGCATGAGCGTGACGGACACCACGGGAGTGCTCAGCCGCATCGAAGACCTGATCCGCCAGGTGGACGAACTGGCGCTGATCAACGATGTGGGGCGCCCGCGCGCGCGCGAAGCCCAGCCCCGCAAGACGGTGGCCGCCCCGGACACGACCGAGGACGCGAATCTCTCGCCCACACAGTGGCTATGGTGGCAAGGCCAGGGCCAGCGGATATGGGCCGCCTTCAAGGACGGCGCGGCAGACCTCGTGCGCGTGCGCCGCATCGATCACCCCGAGGTGGCCCTGCTGGCCCCCGAGCAGGGCTATTTCCTGCGCGAAAACCTCAAGTTGCAGTTGCTCAATGCCCGTCTGGCGCTGTTGTCGCGCCAGTGGGAATCGGCCCGCGCCGACCTTGGGGCCGCAGGCACCCTGCTCAACAAGTACTTTGACGCACGCTCGCGGCGCACCCAGATCGCCCTGGCACAGCTGCAGCAGATTCAGGCCAATCTGCATTCGGGCGGACGCGTACAGCTGGAAGACACGCTGAACGCACTGGCCACGGCGGCAGCCGGCCGCTAACCGGGGAGGACACAGAAATGCGCGCCGCCTTGTGGTTGATGGGTCTGTTCGCCGTGGCCGTGGCCACGGCATTGTTTGCCGGCAATAACCAGAGTTCGGTCACCTGGTTCTGGTCTCCCTACCGGGTGGACATGTCGCTGAACCTGGCTCTGGTTCTGCTCTTTCTGGCCTTCGTGCTGCTGTATGCCGCGCTGCGCGCCCTGGCGGTGCTGCTGCAGATGCCACACCAGGCACGCCGCTGGCGCATGCAGCAAAAAGAACGCAGCATGAATCAGAGTCTGCTGGAGGCGCTCTCGCACCTGCAAGCCGGCCGCTTCCTGCGCGCCCGCAAGTCGGCGCTCGCGGCCCTGTCCACCGAGCAATCGCTGCGGGATGCCAAGGCCGGTCTGCCCTATGGCGAGCGCCTGAATGCCACGGCCCATCTGATCGCCGCCGATGCCTCCCATGCCCTGCAGGATGCCACCCTGCGCGACAAGCACTGGCAGCAGGCTCTGGATGTGCTGCCCGTCCCCGGCAACACCCAGGACGCAGAAATCCGCGAAGGCGCCCAGATGCGAGCCGCCCGCTGGGCACTGGACGACCGCGATGCCGCCGAATCGATTCGCCGCCTGGGAGAACTTCCGCTGGGCGCGGGCCGCCGCACGATTGCCCTGCGCATCAAGCTCAAGGCAGCGCGCCTGTCCGGCAACACACAGGTTGCGCTGGACACCGCCCGCCTGCTGGCCAAGCACCGGGCCTTCTCTCCCGCGGCCTCGGCCAGCGTGGTGCGCGGCCTGCTGCTGGCCAGCATTCGAGATGCACGCGACACCTCGTCGCTGCAGCAGTTCTGGCTTTCGCTGGACGAGGACGAGCGCGCCATGCCCGAAGTGGCAATCCCGGCCACCGAGCGTCTGATCGAACTGGGCGGCGAGGCCCAGCAGGCGCGCACCTGGCTGCTGCCGGTGTGGGAACATCTGCTGACCCAGCCCGGCCCGCGCACGGAAACCCATCTGCCCAAGCTGGTGGAAGTGCTGCAATCGTGCCTGGGCAAGCTGGATGGCGCCTGGCTCGCTCGCATGGAAGCCGCCGCCAATGCCAACCCGCGCGAGCCGCGCCTGCAGTACCTGGCCGGCATGGCCTGCGTGCAGCGTGAGCTGTGGGGCAAGGCCCAGCAGTTGCTGACCCGCGCAGCACCGCTGCTGCAGGACTCCCAACTGCGCACACGCGCCTGGCAGCGCCTTGCGCTGATGGCCGAGCACCGTGGCGACATGGAGGCATCGGCCATCGCCTGGAAGCTCGCCGCCCAGGCCATGGTGGTGCTGCCGGACAACCCCTCGCGGGACGAATAGGCACAGCCTTGCAAGGAGCACACGGAGTCGCGCTGCGGCCAGCGCGGCCTGCCGCCTCCGAGCGCAAAGCAAAAGGCCACGACCGCTGCGGCACCCCGCGAGCGACCGTGGCCTCGAGCCAGTCCGGAGTTACTTGCTGTGCTCTATGGTCTTCACATGTTCCGCCACCTGGGCGGCGGTCACATCGCCAGGGCGGCCACCCCAGGTCTGACGCATGTAGTTGACCAGATCGGCCATTTCCTCGTTGCTGAGCTTGTCGGCATAGCCCGGCATGGTCTGCATGCGCTCGCCATGCGCCAGATCACGCTCGTGCACGCCCTCGCGGATCACGCGAATCAGGTTGATGGGCGTGGGGAACATGGCCGTGGTGTTGGTGCTCATGGGCACCGACGAATGCGGCTGGCCCTGGCCCTGCGCACCGTGGCAGCCCGCGCACAGGCCCAGGTACAGGTTCTCGCCCTTGACGTTGGTCTGCCCCTCGGCAGCCTTGACCTTGGGCCCGGGCATCTCGCGGTTCTGGGTCAGATAGGCGGCCATGGCGCGCACGTCGGCCTCTGCCATGCGCGAGGTGGAATGCTCGAGCACCGATGACATGCGGAAAGTCATCACCCCTTGCGGCGACAGGCCGGTGCGCAAGAATCTGACCAGATCGTCCTTGGTCCAGCCACGCTCGCTCAGGGCATCGGGAGTCAGCGCCGGAGCGTAGGAGCCCTCGATCGTATTGCCCTCGAGATAGCGCGAGTCATCCATGGCGAAGCTGGCCTTGGTGCGCGGGCTGTGGCATTCGACACAGTGGCCCAGCACATCCACCAGATACTTGCCGCGCACCAGCTCGTCCACCGACATGTCGAACTCCTTGGCTGCGGGGCGATTGAGCGCATTCCACAGGGCCACGGCAGGACGGATGTTGAACGGGAAGCTCATCTCGCTGGGCTTGTTGGCGACTTCCACGGCCGGCTGCTTCATCAGCCACACCCAGAGCGCATCGACATCGGCACGCGTGATCTGGTGGTAGCTGGCATAAGGCATGGCCGGATACAGGTTCTTGCGCCCTGGTGCCATGCCGGCAGCCACTGCCCGGTACAGATCGTCGGCCGTCCAGCCGCCGATGCCGTGCTCCTTGGAAGGCGAGATATTGGTACCGTAAAGCGTTCCCATGGGAGTGACCATGGGTACACCGCCCGCCAGTTCCGCCCCCGTGGTCGGAGAGCTGTGGCAGGCCGCGCAGTCACCACCGCGAAATACCTGCTCGCCGCGCTTGTACAGCGCATCGAACTCCTGCGGGCCCAGCTTGGCAAAGTCCACCGTGGCCGGCGGGACGTCACCGCTTGCGCTGCCGTACAGGTACATGCCTGCGGCCACGAGCACGCCCAGAACGGCGGCTGCGCCCAGGCCCTTGATCCAGGTCTTAGCCATTGTTCAAGACCTCCTTGCTGCGCTTGCCCGTGGTCAGGCCCGGCGTCTTCAGGATCACGTCGCGCACGGCGTTGTAGTAGCGCACATAGCCGGTGCAGCGGCAGATATGGGGCTCCAGCTGCTCCTCGATGGCTTTTTCCACCTCATCGGCGGGCACGGGGTGCCTCTGGAGCTTTTCCACCAGCACGGTGGCCGAGTTCACGAAACCGGGCGTGCAGTAGCCGCACTGGAAGGAGTAGTGCTCGAGAAAGGCCTTTTGCACCGGCGAGGGATGGACCACGCCCTTGTCGTCCACCGAGGCAATGCCTTCCACGGTACGAATGGTCTTGCCGTTGAGCCAGGTCACGCCGGTCACACAGGCGGGCACCGTGATCGAGCCTTTTTCCGGGTCGTCGACGATGATGGTGCAGGCGCGGCACACGCCCTGGCCGCAGCCCAGGCGCGTGCCGTTCATGCCCGCGTATTCCTGCAGGAACTCGATCATCATCAAGTCCTTGGGAACGTCGACGGGGCCTACGGGTTTGCGATTGATGGTGGCGGAGAATTGAATACGGTCCTGCATCACAGTGCCTCTTTGATCTTGTCGGGGGTCACGGGGGTCGCATGGAAACGCTTGCCGGTCGCATGGGCGATGGCGTTGACGCAGGCGGCGACCACCGGAATCATCACCACCTCGGCCATGCCCTTGGGCGGATCGGTGCGCGACAGCGGCGGCAGCACCACGCCCTCGGCCTTCCACACGGCCACTTCGCTGGCGCGCGGCACGTGGTAGCGGTTCAGGTTCCACTGGCCGTTGCCCGGGCCGGTCTCATGGAGCGGCAGGTCTTCGTACAGCGCATGGCCAATGCCCATGGCCACACCTCCCTGGATCTGGCCGGAGACCAGCTCGGGCACGATCTGCGTGCCGCATTCCAGCCAGGTCTTGTGCGAGAGGATGTTCACCTTGCCCGTGCCCGGGGACACGGACAGCTCCACCATGGTGGCGCAAGGCGCGTAGTACACCGTGCCCGCATTGGTGCGCTGTACGGGCGGGTAATAGACCTTGTCGCGTGCGATGAAGGCATAGCCGCCGGATTTCATCGCAGCCTTCTTGGCCTCGCCGGCACCCTTGCCGTACTGCACGGACAGGGCGTCGATCATGGCCTGGAACTTTCTGCCCTCGACCGTGAAATCGGCCTTGGCCCAGGCCCAGCGGTTGAAGGCATGCACGCAGACGCCGGTCACCATGCCCAGCTCGTGTGCGCGAGCGGCCAGGCGCTCCAGGCTCAGCGGCTCCAGGCCCTCGGCCACGAGCATGCGATCACGCCACTCCAGCATGTCTTCGGTGACGGTGCTCGGCAGCAGCTGACCGCCACCTTCCTTGCCGGACCAGATCGACTGGGCCGCAGGCCACAGGCAGAGCTTGAGCAGCAACTGCGCCGCCTGCTGCGTGGCGTGGCGGAAGTAGTAAGCCGAGTTCGAGGCCGACACCGGCGACACCAGACGCGGTGTCCAGGTCGGGTCTCGCGCCAGCCCGTCCTCCGTGGCCTGGGGTGTGGTGTAGGGCTCGTCCTTGGTATGCAGCGGCAGGTTGTCCCAGTGGTTCACCGCGAAGTCCACATCGTCGGCCGGGCGGCCCAGGAAGGGCTCGACCGCCACCAGCTGCGCCGTGGTGCTGCCGGTGCCGATCTCGGTGGCGATGTGGCGCATCTTGATGCGGCCCTCGGGCGTGATCTCCAGTTGCGCGATCGAGGCTTCCGCCCCGGTGCCGAAGTCCTTTTGCACCGCACCGAAGCCTATGCCGTAGCGCAGGCCGGGGTTGGCAGCCTCGAAGTCGGCCTTGCGCCTGGCGCGCTCGGTCCACATCGCATCCTTGGCAGCCATGTCGAGGATCTCGCCAATGCGCAGATGCCCCGAGGGCGAGGCCCCCTGGGTGTTCTTCATGCTGCTCTTGAGCACATTGCGTCGACGCAGCTCGATGGCATCCAGGCCGATCTCCTGGGCGATCTCGTCGACCAGCATCTCGGTATAGGCCATGGACTGCACCGTGCCGTAGCCGCGCATGGAGCCGGCCGTGACGCCGATGGAGGGGTACACCTCGGTCGACAGGTCACTCTCGGGGAAGTAGTAAATGGATTGCGCCGCCGTCACCGCCACCGTGCCCACCGAGGGGCTGAAGTTGGTCACACCGCCGCCGTCGCCCACCATGTGGCAGGTCAGTGCGTGGAACTTGCCATCCTTGTCCACCGAGATCGCGGTCTCCACATCGAAGGGATGGCGCTTGAGTGCGAACTGGAAATGCTTCCAGCGATCCAGCGCCAGCCGCACCGGGCGGCCCTGGGCGTACAGCGAGGCCAGTGCCACATAGAACGGGAAGGGATGATGCTCCTTCTGGCCGTAGCCCACGGTGTAGGAGCTGATGTAGTCGAGCTGGTTCAGCGGCAGCTTGCTGTCCTTGAGCATGTGCATCACATGCTCGGCCGTGCCGTAGGGCGCCTGGCTCGCGGCGACCATGTGCAGCGCACCGCTGTCACGTTCGTACCAAGCCAGGCCGTTTTCCATTTCCATGGCCACATGCTCGATGGACTGGCTGTAGTACTTGCGTGCAAACGCGCGCAAACCGTCCTTGGGCTGCTTCATCTCGGCCTGGATGCGGGCCGACTCGCCCATCAGCGCCCCGAAGGCAGGGTGGCTGCTGTCGGGCCAGTGCACGCCTTTTTCATCGAGTTGCGGCCAGATGACGGTGTTCTTCATGGGCGAGAACCTGTCCTCGCCATAGGCATCCTCGCCTTGCACGCGCACATAGCGCGCGGCCACATAAGGCGCGCGCCGCGGCTGGGCAGCCTCGGCGCCGAAGCGGAAGATCGCGTCGTTGAAGCGCAGGCGCTGGTTGGCCACGCGGAACTTCTCGTAGTCGTGCCAGATGGCCACGGCAACCGGGTGGCCCAGCATCGGCGAGACCTGGCCCTTCTTGACGAAGAACTCGCCATAGAAGCCGGGATCGGGCATGCGCAGCCCGTCGGCGGCGATGGACTCTGCGTCGATCAGCACATCGGGCTGGTAGTCGCTGCCCAGCACCGAAAGATCCAGGCCGTCGTAGATTCGGTCGGCGCGCGGGATATGGATGGTCAGCGCGTGCGACTGCTGCGCAGGCCAGCCCTGCATGTCCCTGGCGCGCAGGTCAATGGCAAAGACCTTCTGCCCGGTGACCTTGGCCAGGCCGTCGCGGCGGTAGTTGAGCGTGTTGCCACTGATCCAGTGGGCCTGCTGGCCACCGGCGGGCGTGATCAATTCCGCCAGCGCGTCTTTGACCGGGCGCACACTCGCAATCACGCCCATGGCGGCGGCAGCCTTCAGAAAACTGCGCCGATTCAAGTCCAGTTTGGACACGGTTCCAACTCCTTGCTGCAATGCGCACAGCAGCAGCAGGGACTGGCGTGGGCACATCGCTAGATGACTATGTGTTCCTGGACGTTGTAGGCGTCCAGGCGTCAAAAAGCAGGTGATAACGGCTGCAGTTGTTGTCGGCATTACCGCCCACCTATTGCCAGCCTTGGCCGTCCGCCACGCTTTGGTCTTCGAAAAGACTAAGAGGCGCGGAGTATAGAAACAGCGGCGGCAAAGCCAGTCTGCGTATTCAAATCACAAGTTAATTACTCGGAGAATTGATCACCATCAACACCACCCCCGGCATTGCTGCTTGTCGCGCATAGCACCATGACCATTCTTCGCGCTGCGCCGAAACCGTTCGCGGCCCTGTCGCAACCGCCGGCTCGGGGTCCGGACATTCAGCTTTTTTGAATTGAGACCTCAATCCTGCTGAACCTTTTTGCATTCGCCGCTTCATACACTGCATATCAATTCGAGCGGGCCTGCAGCGCCCGCAGCCGCACTTTCTGATTGCAGTTTCCATGAACTCAAGTTCCCGCTACACCGGTACCGCCATCGCCCTGCACTGGGTTCTGGCCCTGGCGCTGATCGGCATCTTCGCCTTTGGTCTCTATATGACAGGCCTGCCTTTCTCGCCCACACGCCTCAAGTACTTCAACTGGCACAAATGGGCGGGCATGACGATCCTGATCCTGTCCGCACTGCGCCTGATCTGGCGCCTCACCCACCGCCCCCCGGAACTGCCCGAGGCCGTCACGCGCACCATGCCCGGCTGGCAGCGCATGGCCCACCATGGCGTGCATCACCTGATGTATGCGCTGTTCTTTGCCATCCCTCTGGTCGGATGGATGTACAGCTCGGCCGCAGGCTTTCCCATCGTGCTGTTCGGTCAGTTGCCCCTGCCCGACCTGGTGGGCAAGAGCCCCGAGCTGGCCGAAGCGCTCAAGCCCTGGCATGGCTATCTGGCCTATGCGCTGGCCGCCCTGGTGGTGATGCATATCGCTGCCGTCATCAAGCACCAGATCATGGACCGCGACGGACTGCTGTCGCGAATGATTCCCGGCCAATAGCCCCCTGAGCGGCTTTGCCCCGCCCCCAGGGGACGGCAGCTTTGCTGCGCGGCAGCGCTTGCTTGACATCCCGCACCTTCAAGCCGCACCGGTTTTTGAGTTTTTTGTACGTTCGTCACAAGGAGTTTTTTGATGAAAATCCTTTTTTCCTCCGCACTGATCGCCACCGCCTTTCTGGGCACTGCCGCCCAGGCGGCCCAGGCCCTGGTGCCTGCACAAAGCGCCGTCAACTTCGAAGCCAAGCAGATGGGCGTGCCGCTCAAGGGCCACTTCAAGAAGTTCGACGCACAGATCGCCTTCGACGCCGCCAAGCCCGAGAGCAGCAAGATCCATGTCACGATCGATACCGGCAGCGCCACCATGGGCGCCAAGGAAACCGATGCCGAGCTGCCCAAGGCCGACTGGTTCAACGTGGCCAAATTCCCCCAGGCCACTTTCGACTCCAGCGCCGTCAAGGCACTGGGCGGCGGCAAGTTCCAGGTGGACGGCACGCTGACCATCAAGGGCAATGCACAGAAAGTCAGCCTGCCCGTGACACTGACACAGTCCGGCCCCACCACCACGGCCACCGGCACGCTGGCGCTCAAGCGCCTGAACTTCAAGATCGGCGACGGCGACTGGAAGGACACCTCCATGGTGGCCGACGAGGTCAATGTGCAATTCAAGCTGGCTCTGACCGGCGTCGGCAAGATCTAAGCGTTTTTAGGCTCCATCGCTTCTTATACAAGCGCTGGCAGCTCATGTTTTGATAGTACCAATCCCTGAAGGAGTATTCACCATGCGTTCCACTCTGTTCGCCCTGGCCGCTGCGTCCCTGTTTGCCACCGCTGCCCAGGCGGCACCTGCCACTTACGCCATCGACCCCACACACACGTTTGCGACGTTCGAGATCGACCACTTCGGGGCCACCACCAACCGAGCCCGCTTCGACAAGAAAAGCGGCACCGTGCAGTTCGACAAGGCAGCCAAGACCGGCAAGGTGGAAGTGAGCCTGGACATGACTTCGGTGAACTCCGGCACCCCCGCCTTCAACAAGCACCTGCAAAGCGCCGACATCTTCAACGTGGAGAAATTCCCCGAGGCCAAGTTCGTCTCCGACAAGTTCGTGTTCGATGGCGACAAGCTCAAGGAAGTGACCGGCCAGCTGACCCTGCTGGGCAAGACCGCCCCCATCACCGTCAAGGCCAACAAGTTCACCTGCTATGAAAGCCCCATGCTGCAAAAGCGTGAAGTCTGCGGCGGCGACTTCGAAGCCACCATCGACCGCACCCAGTGGGGCGTGAACTACGGCATCCCCTATGGCTTCCCCAAGGAAGTGCGCCTGGTCCTGCAGATCGAAGCCGTGAAGCAGTAATCCCAAGCCCGAAGTTCTCGGGTGAAGCCTTTGACAGGCTCCCTCGCTGGCCTGGCCCGTGCAAACGGTCCGGGCTTTTTTGCGTCTGCATCCTGCCTCGGTCGCAATTCCCCCTGGGTTAAATTTACTTTAGGTTAATCAATTACGAATAGTAGAATAATCTCACCCAGACAATCGAAGGAGACATCGCATGAGCCAAGCCGCCCCGACCCCGGTTTACTCCCAACCCCAGCGTGCGGACATGAGCCAACTGCCCCCGCCAGCCGCCGTGCAGCAACTGCATCACTACGCCTACAAGGCCAAGGACGCGGAAGAGACCCGCCACTTCTACGAGGACATCCTGGGTCTGCCGCTCTACCACATCATCCAGAGCGACTACGTCCCCTCCACAGGCGAATATTGCCCCTACACCCATTTCTTCTTCCGCCTCAAGGACGGCTCCTTCATCGCCTTCTTTGACATTGGCGACGACGAGGCGGCCCTGCCCTCGCCCAACACCCCCATCTGGATCAATCACATCTCCTTCCGCGTGGATTCCGTGCAGGAGCTGGAAAACACCAAGGCCCGCCTGCAGGCCTGCGGCGTCGAAGTGCTGGGAGTGACGGATCACCACATCTTCAAGAGCATCTACTTCTTCGACCCCAACGGCATCCGCCTGGAGCTGACGGCCCAGCTGGCCGACGAGATGCAGATGCTCAAGGAAAGCAAGACGGCCCATGCGCGCCTCCAGGAATGGACAGCGCGCAAGGAGCAGTGGCGCAAGGAGCGCGCCGAAGGCAAGTCCAGCGCACCGCTCAAGCCGCAAAGCAACGACCGACCCGAGTTCGTGCCGGCCGGCACGACGTAAAGACAGCGCCCCGAGCGGCCCGACGAAACGCTGCAGTGCCGCAACAAAAAAGGCATCCCAGGGATGCCTTTTGCGATTTGAGCCGGTCAGACGCCGGCTCAGGCCTTTTTCACGAACTCCGTCTTCAGGCTCATCGCGCCAAAGCCATCGATCTTGCAGTCGATATCATGATCCCCATCGACCAGGCGGATGTTCTTCACCTTGGTGCCCACCTTGACCACGCCCGCCGAGCCCTTGAGTTTCAGGTCCTTGATGACGGTGACGGTATCTCCATCGTGCAGCAGGTTGCCCACGCTGTCGCGATAGACCCTGGACTCCGGCTCGCCCGAGGGCTGGGCCTGGACGGACCACTCATGGGCGCATTCGGGGCATACGAACAGGTCTGCATCCTCATAGGTGAACTCGGAACGGCATTGGGGACAGGGGGGAAATGTACTCACGGGGTAATCCTTTCGTTGCGCGGCCACTCGGCACGAACATCCGGGCCGGCGGCAATCTGAGCCGGGGCCGCCCGGTCCGCCCTCATGCATCGGGCGCACGAGACGGCGAGCCAGGGCCATGGATCCAGTGTACCCGGCAGGTCGCCGCCGCTCCTGGCGCAGCCAGTACCCACCCGCGCCGCTCACACGGACCAGATCGCTAGAATCGGTCAATCCGTCTCGAACTATTGGCGGCATCCCCAGGGATGCCGTTTTACTTGACAAGCAAACTATGAGCGACACCCCTGCACAACCCGGCCTGGAGAGCCTGTCCAAATCCTTCGAACCCGCCGCCATCGAGGCCCACTGGGGCCCCGAGTGGGAAAAGCGCGGCTACGGCCATGCCGGCGTGCGCGGCACGGGCAAGCCCGATGCAAGCCAGCCCTCATTCTCCATCCAGCTCCCGCCCCCCAATGTGACCGGCACGCTGCACATGGGACACGCGTTCAACCAGACCATCATGGACTCGCTGACGCGCTACCACCGCATGAAGGGCTACAACACGGCCTGGATTCCCGGCACCGACCACGCCGGCATCGCCACCCAGATTGTGGTGGAACGCCAGCTGCAGACCCAGGGCGTAAGCCGCTATGACCTGGGCCGGGACGCGTTCACCCAAAAGGTCTGGGAGTGGAAGGAAAAGTCCGGCAACACCATCACCACGCAGATGCGCCGCATGGGCGACACCGTGGACTGGAGCCGCGAGTACTTCACCATGGACGACAAGCTGTCCAAGGTGGTGACCGAGACCTTTGTGAAGCTGTATCAGCAGGGCCTGATCTACCGTGGCAAGCGTCTGGTGAACTGGGACCCGGTGCTGCAGTCGGCCGTCTCCGACCTGGAAGTCGAAAACCAGGAAAAGGACGGCAGCCTCTGGCATATCGCCTACCCGCTCACCAGTGGCGAAGGCAATCTGGTCGTGGCCACCACGCGCCCTGAAACCATGCTCGGTGACGTGGCCGTGATGGTCCACCCCGAAGACGAGCGTTACAAGCACCTGATCGGCCAGACCGTGACCCTGCCCCTGGTGGGCCGCCAGATCCCCATCATTGCCGACGAATACGTGGACCGCGAGTTCGGCACCGGCGTGGTGAAGGTGACTCCTGCTCACGACCAGAACGACTACCAGGTGGGCCAGCGCCACAAGCTGCCCATGATCTGCGTGCTGACGCTGACCGCCAAGATCAACGACGAGGCGCCCGAGAAATACCGCGGCATGGACCGCTTTGTGGCCCGCAAGGCCATCGTGGCCGACCTGGAAGAACTGGGCCTGATGGTCGAGATCAAGAAGCACAAGCTGATGGTGCCGATCTGCGACCGTACCGGCCAGGTGATCGAGCCCATGCTGACCGACCAATGGTTCATCGCCATGAGCAAGGTCAGCGACCAGGACCCGAGCGGCAAGTCCATCGCCCAGAAGGCCATCGACGCGGTCGCCTCCGGAGAAGTCCAGTTCGTGCCCGAAAACTGGGTCAACACCTACAACCAGTGGATGAACAACATCCAGGACTGGTGCATCTCGCGCCAGCTCTGGTGGGGCCACCAGATTCCCGCCTGGTATGACGAAGAAGGCAATATCTATGTTGCCAAGAACGAAGCGGAAGCCCAGGCGCAGGCCCCCGGCAAGAAGCTGACCCGCGATGCCGACGTTCTGGACACCTGGTACTCCTCTGCCATGGTTCCGTTCAGCACCATGGGCTGGCCCGAGCAAGGCAATGCCGCCGACGATGACTACAACCTCTACCTGCCCTCCTCGGTACTGGTGACGGGTTACGACATCATCTTCTTCTGGGTCGCCCGCATGATCATGATGAGCACGCACTTCACGGGTCGCGTGCCGTTCAAGCATGTCTACATCCACGGCCTGGTGCGCGATGCACAGGGCAAGAAGATGAGCAAGTCCGAAGGCAATGTGCTGGACCCCGTGGACCTGATCGACGGCATCTCGCTGGAGCCGCTGCTGGAAAAGCGCACCACCGGCCTGCGCAAGCCCGAGACCGCGCCCCAGGTGCGCAAGAACACGCAAAAGGAATTCCCCGAAGGCATTCCTGCCTACGGCGCCGATGCGCTGCGCTTCACCTTTGCGGCCCTGGCCTCGCTGGGCCGCAGCATCAACTTCGACAGCAAGCGCTGCGAGGGCTACCGCAACTTCTGCAACAAGCTCTGGAATGCTTCGCGCTTTGTGCTGATGAACTGCGAAGGCCATGACTGCGGCCTGGCTCCTCACACCAAGGAACAATGCCAGCCCGGCGGCGAATTTGCCGGCTATATGCATTTCAGCCAGCCCGACCGCTGGATCGCCTCGCAACTGCAGAAGGTCGAGGCTGAAGTGGCCAAGGGCTTTGCCGAGTTCCGTCTCGACAATGTCGCCAACACGATTTACGACTTCGTCTGGAACGAGTTCTGCGACTGGTATCTGGAAATCGCCAAGGTGCAGATCCAGACCGGCAACGAAGCCCAGCAGCGCGCCACCCGCCGCACGCTGATCCGTACGCTGGAAGCGATTCTGCGTCTGGCCCACCCCATCATCCCGTTTGTGACGGAAGAACTGTGGCAGCAGGTTGCGCCCGTGGCCGGCCTCAAGGGCGACTCCATCGCCGTGGCCCGCTATCCCGAAGCTCAGCCCGAGAAGATCGACGAAGCATCGATTGCCTACGTGGGCCGCATCAAGCAGATGGTGGACGCTTGCCGTGCCCTGCGCGGCGAGATGGGTGTGTCTCCCGCCCAGCGCCTGCCACTGCTGGCCGTGGCCGGCAATGCCGATGATTCGGCCTTCCTGCGCGCCAATGCCGACGTGCTCAAGAACCTGGCCAAGCTCAGCGAAGTCAAGGTGTTTGATGACGAAGCCGCCTGGGCTACCGCGGCTCAAGCCTCGCCCGTGAACGTAATGGGTGACATCCGCCTGGCTCTGTTCGTGGAGATCGACGTGGAAGCCGAGAAGGCCCGCCTGAGCAAGGAAGCCAAGCGTCTGGAAGGTGAAATCGTGAAAGCCAATGGCAAGCTGGGCAACGAAGCCTTCTGCGCCAAGGCGCCCGCCGCCGTGCTGGAGCAGGAGCGTAAGCGTCTGGCCGACTTTGGCGCCACGCTGACACGTATCAACGAGCAACTGGCTCGCCTCGGTTAAACACCGCTAAACTGCCTGATAAAACAAGGCGCAGGCAACTGCGCCTTTTTTCCATCCAGAAAAGACAAGCACATGAGCAATCAAACCCGCGTCCGCAAAGCCGTGTTCCCCGTTGCAGGTCTGGGCACCCGTTTTCTGCCCGCCACCAAAGCTTCCCCCAAGGAGATGCTGCCCGTGGTGGACAAGCCGCTGATCCAGTACGCCGTGGAAGAGGCGTATGAGGCCGGCATCCGCGACATGGTCTTTGTCACCGGCCGCAGCAAGCGGGCCATCGAAGACCATTTCGACACCTCCTACGAGCTCGAGAACGAGCTGGAGAACGCCGGAAAGCAGACCATGCTCGACCTGGTGCGCAGCGTCAGCCCTGCAGACATGAACTGCCTGTTCGTCCGCCAGCCCCGCTCCCTGGGGCTGGGCCACGCCGTGCTGTGTGCAGAGCCTCTGGTGGGCAACGAGCCCTTCGCCGTGATTCTGGCCGACGACCTGATGACGGGTGAAAACGGCGGCCCCGGCGTGATGGCTCAGATGACCTCGGCTTTCCAGAAGCAAGGCCGCTCCCTGCTGGCTGTTCAGGAAGTGCCGCTGGAACACACCAAGCGCTATGGCATCGTCAAAGGGGAACCCGCGGGCGGGCCGCTGATGCGCATCGACGAGATCGTGGAGAAACCCGCACCCGAAGTGGCTCCTTCCCGCATGGGCGTGGCCGGTCGCTATGTGCTGACACCCGCCATCTTTGACGAGATCCGCAACCAGCCCAAGGGTGTGGGTGGCGAGATCCAGTTGACGGATGCCATTGAACGGCTGATGGCGCATGAAGCGGTCTATGCCTTCCAGTACGCCGGCAAGCGCTACGACTGCGGTAGCAAGGAAGGCTTTTTGCAAGCCACGGTGGAGCTGGCGCTGCAGCACCCCGAGGTAGGCGACAGCTTCCGCGAATATCTCAAGAGCCTGAGCCTCTGAGCAGCCCCGCCAATGCAAAAGGCCTGCAAATGCAGGCCTTTCCCTTTTTCGCGCTCAGCGCCGGCGCAGGATATGGATGAACTCATCCCCCAAGGTCTGCTGCTCGACCAGCTCATTGCCGGTCTGCTTGGCAAAGGCCTGGAAGTCCCGGATCGAGCCGGTATCCGTGGCCACGACCTTGAGCAACTGGCCGCTGTGCATGGCGGCCAGCGCTTTCTTGGCCTTGAGAATGGGCAGCGGACAATTCAGGCCGCGCGTGTCAACTTCTTGGTCTACTTGCATGGGGTGGATTCCTCGTCTGCACCGATTGTAGAAAAACCGTGCGATGGCAGTGCCTGCGCGGTCTTTGCTCACTCCAGCACGGGAGCCACCGTAAATCGCGGGTCTTCGGCCCAGCGCCGCACCGGCCACTTGGCCGGGTCGGGCTCGGGATTCTGACCGGGACGAAAAGCGCCAAAGCGTGGCTCAAAGCCTTTTTGCTTGATCCACTCGGCCAGAGCGTAGCCCGTGCCCGCCGGCCAGCACAGCGATTCCTCGGCCGTCTGCCAGCGGTACTCGAGCAGTTCGGGAGAAAGCCTCACATCCTCGGGGCGGCCCTGCACCCGCACGTGATAGGCAATCAACACCTGGTTCATGCGCAGAAACTCCGAGCAACACAGCAGACGCAGCGCCTTTACGTGCAGCCCGGTTTCTTCGAGCACCTCGCGACAGATGCCGGCTTCGGGCGATTCTCCAGCCTCCATGAAGCCGGTGATCAGGCCAAAAACGCCCTCCTGCCACAGCGCATTGCGCGCCAGCAGCACGCGACCGTCGTCGCCCTCCACCACGGCCGCAAGCACAGGCGTGGGATTGCCCCAATGCGTGAACCCGCAACTCGGACAGCGCAAGCGCTGTACCTCACCGCTGTCCTCGCTGGCCACAATCCATTGCAGCTCGGTCGCGCAGTTGGAACAAAAGCGGACTTCATAAGCCATGAGGCTCTCCGTATTCTTCAAGGCTTACGCAAAGCGGGTTCATGCGAGGCGACGCTCTCGGAAGACAGGCCGCTGTGGCATTCCTGTTTGCGCAAGTCCAATTCTGGATATTGATAGCAGCCAGCGCCTGATGGATAAGCGCTGTCTGTCATTTGGAGCATTGAATCACCTTTGCGCTGTCACGCAAAAGAGATGGCTCATGCAGGAAACACGCCGGTTGACAGGTAGCGATCTCCACGGTCACACACCACAAACACGATGGTGGCGTTCCGCTCGCGCTTGGCGATCTCCTGGGCCACCCACAGTGCGCCGGCAGCCGAGATGCCTGCGAAGATGCCCTCTTCGCGGGCCATGCGGCGGGCCATGTCCTCGGCATCGTCCTGGGTCACATACACCAGCTCGTCAACCAGTGACGCGTCGTAGATCTTGGGCAGATATTCCTCGGGCCACTTGCGGATACCCGGAATGCGCGAGCCCTCGCTAGGCTGAGCGCCGATGATCCTGATGTTCGGATTCTTTTCCTTGAGGAACTTCGACACACCGGTAATGGTTCCGGTCGTTCCCATGGCGCTCACAAAGTGGGTGATCTCGCCACCGGTCTGCTCCCACAGCTCCGGGCCTGTGGTTTCATAGTGGGCCCTGGGATTGTCGGGGTTGGCAAACTGGTCCAGCAACACCCCTTTGCCCTGCGCCACCATCTGGTCCGCCAAGTCGCGGGCATATTCCATGCCACCGCTCTTGGGCGTCAGAATCAGTTCGGCCCCGTAAGCCTTCATGGTCTGGGCACGTTCGATGGACAGGTCTTCAGGCATGATCAAAATCATGCGATAGCCCTTGATGGCAGCAGCCATGGCCAAGGCAATCCCGGTATTACCCGACGTTGCCTCAATCAGTGCATCGCCCGGCTTGATTTCA
>NZ_SPEY01000113.1 GCF_009360615.1 Comamonas sp.
CTCACGCCCACAGCCTATGCCCAGAGGCTGATGCAAAAGCAGTTAAATTAACCTCGGACTCCAAAGCCTTGTGCTACTGAAAACGGGGGGACGTCGCCTCAAACAGCTCTCAGAAAAGCGGTCCTGAATAGAAACACAAAAAAGCCTGCAATTGCAGGCTTTTTTCTTGTGTATACCGACCGGGGCGACGCCGAATTTCGCTGTGGCCTCCCACATCAAGGAAACAGGGGACACTCGAAGTCCCCCTCTGCAAGGCATGTCACCGCGACTTTTTTGAAACTCTCAAAGGTCGCACCACACCAAGCCTTTCCCCTATCTACTTGTTTTCAACCAATGCCCCAGAGCTCAGGACTGGCGCAACGGTTTCGGACTCAGCCGCTTTGCGCTGAGCCTTCTCGGCCTTCTTTTTCTTTTTCTCTAGTTCCCGCTGCCTTTTTTCGAATTGGTAGTTGGGTTTCGGCATCAGGCGCTTCCTTAGTGGTTTAAGTGACCTACCATAACCGAAGAAACATCCTGTGAAGCCATAATTCGCCGGGAACTGCTTTTTTGTTTTTCTGTCCCTGCTCTGTTCGACAGCCGACATGCTGATGGCAAGGATGAGCGTCACAGGCACGGACATCGTGGACTTGTCGTCAGCCAGCGCAACCACAAGCCGGACTCGAAGGCTGCACTCCTCCATACGTGCACCTCATGAGAGGTGCGCCAGCAGCCTGCAGGCTCTAGCAGTCGCCTCACTCAAGGAATAAAAAAGCCCTCGAGCTGAGGGCTTTTTTCTGGGGATATCTGGCCAGATCAGTAGCCACCGCCGTATCCGTCGTTGCCATAGCCAACGTTGGGACGAGAGCTGGCGCGGAATTCGCGACTGCCCCCAAATCCACGACCTTCCTCACGGGGTTTCGCAAGATTGACAACGATCGAACGTCCATCAACGGACATGCCGTGCAAAGCAGCAATAGCTGCTTGACATTCGTCGGCAGACGTCATTTCTACAAATGCAAAACCTTTAGAACGGCCGCTCTCGCGATCCATCATGACTTTGGCAGAGGTAACGGTTCCGAACTCTGCAAAGTTGTTTCTCAGATTGGAATCGGTCACGGAGTAAGGCAGGTTGCCGACGTAAATTTTGGTGCTCATGGGAGCCTTTTCTAGTGATGACGTATCAAGGATTGATGCGTCGTTTGAATGTGGCAGTGGGAGCGGGAGTCCGCAGCAACCACTTGAAGTGGAGTGCTTGCTGGCAACTCAGCACATGGAGGGCTGCATGGCGGTATGCAACCAGCCTTGCGTGACAGCAAAGATCTTTGCTGCTTCAGTCGAGGCAAATGTCTTGTCAAAGCGAAAAACACGGCAGTAGCTGCTGTTTTGCCTGGTGCGCTGAAGTGCGAAGGAAGCTTGAAAGCGACCACAGTGGGTCTTGTGTGATGCGGGCGTAACAAAGTACTTGCCCATGGCGATAGGAGTCAGTGGAATCTAGTTCAATCAGAGCAGGCCGAGCGGCCCGCATGAGCTTTCGATAACTCGATTGGCTGCTGCTCTACAGCCAACGGTGCGAGATGTCTCGCGATAATTTCTTCGCTGGCGGACGTTAGTCCCTGGAAGACGCTGCAGAACAACGGGGCGAAGTCTGCAAACGAGGCCCATCATAATACTTTTCCATAAAAAAGACAAACCTTATTATTTCAAGTCTTATTCCGTGCGCGTCTGCAGGCTGCTGCACCGCGATTCGCTTGTCTGTCGTTGCGCAGCAGCAGACAGCCAGCAGGGAAGCTCATGCCAGGCTGGACCGAGCCAGTGTTCCGCCCCTGGAGATCGTCGTCGGCCCACCTGGGCCCTCCCCCTCGGCCTGGGCGTCCTGCGCTGGCGCCGCGGCGGGAGGTTCTGCGGCGGTCGAACTCCCACGCGAAGTCTGGCCCCGTCCGGGTTGAGGCGCAGACGCGCCAGGAAAGGCACCGCGCCCCCCGGCACAGGCCAGAGTGCCTTGCAACACGATTCTGCGGCTTGCATTCAAGATGGAAATGTGAACGCCTTGGCAGCAATTCGATGTGCATGCACTTTGCTCCGCCTGGCTCGGCGCCCCCCTGGGCAGCAGCAGTTGCAGTTTTGACATCACTACAGCCGTCTATTTTTCAAGGGCACCGTTTAAGGTCATTAAAAGGAGTACTGTCGGATCAGGCGCTCAATCTTGATCAGCCACCCCAGACCGGAGCTCTATTTGTCAGGTAACCCGATTCCTCTCTCTACACCATCTTTCTGGGACACCTTGAAGCTCATGTTTTTTATGACCGATGGGATACCGGCTCCAAAGCAGCAAGACATTCCCCTTGTCCCAAAGGGAAAGAACGAGGAGGAGCAGCCGTAACGCAGGCCATAGCAGCCGCAGGAGGGCTTTGTTCTGATTCACCGTCTCGCTGCATAGCCCGACAGCCTTGCGACAAGCATCAATGCCGCCCTAGGGCGGCTTTTTTCGTCTCGATAGTCGAGACAGGATCGATTTCCCGGCATGCGGCTGCGTTCAGGCGTCCTATAGGCTCTGGCGAGCCATCTGCCGTGACTGACGAGCAGGTACGTTAGTCAGGGAAAGGGGCCAGGGCTGTCATCGGTCAAGAGCACGGTGTGGCCTCCGTGCCTTGGCAAAGGATCACGGCAGATGGTGGGGCTTGGCTTTGTGCAGGCCCAATTCGTATTGATCGTCGAAAAAGCTTCGTGCAGAATCCGGAGCCATCTACCTGTTACGCCGGGCCTGGGACTTCCTCCTCCCTTCATTTCTGACCTTTCCCCAGGCAAGACACGACACGGTCACCGGCTCTTTCTTCAAGCCTGCAGCAACCGCTCGCGGGCTTTTTCTTTGCGGACATCGATTTCGGGCACTCGACTCTCAGGTACCGAAGCTGCTGCCGGCCGCCCAATGGCCCCTCATCATCTCTTCGGCCTCTTCTAACGGGTTGTCACGTCGCCAGGGATGGCGCTCACGCCCACGCCTGACCGATGCGATTGCATTCGACTCAGTGTCGATCGTCGCCCGTGTCCGCTGCATCGGTGCAGAGGAGCAAGCCATGACAAAGCCCCTGAATGCCTGATCGTGATCGTGAGCATCCGCATAGGGCTTGCAGGGTTGTCCAGTCCTTCTGTTCGAACGAGCCCTCTTAGCCCGTTGCATCGCAACCCGATGAGTTTGTGCGCCTGACCTGCGTGCGGGACTGGACGCGGGCACCGTGCAGGGCCCGAACGAACAGGCTGAGGTTGCCCGTGACATGAGCATTTTCAATGGCTGTCTCTCGTGCTATGCGATCAGAAGGATGAAGAAGTGCACAGAGAATTTCATTGCAAAGGCTGATCCACAGACTGCGTTCCTAGCCTTTTTCGAATTACGCTGCGCACACGCCCGTTCAAAGTCATCATCCTTCGGCCTATTCGCTCCAGCGGGCTGCGTGGCTGCTGCTGTAGCGCATCCATCCGCACCGACCCATATGGCAAGGCCACCGTTCCGGCTCAACGCCGCCCCACGAGGCGGAAAGGGAGCGGCCACACCCTGCCAATAACCGGTCTCATCTGATTACATCAGGGACAGACGGGACATGCTTCGTCGTAGGAGCCGGCAAATCCCGATCGGGAGCGAAATTTCACGATGCGGTTGCAGCACTCAAAATTTCAGCTCTTGACGCTTGACATTGCCCCCAAATGACAGCCATGGGGGTCCGCCAAAATAGTGAAACCGCTCAAAGAGGCGTATTGAGCTGGACTTGAAGAAAAAAAGCCCACATCTTTGCAGATGTGGGCTTTTGGCGCGAAGTAAAAATTACTTGCGAGCGTTGGCTAGCGATACAGAGATCACTCGGCCCCCCAATGACTGATCATTGAGGGCATCGATTGCCGCTTTGGCTTGGGCAGCCGTGCCCATCTCGACAAAGCCGAAGCCGCGCGATTGACCGGTATTGCGGTCTGTTATCACTTCGGAGGACAGGACATCTCCGCAGCTTGAAAAATGTGATTTCAGCAGTTCGCGGTCGATGCCATAGCCAAGATTCGAAACGTAGAGATTGCTTTGCATGGAGTACCTTCTAAGTGAATTTCGCCACGTATATTTCGGAGCGAAAGATGATTCCCAAGAGAACCACGAGATTGCTTTGGTGAAGATTAGTCAGTAGCCAAAGCTTCTACTGAGGGATAAAAAATGACACAGCTGAAGTCATCGAATGCCCCAGCACCATGCACGGATGTACCGCCAAAGCGCATTTAGAGGCCAGTGACTCATTCGAAAAATTCGGTCATGCGTTCCACGACGAATAGAGACAGCGGTAGTGAACCAGACACTTGGGTTCGCCAAGATGAGAGACGTGACCACATGGCTTCCAATCTGCTCAGGCATGATTTTTCGCGGCATGCAAACGAACCGCCGCTCACTCGACCGGGGAGGCTGTCGCAAGAGACTGAGAAGACCCTGGTGTGCAGGGGCAACGAAGATCCACAAGGTTCTTCAGGATCTGGAGAGTTCGCCGAGAGGGGTGTGACCACCGCGTACCTTCCTGGAAGAGCGGTTACCTGCGGCCAAGGGGCGGCATACGTGTCAGACAGGCGCTGCCGGGGCGAACGGCCGATGCAGCGAGTGAACCCAGTATAGGTGAGCCGAAAGACCCTTGGTTGGAAATTTTCCGGTTCTCGGGTTTGATACTGCCAACATCAAGACCCTCCAAAAATATATGGGTGGACCACTACGGATTAACCATGTACTGTGGGGCTGACGTCCGGATATTTACAGAGAGCCTCGCAATGATCAAAACGAAAAAATCAACCGTTCACCATGTCGTGGAGGCCAAGCGATGGGAGCTCAGCCGGAAAAAGGAGCGCATCACCTATCCCCCGGAATATACGGGCCCTGTTCAAATGAACTGGCGCAAACGAGAAAACTACTCCGCCACCGACCTTGACTACCGAGGCCGTAGCAAGATTTAGAGAGCCTTCGCCAAATTGCCATTGCCCGCCATCGTGCGGGCTTTTTTATGGAAGCCTTTACGGAAAGGCGTTGCGCAAACTGTGGCACTCCTGCTGCTGAAGACGTCAGAAGGATCAAGCCTCGACGTTCTCGACACCAGAGCCTGGCACTAAGCGGGCTTTTTCTATTTCTGGACCCCTGATGTTCAAGAGCATGGTCTTTGACTGCGTCCCCAAGCGCTTGCGAAGCGGGCTTGTGGCGCGAGTGAGGGCCAGTAACGCCTGGGATTGGTGCGAAGCCGCATGCAAGCTCGGTGAAGCAGCGCCCGCCCCCTTGCTGTTGCCTGTGCCTTGTCGACAGTAGCCAGCTGTGCTGAGAATGCGGCAATAAGTCACTGCGCCATGGACATCCGGGTATGCGCAGCTGGAGTGGACCAACGACTGGTGCAGAGGCTGCGGCGGCCGGTTCCAGCCGCGCTTCGTGGATATCCAAGTGCATCAGGTGAAGACGCAGCTTTCCATGATGCTCTTAGATCTGCAGCATCGCCAGCGCACCCACGCCAAGTCCTAGCAGTGCCACACCGAGCATGGCATATTCAAGCCACTTTTTCTTGGTCAGCAGTGCAATCGCTGCGAGCGCAATGGCGACTTGAAGCGCGGTCGTACCCTGAGCCCAGCGGTGGTGCAGATGCATCTGCATTTCAGACTGTTCGTCCCAGTGCCGGGCCTCGATTTCCAGGCGCTCAGCATCGCGCTTGATGTCATCCTTTTCCTTTTCGTAGCGTTCAACCTTGGCCTGGTAAGCAGCCCTTTTGTCCTCCGAAGTCGCCAGATCACGAGCAAACTCGGACAGCGATTGCTTGGTGCTCTTGGCCTGGTAGAAGGCCCACTGGTTGGCCGCTTCAGTCTTCTTGATGGCCGCGTCGTTTTTATACAGTCCGGCATTTGCCTGGGTCGCACCGCCCATATAGGAGAAGATGGCGCCCACCGTTGCAATGACAGCGGTGCACATGGCAATCTGGTTGGTCAGGCTGCCGCCGCCGATGCCGTGGTGGGCTGTTTGACCGTGCTCGCCCTCTGCGGCATGTTCGAGTTCGTGATCGTGCGGGCCATGGACGTGAAAGCCGTCAGATGACATATGTGCCAACTCCTTGATAACAATGGGTGGCGCATTATGGGGCCGGCCAGCCGGCAGATCCTGCCTTGAAGCAATCCGGGGGGGGCTGACGGGTACTACGTGGTCTCAGTTCATCAAGAGGTACCGGCATTTCATGAGCCGCCATAGGGTCTTGCGGGATCAACGAATGCCCCAGCAGACGCGTCATGCACACGCACAAAGGGCCGGCGCACACCGGACTGGAAATCACCCGGCCGAGCGTACAGCGCCTGCAGGGAAGGCGCCAAGGCCGAAGGCATATGTCTGCAGCAGCCCGTCGCCGTCGCCATCGCCATTGCAATCACCATGCGTTCCACTGTCAGTGCTCCCGTTACTCGGTCGGCTCATCACCGACCTTCCGACCACATGTCGAAACCATCGGTGGCAACCGGGATACAAGCCGTGCGTGTGGAGGATCGGCAGCAAGCCGTATCGACACACCGGAATGACCGGCGCCAACACCCCCGCCTGCATCGCCACCACGGCAACTGCCCCACCTTCTGCGCGGCAGGAGTGCACCGTGGCAAGAGATTTTCAGTGTTCAGCGCCAGCTGCTGCGTCAGGTCTTGCAGCTCGATCGGCATCACACCGAACCTTCCGCAGGTCTCCCGACTGTCTGGGATCCGGCGTCTGCGTTCGACTCGCCCCGGAGGGTGGGCCAGCTTTGATGATCGGTATGGTGCATCTCTTCACCAGCACTCCAGGCGCCAGATCCTCTGTGCGAATCCACTGTGCGGACAGCTGACGCACCCCATCACGCTTGCAGGTGACGGGCGCAGGAGCGCCCATGCCCTTGCGCTGACAGTCGCCGCCGCTGCGTTTGTCGCTTGTCCTTTGCTACAGAGGCGCAGAGATTCGTGCGTCTGGATGGGCCCGATACAGGACATGCTTGCGCAAAGAGTGCCCCGGGGGGAAAGAGGGATGCTCGAACATTTGAGCGTCTCGCCGCATACCGAGCCGTTGCATGACGCGCTCGGAAGGAGTGTTATCGGACGCCGCAAAGGCAACGATCTCGGGCACCGCCAGTTGTGCAAATGCAAAGGAAAGCGCCGCACTGGCCCCTTCTGTTGCAAAGCCTTTGCCCCAAGCCGCTCTCACAAGCCGCCACGCGACTTCGATGCATGGAGAAAAGGGAAGCTCATCGGTCGGTCTGTGCAAGCCGACGAAGCCAATGAATGCCGCTGTGGCCTTTTCCTCCAGGGCCCATACCCCCCAACCTTGCTGCTCGATGAGATCGCGACAGTAATTCGCCAAATCATTGCTTTGCTCCACCGAGAGAGTGGCGGGGAAAAAGCGCATGGTTTCTGCGTCCGCATTCATGCATGCGAAGACGGGATAGTCGGCATCTCGCCATTGCCGAAGCCGCAATCGATCGGTCTCTATTTCGTGAATCTTCATCACACTCGTTCGACGCACAGGATTCACCCGAGGGCCTACATCATCTGTCTCAGATGGTAGCGCATGTCGGAACGAGATGAGTCCGCTCAAAGCGCGCCCTCGCAAAGGGCGGGCGGGGCCACCAGGCAACCCTCACCCGCACCATTTGTGTGCCGATTTCAGAACGCGTGCCGCACGCCTGCGCCGAAGCCCGTCTGGTTGACACCAGGCATTGGCGTTCCTCCCGCCTGTGCTCCGCTCGCACCAAAGGCCGCATTGCCGCTGTTCTTCACATACCCCAGCGACGCATAGACCGCCGTGCGCTTGGACAGGTTGTAGGTCCCCCGCACCACCACCAGCTGCCCCTTGTCCGCATTGTCCTTGTACTTGAGCTGGTTGTACTGCGCATCGACCGTCCATGCTCCTGCAGGATAGGTCACACCGACAAACCACAGGTCGTTGCGTGGCGAGGCCACATATCCATCGTTCTTGCGACGCATGAAGCCTGCACCGATCTTGGCTCCGCCAAGCTTCACATAGCCATTGAGCATGGTGCGCTTGTCCGCCTTGTCGCTGCTGGTGAGCCCTGCAAACGCCCCCGGGCCGCCACGCAGCTCGTCATGCGCGAGCGCTGCTCCCCAGCCCGCCGTGTCGTACTTGAGCATGGCCGACCACTCGCGGCAGGTCTTGGAGTCGGTACTGCTCTCACCTGCGCAGTTGGTGCCGCCTGGGCTGGGTCCGGCATTGACGGCATCGCGGCCAAAACTATAGGTCGCGCCGACCGTCAGCCCCGAGAACGTGCCCTTGTAGGAGATCGCATTGTCCGCACGTGCATTCGGAAAGTAGTTGTCCAGGTTGCCCATGCTGTGCAGGCTCGGACCGATCACGTCTGCATCGAGCACGGACCAGAACAGCATGGTGTACTGGCGGCCCAGTCCCAGCGAGCCCCATGGACCGTTGAGGCTGACGAACGACTGGCGACCGAAGCCCCGTCCGCCCTGGTTCAGGGCTCCTGAATCGGGGGCAATCCCCATCTCCAGCGTGAAGGATGCACTCAGCCCCCCACCCAGATCCTCGCGTCCGCGAAAGCCCAGGCGCGAGGGAACGCTGCCCGAGAGATTGGGCATGCGCGTCAGGGTGGACCTGCTGGCCCCCACGTTGTTCATGGTCTCGACGGCCGTGTCCAGGATGCCGTAGATCTGCACCGATGACTGTGCATATGCAAACCCTCCCAGGCTCATCAACGCCATGGTGCTAGCTATTCTTTTAATCAACTTTGTCTCCCTTGTTTGAATCATTGAATGTCAAGAAGTCTCTGTGTCCTGAATGTGTTGAAGCCCTCCTCCTCTCAGTGGTTTGTGCATCGGATGCAGATGGGCCGCCGGGTACCGGCCATCCGTACGTGATCTGCCACTCTGCAGTCGAAATCCCGTTCTTGGGACCAGTCCGCTTGGTCTTCCTGATCCAGATATTTATTTAGATATTTTTCATAACCAATTGCCGATGCATTTTGTTTATTTTTTATAAGCAATTCAAGAAGGAAATCCGCAATTCGGGTCGGTGGTTTCCCTTGCGGTAAAACGCTAGTGAGATGACGAAACGAGGCTGTTGGCACCCGTTGCATGCGCCCTGCCGCCCTCCGATGATTTACCCTGCCTTCGGCGTTGCAGCGCCTTGAGCACCGCGCCTTTCCTGTGCCGGTGCGGCCATCCATGCGATCGGCATCAAGGTGTGGAAACAAGCCGGCTGCCTGCACCGTCAGGGAAGCTGCCTGGAATCAAAAGCAGCAGCGCAGGGTGCCTGATGCGACAAGACCGGTGTCATGACATTTGTGCCGTGCAGCCACCGAGCCCGAAATGTGCCAGTGCAGCTGGTCACTGTTGACGACGGAAGAAGGCCTAAGGACTGCAGGGCACGGCACCCGTCTCAAGAAGACCCATGGCGTTGTCCGGGGCTTGGAATACATGGCGGCGATGTCGCTACCGCGCCGCAAAGGACAAAATTGCAGAGGCAGTGCCGTCGCACCACCAGACCTGCCCACGCACCTGCGCTGCGTGGCTGTGCCATGACGGCTCTGTTGAGCTCGCGGCCGCCGGCCTCTGTCCCGCACAATGTGGTGGATCTCGCCATCAAGGCTCCTGAACAGGAGCGGCCAAGGCTCAGTACGCCATGGGACCGATGCACAAAAGCCGCTGTCTGTCGCGCATAGCCGCTATGAACCCCCGCAGGGCCACCGGGGGCTGAATCTGGAGGCTGGCTACCGCTTCCGTTTCACCACGGAGCACAGCTCAGGCAGCTGCACTGTTCAGCCGCTGAAGCTCGAGTTGCCTGGCCGCGCTGGCTTCAAGATTGGCTCGCTCTACATCCAGATATCGGTAAATACTCTTGAGGTCGGAAATTTTCTGCCTGATTTCCGACATCTTTTTTTCAATGATCTTGGCGCCTTCGGCGCAATCGATCGATCTGTTCCTCTGCGCATCCAGAATCTGGCCGATTTCCCCCAGCGAGAATCCCATGCTTTGGGCACGCTGGATAAAGTTCAGCTCCTGCAGCGTCTGCTCTGTGTAAACGCGATAGTTATTGCTTCGCCGCATCGGTGAGATCAACCCGATCTGCTCGTAGTAACGCAAGGTGTGACGGCTGGCGCCGCTGCGTGTCTCGAGCTCTCCGATTCTCATGAAAATTCCGCTTGACTATAGAGTTAGGTCAACACTCTACATTTGATTTTTCACCTTACCAAGGAGCAGGGAAATGAGTGCGGAGTGCTTTGTCACGGGAGGGACCGGCTTCATCGGTCAACATTTGCTGGCGCACCTGAGCACCAAAGGTCACACCGTCCGGGTGTTGATGCGCCACCCAGAGCGCATAGCGGCACTGCGGGAGCAGATCGACAGTTTGCGAGGGGTCGCGGGCCGCGTGTTCGCTGTCGAGGGCGATCTGGAAAAACACAATCTCGGCCTCTGTCTTGCGGATAGGGGCACGCTCAAGAATGCCAAAGCCGTGTTCCATCTGGGCGCCCACTTTGCCTGGGGGCTCTCGCCGGAACATGCTCGCGCGGTGAATGTGGAGGGAGCAAGACGCGTGGCGCTGCTGGCGGCTGAACAAAAAAGCCGGCTGGTGATGGTCGGCGGATATATGCTGAGGAATCATGAGCACCTGCAACGCATCGGCATTGAGACGCGCCAACCGGAACTGACTCAATGGCCGGCCGTGTACCGGCGCGTCGGCGCGTACGAGGCGAGCAAGCTGGAGGCGCACTTTGCAACCCTCGACGTCATGTCCACCCACGGCGGGCAGGTCACCATTGTTCATCCTGCGACGGTCTGCGGCCACAGCCGCACGGGGCATATCCTTGACGGCCAGCCACTGGTGGCCCTGATACGCAACCTGGCACAGGGAAAACTGACCGCAGTGCCCGGCAGCGCCAGGCATTGGTTGCCGCTGGTCACAGTGGATTACCTCATTGAACTGATGTCGGCCTGTGCCTTCGACCCCTCCATGGCAGGTCGGGAACTACTGGCGCTTGATGACCGCAGTCCCAATTTGCGGGACCTTCTGGCACAGGTGGGACAAGCCCTTGGATTCAGGTCGCCCAGGCATCACATTTCCCTGGGATTGCTCAGATTGCTGTTGCATATTCCACCCGTCGCACGGTTCCTGAATAGCAGCGCCGAAGCCTTGGACTTTATCCAAACCACCCGTTTCGATACCCTGGAAACAGAGCAATTCGCCGACAGACATGGAATTGCCAAGCCGGACATACGCCAGTCCCTGGAGCGCACCGCAATCTTCGTCAACACCCACTGCCTGGGCAAGGACAGGACTCGCTGAATTCCGCTTGGCGCTCACAAGCCATCCGGATCAACCGTCGCGAGGCGAAACGGCCATCCGGTGTCGCAGCCGGGTCCGAAAATGCCGTCAGGGCGCGTTTGCAGACTTCGAGTTTCCGAAACCGCCTCGTTTGCCAAGGCTCGCCCGGGTCCGGCACACACAGCTCTCAACCCAGACTCCGGAGCTGGGGTCATGCGCAGATGGCGAGTAGCCGACTTTAGGGAGTTAGAGGAAAATTCTTCTCGGCCTCCTCAAATACAGACCAGCAGGGGGGCCACAAGCGGCAACGCCAAAGTGCTGTTCACGACTGGTTGACGTTGAGGGAGTGGGCATGTCTTTTCGAAAAAGGCAGAACGAAGCCAGTTTGCAGGAAGATGAAATGCGGGATCGCGCTCCCAGGAAGCCAACCTTGAAGCGCGACGCTCAGCTCGCAGCCTGCCTGCTGCTGGTCGTTTTTGCCTCGGTTCTGGTCGCTACTGGCTGGGAGATCTGGTCGGCACGCCAGCGCACCCTGTCAGAGATCGACACGCACAACCGCAATCTGGCGCAGACATTGAGCACTTATGCAGAGGGCGTGCTTACCCAGAGCTCCATGCTTCTGCTCGGCATGGCCGAGCGGCTTGAGGAAGAGGGAGTCACGCCAGCCCTTTTGCAGCGCATGCAAAAACTGGGCAGCCGTCAGGAGCAATTGCTGAACCAGCTCGACGAGCTTCGCGTGGTCGATGCAGATGGGCGGTGGCTGATGTCCACCAAGGGCGCATTTCCTGCAGGATCCAGCAGTGCCGATCGCAGCTTCTTCCAACTCCACCGCGACAGTCCGTCGCACGACATTTCCATTGGTCCTCCGATTCGCAGCCGCTCGACGGGAGAATGGGTGTTGACTGTCAGCCGACGTTTCGAGAACAAGCAAGGGCAGTTTGGCGGCGTTATCGTTGTGGCCCTGGGCATCAAGAACTTTCTGGGATTGTTCGGCGAGATTGATATTGGCAAGCAAGGCGTCATCTCCGTGACCACGGCAAACGGGCAGTTGCTGGTGCGATATCCTTTCAGCGAAAAAAACCTGGGCCAGGATTTTTCGCGTTCGCCAAATTTTCTGCGGTATTTCTCGGGCCTGAAGTCTGGCACCGCCTCTTTCCGTTCAGGAATCGATGGCACGGAAAGGCTTTATGCGTTCAGGAGCAATGATCGTTACCCCATCTTCACCACTGTAGCCCAGGGCAAACACGAGGCATTGGGTACATGGCGTCGCCAGGCGCTGCTGACCGCAGGTGTGGTGCTCAGCTTGCTGGCCGCGATCGCCGTGATCGGCTGGAGATTGATCCAGACCATCCAGCTCCGCGTGCAAGCTGAAGCCTCCCTGATGGCTGCACGCGAGAGGCTGCTGGAGGTCAATCGGCAGCTCGGAGAACTCGCCGCGCTGGACTCGCTGACCGGGCTGGCGAACCGTCGGCACTTTGACGAGACGCTGGAGCGAGAAGCAAGACGCGCCGCGCGGGAAGGCACACCACTGTCGCTTCTGCTCCTGGATCTGGACCACTTCAAGGGGTTCAACGACAACTATGGACATGTCGCAGGCGACGAGTGTCTGAAACAGGTTTCCCGGGAGCTGAAACGCATCACCAAGCGACCTGGAGATCTGGCCGCGCGCTACGGAGGGGAAGAAATGGGCATCATCTTGCCGAATACCTCTCTGGCAGGAGCCATGCACGTGGCTGAGCAGCTGCTGCAACGAATCCAGGACCTGGGCATTGACCATCAGGCCAGTCCCTTCGGCTGTGTCACGGGCAGCGTCGGAGTGGCCAGCCTTCATGGCACGCAAGGGCTGCAAAAGCCACTGGAGTTGATCGAGGCTGCGGACCAGGCCTTGTACCGGGCGAAGGCTGCAGGGCGCAATTGCGCCCAGTGCTAAACCAGAGAGCGAAGACGGTTTACAGGAGCACCTGGCGACTGCATCCTTGATGATGGGCCGTTTCGCAGCTGGCCTGGATACCGACGGCCAGCGTCAGGCGCAGACCTGCGAACACGCAGAAGCCGCCTCTGGCCAGAAGGTCGGCGTCGTCACCCGAGGGAACGGGAGCGCGATGGGCGGTAATGGGGTCAGCCCGACCAGCATTCGCATGGGAGCGTTTCCTGCGTGCTGCACCTCAGCTCATTTCGATGCAGCAGTTCTGTTCGGGTGGAAATCCGCAGCAGCAGGGGGTCAAAGAGTCCCACGGGCAGCGAGCAAGCAGCTCTTCAGAGATTCAGCGGCCGGACTGAGCACGCGACCACGCTTCTTGATCAGGCCCAAGGTACGCCACAACGGAGGCTCGTTCAGAGGCACGCCACAGACTGTCGGATGGCTCTGCGGCAGCGCAAGCTGCGGGATGGCAGCCACTCCCAAACCGGCCTCCACGAGAGCGAGTGCTCCGGTGACGTGGTTGCATTCATACCAAGCCATGGGCTGATCAGGCAAGCCTGCCATGACCTGGTCCAGAAGCAGGCGATTGCTGCTCTGGTGCGATACCGAGACAAGGCGTTCGCCTGCGAGCTCCGCCCAGACAATCTCGGCACGACATGCCCATGCGTGACTTCGCAGCATCGCCAGCACGTAGCGCTCGCGAGTCCAGGTCTCGAACTGGATGCCGGGCTCCTGGCTTCCAGTAAAGCTCATGCCGAAATCGGCCCTCCCCCCGACCACCGCCTCCAGGACATGGCTTGCATTCTCATCGATCACATGGACTTGGACATCCGGGTACTCGGCAGCAAAGGCACGCAAAGCACTGGGCAGCAGATGGTTCGCCACTGACGGGATGCATGCCACTGTCACCGATCCCCGGCGATGCTGTGACTGATCGCTGACGCGCTGCACAGCTGTCTCGAGCCCTTCTAATGCAGCACGCGCCTCGGTAAGAAACTCTTGACCCATTGCGGTCAGCTGCACGTGCCTGGTTGTGCGCTCCAGCAACTTGGCTCCCAGCGCTTCCTCGAGACGCTCAACTCTTCGGCTCAACGCCGGCGCGGACAGGCAAAGCTGCTGCGCAGCGATGCGAAAGCTTGAATTTTCCGCAGTGGCCACAAAAGCCTGCAACTCGGCCAGATCGAATTTGATGCGTCTCATGCAATAGTGTACCCATATATTGCAATTCACAGAATAGTTGCCGGAATTTACGATCATCGCTTGCACAGAGTCGATCACGACTCGACCAGGAGACAATATGCAAAGACGCCCTCTCGTCCTGGCGGCCGCTTTGGCCGCCTGCCTGCCGCTTGCCACAGCACACGCCCAAGAATTCCCCCCCAAAAGACCCGTCACCATGGTGGTGGGTTTTGCCGCCGGGGGTTCTGCGGACATTGCGGCACGCATCATTGCCAAGAAACTCGGCGAAAACATTGGCCAAAGCGTGGTCGTGGATAACAAACCTGGTGCAGGCGGCAACCTCGCACATGCCCAGGTTGCCCATGGCCCCACCGATGGATCCGTCTTGCTGTTCGGCTCAATCGGTCCGTTGAGCATCTCCCCTCACTTCATGAAAGTGAGCTACGACCCGCTCAAGGATCTGGCGCCCATCTCCATGGGCGTCACCTTTCCGAATGTCCTTGTGGTTCCTGCCAGCAAGGGCATCAAAACCTTGGGAGAGTTTGTTGCCGCAGCCAGGCGCGAACCGGGCAAGCTGGACTTTGCCTCCACGGGACCGGGGTCCGCTGCTCACCTGGCAGGTGAATTGCTGAACGACATTGCCAAGATCGATACGGTTCACATTCCCTACAAAGGCGGAGCACCGGCCTTGCAGGACGTGCTGGGCGGACGCGTCACTTCCTTCTATGCAGCGCCGCCTACAGCTTTGCCGCATATCGAGTCAGGCAAGCTCATTCCGCTGGCCACCACCGGCTTGACACGTCCAGCCTACCTGCCAAATGTACCTACCGTGGCAGAGACCTATCCGGGCTTCAACGCCACCAATTGGTATGCATTCGTCGCGCCAGGAAAAACGCCCAAGCCGTTGCTGGACAGGTGGAATGCCGAACTGGTCAAAGTGTTGAACGCGCCGGATGTCCGGGCGAATCTGCTGAAGCACGGCCAGACTGCAGCCCCGACTTCTCGCGAGGAACTCGCCAGATTCATTGCGACAGAAAACGAAAAATGGAGTCGCATCATCCGTGAGCGAAAAATCACGGCTGATTGACCGGGCCGTGCATGGGCACGGAACACCTGAGCCCCTGTAATGCAAGGGCCGTGCCCCGCCCTGTCCTGGAAAACAGAAGCGCTCATCTTCCCCGGAGGCCGATCCGTGGGGCCAGATGGCTGAATCGGGCAGCCATCGCGTGCTGGCGTTCGCAAAGGTTTGTATCCTGCAGTCTGATGAAGTCCGGCCGGTCTGAAGCAGTCACGGTTGCTGACTGCTTTTTGCCGGATGCCGTTGACCGCCAATCGCAAATGCTTGCCCCCGCCCCCAGGCCGGCACAAGGCAGGCCGACACTCCAGACATCCGGCGCGGAATTGGCGAGAAGACCCAGCGCAGGGCACATGCCATCACACTGGCTTCACGGCCGGGCGGCATGTCGTGCGCATCGCTTACTGAACGGTAGGCCTGTGCAAATCATCGCCTTCACAGTTGCTGGCCACCGGTCGGTTGCCGCGTGCGTGCGGGCTTCCCTTCTCCAGCCGGAGGCTGCTCAGGCATGCGACCGGATGTCGCCGAGTTGCGGGCAGAGCAACCGCAAGCCGGGTTCCCGCACTGTGCGTCCAGGACGGACACCACCTCACACCCGTGTCCGCAGGATGGCCGTGATTCCGCCGGGAAGTCATGAAACGACTCTTGCATCGATCTTATCGATCGCGGACATGCGGGTGCTTCAACGGGGTGCGGCCGCCGGTCGATCCGACCCGGAGGCAACGCACATAACCGTCGGAGCAGGCTGCGAACGGTGCGTCACAAACCGCCGAGACGGTCCCGGGGCCTCAGCCAGCGGCTTTCGACCGCAGGACAAGCATGAAAAAAACCGCCCGAAGGCGGTTTGCGCGACTCGATGTGTCTGTCGTTAATGCCACTGTCCTCTGATCCAGAACCAGTTGCCCATGTCACCCCTCCAGACCCAATGGCCTGGAACCCAGTAATGCGTCGGGCTGGGTGCCGGCGGCCTGCCTTCGACGATGATCTGCGGCATGGGAGGCGCTGCAGTCGCCACCCAGTGGCCTTTATGCCAAACCCACTGGTCCCGATCCCAGCGCCAGTACCCGTTTACCCAATGCCACCCTGGTGACGGAGGTGCTCCCCGCTCTTCAACAATGACTTCAGGCAGCACGCGCTCTTGGGTATGGACAACGACTGGCCTCGGGTGTCGCTCCGGAGCCACGACACAGCCCGTCATACCGAGCACAGACAGCAATCCCAAAGAGACCCATCCGGCCGAAGAGACCCATTTGAACTTCATTTGCCAACCTCACTTGCTGTTCAACAGTGACGCCCATTCTGCACGCTGTCTGACGTGTCCGCGGAGGCTGGCGCTCGCAATTGCCGGCTGCCCTCCCGAAGTCACGGTGCACACGAAAAAGCCCCGACCGTTTCCGATCAGGGCTTTTAATGGTTGCGAGGGCCGGATTTGAACCAACGACCTTCGGGTTATGAGCCCGACGAGCTACCAGACTGCTCCACCTCGCGATATTCCGCGTCGGGGGCCGACCACCATTCCTAGCCGCCAGCTTCTTTCCCCGACCTGTGTACTATAACACAGATGTATAAATTCACAGCATGATTAAATATTCAGTCAACCTGCCATGGGGGCAAAAACAAAAGCCCGCAGGCGAACCAGGCGGGCTGTGTGCATTGCAAGGCTCGCGGCTTACTTCCGGGCCGCGTCTTGAATCGCTTCTTTCAGGTCGCCAGCCTTTTTCTGAGCGGTACCTTCGACCTGTTTTGCAATCCCCTTGGCTTCCTGCTCGGGGCTGTCAATGAGTTCACCGAACTTCTTCTGCACCTTGCCTGCGGCGTCCTTCAGCGTGCCCTTGACTTGATCGGTATTCATGATGTCCTCCTTATGAACAAAGCCGCGAAATGCGGCCTGGGTTCAACGGTAAACGCTCCGACCATGGACTGCCGTGGGACGGGCTTGGCCCTCCATGTGGTGCAAACCCTTACACGTTATCAATTGCTTACCATGCCAACCTGGCAGAGGCTCCAGCAGGTCAGGCTTGGGGCAACGGTCGCTCCCCAGGCTACCAGGGAACACCGCACCCGATGTAGCGGCCATGGGTCGCGATGGCGCCGAGCCGTCGTCGATGGCACGATGTCAGAAGCTGGGCCAGAGCCTTGCCTGCAGGCGCGTGGTTTGGATAAAGTGACCTCATGACTCGCATCAACACCACCGAAATCTGGGAACGGCACGGCTACAGGGTCGAACGCATGGAGCAAGACATAGGTGCCCCCCGGCGCAATATCTATGCGCCTGACGGCACGCTGCTGATCGAAAACGCCGAGTACACCCAGGAAACAGAAGCACTGCGAGAGCTCGGCTTCATCGAATAGGCCATGCCTGCACCAAGCAGCCTCTCTGGGTACGGAATGCGGGAAGACCGGGCATCTTGTAGCTTCAGCGAGGCCTCCACCATGTCCTCGGAGCCTCAACGCCATTGCAGGGGACACACGATGGCGGCGTCCAGTTTTCAAGGGCACTGTCGAATTGCCATGGATAATGAGTTGACGAGGGCTGGGCCGTCAATCTTGACCCGCCCCCAGGGGGAGAGGTCTGTTTGTCAGGTAACTGCATCCCGTCCTTCCGGGACACCTCGATGTTGATGATCAACATTACCGATGAGCTCCGAACGCCACAGCAACCAGGCCACCCTCACGCTGCCAGGGAACAGAACCAGAAAGAACAGCCGTGGAAAAGCGAGCCGCAGCAATAGCGGACGTTGAGTGCTGCAACAAGATTGTCCCTGACACTTTGAGCAACCAGACTGGCATGAGCAGAAAGCCACTTCGAGGTGAGCTTCTGAGGGATGGAACCGCTCCAGATGGCAGGTCTGCGTCGCCATTCCTGTCGCGCGCCGGAATGCCGGCAATGACGGTCCTTCAACGGAGTGCCGCAGTCTCGGGCGATCTTCGCTGGTTCGCCAGCATCACCATCGACCGCAAAAGCATATGCTCTCGCGGCTTGGCGACAGACAACAGACCGAATTCTGGTGCGGCACGGGGATGGTTTTTATTGAGTCCGCCTCAAGGATTCAGCCCATCCCTACTGGGACCCATACAGTGCCCGCGCCCAACCCGGAAGTCCTCGAACCCCGTCCCGAGGTGCCTGCGCAGACGCACGGAGCGTCGTCAATCATGAGGGCTGCGCGGGCTGCATGTCGCGGTGACACGGGTCACACACGATGACGCAGAGCCATCTCCGGGAGTCCACGGGCATATTGATTCCGCCAACCTCTTTGGGCAAAATTTCCGCCACGAACCTGTTTTGCCGGGCCCGGGATCACAGACTCCTTTCACTTCCTCAACTTGCCCGGGCATGACCAAATAGGTCACCGGCTTTTTTATCGGCGCCCGCAGCAACTGCTTGCGGGCTTTTTCTTTGAACGACCTCGTTGCAATGCAAGGGCACGACGCTCATCGAGCCGATCAGCGTCCGGGACGCCGTCCCCTCTCACAAGCTCTTTGGCAAACCTGAAGCGACTCCGTTTGGAGTAAGCCAAATTCGTATGGATGACCCGTAACGCATCATGCAGAATTTCACGCCATCGACCTGTCACGCCGGGCCCGGGAATCTCCTCTTCACTCCCTCATTGACCATTTCCCTGGCAGGACCCGAAAGGGTCACCGGCTCCAAGCCCGCAAAGCGCTCGCGGACTCTTCTTGCGTCATCGCCACGGCAACGGGATGCACGCCCGAAGGACAGTCAGAGCACACCCCACAAATCAATGATGCCCACCAGGTGCACCAACCCCATCACCAGACACACTGCAGATGACACCAGCCAGAATGCCTGCGTGTTGGCGGGGAACAAGGTTTTGAGAAACGGGAATGCAACCGCCCTCAGGAGATAAATGGCACTGATGACCATGAGCGCACTCTTGGTCAGCGGCAAAGGTGCAATGACACCGGCGCCCGCCAATGCGTAGCCGGACCAGAGAAACAACATCATTGCGATGAAAAGCGTTATCAGCGCTGGGCGAGCGCTCCCCTCCTCGGCCGCACGGACCATCCTGTCACTCGCCCCCATCACTCGGTATGCGGGAGCGCCTAGGGCGATGCACGCCAAGTGTGCCACTGCGGCAAACGCGCTCAGCGCGCCGCCCACCGCCAGCGCGATCGTTCCTACACTCGACATAGCTCTCCCGTCCATTCTGATGAATCGCCAGCATATCAAACCGATATCGCCCATTGACCGCACCGTACCGGGGGGGCAATGAAACGCTGCATCGTGAAATCATGGCGGATATTCTTGAAAGCCTGCCCCTGATCGCTGCGAGGCGCCTGATGCCGGCCCAGGTGATGAGTCACGCCCAGGCGGAGCAATCTATATTCCCTGAAGTCGCCATCGCGATGAATCTGTCTTCCCGTGCGCGCATGCTGATTGGACAGATGAGCAACGGTGCGATGCTGAAGAGAAAGAATCTGAAGCGTGAATGAAGCCAATCAAAATCATCCACTGCGACTCACAGATCTGCGGCCAGGAATCTCAATGTCTCTGCCACTTTGGCAAACACATTCCCAATGCTTTCAGTCGCGGTCAACGTCTGTATTTTGAGAATTCAAATCGCGACGTCTCAGACGCCGAGAACATCCAGGTGGCTATTCCCGAGGCATGCAACATGCCTCAGACAGATCTGGCTGATTGTCCACCAGTCGGGTTGCGCATGCTGGAATCTTGAAGACACTGAAGCGCCATTGTGAACGGCACCCATCTGTTTGATGACCTGGTTCTATCTGGGCGGGTGCCCACTACAGATGTCAGCGCATCACCCAATTCGGCATGCATGGTTGAAGCATCGAAAGCAGCAGGCCGGCATTCACTCTTGCCTATCAAAAACCGATATCGCTCAACCCACCATCGAGCACCGCAAGCCGTACATCCTTCAGTAAGCTCCTAGGCAATGCAGTGGTTTGGCCATCAAGGCCGGCCGGAGGTTCAGATGCAGGGCGTCAGAAAATGAGGGCGATGAACCATCGCGCAAACTAGCAAATTTTGCACACTTGCATGCAGTTTTTGCGACATCCAAACGTGACCGGCGTCAATTCCACGAAAGATGTGCTCACCATAATTCCCGGGGCTCAATGCAAATCACGGAATAGAAAGAGCTGAATGGATTTCCTAGGCAATCAAAGTGCCCAGTTGAGAGCGATGAAAGGGCAAATTTTGGCGCAAGAGGCACTACTCGTTGCGCTGATCGAATCGCTGGATGACAAGCAATTACGCACTTTGCAGGCCAGCTACCATCGACGCGCCGAGGCCATTAAAGCAGATGTATTGAACTCCATGGCAACCGATGCGCTCTATGAACGCTTGCTAGAACAGCTTGAGAAGTACTCAAAAATAGTCAGAGACACTCCTTGATCTTTTGCACTACCGATACCGGACTGCCACCGGGCGGGCATTTTCTTTGTGCAGTGCGAGCCTGGATACTCAAAGTCGCTACGGATGTCCACGAGGTCGCAATCGCATCAAAGAGCAATTGCGACCACTGGCGAAAAGCAAATCCCGGCGATCTTTTTTTCCGGCTGGAAGATGACTGGCTCATAAAAAATGGGGCACTTGCAACACCGAGGCCGCTGCCGCCCCGGGCGAGAACACCGGCTGTACCTTCAACGGACAACTCACCGCCGGTGCCCGGAGCGGGCAACCAGACAAGCTGCGTCATGACCGTCGACGCGACCGCCAGCCCTCATGAATCCGGCGCTCCCGACGACCCCATCGGCGAGCACGCCGCAAAGTCGAGGACTGACACTGCCGATGCATGATGCGTCCCCATTCCGCCGCACGGTACGGACCGGGTCGCTGTGAGTACCGCCCCCTGGTCTCCCATGTGGGGAACCGGCAGCAACCCGGAGGAGGCAATGTGATGCTTCTCGGCCGGCCTTCTGACAGGACATGCATCTCCCCTGGGCAAGGTCTGCCGACCAGGCGTCACGTACCGCCCGGCATGCAAGACCGTCGAAGATGTCTCACCCTGACCATTCGGGCGCGCAAAAGGCCAAAGGACAGTAGGAGTTAGCACAGCAGGACGCTATGGCGCGAATCAGAGCCAGTGCGCGAGAGACGTGTCGAAAAGCTCACGCCAGCCACGACACTGGCGGTGCCTGCAGCACAGGCCAGAGATCGATCGGCGCATCCCCGCATGCGCGAATGATCTGTGTCGGCGCGATTTGATACGAACAACCCTGCGTCTCAATCGTTAAAAAGTTTCCCACTCATCCTCGTGGGTCACTGCGACTGCATGTGCGGCTTTTGCAACGGGTACCGCAGGGGCAGTCGCTGGAGCCTTTTTCGTCAACGCAGCGGTTTTTTCACCGATGCTTGGTGCCCGGCGTGCTTTCGTCGCAAGGGCTTGGCTTTTTAACGGCGTGACACCGGCTCCGAGTGCAGGGCGTTGATCGACGGAGCTTCCCCCATCGCGCAGCTTGAAGACGGCGACCACCTGCACCAGGTCCTGGGACTGTGATTTGAGGCTGCTGGCTGCAGCGGCCATCTGCTCCACCAGCGCCGCATTCTGCTGAGTGACCTGGTCCATCTGAATGACAGCTTCCCCTACCTGAGAGACACCGGCGCTCTGCTCACTGCTGGCAGCGCTGATTTCGCGCATGATGTCGGTGACGCGGCCGATGGAGTTCACCACCTCGGTCATCGTCGCTCCGGCCTTGTCGACAAGGGCAGTCCCTTGATCCACCCATTGCATGCTGGCGCCGATCAGCGCCTTGATCTCCTTGGCTGCTTCGGCCGACCGCCCAGCCAGGGACCGCACCTCGCTGGCCACCACCGCAAAACCGCGCCCTTGCTCGCCAGCCCGCGCGGCTTCCACCGCAGCGTTGAGGGCCAGGATATTGGTCTGGAATGCGATGCTGTCGATGATGCTGATGATGTCACCGATCTTGCGGCTGGATTCGTCGATCCCCTTCATGGTGTCCACCACCTGCCCAACCACCTCGCCAGCCTGAACCGCAACCTGGCTGGCGTTCACGGACAACTGATTGGCCTGGCGGGCGGAGTCGGCATTTTGCTTGACTGTGGAGTCAAGCTCTTCCATGGACGCCGCTGTTTCCTCCAGCGCACTGGCCTGGCTTTCGGTGCGAGCCGAGAGATCCTGGTTCCCCTGGGCAATCTCTGAACTCGCCGTGGCAACACCTTCCGCTCCCTGGCGCACGCTCGACACCACCTTGATCAGGCTGTCACGCATGGCCACCAGCCTGTGCAGCAGGCCCGCCACCTCATCCCTGCCAGTGATCGAGACCTCCGCGCTGAGGTCTCCAGCCTCAATGGCACGTGAGAGGTCCTCGGCCTGCTTCAGAGAACGCGCAATCCCGGTGATGAGGAAGTATCCGACGCTGACGGCAAACAGCAGACCGAGCACGATCGACGCACTGGAATACATGCGCACCGAGCCGTAATGCTCCACCGCAACCTCGTATTCCGACTTGGCCACATCGAGTTGCAACTGGATCAATGCATCGATCTGGTCCTTGGCGGGAGCGTATAGGGCCGGCAGAACCTTGTTGGACATGCGCTGGCTTTCCTGCATATTGCCTGTGCGCAGCGCCGCTACTGTGGGCTTCAGTCCATCAGTGACATACCTGCCGCGGGCCTCCGCGAATTTCTTGGCAATTACGGCCTCCTCCTGCGTGAGGTAGGTGGCCATGTACTCATCCCAGACCTTGGTGATGATGCCAATATTGGCCTCGACCGATGCGGTGAGCTGATCCACCACCTCTGGACTCGCATCCAGCGTGGCAGCGCTGACCAGATAGGCATTGGTCATCATCAGATTCTGGATCTGCCCCAGCTTCCCCAGAGCCACCGTGCGGTCTTCGTACACCGTTTTCAGCCCATCGTTGCTTCCTCCCATGCCGCGCAGGCCTAGCAGGCCGACGCCCAGAAGCAGCATGGACATGACGCCCACCAACAAGATCAATCGCGTTGAAATTTTCATTCTCGAGCCCATCGCACAGAAAGACATATTTTCCAGCTGCCAGACAAGGCAATGCCCCGGCATATGTCGTTTTGCGAACTTTATTTGCAACTCGGACGGGCGGGCAGGAAGGGGTGGCACGCAATGGTCTGGACGGTCTGCGTGACAGCCGACGAGCGGTTCACGGGACAAATGCTTGCACTGTCCTTGGATCGACCTTGCGCACTTCATGCAGGCCCTGGCAAGCCGGATGCGCTCCGCAACCCCTTGCACAGCCCTGACTGGACAGCTATCGCCGCCCGCAGCCCCGTTGCGGCCTTCCCGACGGAGCCGTCGATGGCCGCACTGCGGGGTTGGTGGTCCGTCGCTCCGGATGCCGGAAATACCGGCATCTCTCATGACGGTTTCGCGCCAATGGGTTGATCGAAGATCAAGCAGGTTGTGGTCGCGTGGGCATACAGCTTCCCATCGGGGCCAACGATGCGCCCCTCGGCTGTGGCGACCTGTCGGCCAGCGTGGATCACCTTGCCCTGCGCACGCACCAACGGCACCGCGTCGGTCAGCGCACGCACCATGTTCACTTTCAGCTCCAGGGTGGTATACGCTTTACCCGCCGGCAAGGTCGTGTGAATGGCGCAACCCACTGCAGAGTCGAGCAAGGTGGCAAACCAGCCTCCATGCACTGTGCCCAGCGGGTTGTAGTGACGACGCTTTGGGCTCCCCTGAAAAACGGCCTCCCCTGGGGCCATCCGTATGGGAACAAAGTCGAGCGTTTCTCCAATGGGAGCCGGGGACAGATCCCCCGCGAAGATGGCTTCGAACAATTCCATGCCGGAACGAGCAGCGACACTCGCGTGCGGCCCGGTGTCCACGGCTCTTAGCTGAGCACGCACCGCCACTTCCTCCGCTCGCCATCTCTCGATCACCTGATCCGCAGTCATTTCAGCCTCCGTCATCGTTGAAAACTTGTAATTGCAATAGTTGCAATTACAATATATCAGATGAAAAACAGCATCCAGCCCCAGGGTTGCACCAATCTGAAGTTGCGTCAGCTCGGTCGTATCGTGACGCGGCACTATGACCACTTCTTTTCGGAGGTGGGCCTGAAGATCACGCAATACTCCCTGCTCTCCCATGTGGTCAAACTGGGGCCGATTCGGCCGGTGGATCTGGCAAAGCGCATGCAGATGGACGCCTCAACGTTGACGCGCAATCTCCAGCCGCTGGCGGCGACGGGCTTGCTGACGATTGGCGCTGGAGCCGACGCACGCAGTCGCTTGGTCGCCGCAACTGACGCCGGTGTATCCAAACAGGCACAAGCGCAGCAGGCCTGGAAGACCGCACAGCTGGCTTTGAACGCGCGGCTGGGGACGGAACGTGTGGCAGCGCTGCATGACCTGCTCGATTCCTGCATTGACTGCCTGGACGGAGACGAGGAAGACCATGAAGCGACAGCCGGCTGAGTCCCCGACATCCGGGTGCGGCCAATCGCTGCCGATGCCCGTCGGACGGGCGACGTAGCGACCGTCGGCCACCAAGATCCTTCGGCCGACCTTGATCCATCGGTTCCATGCCTGGAACATCCTACAAAGGTCTCGGTACCACGTTTCTGGGTTTTGCCGGGGCCGTTCGCTGGTCGAGCCTCAGTCGGACCGATTTGGTTGCAGAGCCTGAATGGCGTGCGGCCTGCTGGTACCTGTCGTCGACTGCGCGACGTGAGCCTTTGCCAAACCCCTGCCCAAACCGGGTTCAATCTTCCTGTGCTTTGGAAGATCAGAATACTGACACCTGCATCGTGAACGGCGCACAGAATGCGTCCCGGCAAGCGAACGTTTCGGCGTGAGGCGACATCCCAAGAATGGGCCGGAGCAGTTGTCCGGGCAACGGCTGATCCAGAACATGCGGTTGCGGAGCAGCGTTCAGCTACCCGCCACCCGGTCTATCTCCAACATCCCGACCGGATTGACACAGCGCCGCTGAAGACTTCAGGCAAGACCCCTGAAGCCGACATGTGCATCCACCTCAAGCGGCCCGGGTGCCTGAAAACGTGCGGTCCGCGTCGAGGCAGCGATGCCGGCCTGCCGCTCAAGAATGAATGGTGATGGTCACGGCAGCATCGCAGGATGCCCGCACAGAGCCTGCCGAGCAATCTGCTGCAGGCGAACGACTTTTGCAACCCGCCGGGACACCTCCTTTCCCGATGCGCGAAAGCGGCATGGCTGGATGCCCGGTATTTCTTCACACGGACGCGCATCCTGCCCGAGTGCGCCTCGGTCACTCTTACAGTTTGTTCGAGATACACAAGATCATTTTCAATACCTGATAGTTCAAAGTTTTCACTTTCGGTTTATATTTTGAACTGACAAGTTCATACTTTGATCCAAACGGTTTTTAATGCCTGTCAATCCACTCCATCCAGGGATGCCTCCATGCCTCGATCAGCTTTAGTGGGCACGTGCCTTTACTTCCAGAAGCACACTGAACCGGCCAGGCACCTCCGAGCGCCAACGGGCAGTCGACTGCGCACCAGGAGCGCTGCGCAGACCCTTGGTTGCGAGGCCTTTCCTGCCTGTCACCCGTGCCGATCAGTGTCATGCGCTGCCAAGCCGACAGCGCCCCGACGGGCCCAGCGCCGCCCTATCCAATCACGATGGCCTTGAGGCTTGACTGGTGCAGACCCGTTCGACAGCGAATTGATGCAGCTCGGCCCGAATCCCGCACGGCGAAACATGCCGGCCCATGCCCAAACCCCGGGTCGGAGACTCCCCCTGAATGACGCACCAGCAAGAGGAACCACATGCATATCTCAAGAAGCTCTTTCATTCGCGCGGCAGCGCTTGCGGCGGCCCTGGCGGGAGCCCAGGCGCTTCTATCGGGTTGCGCTGTTCATGTCCCCCACGGGGTCAAGCCGGTCACTGGCTTCGATGCCAAGCGCTACATGGGCACGTGGTACGAGTTGGCACGCATCGATCACAGCTTTGAAAAAGACCTGACCCAGGTCTCGGCTCGCTACAGCCTCAACGAAGACGGAAGCGTTTCGGTGCTGAACCGCGGATTTGACTCCGTCAGGAAGGAATGGCGCGAAGCGGAAGGCAAGGCACGATTCCTGGGGCCGACAGATGTGGCGGCTCTGAAGGTATCTTTCTTCGGCCCGTTCTATGGGGGCTACAACGTGGTGAGCCTGGATGAGGACTATCAAACCTCTTTGGTGATTGGCGGCAGCATGGATTACTTCTGGATTCTTTCACGCCACAAGTCCATGCCCGAGCAACAGCTCGACCTGCTGCTCCAGAAAGCCCGAAGCTTCGGTGTCGACCTGGAGCGTGTCACGAAAGTCGCGCAGTAGAACCCGCCTTCGAATCCCGAACAATCATTTCCACGCGACTCTGATTTCGCAAGCAGAGATCTCGCGCCAAAGACCTTTCATCGCCATGATCACCCCCGACCCAACCGCGAACCGCAGAACAGACCCCATCGCAATCGTTGGCGCAGGCTTGTCCGGACTGGCCTGCGCCCAGACCTTGGCCGAGGCGGGCCACTGCGTCCACGTATTCGATAAGAGCCGAGGACCTTCAGGCCGCATGAGCACGCGCCGCAGCAGCGACGGCGACATGGAGTGGCAGTGCGACCACGGAGCCCAGTACTTCATGGCACACGATGCCGAGTTCCGCAGGGCGGTCTGGGACTGGCAACAGGCCGGCGCGGCCCAGGTATGGCAGGGTCGTATCGGGATGCACGACGGCCGGGACTTTGCCGCGCAAGACTGTCTTTTTGATCGCTTTGTCGGCCTCCCACGCATGACCTCACCGGCCGCGTACATGGTGCGAAGCATGCAAATGCGTCCACAGCCTGTGCGTTTCCAATGGCAAACCACGATCCAGCCACTGACGTCAGCGGACGCTGGACCGGACGGTTGGCTGCTGCACAGCCCAGAGCATGGCACCGAGCCATGCCGCTATCAGAGCGTTCTTGTGGCCGTCCCCGCTCCACAGGCGGCCCCGCTGGTGGCGGCAGTCGCCCCGGAAGCAGCGCTCCTGTCGCGCAGCGCCCGCATGCAGCCCTGCTGGTCGGTCATGGTGCGATGCCCTCGGCCGGTGCCGTTGCCGGTGGACGGCTGCATCATCGAGCACGGCCCTTTGCGCTGGATCGCGCGCGACAGCAGCAAGCCTGGGCGCAGCGGCCCGGAAACCTGGCTGCTGCACGCAGGACACCACTGGAGTGAAGCCCACCTGGAAGACGATGCGGCATCCGTCGCGGCCACGCTGCTTGAGGCATTTGCACAACTGGGAGGTCCTGATCCCGCCAGTGTTCAGGCCACAGCCCATCGCTGGCGCTATGCCGACACTGCCACCCCATTGAACATGGGCGCCTGGTGGGATGCCGCCACGGGTTTGGGAATGTGCGGAGACTGGATGCACAGCGGCAGCGTGGAAGGTGCCTGGCTGAGCGGACGTACCCTGGCCCGGCATGTCCACACCGCGCTGCACACCCACGCGGACTGAGACCGAAGGAGGCATGACGTGCACCGCAAATCCCAGCTGCCTGAAAAATCCTGCCTTTGCTGCGGGCGCCCATTTGCCTGGCGTAAAAAGTGGGCCCTGGTGTGGAACGATGTCAAATACTGCTCCGAACGCTGCCGTCGGCAGCGCAAGCCGTCACCTCCGCCTGGGGAACAGACATGAGCACAGTGCTGCTCTGGCTGCGCAATGACCTGCGTCTACACGACCAACCCGTGCTGCATGCTGCGTGCAGGATGGGGGCGCAGCACCTGCTGCCGGTGCTGTGCCTGCCCGACATTCAGGTCAGGACCCGGTGGGGCTTTGCCCGCTTCGGACCGCACCGCCGCACCTGGCTCGCCAATACGATACGGAATCTGGCCCAGGGTTTTCATGAACTGCGCTCTCAGCTATTGATTTTGAATGCGCCAGCCCCCGTGGTCCTGCCTTCGCTGGCACATGCCGTGGGAGCCAGCACCCTTGTCTGCGAAGACATCGCAGCGCCCGAGGAACAGGCCGAGGTCGACGCCCTGCGAGCCGCAGGCCTGACGGTGCACACCGTGTGGCAAAGCAGCCTGCTTCGCCCTGACCGGTTGCCCTGGCCTGTGCAGCAGCTGCCCGCAGTGTTCACCCCGTTTCGCGAGGCTGTGGAGCGCGCCGGGCTGCAACCGGATGCGCCGCTGCCAGTGCCTGACGCCCTGCCCAAAGTTCCACCGCATATACCCCGCTACTACCTTCAAGAGCAGGTGCCGGCTCTGGACGCATTGGCCGGTCCCTCTCCTTCGCCCGATGCCCGAAGCGCCGTCTCCGGCCTGCAAGGCGGCGAGTCGGCAGCCCTGGCCCACCTGCGTCGGTACCTTGCACGCGGCCTTCCCCACCGCTACCTGCGCACGCGCAACGGGCTGATGGGGCTGGACTATTCGAGCAAATGGTCGCCCTGGCTGTCCACGGGGGCGCTCTCGCCACGGCAAGCCAACGCGGAACTTCGACAGTTTGAAGCCACGCATGGTGCCACCCAGAGCAGCTACTGGCTTTGGTTTGAACTGCTGTGGCGTGACTATTTTCGTTTCCTGCACCTGCGGCACGGACCTCACCTCTTCCGAGCACGAGGTCTGGGCCCGGTGCGTGCCACGCCGCACGATGACCAGCGTTTCGCCGCCTGGTGCGCCGGACAGACCGGTCAGCCGCTGGTGGATGCCGCCATGCGCGAGCTGGCCACGACGGGCTACCTCAGCAACCGGTTGCGTCAGGTGACAGCCAGTTTCCTGGTACATGACCTGGACTGCGACTGGCGCGCCGGTGCTGCCTGGTTCGAAGCGCAACTGCTGGATTACGACGTCTACAGCAACCAGGGCAACTGGCTGTATATCGCGGGCCGTGGCTGCGACCCGCGCGGAGGTCGCCGCTTTGACCCTGCCAAGCAGGCCGCGACCTACGACGCTGACGGTGCTTACCGACGCCTTTGGGGAACACAATGAGTCGCAGCGCACGAACGTTCACGGCCACCCACCGCGCACGGACTCTGCGCCTGCTCCTGGGAGATCAGCTCAATCCGCAGCACAGCTGGTTCCGGCAGCAGGATGCGCAGGTGGTCTATGTGCTGATGGAAGTCCGCCAGGAAACCGACTATGTATTGCACCATGCGCAAAAGATTCTCGCCATTTTTGCCGCCATGCGTGACTTTGCGCGCCAGTTGCGCGCCGACGGACACCGCGTTCGTTATGTATCGATCGACGATGTCAGCAACCGCCAGTCCATCCCTGAGAACCTCGCGGCACTGGCTGCGCACTACGGTGCCAGCACGGTGCAATGGCAGCAGCCTGACGAATGGCGGCTGGATGCCCTGTTGCAGGCCTGGAGCACCACCCAGCCACTGACATGCACGGTGGTGGACAGCGAACACTTTCTGACGGCACGCGATGATCTCGCGATCCAGATGCACGGACGCCGCCAGTGGTTGATGGAGCATTTCTACCGCCGCATGCGCCGCCGATACCGGCTGCTTCTGGACGAGCACGGCCAGCCCTGCGGGGGTCAATGGAACTATGACCAGGACAATCGCAAGCCCTGGCCGGGCACTCCGCCCGAGCCCTCGGACTGGCGTCCAAACCACGACCACGGCGCGCTATGGGCCCTCGTGCGGCGCAGCGGTGTTCAAAGCTTCGGAGACCCGCAGGCCGAAGCCCTGCGCTGGCCGCTGAACCGGCACGAGGCGCTGCGCTGTCTGGAGGCCTTCGTCACCCATGCGCTGCCACACTTTGGCGACTATGAAGACGCCATGTCCAGCCAGGCGCCGCGCTTGTTCCACTCCCTGCTGTCCTTCGCCTTGAATGTGAAGATGCTGCACCCCCTGGAGGTGCTGCAGTGCGCCGAAGCCGCATGGCGTTCGGGCCGGGCACCACTGGCTGCCGTGGAAGGTTTTGTCCGCCAGATCCTGGGCTGGCGCGAATACGTACGGGGCATCTACTGGGCCCAGATGCCGGGCTATGACAGCCGCAACGCGCTGGGCCACCATCTGCCGCTTCCGCACTGGTTCTGGACGGGAGACACGCGCATGCATTGCCTGCAGCAAGTCATCCGCCAGTCGCTGCAGACGGCCCATGCCCACCATATCCAGCGGCTGATGGTGATCGGCAACTTCGCCCTCATGGCGGGGCTGGATCCCGCGGCGCTGCACCGCTGGTACCTGGGCATCTACATCGACGCTTTTGAATGGGTGGAGCTGCCCAACACCCTGGGCATGAGCCAGCACGCCGATGGCGGCCTGATTGCCACCAAGCCCTATGTGAGCAGTGCCGCCTACCTGCAGCGCATGGGTGATTATTGCCACAGCTGCGCCTACCACCCCAAGCACAAGACCGGACCGAGCGCCTGCCCCTTCAACGCGCTGTACTGGGACTTTTTTGCGCGCCATGCCGAGACGCTGGGCAGCAACCACCGTCTGGCACTGGTGTACCGCCAGTGGCAAAGAATGCCGCCGGAACAGCAAACCGCATTGCGCAGCCACGCACTGCACCTGCGTCAGAACCTGGACAGTCTGTAACCACACACCGATTCCCGAGGTCTGCCATGCAATCCCTGCCCACTGGTTATCGCGCCCTCGTTCTGGGAGCCTCCGGCGCCATCGGCGCAGCCGTTGCCGCACAACTGGCGCTCGATCCTCGCTGCGCAGAGGTGTGCCCCCTGAGCCGCCACGGCGCTCCCGCCCTCGACTTCGATGCGCCCGACACCATCGCCGCTGCCGCCCGAACGTTACGCGAGAAAGACTGCTGGCACCTGATCGTGGTGGCCACCGGAATGCTCAGCGGGCCCACCGGCAGGCCCGAGAAGCGACTGGCCGACCTGAACGCCGTGCATATGGCGGCCAGCTTTGCCACCAATACCATCGGCCCGGCCCTGGTCCTGGCACATTTCGCGCCGCTGCTGACCAAGCAGGAGCGCGGCCTGGTGGCGGTTCTGTCGGCCAAGGTGGGCAGCATCGGCGACAACCGCCTAGGGGGCTGGTATAGCTACCGCGCCTCGAAGGCAGCACTGAACATGGTGATCAAAACCGCATCTGTTGAAATGGCTCGCACCCATCCCAACGCGGTTCTGGCAGCCCTGCACCCCGGCACAGTTGACTCGGCTCTGTCGGCGCCGTTTCGCGGCGCCCAGATAGGCCGCCGTGCCAGCGATGCCGCGCGGGATCTGCTGGCGGTGCTGGACAGCCTGCAGCCACAGGACAGCGGAGGCTTCTGGGCATACGATGGGCAACGCCTTCCCTGGTAAGTCTGTTGATCAATTTCCCCACAAGGAGAACCCCATGCGCATCCTGTTGACCGGAGGCACCGGACTCATCGGACAGGCCCTCTGCCAGCACTGGGCACGCCAAGGTCATGACCTCTGGGTGTGGAGCCGAACGCCTCGACAAGTCACCGAGTGGTGTCCAAGCGCCCACGGAATAGCGCAGCTTGATGCATTGACCGACAATGCCCCCTTGGATGCTGTCGTCAACCTGGCAGGAGCCCCCATCGCGAGTCACCGCTGGACAGCTGCGCGCTGCGAGCTTTTGTGGCGCAGCCGTGTGGACCTCACGCGGACACTGGTCGAATGGATGGGAAGGCGAGCGTCGAGGCCGCCTGTGTTGATCTCGGGTTCTGCGGCAGGCTGGTACGGCGACGGCGCAGAGCAGTGGCTGTCCGAAGACAGTACACCGGGCAACATCGACTTCGGAAGCCGCCTCTGCGTGGCCTGGGAGCAGGAGGCTGCACGCGCGCGCCAGCTGGGAGTGCGCGTTGTATTGCTGCGCACGGCCCCCGTTTTGACGCCTTCCGGCGGAATGCTGGCACGACTGCTGCCCTCATTCAAACGAGGGCTTGGTGGCAGGCTGGGCAGCGGCCGGCAGTGGATGCCATGGATCCACATCGAGGACCAAGTCGCCCTCATCGACCACCTGCTGGACAACGAGAGCTGCAGCGGGCCGTACAACGCCTGCGCACCCGGGGTAGTTCGCAACGCTGACTTCACGCAGATACTCGCACGCGAGCTGGGCAAACCGGCCCTGCTGCACCTGCCGGCGTGGGCGTTGCGCCTCGCACTGGGGGAAATGTCCGTTCTGTTGCTGGGAAGTCAACGCCTGGTTCCGCAGCGCGCACAGGATGCCGGTTTTTCCTGGCGTTACCCTGAACTGCCCGCAGCGTTCAAACACCTGCTTCGCGAGCCTTGATCCAGCGTGCCCCATGGGCAGGGATGCAGGTGGTTCCCGTGTGCCAGTCATCCGCTTGCTCACTGTTGGATGGGCTCTGGTCCTGGGCGTCATGGCCCGTTCCACCGAAGCAGGCTGCCTCGGGTGGCCATTTTCCGAGCGTTGAGGGGTCTGGCCTTGTTGTCCGCACGGCGGTGGCTGTTCAGGGATAGCTTGGTGAGGGACGTCCCGGGCGGCTCCCGCATCCCCAACCAACGGCCATGCCGGCAAGAATTCCGCACCGGCCGACAGATCGCCGGTCCGTGACGTTCAGAGTCCGGCTTGACGAACCTCCAGGGACCACCGCAGCCGCGACCCAGGCATCGTCGAACTGGCGCTTCGCACGCGAGCATTCGCCCGACATCGTCCGACGCATGCAAATCCCGATGCGTGCCACCTCTTCCATCGAGGTCGCATGCAAGACGAGGAGAAAAAGTTCGCCATCGGTGGCAAAGAGAGGTGCCCGGCTGGACGCCACCGGCGCAGTGACAGGCCACCGCAGCGCCTCTGCTTTCCCGCTTCTCGAAGGAGGGCTGCGGCACAAAAAGCCTTTGCTACCTCAGCGACTGGCCTCCCCCCACGGGCTCTGCAGCCGGCTGCGCCACGGCATCCGGGGATACGGGCTGTCTTCGCTTCGGTGCCTCGTCTTGCACCGTCGTCACCTGCTCGACTATGCTGCGCATGGGTAGCGATGGCGCCAGCCAATCGACTTCAGGAGCCCTACCAGGAGCAAGAAATTGGGACTTATGCCGCTGAGCTGGGCCGGAATCGATCATTGGGTCGTCTCGCTGGGCTGTGGTCTGCTCATTGGTCTCGTCGCCGAACGTCGCGGACACGCGCCGGAGAGCATCGCAGGAACTCGTACCCATGCCATCGCGGCATTGCTCGGTTGTGCGGCTTGGGCGCTCGGTGTGCAGCCCTTCACGGTGGCGCTGCTGCTGGTCGGGGCACTGGCCGTTGCAGCCTACTGGCGGTCAGCCTCCGACGACCCAGGGCTGACAAGCGAGGTGACCCTGCTTTTCTCGGTCGCACTGGGCGGACTGTCGCACCAGAGCACCACTCTGACCGCAGCGCTGGGCATCCTTTGTGCTCTGCTGGTTCACGCCAAGGCTCCCATTCAGCACTGGAGTCGCGAATTGCTCAAAGAGACAGAGTTGAAGGATGGCCTGCTGCTAGGCGCCGCAGCGCTGATTGTGATGCCACTGCTGCCGCAAACCCCTGTCGATCCATGGGGTGTGCTGAACCTGGCGGCGGTTTGGAGAGTGGTTGTGCTGTTCATGGCGGTCGGTATGCTGGGCCGCATACTTACGCGCGTTCTCGGTCCACGCTGGGGGCTTCCGGTGACCGGATTCTTTTCTGGATTCGTGTCATCCACTGCAGCAATCGCCAGCCTTGGCAACCTGGCCAAGTCCGACGAACATCAGCAAGCGCAAGCTTTTGGCTGTGCCATGCTCGCTCAGTTGGCCTCGCTGTGCCTGTTCATCGTCATCCTCTCGGCCACATCCCTCGATCTGATGCGGTCCATGGCAGCGCCCCTCCTCGTGGCGGCGATCTGCCTTGTGCTGGCGGCCGGCACAGGATTGCTCAAGGAACGAAACACGTCTGCGCAGACCGAATTCGAAACTGGACAGGTGTTCAAGCTCACCAGTGCACTGGTGATAGCAGGCACTATCGCACTGATGCTGGTCCTGGGTGCCTGGCTCCAGAACGTCTTTGGCAGCACTGGCGTGCTGGTCGCTGCGGCCATTGCAGCTTTGGCCGAACTGCATGCGGCGGCGGCCAGTCTGGGGCAACTTTTTGCATCGGGTAGCTTGCCATTGAACACCGCTCGATGGGGCGTGATTGTCATACTTGCCTCCAGCGCCCTTGCCAAATCCGTATTGGCGTTCGCGATTGGCGGAACAATGTATGGGGCCAGGATCAGCCTGGGACTTGCCTCGATGGTCACAGGGGCAAGCCTGTCGCTCTTGTGGCAAGCCTAGAGCAGGCCGCTCATCAGAAGTGAAGGCAGGGAGGTCGAGGCGCCTGCAAAAAAATTTCGCCAGGGATGCATCCAAAGGCCGGTCTCGTGGGTAGTACCCGCAGCACCACAGGAAATGTGCTGCTTCAGTGAATCCTTCCAACCGATCCAACGGGAGAACCTCAATGTCGACCACTCGCTTCGCACACCGCCTCACCGCCTTTGCTGCCCTCGCCTCCACAGCGGCCCTGCTCGCTGCCTGCGGCTCGATGCAGCCCCCGGCCAGCACCTTCTCACAGGCTGCGCTGCCAGGGCCCATTCAGGTTCCAGCGGGTCACAAGGTCGCCTGGGAAACGGTAGGCAGTGGCGACATCACCTACGAATGCCGGGACAAGGCCAACGCACCCGGTCAGACCGAATGGGTTTTTGTCGGCCCTGACGCCGTGTTGAAAGATCGCTCCGGCAAGACGGTGGGCCGCTACTACGGCCCCCCGGCAACCTGGGAAGCGAACGACGGCTCCAAGCTCACCGCCACGCAGCTCGCAGTCGCGCCATCGGGGGCCGGCAACCTGCCCTACCAACTGGTGAAGGCCAATCCCGCCATGGGTGCCGGCGCACTGACAGACGTCAGCTATATCCAGCGAGTAGCCCTCCAAGGCGGTGTGGCACCGTCAGACAAGCCTTGCACGACCGCCACCAAGGGTCAGAAAACCATGGTCAAGTACCAGGCCGACTACATCTTCTGGAAACCCACGATGTAAGGTTTTGCAACGGCATGACTAGAATGGCCGGAGGATATCTCTCTATTCCCCTCCTGCCCTCTATTTGTGCCGCCTGCTGCTTCCTTCCAAGACGATGCCTTCGATCACAACGCTGCGCTGCAGGCCTGTGCGCGGGGTGATCGCGACGCCCTGCGCAGCATCTATGCTCGCGAAGCACGCTACCTGCTGGGTGTTGCTCTCAGAATAGTTCGTGACCGCGCTACTGCAGAAGATGTGCTGCACGACGCTTTTGTCTCCATCTGGGAGCGCGCAGCAAGTTTCGACGCCAGCCGCGGCGCAGGCCGTGGCTGGGTCTACAGCATAGTCCGACATGCGGCTCTGAATCGCGTACGCGATGGCGCGCGCGAGACGGTGCTTGACGAACCGGCTACGGCACACCGGGATGCACAGGCAGCTTTTGCGGCCTGGCAGGAAAGCGGCGATGCGCTGGAGCGGCAGGCATTGCTTGGTCGCCTCGGGCATTGTCTTGACGGCCTGGAACCTGCACGCCGAGCGTGCCTGTTGCATGCCTATGTGGACGGTTGCAGCCACAGCGAGATTGCCCAGCGGGTGCAAGCGCCCCTCGGCACGGTCAAGGCCTGGATTCAGCGCGGACTGCGCGCACTGCGGGAATGCATGCAATGAGCGGCGAAACCCAACCACCACAACCTTCAGACGACCTGGATGCACAGGCCGGTGAATATGTCTTGGGCACACTCGGCATGGTCCAGCGTCGCGCCATTGAGGCACGCCTGCCTTTCGAGCCCGCCCTGCGTGCCGCCGTGGATGAATGGGAGCAGCGCCTCTTGCCTCTGACCTCGCTTGCCGAGCCCGTCGATCCGGCTGCCAGTCTCTGGCAGCGTATTGCCGCAACCATTGCCCCGGCGAGACTTCCCCGAGCGGCACCGGCCCAGAAACGCTGGTGGCGATGGGACAGTCTCGCGCTATGGCGCGGCCTGACGGGAACGGGTTTTGCCACGGCTGCAGTGCTGGCGGCAATCCTCACCGCGCGCGAAGCCTCGCCTCCTGCTTCGCCACGCTACTTTGTGGTACTCGCAGCACCTCAGAGCCAGTCGCCTGGCTGGCTGGTGCAGGCCCAGGCGGAGGGGAGACTGAGGCTGGTGCCGCTCGGTACCGACAACGTTCCTGCAGAGAAATCCCTGCAGTTCTGGACCAAGGCTGACGGGTGGAGCGCTCCGGTATCGCTGGGTCTGGTAAAGCCAGGCGAGGCCATCGAGGTACCAGTGGACAAGCTCCCGCCCCTGCAAGCCAACCAGCTGTTCGAGCTGACCCTGGAGCCTTACGGAGGCTCCCCCATTGGACGCCCCACCGGGCCCATCCAGTTTATCGGTCGAGCCGTCCAGATCTAGGTCTGCTGCCACGACCGGCTCGGGCGCGCAGTACCTGGCAGGTTCGAAGACGGGTATCGCCGCCAGTGACGATCGGCTCACGCCCCTGTGCAAACAACTCATCACCCCTCGAAAGCAAATAGAAAAATTCAATGAATCCAGACAGACCGTGGCCGCGTATTCCTTTCAGCCGGCATTTTTCGGCTTGTACCTCAAGGAGCGTCCATGTTCTCGATTCAATCTGCACGTAAGTTGGCCTCGCTCAGCCTGGCTATCTCGATGTCTGCCGCATCCGTCGCGGCAATGGCCGAGGTGATGGTGGGCGGAGCCCCCATGCTGCCTACCAAGGACATCATCGACAACGCAGTCAACTCCAAGGATCACACCACCCTGGTCGCAGCAGTCAAAGCGGCGGGCCTCGTAGACACCCTCAAAGGCCCCGGCCCCTTCACCGTCTTTGCGCCCACCAATGCCGCTTTCGATGCGCTGCCCGCCGGCACCGTCGATACGCTGCTCAAGCCCGAGAACAAAGAGACACTGACAACCATCCTCACCTACCACGTCGTTCCGGGTAAGTGGGATGCTGCGGCCCTCGGCAAGAGGATCAAGGACGGCAAGGGCAAGGCCATGATCAAGACCGTCAGTGGCGGCACTCTGACGGCCAAGTCCAGTGGCAAGAAAATCATGCTGACGGATGAAAAAGGTGGCACGGCCACGGTGACCATACCCAACGTATACCAATCCAACGGGGTGATTCACGTGATCGACAAAGTACTGCTTCCCAAATAAGGGCAGGCTTCTGCAGGGGCACCGTCTCTGCCCCGGGCTGCGGGTCTGAGCGGCCCCAACGCAGATTCAGGACCAGCAGAGACCGGATTGCCTGCTCCGCCGCACACGCCCGAAGGACGTGGGATCGAGCAGGCAATCAAAGAGTCCTGATTGAGACGAGGCTTCGCGCCATTCTGACGGAGGCATTTCAGCCCGACGATCCTGGCGCTGCGACACCGTCGAAGCATGCACGGCCGCAAGTCGCGCCCTTGCCCATTTCCCTGTCCATGCCCACGGCGCCACTGTGCCCGGACGCCTTTGCCGTCACGGGGGCTGCATCAGCCGCCGCCGAACCAGTTGCAGCCCTGGTCTTCCCGGCAGCCTTGGTTGAAGCTATTGCTCTCGAAGATGGCCTTGATGTGCTTCGGATTCTTGCAACCAAGCTGGGTGGGCGTGCACCGCGTCGAGGGATAGCCGTACCCGGGCGGCAGAGGTTGCCCATCCCGGTCGAGCGCCAGCACCGTCCGAGGATGCTGCGCCGTCGTCTTGTCGATGCCGGTGGCGTAGCCTTCGAGCATCCCAAGCCCATGGAGCGGGCACCGAGGCCTGCACCGACGGCACGTCAACAATCACCAAAGCGTGCGCCACTCCATTTGCCGGTGGCACTCCGGCCTTCCGCACCGCTGTGGCGTGCAACCTGCGTGTACTGCGGCAATGCACGCAACTCCTGAAGCGTCCAGGCCGCATGAGGAGCAGCGAGTGCGCAACCAGCACGACCATGAGAAGGTGAGCGGCAATGAAGCCGGCGATGGCTGCCATGCCGCAGACATGGATACGCCTTGCCATCCAAAGCTCGGAGAGCAGCGGGAACCGCACCGACTCCCAGATCACGAGACGGCGGAGCACCGGCAACACCAGGTCCACAACGGCAATGAGCGAGGCTGCACGCTGCTGCGGGTTGCAATGCCCCGGGTCCGCATCACCCCGCGATATGCCGACGGGAAAGGCAAAGTCATAAACAGGTGAGGCGCTATCGGTTCGCCAACCGCTCATCGCCGTGGCCAGCACAGCTGCCGCATTCAGCCGGTGGCTGCAAAGAGACACTGCGTTTCGTCGGTAGTTGGGTGAAGAACCGCATGACTGCATGGCTCTGCCCTCCGGGTTTCGAAATCCTCACCGAACATTCAATGGTTCGTGATATCTCGGCAGCAAAGGTTGAGGATCTGATGCGCCCCATTTTCCAGTTCGGCGTTCGGCGGTTGCTTTCCATTGCGCTCACCCAGCAAGAACTGCTGGGCATCGGCAGCGCGCGCCACTTTGGCCAGAGGACGCTCTGCATCGGTCGACAGGGACGGCTTGGCTGATTCCGAGCGTTGTGCGCTGCAGTGCGAAGAAGGCCCGAAGGGGATGGCCATGGACCCGGGGCGATGGGGCCGTGGCGACGTAATGAGCATCGCATCGACCGGCTGCTGCGGGGCGATGGCGACAATCGCCGTTCGACCTGGGCCAGCCTCCGGCGGTCTCAACGAATCATTGCAGGGTGACGGCGCTGCCGGAGAAGGAACGACATCAACGAAATTCGAAGTGCTCCCTGTGCAACTGCCAGGACGCCGATGGCAACGTTTGCTTGAGGGCTTGCTCCAATTGCCGGCCCATGGTCGCAGGACCGCAGAACCAGACCTGCAGCGGTTTGTCGGCTTGATAACGCTGAAGCACCTCTTTGGGCGACCAACGACGTCCGTCGGCAAAGATGTCCAGATGCACATCGGGATGGAGCGCCACAGCGTCCTTCAGGGCTTGGGCAAGAGGATCGAGTGCATGCTGGCAGGCGTATTGCAGACAGGCCTGGGGCGCATGGCCGTCGTCGTGAAGCTGGCCCAGCCAGGAGAGAAAAGGGGTCGCGCCGACACCGGCACCCACCCAGACGTGCACGGCACCGTCGTCGTGATCGGGAGGCACGAAGCGACCATAAGGCCCATCCAGCTCCACAACGGTGCCGGGATGCATGCGTTCAGGCAGGCCCCGAGTCCAATCGCCCAACTGCTTGATGTGAAAGCGCACGAGGTGATTTTGCTGGTCCGCGTCCGACAGCGTGAACGGATGAGCCTCTAGCTCCCCCGCCAGACGCAAAAAGGCGAATTGCCCCGCGGCATGACCCGGCCAGGAATCCTCCATGCGACATTGCACTTCCAGCACATCGCCGAGTTGCGTGCACGATAGCACGGTGCCCGTGTGAGGATAGCGCGGGCGCAGGTCTCGCACCAGTTGGATCACTGCAGCCACGATGCCGAGAATCATCGTCAACGCCAGCAGCCAGCCCCCCACGCCTCCCCAGTAGCCAGGAGGAGTCAGCACAATGCCATGGAACACCAGCGACAGGTAGGCCAGGGGCATGAATCGATGCAGCCAATACCAGCGTTTGTAGGGAACTGCGCGACGCGCAAGCGTAATGACCAGCATCAGGATCAGCGCATAGAAGGTCCACTCGCCCAATGTCTTGGCATAAGGCTTGAGGATGCCGACCCACTCGGGTGCCGCGACTTTGGCCAGTCTGCCTGCGCTGCCGATGACCGTCGTGATCAGCGACTTGGACTGCTTGGCCACCCAATGGGCCAGGCTCAGTCCAATGGCAATGATGCCCAGCCATTTGTGCAACCGATAGGCCTTGTCCATGCCACCCAATGGCGACTCCACCCAGCGGGGGCGCAAGGACAAAACCATGATGGCCGTCATGGCCCCCAACGCCAAAATACCGGTGAGCAGCATGCCTTCCTGCCGCATCACCCACAGCAGGTCACCTGGCGGTGACGGTGACAGCCACAAAGCCTCCACTGCCCAGATCACAAAGAAAGAAGCAAGGACAAGAAGAATGGAACGGCGCAAGACAGCACTCCCGTTAAATCAGTGACCGGTGGAACCAGGCGTCGGAACAGGTATAGGGACGACACGGGATTGGACGCCGCACACGGCACAGTGCTTTCGAGTCTGTCGGTGACATGTTCAGATCAATGCCAATGTGCCAGACCTTGGAGGCTTGTCTTTGCTGCACCACATCACCTGACGCCACCACCGACTGCCTGCAGAGGCGAGGTCCGCCCGGCCCAGTGTACCGATGTCGCATGAAAGGCAACTTTGACGGACGTCACTTGGCAATCATTCTGACATCCATGCGACTCGTGATGAGTGCTGTGAAATTCGAAGAGGCATTCAGTGCTGAAAACCGGGCAGACACTTTTTGGGGCGATGACGCAGCGTTGTGGAACATCGATGCAACAAACTTCTCTTCGCGGGTTTGTCCTGTCCCCGTAGACACCCTGCATTCGTTCCCTCCCACTTCCCGGACCTGGCCGCACATGCACTGGAGCCACATCGGAGGCATTTCCCTCCATTGGCCAATGCGCCAATTCAGGCACACTGTTATTTGTAACAATAAGTCGCCTGGTACCTTTGCGACCTACAGACTCCAATGGCTTATTCAACCGACAAATCACGCGCCCCGCCTTTGTGGGGACCCAGGCCGTCCTCGTCACTGGCCGATGAAGCCCGGCATTTAGAACGCTGGCGCAAACGCACATGGCAGCTGCACGCTTCAGTGCTCATAAGCCATCTATATGCCTTCACGCTGTTTCTCGGCCACTGCTGGGCCGGCTATGTACCGCTGCATCCGGTGCTGATGTACGGGCTCTGGATCAGCGCAGGGATGGCGTTCATCACCTGGGCCTACGCCAGTGGATGGAGCCAGACTCAAAGCGACCCGGGCTTGTTCTTCTGGCACCAGTTGATCGCGGTGACGGGGGTGTTGGCCTTGCTCGTAGCGGCGCCCAAAGTCGCCTTTCAGGCGCTGGTCATGCTCCTGGTATTCAGCACCGACGGCTTTCTCGCTCCCCGCCGTACCAGTTTCTGGATGACCTGGAGTTGTGCGCTTGTCGCCATTGCGTTGGCTGTTTACAGCGTAGGGCCGCAGATGCAGATGACCACCGACACATTGATCGGACAGTTCCTGGTCGTGGGCGTGATGCTCGGAGCGGTCATCCGTTGCAGTGTCCTGGTCACGTACTTTCGCAGCATGCAGTACCGACTCAGCGCAAGCAATGAAAAACTGGCGGTCGCGCTCAAGCACATTGAAACCTTGGCACGTAACGATGACTTGACCGGACTGTCCAACCGCCGTGGAGTCATGGAACGACTGCAGCAGTGCATTCATGCGGCTCAACGCCGGGATGCCCCTTTTTGTATCGCGTTGCTAGACATAGACTTCTTCAAACAGGTCAACGACCGCCTTGGTCATGACATCGGAGATCAAGTGCTGAGAGCCTTTGGAGACGTGCTGACTTCACAGACCCGCATCACTGACTGCGCAGGCCGCTACGGGGGCGAGGAGTTTCTTCTGGTGCTGTGCGATACACAACTGCACCAGGCGGAAGTACTGCTGGAGAGAATCCGGGCATGCGCAGAATCGTACCCCTGGTCGCAGTTGGTCAATCAGGAGCTGAGCGTGACATGCACGCTGGGCGCAACCCAGTACCAAAAGAGGGAAACTGCGGAAGCGCTCATCTCCCGCGCGGATAGGGCCATGTATCAAGGCAAGGCTCTAGGCCGCAACCGCCTGGTTCTCGCCTAGTACTTGCCCTTGCCGGGCTACTCTGTGCATTCTTGCCACCGTCGGATTTTTGCACATCATGGTCCGAGACTTCTCCTTCCGGGATCGTGAATCGGCCGGATCTCTCGACACAGCTGCCAAGCTCAGGCAATGACGGCTCTCGAACTCTGAGCGATTCAGGCGGTCCATCAATACATGCTGCCGATGAGCGTGAACATCGCGATGACGCCAGAGATTGCGCTGTGGGCTTCAGGCCTTGTCGCATGCGCGCTTGATGAGCGGCCATCGGAAGGGCATGCACCAAAAAGCTCACGCTTTTGGCGTGAGCCCCGCTTGTTGCAGGTCGAAGAAGATTATTTGCGTGGACGGGCCAGAGCCACCCCCAGCGCGCGACCGCCCAGGGGCTGATCGTTCAGCATCTGGATGGCATTCTGGGCTTGCTCCTGGGAGCCCATTTCAACAAAGCCGAAGCCGCGCGAGCGACCGGTCTCCCGGTCCGAGATGACGTCCGCAGAGATGACTTCACCGCAGGCGCTGAAATGGGCGCGCAAGGCATCGCCGTCGATGGAATAACCGAGATTGGTAACGTAGAGATTGGATTGCATCGTGTTCTTTCAAAGAGTGCCCATGCATTTCGGCGGTGAGCGACTTGGAGGTTGGGTGGGTTAACGGCGGCGCTTGAAGGCAGGAGTGCCCCCTGGGGCGGCACCAGCGCGTGGAGCAAGGTGGCGAAAGGTCACTCGTCCTTTGTTCAGGTCGTAGGGCGACATCTCGATGGTCACTTTGTCGCCCGCCAGCACGCGGATGCGGTGCTTTCGCATCTTTCCGCCGCTGTATGCGATGAGCTGGTGACCGTTTTCCAGAGTCACGCGAAAACGTGCGTCTGGCAGCACTTCGTCAACGCGACCCGACATCTCGATGAGTTCTTCTTTAGCCAAAATGTCTCCTGTGAGAAAAAAATTCAGCCGCTCAGTTCAGCCTTTGGCTCAGAACCATGTTCCGTCCTTCGGTCAGGGCGTAGCTTGAGGCGAGCGACTCGTCGGAAAACTGCGGGACAAAGCGAATGACGCGGTCATAAGTGCCGCGGCGAATGGAAACGGCAGCCAGGAATTTGCCGCTGGTGCTCGGCTGTGTCAGAGGGGTGACCACGTAGCGGCCAATCTGCTCTGTAATGTTCTTGTGCAGCATGTAACGGACGGTCACACGCACGAATGCGCAGACCATCAAATGAGAAAGGGAAGGCCCTCTCAGGATGCAGAGGGGCATCGCAGATCCATAAGGATGTTCAGGATCTGGGGGAGTTCGCCTGGAGGGGAGTGACCACCGCGTGCTCAGCGAGAAGAGCGGCTACCTGCGGCCAAGGGGCGGCATTGGTGTCAGACAGGCGCTGCTGGGGCGAACGGCCTTGACAGCGGATGAGTCCAGTATAGGTGAAGTGAAAGACCTTTGGTTTACAACATCCGGGTCAGCAGCCGGGACCGGGCATGAGCCAGACCCACGCCCTGCTCTGTCGAACACGAAATCGATGGAACGGTGCGCTGCAAACTTCTGCCGCAGGGCAACCGTTCGGAAATTCACAGAGCCACCGGCCCATGAGCAAAACCCGGCAGTCCACGACATCGTGGAAGCCCGGCAACGAGCCGCCTCGGGGGAAAGAATGCGCCCCCCACCCCGCCGACCATGCGGAGCCCGTCCCGACGGGCGGGCGCAAGCGCGAGAACGACTCCGCCGGAGCGTGGGCTTCTTTCTTCAAAGTCCGAGATATTTCTCATAGATGAGCGGACTGGGCACACCCGCTACGGAGACGAAAGTGATGGCGTGTACGAACAGCACTGCCGCAGCTTGCGCGGTTTGCAAGGAGGCAAAAACAGCACAGTGATCACTCTGAATCGCTTTGCTGCGCCCCTGCCTTGCATATCCTGAGGCCAGACAATGCACCTGTCGGCCCCTCGCCCAGCTGATGGCTTCGGCCGATATCTGAAAACCATCCACTTCACGATTTTCCATTGGCTTGCCCCAGACACCTGCGACGCGCTCGAGGCAGAACACCCGATTCTCGGGAGTCACCGCACGCAAATTTCACCACCACGCCGCAGCCTACCGCTGCGCGCCTTCCTCCTGCAGGGAGCCAACGCCAAACAGACAGAAGATCGCTGCAGCGAGCGACCCGGCTGACGCCTGAAAGGCCCCCCTCAAAGCCTCCTGCGGCCACGGATATGCCCTCGCGCTGCCTGCAGAAGCGCATTTCCATCATGCTGTCAGGATCGCTCCTGTCACGACCATAGCCACAACTGCGACAGCCCCTGAGCACGGAAGCCACGATGCACGCCCGATCACAGGCCGCAAGTTCTCCATGCCGTTTGCGCACGGCACGACGACGAAGAGCACTCAGGCTTACGGCGACACGCCGGGCAGCCCGGCCGTGAGACATGTCGACGGAGGACAGAGGACACGGCCGATGGGCTCGGGGCCTGAGACCGGCTCACGATGAGGCGCCTGAGCCCGATCACCCGCTCCAGGACGACGACGGACAGCGAGCAGCCGTTGGGCCATGCCGTTCGCAGCCGCGTGCCGTGGTGTCACGGAACTTGAATCCCTCCCACCCTGCCTGGGTCCGCAGGCGCCTACGCATTGCGCCGAGGACAACGGTCTCGATGCCGAGCACCAGTACGCCGCGAAACCCACGCACCATCCCGGTACTGGTGCTTGCAAAATGGCTCCCTGCAATCGGGCAGCGCTGGCCGGTCTTCGTGCGACCCGCTTGCAATATGCACAATGGATCCGGCACCCCATCCCATTCCCAACAGCGCTCAGGCTGGCGCGCTGCCCCCGTTTGCTGCGCAGCGATACCGCGTATCCCGGAGTGCTCGTGCGGCTGCACCCGGTTGTGATGCCGCAATGGCGGCGGCGCCGGATCAACCCGCCACGGCCAATGAGGAGGCATGAATCAACGACGGTTTTGCGGTACTCAAATCGCGGCAGAACTCATATCGCCCCTGGGCATGGCTTCGGTCTGCTCACGCACTTGCCAGCTGTGGAGTGCCGTGGCTGCGGCATGCCCGTCAGGCATATTTTTTGGCACCGGACACACAAACCACTGCAAGCGAAGTCACCACAAGCATCGACCCGTTCACGGACTCGTTCAGGAGAAGGGCTGCAAGGCCCAGGCCCATGAACGGCTGAAGCAATTGCAGCTGACCCACTGCCGCTATGCCCCCCTGAGCCAGGCCTCGGTACCAGAACACAAAACCGATCAGCTGACTGAAGAGTGCCAGATAGGCAAAGCTGAGCCATGCATGCAGGCCGACATTCGCCAACGTCTGCGGAGTCGTCAACAGCGCAAGAGGCAGCATCACCGGCAACGACAGGATGAGCGCCCAGCTGATGACCTGCCAGCCCCCGAGCTTGCGCGACAGGCGTGCGCCCTCTGCATAGCCCATCCCGCATGCGACGACGGCGGCCAGCATCAGCAAATCACCCGTGAGGGATGCCTGCCCATCTCCCATTGCCGCATAGCCTGCAACCACCGAAGCCCCCACCGCCGAGAAGACCCAAAACAACGGCCGAGGACGCTCTCCGCCACGGATCACCGCAAAGGCTGCGGTGCACAGCGGCAGCAATCCGACGAACACGATGCAGTGCGCTGAAGTCACATGCTGCAGCGCCAGGGCCGTCAGCAACGGGAATCCGGCGACAACGCCTGCCGCCGTGATGGCCAGTGACGGCAGATCTGCCAAAGCGGGCCGCTGCTCGCGCTGACCAAGCAAGAAGGCCCATCCCACGAACGCCGCAACTGCAGCACGCGCACATGTCAGAAACGTGGGATTCAAATCAGCGACGGCTACGCGAGTGGCAGGCAACGACCCCGCAAAGATGGCGACGCCAATCAAGCCGTTGACCCATCCCCCCATACTTCTTTTCATTCAAGGCTCCTTGATACAGCCTTGAGTACATCATGATGACTGCTGGAGACCTAGACACAGCACAGTACAGATTAAAGAAACTGTCATCTAGAAAAACCAGTAAAGATTACGAGCCGCCGTGCCCGACCGGGACTGAAGCCGATCGATGCAATGCTCGGGAGAGGACCGTGAAAATGCGCTCGTCTGCGCACTGTGCGACGTTGAAACGCAGAAAACTGCCTGAGGACTGGGACAGGCTGAAGGAATTGCCAGGCGCGAGCACCACGCCCTCGTCGAGACAGGCGCGCGCAAGAAGGGCGGCATCGACCCCCTCCGGCAGCCTGCACCAAAGAAACATGCCGGCCTGCGGCATCAACGCGGGCCTGATCCCCATTCCTTGCAGACGGCAGGCGACCTTTTCCATCTGCACCGACAGCCGCTGGCGCACTGTTTCCATGTGCTTTCTGTAGCCGCCATCCGTCAGCGTCTTCAGGATCAGGTCCTCCGCCAGACGTCCTCCACCAAATGTCGTGGCGATTTTGAGGTCGACCAGCGCATCAATCCAGTCGGGGCGAGCAGCCAGGAATCCGCAACGCACGGACGCCGATACCGTCTTTGAAAGGCTGCCGATGTGGATGACGCGTGCAAGTCCGTCCAGCGCAGCCAGTCTGGGCGCATGGGTACTCTCGAAATCCGCAAAAATGTCGTCCTCCACGATCACCAGCTCAGAGCGGTCGACGAGCTTGAGGAGTCTGTGGGCGACCTGCGGGGAAAGCGTGGCTCCCGTCGGGTTGTGAATGCCCGAATTGGTGATGTAGAGCCTCGGTGAATGCGCTTGAAGTGCCTTTTCGAACAACTGCAGATCCGGCCCCTGGGCCGTGTAGGGCACGCCGATCGCCCGGACCTGATGCGCTTTGAGCAAAGCATGGAAATTGAAATAGCACGGGTCATCGACCAGAACGCTGTCCCCGGGCTTCAGCAGAAATCGAAATATCAAGTCTATGGCCTGCGTTCCTGATTCCGTGAGCACCAGTTGATCGGGTGATGCATCGATCCTCAGGGAAGCCATGCGCCTGACAAGAAACTGGCGCAGGGCCGGGTTCCCGAGTGGTGTCGAATACTCGGTCAGCTCAGACAAAGGGCCTCGCGCCTGTGACCGCAGCGCCCGCCTCAGTCCATCCTCGAACATCCAGGTCGTTGGCAGCCAGCCACAACCGGGCCGCAGCGATGCCGGATCGCTCTCCAGAGACTGACGCGACACCCACAGCGGGTCTACGGCACGGTCAAGCCTCGGGCCCAGCTTCATCAAGGCAAGCGGTGCCACCGGCCCGCTGACATAGAAACCGGCACCCGGGCGCGATACGACCAGGCCTTCTGCAGCCAGTCGCTCGTATGCTTGCACCACGGTGGAAACCGACATTTTCAACCGTCGGGCCTGCTGCCGGATGGAGGGTAGCCGCGTTCCCGGCAGGAGGCTTCGGGAGGCGATGCCTGCCCGAATGAGCGACATGACCTGAAGGATGAGAGTACCGCTGCGCGCCATTCGAATGTCCACTGTATTGGCAAGAACTCCATGACGGTATGGAGTCATTGTGATGGATTGTGCCCCATGGACTCCCAGTGCCAAAGAGCCTCCAGGCTCGGGCAGGCATCGCGCACCCGCTTCGCCTACAGCAGCGCTGCGGCCAGCAGAAACGGATTCAAGTCGCCCGGCGGCGGCGGGTCTTCCCCCGCCATTTGCCGCTCCCGTGCGTTCCTGCAGTCGAAAAGAGCAGGCTTGGTCCGATGGGGGGGTCTTCAGACCTGAATGAACGGACCGTGGGGAGTGCCACAGCGATTCGCCGGGCCTGCGATCTCGATCCTGCACGGGCAGATCCGGTCTGCGGCAGCTCGAAGGAATCGACGCAGCACATCCTCTGCCGGAGTGATCGCCCGGCACGCGGTTGTCGACACAGCGGACACCTGGGGCAGGTCCTGCGTCACCATGGTGAAGCGCCATCTGCCCTGAGATCCAAAGAGAAAACCCCGGCACGGAGGCCGGGGCTTGGAATTGGCGCCAGGGGTCAAGCCATCTTTCAGTGCTACAACCAGAACCCAGCGCTCTGCATCTTGCCTTTGGAATATGACAGGCAGATGGCAAGCGTTGCAACCCGCCGTCCGTGCTTGGAAAAAGCGGCCCTTCAATGCTTTCCCACCGGCCTGACGCAGGCCGTGCAGCCTGCTGTCGCGTGCCGCACCTCGCTGGATGGCCTTCGTCCTCCGACCCCGGTGTACATGGCAGGATCCGTGCCCGCCGCCTGCCCGCGCGATAACCTTCAATGATCGAGGTGAATTTGCGAATGAGTCTCGTTTGCATTCATAATGCAGACATGGTGCAGCGAATCGCTGTACCGCCTCTTCATCGTGGGGCGCTGACAGGCAGGGGCTTGCAGCGTTTTAGCTAGCCAGCGGCCCTTTCCTATTAGCCAAGCCTTTTTTCCACGATCGCGCCTCCCCTCCAGCAGGAGGAACTCACCCGGCCTGCAATCCTTGCATGAATGCCGTCCGCCTGAATGCCAGGAGCTTTTATCTGTCTGGCCTCGCGCAGTGCAGCGCCCAGGCGATGTGGCGACTGCGCTGCTGGTACATGCCCAACACCATGCCTGACAGCGCAGCGATTCATTCCGATTTGCACATAAAGAAGCAATGCTTTATAATATTGCGATTGCTGCACGGCACTTGCCCCGTGCAGCATCATTCAGGCAGATCTCACGTTGCCCACGCTTGGCTCCATACCGCCAAAGCATCCCTGGCAAGAAGCACGAGCCACCCGCATGCGGCTGGCTTGTTTGATCCCGACCCCTCAGGGTCGGATTCCTTCATTTTTCATTGGTCGGCATGCCCTGCCCGGGTTGGTGCCGCCCGTTGACTCGATATGCACACAGAACAAATCACAGAGCGTGTCGGCAACTACATTGTGACTGCCCTCACCCAAATGACTCACTCCGGCAAGGTGGCCGCAGCGGTTTCCATCCGACGCGGAACCTATGACCGGATCTTCCGATTTATCCGCCAGTTCGACACCCAGGATATGGCCAGCAAATATGCCCTCGCCGAGGGGCGCAGCATGGTGCTGGACAACCAGTTGAACTGACCTTTTGTTGAAAGGAAATGTTTTGGCCAAAGAAGAATTGATTGAAATGCAAGGCAGAGTGGACGAGGTTTTGCCGGACGCCCGTTTTCGTGTAACGCTGGACAACGGCCACCAGCTGATTGCCTACTCCGGCGGCAAAATGCGCAAGCACCGCATTCGCGTGCTGGCAGGCGACAAGGTGACGCTGGAAATGTCTCCCTACGATCTGAACAAGGGTCGCCTGACCTTCCGTCATATCGAACGCTCCAACAACAGCTCCGCACCTCAGCAGCGCCGCCACTGAAGCCCGTGACCTGCGCTGGTGGACATCGCGCCAGCAGCCTCAGCACGAGCTAGGCGCAGGGCCGCACAGGCGTCCCTGAAGGTGGCCGGCCTGCGCAGAGGTGCGTGCAGGCAGGCTGCTGCGGAACAATGCCCTCGCATCCCGGGACAGTCTCACCGAATGTAGGGGCCCGACGCCTTTCGGTACCGCGTCAACTCCCGGCCGGCAAGCGGCCTTGGGCAACCCGCTTCTGCATGCGGGAGCACTCCTCACCCATACTCTCTTGCCCCCTTCTGTGCTGCTGCGCGTGGCAGCTGTCGTCCTTCTGCCAGCGCCGCTTTGCCTGCGCGCCTTTGCAGCACCCAGGGCCGTTCAGATGCAAGACACCGATGCAGTCCCCTGCGCCTGCCGACGCAGCCTGTGGCGGCTGCAGGCCGACCTGAAAAGCGTGCAAGGGGCCACTGCATGAACCATCTGCGGATGGCCGAGGTGGACGGCACCGCACATCGTCGCCCGCGCAACCCTTTCAGGCTCTGCCTGGCTGGTAGGCCGTCACCGGAAACCGCCCTCGACGGCGCAGACTGCCGGCAGAGCCTGCGGATTCCCTGTCAAGACAGTGGACGGCAGAACGCTATCAACTAAATAGCATTCCCCATAATTGCTTGCTTGGATATAAATATGAAGTAGACCGAAATGTATGCACTTCAATGGCAAGACGCTCTCTTTATGAGAATGAAAAGGCAGAGCGAAGGCCTGCGCCCCCCAGCCATTGCAGAAATCGCGCTCATGAATTGATACAGTCTCTTCAACACATTGCGCTTATGCTCTCAGCGTTTTGAACATCGATGCGGCCATGGCACAGGCCTTGGACTGCCCCACCCGGAATGAAGAAAATCCTTGCTCTTGTTTCCATCTGCCTTCCCGTAGCGCTGACTGCCATGCCGCTGACCAGTCTGGCACATGACCGCCACCACCATCACAAGCGTGAGCACAAAGAAGAGTACTGGGATGGCCAATGCAAGGTGGAGCGCAAGTGGAAGAGCAATGGCGAGTACAAGGAAAAGCGCAAGTGCAGGAACCGGCCTGAGACATACCTTGCGCCGCAGCCCATGTACATGGCACCGCCCCAGCCCGTCTATGTCGCCCCCTCACCGCAAGGGCTGGTGATCGATTCGCGCATCGTGCTCAGGCCCTGAGCCCCTATTCGTCCAGCAGGCTGACGGCCTCTGCCGCGATCAGATCCCAGACCAGATGCGCGACGGGAGATAACTCCCGCTGCTGACGCTTGACCAGCATGATGCTTCGCTGCACTCGGGGCACCAGAGGACGGCTGACCAGGACCGCTGCGTCAGCCGCTGCTGCGCCCGCAGCTGCAGGGGCTGCCCGCGCAGCCCAGGCCGAAGGAATGGCCAGACGCGGCACCACGCTCAAACCCAGACCTTGCTGCACCATGCTGTAGATGGTGGTCGTATGCCCGACCTCCTGCACCACCGATGCAGACGCGCCGTGGGACTGCAAGGCGGCATCGATCAGGCGACGACTACCCGATGCATGGTCCAGCAGTACCAGGGATTCGCCTGCCAGTTGTGCCCAGTGCACCTCTTTCTTGCGCGCAAGACCATGCGAGGAAAGACAGACCAGACAAAATGGCTCGGCCAGAATGGTCTGTGCATGCAGATCCTGTTTCTCGGACGGGTCGATCACCACGCCGAAATCCACCTCGCCGCTGCGCACACTCAGCAGCACATCGCTTTGAATGCGATCAAGCAACTGGATATTCACGCCCGGCGACTGCTGCCTGCCACGCGCAATGCATTGCGGCATCAGATGGGCCGAAAGCGTGGGACTGCTGGCCACCTTGACCCGGCCCTTGCGCTGTGTCGCCAAGCCCTGGACCTCCAGCAGACAGGCGTCCAGTTCCTCGAGCACGCGCGAGAGATTGCCCAGCAGCAGACGCCCCGCTTCGGTCAACTCCACTTCGCGCGTGGTGCGATGCAGCAGCAGCAAACCCATGGCTTGCTCCAGATCCGTCACATTGCGGCTCACCGCAGGCTGGGTCAACGCCAAGGCATCGGCGGCGCGGCTGAAACTGCTGCTTTGGGCCACTGCCACGAAGGCACGCAGTTGACGCAGGCTGATATTCATATAGAAAAATTATAGGTCTATCGAATAAATCCATTTCTCTTTTAAATGGATTGCGTGTCCAATACGCAGCCATCGCGCACCGACCCGGTGCCTTGCATGGATGGCTTCCGCTCAAGAATATGTCTCGCCCCCGCTTTGTTCCCGATAACTTCACGCTGGCCCTGATTGCCACCGTCGTCCTCGCCAGCTTCCTGCCTGCATCAGGCCAGGCGGCTGAATATGTGGAATTCGCCACCACCGGCATCGTAAGCCTGCTGTTCTTTCTGCACGGCGCCAAACTCTCGCGCCAGGCCATCCTGGCAGGTATAGGTCACTGGCGCCTGCATATCTGGATCTTCATCGCCACCTTTGTGCTGTTCCCTGTTCTGGGGCTGGTACTGCGTCCGGTGCTTTCGCCCCTGGTGACCACCGAGATGTATGTCGGCGTGCTGTTTCTCTGCACCCTGCCGGCCACCGTGCAATCGGCGATCGCTTTTACCTCCATGGCGCGAGGCAATGTGCCTGCTGCCGTGTGCAGCGCATCGGCCTCCACCTTGCTGGGCATTCTGGTCACACCGATTCTGGTGAGTCTGATCCTGCACATGAATGCAGAAGGCGGTGATGCATTGCATGCGATTGGCAAGATTGCCATGACGCTGCTGCTGCCCTTTGTCATAGGGCATCTGATGCGCCCCTTGATTGGCGGTGTCCTGCAGCGTCGCGCCGCCATCATCAAGCTGGTGGACCAGGGCTCTATATTGTTTGTGGTCTACGCCGCCTTCAGCGCCGCAGTCATCAGCGGTCTGTGGAAGCAGACGCCGATTCCCTCGCTGCTGGGCTTGATCGTGCTGTGCTGCCTTCTGCTGGCCGCCGTGCTCTTCGTCACCACCTGGGGCGCACGCCGCCTGGGCTTCAGCAAGGAGGACGAGATCACGCTGGTCTTCTGCGGCTCCAAGAAAAGCATGGTCAGCGGCATCCCCATGGCCAATGTGCTCTTTCCGGCTGCCTCCGTCGGCGCGATCGTGCTGCCGCTGATGCTGTTCCACCAGATCCAGCTCATGGTCTGTGCAGTGCTGGCGCAGCGCTATGCGAGGCGCGTGCAGATTGCCGACCAGCGCACGTCAGAATAAGACCGGTCGACCCGTAGAAAGGGGCGCCTTGAGCGCCCCTTTTCTGTTTTTGAAGATCTTCCGCTTCAGGCTGCCAGCGTCAGCGCATTGTGTTTGTGAAGCAGCTTCGAGGTTTCTGCGTTGACGGAATCGTTCACCATCACCTGAATCCCCAGCCCGGTTGCCGTCTCCACGATGGCCTGCAGCAAATGCAAGGCACCGGGACTGTGAGCGGCCTGCTCCGAGAATTCGCTGCCCAGCTTCACATAGCGCAGCGGCAAGGTGTGGAGCTTGGTCAGCCCCGTGGGCTGCTGATCCAGACGGCGCAGGCCCACGCCGACACCGGCCAGTGCCATGACACGGCAGAATTCAGCCACCTCTTCCGGATAGGCCGTCAGTCCATGCGCATCCAGCTCCAGACAGAGCAGGGACAGGCAATGCGCCCACTTCGGCGTGCTCAGCTCTTCGCGCAGCCGCCCCAGGAAGTCGGGCTGGGCCAGCGAGGGCAAGGAGATTCGAACGACCAGCTCGCACTCGTTCTGATGAAGCCATGCCACCCCGAGGGCGACCGCTCGCAAATCGAACTCGGCCGACAGGCCCAGGCGCACGGCGACCGGCAGGAACAGCGATCCCATCAGGGTCTCGCCGGAAGCGGTGCGCAGCGAGAGCGACGCTTCGCCACGCTCCTGCATCCCGTTGCGGCCCTTGAGTTGCAGGAGCTGAACGGACAGGGACAGCGCGTCTTCCGCCTCCAGGGCCGCAATCAGCATCTGACGCCACAAGGTTTCACCGGCCAGATCCGAGACCACTTCGTCATCCCCGTAAGCCACATATTCCACCTCGGCCTGGCCCGAACTCTCGGCCCGCATCAGACCGTAGTCCAGCCGTGCAAGCACACCGGTCACCGAGCTAGATGCGGAGTAATCGGTCAAGGCAAAGCTCCATCGGCACCACTGACCACTGCTCAGGGTCACCCGCATGGACAGCAGCACCTGCCGGATCTGCTGCACCAGCGACATGGCCTGAGGCCCGGCCATGGCCGGCATCAGAACCACAAAGTCCGAGCCATTGAGGCGGGCCAGTTGAGCCTTGCAGTCGGCATGGCTCCTGAGCACCTGATTCACCTGCTCTCCCATTGCCGCCAGCCAGGCATCGGCGCTGGCTCGGGACATCTGTGCATTCAGGGCCAGCAGATCGCGCTGGCGAAACAGCATCACATGACCATGCGCGGCCAGACCATCGGCCCCACTGAGCGCACGACGCAGCTCATTGACGAAATACTTGCGATTGGGCAGCTGGGTGACCGGATCGCGATTGACCTCGAGTTCCAGCGACTCGATGCGCGCCATTTGCTCCAGCGCCGTGGCCTGCACCCGCTCACGGGTGTCCGCAATGGCACTGAGCACCGGCACCAGCTCGGCAACCACGGCCCTGGCGGGCGGCACCACTGCCGCAGTGCCGGACTGGCTGCCGATCGCCTGTACCTGGGCCGAGATTTCCTGTTGCAAGACCTTGCGGAACCACCTGAACAGCAGCACCACAAAGACAGCCCACGCCAGCCCGGCCAACACGACCACCCCCGCCAGACGAACGCTGCTGCTCCACAGCGCCTGGCTGGCATAGCTGTGGTCCACGACCAGCGTCAGCTGACCGACCTGCTTCCAGCCATCGCTGATCACACGCTCGGCCTTGGGCGAGCGCAGCGGCAGCATCTCGACAAACCACTGGGGTGCTGCTGCACCGTGCCTGGACCTGACAACAGAGCCATCGCTCGCGCTGCGATCACGCCGGCGCTCGAACAAGGTCTCACCCTGGGGTGAGGCCAGGCGAATCAGCTTGAACTGCCCGCCGTCGAACAAGGCCATCATCAGCAGCTCCTGCGTGACGGGGTCCTGATTGGCCGGCTGCGACAGTGACAAGGCCAGTGACGACGCGGCATTCTCGCTCTCGGACTGCAACTGTCCTTCCAGATACTCGCGAGCAGCACCAATGCTGAATGCCAGGGTGCCGATCAGGATAGCCACAATGGCCACCGTCACGCTGATCAAAAGCTGTTTCAACAACGACATTTTGCTGCCTTATCTGTGTCGGCCGTTCAATAGGGCTTCGCTACCTGCACCAGGGAAGATGACCTTCATGGCAAAAAACCCTCCTGCTTCATGCGCGCCAGCAAATCCCGCCAGCGCGTTATTCGATCCACCGAGGTGGTCTGTGCACCCGCGACATACACTCCCTGGGCATTGAAGCTGAACACGGGAGTCAAATCCCTGCGCTGGCTGGCCGGCATGATGTTGTCCAGCAGACTGTCCAGCACCAGCGGCTCGGCCGCAGGCGTCTCGTAATAGCCCAGCACCATATGCGCAATGCTCTGCGTGCTGCCCACGCCGCCCAGGCGCGCCCGCACATAGATCAGTCGCAGTTTCTCGACCGCCACTCCCAGGCGCAACAGCGAGAAATACTTCCCGATCACATAGTCCTCGCAGTCTCCTGCCCCCTTGCCCAGCGTCTCCAGCGGCGTAGCCCAATAGTCCGGCTGGGACCAGAGCATGCTGTCCTCCGATTGCAGCACGGCGCGATTCCAGAAGGTATTGACGGCAGACAACTGCTGCTGCAAGGGCCGGTCTTTCTGAGCCTGCAGCATGGCCAGCCACTGATTCAGCCTCTGGACGCCTGCGCCGCCATAACGGGCCTGCATGCTGCTTTGCAGCCGCTCCGCGTCGAAATCCAGCGCAGCGGCGTCAAACCCGCGCTGCAGCGCCCAGCTACCGACAAGCGCCGAGCCATAAAAAAGCATGCGCCGGCGCGACAGGCGCTGCATTTTTTCCACGGAATGTGGAAACAGTAGGCTGGGCGAAGTGCTCAATCGAGTGCCGGGAAGAGCAAGCATCAAGACAAGATTTTCTTGAATGCCTGTAGATATTGTGATGGCCGCTATGGATCCTGATGGCTCTATCCGAACACAGCCAGGATCCGATGCCCACAAATGTAACCAATCATGCAAGCTCTGGAAACGACCTGACGATCGCGCCCGGCAAAGCGGCAGCAGACTTGATGACTCAAGACGGTTGCCGCCCTCGCCGGAGCCCTTCTATCAGGTGTGGTCGATCTTGAGCTTGCCCTGGTCAATCAGCTGCTTGATCAGCGCATTCTGGTCATGGCTCGAGCCCACCAGATCCACACCCTCGACCAAAATCTTCTGGTTGAAGCCATTGCCATTCGCATCGAGTGCGCCGGCCGTCGAGACCTTGATCACGGTATCGATGGTCTTGCCATCGGCTTCGGTGCGGGTCTCAAGGTGCAGGAACTTGCTCAGATCATTCGAGGCCTCTTCCCCTTGCAGCAGATCGGCCAGATCGAGCGCATCGTTACCCGAGGCACCGAAGTTCTTCACCACATCGGTGACCGGACGCGACACCGTGCCCGCATCGCCCTGATGCCAGATGAACAGGTCGTCTTCGGCCGTGCCCAGCAGCGAGTCGCCGGACGAGGTGCTGAGCACTTCATGGCTGCCGGTATCGGTAGCCATGCGGGAAGCCGCCAGCGTCGTGGCGCCCGGTCCGGTCGCGTCGATGCTGATGTCCAGGCTTGCCGTATCGGTATCGCCATCGGCCTGCGTCAGCTTGTAGTCGAAATGTTCGACCTTGCCTGCTCCGGCTGCGCTCGCGGTCGGGGTGTAGGTGTAGGAGCCGTCGGCCTTGATCAGCAGCGTGCCGTAGCTGCCGGTGATTGTCGTACCGCCCGATGCCGCGTTGACCCAGCTCGAACCGTTGAACACCGACAGCGTCGATGTCTCGCCCAGCGTGCCCAGCGTATCGTTGGCTGTGAGCGATCCGGTGACGGCCGTGCTGGTCCAGACAATGGTGTCCGGGTTGGGAACGTTGGCCGTGAAGTCATCGAACGTCACCGTGGCATCCGTGGTGTTGCTGTTTCCCTCATGCACGGTCAAGAGAATGCGATAGGTCGCGTCCGCTTCAAGTGCTGTCGTGGTGTAGGTGCCCGTTCCGGTAATGACGCCGGAGTTGGCTTGCCCGGGAACCGCAGACCAGGTTACCCCGCCATCGGTGCTCTTGTAGAGCGTCCAGTTCACAAAATCATTGGGGTTGCTCGCATTGCTGAAGCCTGTCACCTTGAACTGCAGCGTGGTCCCCGCCACGGTCGAGGTGTAGGTCGGCGTGACCAGTTGCGCATCGCCCGAGCTCGAGCCGTTGTTATCCCTGAGCACCAGCGCACTGTTGCTGACAGCTGCATCCAGCGTCGAGCCGACGAGTGACGTCGACAGCCACTTGCCCTGATCGGAGCTAAGCACGCTGTTGCTCGTCAGGTTCTCTGTGTTCTTGTCCACCGTCGTCGTACCGTTCACGAACTTCCAGGCATTGCTGTCGTTGTTATTGAACGTCGCCAGCGTCGTCGTCGACGGCGCAGTCGCCACGCTCTTCGATGTCAACGTTGCGCTGTTGGTATCGTCGACTGCGTCCGGCTTGCTGGTGAAGCTCGCGCTGCCGTCCGCCGTGCTGCTGCCGTCGGAAGCTACTGCAACGACCTTGATCTCGCTGACTTGCACGTTCTCAGGGACGGTCATATTCAGACCGGTGATGGTGACAGCCTTGGTAATGGGATCAATGCTCACCGAGTAACTGCCGTTGCTGACCAATGGCAAGGACCAGTGAGTCGCATCTATCTGGGTTCCAGCCGACAGCGTGACGCCCTTTGGCACTTCCACAGTCACCTTCGTGATCGTCTCGGAATAGTCCATATCCTGAGGAGTAGCCGTGATCGTGACCGGATATGTCGTTGCCGTCGTGTAGGTCACCTTGTTGATCAGATAGTCGTCATCCACACGCGGTGCGTCAAAGACGATCTGGCTGATCGTGTTTCCTGCGGGCACGCTCAGCTTGAACTGCGTGTCCACCTTGTCGGTGCCGCCCTTGACGAATCCATACAGACCGCTGACCGTATTGACAGAGCCGTCTGCGTTGTATCCCAGTACAACGGGCTTTTTCGCCTCGTCAAACATTTGATAACGCGCCCACTCTCCCGAAGCCAGCCAAGCAAACTGCACCGTGATTGCCGTCACCGGTATATTGAATTGAATCGCCAAAGATTCAGAACCTGCCGAGCTGCGGCCAATTTCAGTCGAATCGCCGGACGCCGCGCCAACCACGCCAAAACCATCGTGATCCGTTCCGGTCACGACACTCACCGTCCCTTTCGAGCCATTGATGTTGTAAGCCGTCACGGTGTGGCCCACATTGGAGCTGTTCACGCTGGTCGCAGTGATCGACGTGGTGACAGGCGTCGACCCTGCTCCCACATTCACGGTAACCAGGGGGGTATCCGCAACGGGAGTCACATTAATGTCCAGCGTGCTGCTGACGCCTGTATTGGTGGTGTAGGTCACGGTCGGAACCTTGCCACTCCAATCGCTGCTTGGCGTAAAGACATAGCCGCCATTCGCTGCCACGGTGATTGTTCCCACCACCTTGCCGGCATCCATCACATTCACCGCAGTGCTGCCCACACTGTAGGTCGCTCCGTTGACGGTAAAGCTTGCAACGGCAAGAGTTCCACCCAGGGCATATCCCTCATCGTTGAGCAGCACATTGCCGGAGACAGCCTGGTCCTCGGTGGTCGTGCTTATGTCAGGGAAGGCGTCGTTGACTCCGTTGATGGTGATGGTGATGGTGCTGGTGGCCGTGCCGTCAGCGGAGGCGACCGTGTAGGTCTCGACGATGGACTGGCCCGCCTTCAGGAACTGCACGGCGGCATTGTCGACCTTGTAGGTGTAGGTGCCGTCGGCGTTGATGGTGACAGCACCCAGCTGGCCGCCTGCATACGTGCTGCCGGTGAACTTGAGGCTGCTGGTGTTGAAGGTGGACTCGCCGCTGTCGGCGTCGGCGATGGTCACCGCGCCGCTGACGCTGAGCTTGCCGCCGGAGACGCCGGTGTCCTCCGTCACCGACCTGGCATCGTTGGTCACCTTCGGCACATCGTTGGTGCCGGTGATGGTGATGGTGATCGGTTGAGTGGCCGTTCCGCCCTTGCCATCGCTGACCGTCACGTTGATGGTGTCGGTCACCTGCTGACCTTCCTTCAAACCCTGTACGCCGGCGCTGCTGTTGTTCAGCGTGTAGGTCCACTTTCCCGTCGAATCGACAGTGAAGGTTCCGTAGGTGCCTGCGCCGCTGTTGCTGACCGCCCAGGTATGCGTATCGCTTGCATCGATGTCCGTCTTGGTCAGTTGACCCGTGGCAGTCGATGTGCCGTCTTCCTTCACCGCACCCGTGGCCGTGCCGGAGATGGTCGGGGCGTCGTTGGCCCCCGTGACGGTGACCGTGATGACCTGCGTGGCCGTGCCGCCGTGGCCGTCGTTGATGGTCACGGTGATGGAGTCCTGCACCTGCTGGCCGGCGGCCAGGGCCTGCACCTTGGTGCTAGCGTTATCCAGGTTGTAGGTCCACTTGCCGCTCGCATCGACAGTGAACGTGCCGTAGGTGCCCGCACCGGCGTTGCTCAACGACCAGGTATGGGTGTCGTTGGTATCGACATCCGTCTTGGTCAGTTGTCCCGAGGCCGTCAGCGTGCCGTCTTCGGCCACTGCACCCGTGACGACGCCGCCGATGGTCGGAACGTCGTTGGTGCCGGTCACGGTCACTGTGATGACCTGGGTGGCGGCTCCCCCCTTGCCGTCGCTGACGGTCACGGTGATGGTGTCCTGCACCTGTTGGCCATCCGCCAGTGCCTGCACCTTGGCGCTGGCATTGTCCAGCGAATACGTCCACTTGCCGTTCGAGTCAACCACGAACGAGCCATAAGTGCCCTTGCCGCCATTGCTGAGGGACCAGGTATGCGTGTCGGTGGCATCCACATCGGTCTTGGTCAACTGTCCGGTGACAACCTGAGTGGCATCTTCCTTGACACTGCCAGAGACCTGGCCGCCGATGGTCGGCGCATCGTTGCTGCCGGTGATCGTCACCGTCACGACCTGCGTGGCCGTGCCGCCGTGGCCGTCATCGACGGTCACGGTGATGGAGTCGGTCACCTTCTGGCCTTCGGCCAGGGCCTGCACCTTGGCATCGCCGTTGTTCAGCGAGTAGGTCCACTTGCCGGTCGAGTCCACGGCAAACGTACCGTACGTACCCTTGCCGCCGTTGTTCACGCTCCAGGTGTGCGTGTCGGTGGCGTCGACGTCGGTCTTGGTCAGTTGACCCGAGATGCTGCTTTGGGCGGCATCTTCGGTGACTGCGCCTGTGGAGGCGCCCGAGATGGTCGGCGCGTCGTTGCTGCCGGTGATGGTCACCGTCACGACCTGCGTGGCCGTGCCGCCATGGCCGTCATCGACGGTCACGGTGATGGAGTCGGTGACCTTCTGGCCTTCGGCCAGGGCCTGCACCTTGGCATCGCCGTTGTTCAGCGAGTAGGTCCACTTGCCGGTCGAGTCCACGGCAAACGTACCGTACG
>NZ_SPEY01000067.1 GCF_009360615.1 Comamonas sp.
CTTCGTGCACGAACACGGGGTAGATGAAGTCGTGCGGCGTCAGCACGCTCTCGCGCACCAGATTGCGGGTGAAAGCATCGCGGCGCAGACGGCGCGGACGATTCTGGGGAAATGGAGTGGGGCTGGACAAATGCATGGGGAAAATTGTGCCCCATTCGCCATGGCTTGGCTTGCAGCTGCGTGACTATTCCATGACGGCAGTCTCATTGCGGGTAAAGACGCGGCCTGCAGACGCCGCGGCACCGCGCAGGCCTTTACACTGGCCCCATGCTATGGGTTAAAGCCTTTCACATCATTTTTGTCGCCAGCTGGTTTGCGGGGCTGTTCTATCTGCCGCGCATTTTTGTCAATATCGCCATGGTCACGCCGGGCTCGGTGGCTGAGCGCGAGCGCCTGCTGCTGATGGCGCGCAAGCTGCTGCGTTTCACCACCATGCTGGCCGTGCCTGCACTCGGCCTGGGCCTGTGGTTGTGGCTGGGCTGGGGCTTCTCAGGCGGCTGGCTGCATGCCAAACTGGCCGTGGTGCTGCTCGTCATCGGCTATCACCACAGCTGCGGCGTGCTGCTGCGCAAGCTGGCGGACAACACCAGTCGCAGAAGCCATCGCTGGTTCCGTTTCTACAACGAAGTGCCGGTGCTGCTGCTGATCGCCGCCGTGATCCTGGTGGTGGTCAAGCCCTTCTGAGCCTTGTGCCGTAAGTAGGAGGCGACTGTGTCCGATACCTCGGTGCCGGTGATTTCCATGCGCCATACCTCGGCCTGGCCGCTGTCGCTGGTCTATGGCCTGCTCATCGTGTTTGCCAGCCTGTTCCCGTTCGACGGCTGGCGCGCCCAGGGCATCGACCCCAGCGTATTTCTGTTTGCCAGGATTCCGCCGCCGTACTGGACCTGGTTCGACGTCAACACCAATATCGTCGGCTATGCGCCGCTGGGCTTTTTTCTGGCGCTGGCCCTGATGCGCTCGGGTCAGCCCAGGCTGGCCGTGCCGCTGGCCTTTCTTGCCGGCACGCTGCTGTCGCTGAGCATGGAGTTCCTGCAGATCTATCTGCCGCGCCGCGTGCCGTCCAACCTGGATCTCGCACTCAACGCCGGCGGCACCCTGATCGGAGCCTTTCTGGCTGCGTTGCTGGAGAGGCTGGGGGCGGTGTCGCGCTGGAGCGCGTTTCGCAACCAATGGCTGGGCGAGGGCGGGGCGGGCGTGCTGGTGCTGCTGGCGCTGTGGCCGTTTGCGCTGCTGTTTCCGGCGGCCGTGCCCTTCGGCCTGGGGCAGGTCCTGGAGCGCATTGACGACACCTTGCAGGACTGGCTGCTGAACACACCGTTCGAGGACTGGCTGCCGCTGGGCGATTTCTCCTTGACGCCGCTGTCGCTGGTGACAGAGATGCTCTGTGTGATGCTGGGGCTGTGGATTCCCTGTCTGCTGGCCTACTGTGCCGTGCGTCACATGGGCCGCCGCGCGCTGGCGGGGCTGCTGCTGATCGCGGCAGGTGTGGGCGTCACGGCACTGTCGGCCGCACTGAGCTGGGGGCCGGTTCATGCCTGGGAGTGGGTGGATCTGCCGGTGCGCCTGGGTGTCTGGGGGGGGCTGGGTCTGGCCGTGATTGCGCTGCCGGCCTCGCGTCGCGTGTGCGCCGTGTTATTGCTTCTGGTGCTGGTGCTGCATCTGAGCATCCTCAACCAGGCGCCTACCAATGTCTACTTCGCCCAGACCCTGCAGGCCTGGGAGCAGGGGCGCTTCATCCGCTTCTACGGCCTGGGCCAATGGCTGGGCTGGCTCTGGCCTTACGTCACACTGGCGTATGTCGTGATTCGACTCTCGCGCCGGCAGCAGCCTGCCTAGAATGGGACTCTATGAGCGATACCCAGAATCACGACCAGGCTGGAGGCTACTACCAGCGCCACATCTTCTTTTGCCTCAACGAGCGCCCCAATGGCGAGGACTGCTGCGCTCTGCATGGAGCCAAGTCGGGCTTTGACCACTGCAAGCGCAGAGTCAAGGAAGAGGGGCTAGCCGGCAAGGGGCGGGTGCGGGTGAACAAGGCCGGCTGTCTGGATCGCTGCGCGGGAGGTCCCGTGGCCGTGGTCTACCCCGAGGCCGTCTGGTACACCTTTATCGACGACAGCGATATCGATGAAATCGTCGAATCCCATCTCAAGAACGGCAAGGTGGTCGAGCGCCTGGTGCTGCCCGACAGCGTCGGTCGATAACCGGAGTCTTCGCCGGGGGGGCGTTGCGTGGGCGGCCCCGCCGGGACGACAGCTTCGCTGCGCGGGAAGTGTGTTCGTTCAGGAACTTTAGGCGTTTCCAGGCGTCAGCCCAATTACAGCAAGCGCAAAAAGCTACAACGAGGATAGCAATCGTGAATTCCCAGACCGAACGACTGACGCTCACCGGCACCGCCGGTGCGATCGAAGCCCTGCGCGATGCGCCGCAGCAGGCCGAAGGACAGAGCCCCAAGGGCGTGGCCATCATCGCCCACCCGCATCCGCTGTTTGGCGGCACCATGGACAACAAGGTGGTCCAGACGCTGGCGCGTGCCTTTGTGCAATGCGGGTATACGGCAGTACGCTTCAATTTTCGCGGCGTGGGTGCCAGCGCCGGCGAATATGACGCCGGCAAGGCCGAGCTGCAGGATATGCTGGCCGTGGTGCAGCAGGTGGCGCCCGAAGGTCCGATCGCTCTGGCCGGTTTTTCCTTCGGTGCGTTTGTCGCGAGCCATGCGCTGGCCCAGCTCTGGGGCCAGGGCCGTGTGCAGAAGGCCGTGCTGGTCGGTACTGCCGCCAGCCGCTTTGACGTGGCCCCCGTGCCCGCCGAGGCCCATGACCAGACCTTGGTGGTGCATGGCGAGGCGGACGATACGGTGGCGCTGTCCGCCGTGATGGACTGGGCGCGCCCGCAGATACTGCCTGTTACCGTGATTCCGCAGGTCGGCCATTTCTTTCACGGACAATTGCCTTTGCTCAAGAATCTGGTGGTGCGCCACCTGAAGTCCCTGTAAGAGCCAGTCCTGACGCCCGGACGCACTTGAATTGCCGCCCCGTCTCGGTCAACTCCCTTTTCATAGCGCCAAGCCGAGGTATATCCTTGGTATTGGCCGTTTCCGACGGTAAATCACCGCGCTTACCTTTGCTTTAGCGAGAGCCCTCTTCATGAAGCCCATCTACTCCACACTGCGTGTCATGGCCGTTGCTGCCGCAGTGGCACCCGTGTTTGCCATGGCACAGGTGGCGGCCCCTGTTCCTCCCGAAATTGCTGCCCGTAACTATCTGCTGGTGGATGTCACTGCCGGCCAGGTGCTGGGGGCCAAGGACATCGACGCTCCCGTCGAGCAGGCGTCGCTGACCAAGCTGATGTCGGCCTATGTGGTGTTCGATGCCCTGCGCTCCAAGAAGATCACGCTGGAGCAGCGCATGCCCGTGAGCGAGCGTGCCTGGAAGATGCCCGGCTCGCGCATGTTCATCGACCCCAAGATGCAGGTTCCCGTCAATGATCTGCTCAGCGGCATGATCATCCAGTCCGGCAACGACGCCACCATGGCCCTGGCAGAGGCCGTGGGCGGCACGGCCGAGAACTTCGTCAAGATGATGAATGACCAGGCCAAGGCCCTGGGCATGAAGAACACCAGCTACAAGAACCCCGAAGGACTGACCGAGCCCGGCCACCTGACGACGGCGCGTGATCTGTCCATCCTGGCCCAGCGGTTGATGCATGACTTCCCCGAGTACATGCACTACTACGCCACCAAGCAGTACAGCTACCCCGGTACGCCCGCGTCCAACGGCAGCAACCGCAATGCGCTGCTGTTCCGCGATCCTACCGTGGACGGCCTCAAGACCGGCCACACCAATGCCGCCGGCTACTGCCTGGTGGCCACAGCCAAGCGCGATCTGCCCAATGTGGGGCAGCGTCGTCTGCTGTCCATCGTACTGGGCACGGCCAGCGAAAAGGCGCGCGCCAACGAAAGCCAGAAGCTCCTGAACTGGGGTTACACCGCGTTTGATGCCGTCAAGCTCTTCGATGCCGATCAGCCCGTGGCAACTCCCGCCGTCTGGAAAGGCGCATCCAATGCCGTCAAGATCGGCAAGGCCGACGGCGCCGTGGTGGTCACCGTGCCCTCGGGCACGGGCGGCAAGCTGACCACCGAGGTGGTGCGCCAGGATCCGCTGATCGCTCCGATTGCCAAGGGGCAGTCCATGGGGGTGCTCAAGGTCAAGTCAGGGGCGGATGTGGTGGCAGAGGTGCCTCTGGTGGCGCTTGAGGCGGTCGAGCAGGCCGGCTTCTTCGGCCGTCTGTGGGACACCATCCGCCTCTGGATCAAGTAATTCCCCGGGCTGGCGGGAGGTCGCTCCTGCCAGCGGCAGCCCCTGAACGACCGGGCGCGGCACCTTGCAGTCTGCGGGGCTATTGCCTGCGGGCAGTTGTGCTGATTTGCACAAGCTGGTACATTCGAGGGCTTTTCGGAATTTCCGAAGGGATTCACGTTTCCGCATCAGCATCTGTTTTTGCGGATAAACCTTTTGCTTTCACGAAGCAAATTCACGTTTAGGGACGTTTAATTAATGCCAACCATTAACCAACTCGTGCGTCAGGGCCGCACGGTCGAAGTTGTTAAATCCAAGAGCCCTGCTATGGAAAACTGCCCCCAACGCCGTGGCGTGTGCACCCGTGTGTACACCACCACTCCCAAGAAGCCTAACTCGGCTCTGCGTAAGGTGGCCAAGGTTCGTCTGACCAACGGTTTCGAAGTGATTTCGTACATCGGCGGTGAAGGCCACAACCTGCAAGAGCACAGCGTTGTGCTGGTGCGTGGCGGCCGTGTGAAGGACTTGCCCGGTGTGCGTTACCACATCGTGCGCGGTTCCCTGGACCTGCAAGGCGTCAAGGACCGTAAGCAAGCTCGCTCCAAGTACGGTGCCAAGAAGCCTAAGGCTAAGTAATCAGCCCTGGTTTTTTGAAAACAAACGGTGTTTGATTCGCCTGACTGGCGCGGTCAAACGTAGTGGCCCTGAGCACGAATGTTTTGTGCGGGTCGAGTAAGTGAGAGTTTTGAATAGCTCTCGCGGTATCTGAAAAGATGCCAACTGAAGCAAAGATAGAGGTAAAAAATGCCACGTCGTCGCGAAGTCCCCAAACGTGAAATCCTGCCGGATCCCAAGTTCGGCAATGTAGAGCTGTCCAAATTCATGAACGTGATCATGGAAGGCGGCAAGAAGGCGGTTGCTGAGCGCATCATTTATGGCGCTCTGGACCTGATCGAGAAGAAGCATCCTGGCAAGGACCCTCTGGAAGCTTTCGTTGTTGCCATCAACAACGTCAAGCCCATGGTCGAAGTGAAGTCCCGCCGTGTTGGCGGTGCCAACTACCAGGTGCCCGTGGAAGTGCGCCCCGTCCGTCGTCTGGCTCTGGCCATGCGCTGGATCAAGGAAGCCTCCCGCAAGCGTGGCGAGAAGTCCATGGCTCAACGCCTGGCCAACGAGCTGCTGGAAGCTACGGAAGGCCGTGGCGGCGCTATGAAGCGTCGTGACGAAGTGCACCGTATGGCCGAAGCCAACAAGGCCTTCAGCCACTTCCGCTTCTAATCGGAATCTCGCTCGAGATACAGGGCCGCATGCAAAAACTTGCTGCGGCCTTGTGTCGATTCTGAGCGCCCCCATATAGAGCTGCTGCCTCCTGCGCACAATGCGGGGCCGGCAGTACTCCCATACGATCAAGCAAGGATCCATCATGGCTCGCAAGACCCCCATTGAGCGCTATCGCAACATCGGTATTTCCGCTCACATTGACGCAGGTAAGACAACTACTACAGAACGTATCCTGTTCTATACCGGTGTGACCCACAAGCTGGGCGAAGTGCACGACGGCGCTGCCACCACCGACTGGATGGAGCAAGAGCAAGAGCGTGGTATCACCATCACTTCCGCTGCAGTGACCTGCTTCTGGAAGGGTATGGATCTGTCCTATCCCGAGCACCGCTTCAACATCATCGACACCCCCGGCCACGTGGACTTCACGATTGAAGTGGAGCGTTCCATGCGCGTGCTGGATGGTGCTTGCATGGTGTATTGCGCCGTGGGTGGCGTGCAGCCCCAGTCCGAAACCGTGTGGCGTCAGGCCAACAAGTACAAGGTGCCCCGTCTGGCCTTTGTGAACAAGATGGACCGTACCGGTGCCAACTTCTTCAAGGTCTACGACCAGATGAAGCTGCGCCTGAAGGCCAACCCCGTGCCCGTGGTGATCCCCATTGGCGCCGAAGACAACTTCAAGGGCGTGGTCGACCTGGTCAAGATGAAGGCCATCATCTGGGACGAAGCTTCCCAGGGCATGAAGTTCGAGTACCAGGACATCCCCGCCGAACTGGTGGAAACCGCCAACAAGTGGCGTGAAAACCTGGTGGAAGCTGCTGCCGAAGCGTCGGAAGATCTGATGAACAAGTACCTGGAAGAAGGTACTCTGTCTGAAGAAGAAGTGAAGCTCGGCGTGCGTACGCGTACCCTGGCCACCGAAATCCAGCCCATGCTGTGCGGCACTGCGTTCAAGAACAAGGGTGTGCAGCGCATGCTGGACGCCGTGATCGACTATCTGCCCGCTCCTGTGGACATTCCTGACGTTACCGGTACCGACCCCGATGACGAAGAAAAGAAGCTGAGCCGCAAGGCCGACGACGCTGAGAAGTTCTCGGCTCTGGCCTTCAAGCTGATGACCGACCCCTTCGTGGGCCAGCTGACCTTCGTGCGCGTCTACTCCGGCGTGCTGACCAAGGGTGAGACCGTTCTGAATGCCGTCAAGGGCAAGAAGGAGCGTATCGGCCGTATCGTGCAGATGATGGCCAACGACCGCGTGGAAGTGGAAGAGATCCGTGCCGGCGACATCGCTGCCTGCGTGGGCCTGAAGGATGTGACTACCGGCGAAACCCTGTGCGACATCTCTGCACCTATCGTGCTGGAGCGCATGGTGTTCCCCGAGCCCGTGATTGCACAGGCTGTGGAGCCCAAGTCCAAGACCGACCAGGAAAAGATGGGTATCGCCCTGTCGCGTCTGGCTGCAGAAGATCCTTCCTTCCGCGTGCGTACCGACGAAGAATCCGGTCAGACCATCATCGCCGGTATGGGCGAGCTGCACCTGGAAATCATCGTTGACCGCATGAAGCGCGAATTCAACGTGGAAGCCAATGTGGGCAAGCCTCAGGTGGCCTACCGCGAAACCATTCGCAGCACGGTCAAGGACGTGGATGGCAAGTTCGTTCGTCAGTCCGGCGGTAAGGGCCAGTACGGTCACGTGGTGCTGACTCTGGAACCCCAGGAAGCCGGCAAGGGCTTCGAGTTCGTCGACGAAATCAAGGGTGGTGTGGTTCCTCGCGAATACATCCCTGCGGTGGAAAAGGGCGTGATCGAGGCACTGACTTCCGGTGTGCTGGCCGGCTACCCCGTGGTGGACGTCAAGGTGCGCCTGACTTTCGGTTCGTACCACGATGTGGACTCGAACGAAATGGCGTTCAAGATGGCTGCCATCTTCGGTTTCAAGGAAGCTGCCCGCAAGGCCAACCCCGTCATCCTGGAACCCATGATGGCTGTGGAAGTGGAAACGCCTGAAGACTACGCCGGTACCGTGATGGGTGACCTGTCCTCCCGTCGCGGCATGGTGCAGGGCATGGACGACATGGTGGGTGGCGGCAAGGCCATCAAGGCCGAAGTGCCTCTGTCCGAAATGTTCGGCTACGCCACTTCGCTGCGCTCCATGACCCAAGGTCGTGCCAGCTACACCATGGAATTCAAGCACTACGCTGAAGCTCCTCGCAACGTGGCTGAAGCCATCGTGGCTGCCCGCGCCAAGTAATTGACGCAGGCTTGACGAATCCGTCATAATCTACGGCTTCCAATCGCGGCAGTCCCTTGCGGGCTGCCGCGATTTTTGCCGGTCTGCGATCCCATGCCGTCCTGTTTCCTGTGCGGGGCGAATCAGCAATGAGGTGCAGACCTTAAACATCACACAGGTTTTTGCTCTTTCGGAGAAATCATGGCAAAAGAAAAGTTCGAACGTACCAAGCCCCACGTGAACGTGGGCACCATCGGTCACGTTGACCACGGCAAGACCACCCTGACTGCTGCCATCGCCACCGTGCTGTCCAAGCACTTCGGCGGCGAAGCCAAGGACTACTCGCAGATCGACAACGCTCCCGAAGAAAAGGCTCGTGGCATCACGATCAACACTTCGCACGTCGAATACGAAACTGCCAACCGCCACTACGCTCACGTGGACTGCCCCGGCCACGCTGACTATGTGAAGAACATGATCACCGGTGCCGCCCAGATGGACGGCGCTATCCTGGTTTGCTCCGCTGCTGACGGCCCCATGCCCCAGACCCGCGAGCACATCCTGCTGTCGCGTCAGGTGGGCGTGCCCTACATCATCGTGTTCCTGAACAAGGCCGACATGGTGGACGACGAAGAACTGCTGGAACTGGTCGAAATGGAAGTGCGCGAGCTGCTGTCCAAGT
>NZ_SPEY01000066.1 GCF_009360615.1 Comamonas sp.
GGGCCTTGAAGCCCACGCCCACCATGGCCGTGCGCATGAACTTGATGGTGTCGGGATTGGTGGCGTTGAGCATGGCCATGGCCAGCTTGTTGCCGGGACGGAAGCTCTTCTTGTCCATCTTGCGCAGCAGATTGCGCATATTCATGGTCACGTCGCCGAAGTCGATCTTGACCGGGCAGGGGTTGAAGCACTTGTGGCAGACCGTGCAGTGGTCGGCCACATCTTCGAACTCCTGCCAGTGCTTGATGGACACGCCGCGGCGTGTCTGCTCCTCGTAGAGGAAGGCTTCCACCAGCAGCGAAGTGGCCAGAATCTTGTTGCGAGGCGAGTACAGCAGATTGGCGCGCGGTACGTGGGTGGCGCACACGGGCTTGCACTTGCCGCAGCGCAGGCAGTCCTTGACGGAGTTGGCGATGGCGCCGATGTCCGACTGCTGCATGATGATGGACTCATAACCCATCAGACCAAAGCTGGGCGTGTAGGCATTGGTCAGGTCGGCAAACATCAGCGACTCGCGCGGAGAGCGACCGTCGTGGCTGCGGTGGGCCAGCGCATCCCACTCCTCGTTGCGGATCAGCTTGCCCTTGTTGAAGCGGCCTTCGGGATCCACGCGCTTCTTGTAGTCGGCAAACGGCGCCAGCTCGGCATCCGAGAGGAATTCCAGCTTGGTGATGCCAATGCCGTGCTCGCCCGAGATCACGCCGTCCAGGCTGCGCGCCAGCTCCATGATGCGGGCCACGGCTTCGTGCGCGGTCTGCAGCATCTCATAGTCATCGGAGTTGACGGGGATGTTGGTGTGCACATTGCCGTCGCCGGCGTGCATGTGCAAGGCCACCCAGACGCGGCCCTTGAGCACGGTCTGGTGAATGCCGTTGACAGCCTCGCGCAGCGGCTGGAAGGCGGCGCCCGCGAAAATCTTGGACAACGGCTCCTTGAGCTGGGTCTTCCAGCTGGCACGCAGCCGGTGGTCCTGCAGCTCGGGGAACAGCGTGGCCACGCCGTCCAGCCAGCCCTGCCAGAGCTCGCGCACCTCGGCCACCAGCGCCAGGGCCTGCTGCACACGATCCTCCAGCAGCTCGGCACTGGGGATGTCGCCGGCATCGTCGCTCTTGCCCAGGGGCAGGTCGGAATGCTTGAAAAATCCGCTCAGCTCGTCGCAGAGCTTGAGCTTGTTGCGCAGGGACAGCTCGATGTTGATGCGCTCGATGCCATCGGTGTACTCGGCCATGCGCGGCAGAGGAATCACCACGTCCTCGTTGATCTTGAAGGCGTTGGTATGGCGCGAGATCGCTGCGGTGCGCTTGCGGTCCAGCCAGAACTTCTTGCGCGCCTCGGCGCTGACGGCGGTGAACCCCTCGCCATTGCGCGAATTGGCAATGCGCACCACTTCTGCCGCCACGCGGGCCACTTCGTCGGCGTCGTCACCGGCGATATCCCCCAGCAGCACCATCTTGGGCAGATGGCCGTTGCCCTTCTTGCTCTTGGTCGCGTAACCCACGGCCTTGAGGTAGCGGTCGTCCAGGTGCTCGAGACCGGCCAGCAGCACTCCCGAGCGCTTTTGCTCGGCGAACATATAGTCCTTGATCTCCACGATGGAGGGCACGGCATCCTTGGCATTGCCGAAGAACTCCATGCACACGGTACGCGTATGCGCAGGCATGCGGTGCACCACCCAGCGCGCGCTGGTGATCAGGCCGTCCGTGCCTTCCTTCTGGATACCGGGCAGGCCCGAGAGGAATTTGTCGGTCACGTCCTTGCCCAGGCCTTCCTTGCGGAAGGTGTGGCCGGGGATGTCCAGGCGCTCCGTGCGCACGGGGGTCTTGCCGTCCGCCTCGAAGTACCTGAGCTCGAAGCAGGCCATCTCGGCATCGTGGATCTTGCCGAGGTTATGGTCCAGACGAGTGACTTCCAGCCACTGCGCATCGGGCGTGACCATGCGCCAGGACACCAGGTTGTCCAGTGCCGTGCCCCAGAGCACGGCCTTTTTACCGCCCGCATTCATGGCGATGTTGCCGCCGATGCAGGATGCCTCGATGGAGGTCGGGTCCACGGCAAACACGAAGCCGCCGCGCTCGGCCGCATCGGCCACTCGCTGGGTCACCACACCGGCTTCGGAGTAGATCGTGGGCACTTCGTGATCCACACCGGGGATCATGCGCATCTCGACTTCGCTCAGCGCTTCCAGCTTCTCGGTGTTGATGACCACAGAGCGCCAGGTCAGGGGAATGGCTCCCCCCGTATACCCGGTGCCGCCTCCGCGCGGAATGATGGTCAGACCCAGCTCGATACAGCCCTTGACCAGGCCGGCCATCTCCGCTTCGGTATCGGGTGTCAGCACGACAAACGGGTACTCGACACGCCAGTCGGTCGCATCGGTAACATGGGCCACGCGCGACAGACCGTCAAACTTGATATTGTCCTTGGCGGTATAGCGGCGCAGTGTCTTCTGCGCGCGACGGCGCAGCTGCTCGGCCTCGACAAAAGTGGCATTGAATTCATGCACGGCGCGGTGAGCCGCCTCCACCAGCTGGCCCACCAGCTGATCACGCACGGCGTCCTCGTTGGGTTCACGGCGCTTGTCGATCTCGGCCAGGCGATGCTCCAGCGCCTCGACCAGCGATTTGCGGCGGTCGGGGTTGTGGATCAGGTCGTCCTGAAGATAGGGATTGCGCTGCACCACCCAGATATCCCCCAGCACTTCGTAGAGCATGCGGGCGGATCGGCCGGTGCGGCGTTCCTGACGCAGCTGATTGAGCACATCCCACATGGATGAGCCCAGCAGACGAATCACGATCTCACGGTCAGAGAACGATGTGTAGTTATAGGGAATCTCGCGCAGTCGTGCGGGTTCGGCAGCCTGGGCCTGGAGGGCGGCAGCCAACGCAATCGGTACATTCATGGGGTAGACCGTATCGGGCGCCCTCTGTGTGGCGCCCCTAAGCCAGTGGGATGGCGATTTTAAGCGACGGCGGCTCAGCCATGCTTTGCTATGGGTTCTGAGTGGTCAGCCCTGCTATCGCCAAAGCAGCAGCAAGCCCCGGGCAGCTTCGCTGCATGACAACGCGGCGCGGCACTGCGAATTCGTGCACGGCACGCGCCTCCCAATCATCGATGAATCTTCCATAGGCTATTTAGACAAAAATCATACATTTCCGAATCAAAAACAACTCAATACGAAAGACTACCAACAACAAACGAAATGCCGTTGACCTAGAATGGCGCAGCTTCGCGCACCACCAAATGTCACCGGATCGTCATGCAAGGGCTTGTGACTGCGGGTTCTGCCCATGGTGCGGCGCGTTGCCCATGCAAACAATGACATCCATATGTCATACGGATGACTTAGTGTGCACATCGCATATTTCGTCAACGATCGTTAGAGGAGCCTTCATGCAATTCAAGCAACTGGCCATGGCCGCCGCCGTCGCCGCTACTACTTTCTCGGCACAAGCCGTCACCGAAATCCAATGGTGGCACTCGATGACTGCCGTGAATAACGAGTGGGTCAATGATCTGGCCAAGCAGTTCAACGAAAGCCAGAAGGATTACAAGGTCGTTCCCACGTTCAAGGGCGTCTACGACGAGTCCATGACGGCCGCCATTGCTGCCTTCCGATCGGGCAACGCCCCTCACATCCTGCAGGTGTTCGAGGTGGGTACCGCCACCATGATGGCGTCCAAGGGCGCAACGGTGCCCGTGGGCAAGGTGATGCAGGACGCCGGCGTCGCTTTCGACCCCAAGGCCTATATTCCTGCCGTGGCCGGCTACTACACGGCCCCCAACGGCCAGATGCTGAGCTTCCCCTTCAACAGCTCGACCACCATCTTCTATTACAACAAGGACGCCTTCAAGAAGGCCGGCCTGAACCCTGATGTGGCCCCCAAGACCTGGCCCGAAGTCTTTGCTGCCGCCAAGAAGCTCAAGGAAAGCGGCCACAGCTGCCCCATGACCCTTGCCTGGCAAGGCTGGACCCAGCTGGAATCCTTCTCCACCTGGCACAACGTGGAATTCGCTACCGAGCAAAACGGTCTGAGCGCCAACGGCTACAAGGCGCGCATGAAGATCAACTCGCCTCTGCACATCAAGCACATCGACAACCTGGCTGCAGCCGCCAAGGCCGGCGAGTTTGTCTACAAGGGCCGAGCCTCCACGTCCCAGGCGTCGTTCACCGCCGGTGAATGCGCCATGATCCAGACTTCGTCCGGCTTCTACGGCGATGTGGCCAAGAATGCCAAGTTCAACTACGCCCTGGCCCCCCTGCCCTACTACCCCGATGTCAAGGGTGCTCCCCAGAACACCGTGATCGGCGGCGCTTCGCTGTGGGTCATGGCCGGCAAGAAGGCCGAGGAGTACAAGGGCGTGGCCAAGTTCTTCGAGTTCCTGTCGCAGACCAAGGTGCAGGCCGCTTCGCACCAGCGCACCGGCTACCTGCCCGTGACCATGGCGGCCTACGACCTGACCGAAAAATCGGGCTTCTACGCCAAGCACCCCGGCACCGATACGGCCGTGACGCAGATGATCCGCAAGGTGACCGACAACTCGCGCGGCATCCGTCTGGGCAACTACGTGCAGATCCGCACCATCGAGGACGAAGAACTCGAGCAGGTCTGGGCTGGCAAGAAGACCGGCAAGCAGGCGCTGGACTCCATCGTGAGCCGTGGCAACGAGTTGCTGGCCCGCTTCGAGCGCTCCTACAAACAGTAAACCCTCCAGGCACCCGCAAGGGTGCCGTCAAGGCCTGCGGGGCCTTCAAACAAGGCTCTGCACCCCCAAATACCCCGTTGACTGCACCCAGGCTCCGGTGGTTTTTTTATTTGTGACTCCTCATGGAAAAACGCGTTCTTTTCCGATCCAGGTGGCTTCCCTGGGTGCTTATCGCCCCCCAGCTACTGATCATCGGCATCTTCTTCTTCTGGCCCGCCGGTCAGGCTGTGCTCCAGTCATTCCAGATGGAAGACGCGTTCGGCATGAGTACCGAGTGGGTGGGTTTGGACAACTTCCGCCAGCTGTTCTCCGACCCCACCTATCTGAACTCCTTCAAGCGCACGGCCCTGTTTTCCGTGCTGGTGGCCGGCGTGGGCATTGCGATTTCGCTGGCGCTGGCCATCTTTGCGGATCGCATCATCCGTTTCGCCATGGTCTACAAGACCCTGCTGATCATCCCCTACGCCGTGGCCCCCGTGATCGCGGGCGTGCTGTGGGTCTTCATGTTCTCGCCCTCCATTGGTGTGGTGACGTATTACCTGGGCAAGCTGGGCTACGACTGGAACCACCTGATGAATGAAAACCAGGCCATGGCGCTGATCGTCATCGCCTCGGTGTGGAAGCAGATTTCCTACAACTTCCTGTTCTTCCTGGCGGGGCTGCAATCCATCCCCAAGGCTTTGATCGAAGCTGCCTCGATCGACGGTGCAGGCCCCTGGCGCCGGTTCTGGAACATCCAGCTGCCGCTGCTCTCGCCCACCACCTTCTTCCTGCTGGTGATCAACATCGTCTACGCCTTCTTCGACACCTTCGGCATCATCGATGCGGCCACGCATGGCGGCCCCGGCCAGTCCACCTCGATTCTGGTCTACAAGGTCTACCTGGATGGCTTCAAGGCGCTGGACCTGGGCGGCTCGGCCGCGCAGTCGGTGATTCTGATGTTTATCGTCGTCGTGCTGACGGTGATCCAGTTCCGCTATGTTGAAAAGAAAGTGCAGTACTGATCATGGTGGATCGCAACCCCTGGCTTAATTTCCTCTCCCACGCCGTGCTGATTCTTGGCGTGGCCATCGTGGCCTTCCCGCTGTATCTGGCACTGATCGCCTCGACGCACACGGCCAGCGAAATCGTGCAGGCCCCCATGCCGCTGCTGCCCGGCGCCCATCTTTGGGACAACTACAAGGAAGCGCTGCTGGGCTCCGGCAAGCTGGGCTCCAACACCAATGTCGTGCGCATGATGTGGGTGAGCTTTGTCGTGGCCATGATCATTACCGTGGGCAAGATCGCCATCTCGCTGCTCTCGGCCTTCGCCATCGTGTACTTCCGCTTTCCGTTCAAGATGTTCTGCTTCTGGGCGATTTTCCTGACGCTGATGCTGCCCGTGGAAGTGCGTATCCTGCCCACCTACAAGGTCGTGGCCGAACTGGGCCTGCTCAACAGCTACGCCGGCCTGTCCCTGCCCCTGATTGCCTCGGCAACAGCCACCTTCCTGTTCCGCCAGTTCTTCCTGAGCGTGCCGGACGAGCTGGTGGAAGCCGCCCGCATTGACGGCGCCGGTGCCATGCGCTTTTTCAAGGACATTCTGGTGCCCTTGTCCAGGACCTCGATTGCCGCGCTGTTCGTGATCCAGTTCATCTACGGCTGGAACCAGTACCTGTGGCCGCTGCTGATGACCACCTCGGAAGACATGTACCCCGTGGTCGTGGGTATCAAGAGCATGCTGGGCGGTGGCGGCGATGCCAGCGTGGACTGGAACATCGTGATGGCGACCGCCATTCTCGCCATGCTGCCTCCGACGGCCGTGGTGATGCTGATGCAAAAGTGGTTTGTCAAAGGCCTGGTGGATACCGAGAAATAACGCTCGTCACCACGGCCTCCACCACCTTCTTCTGACCCATTGAACGAATACCCGGAATACCTCTCATGGCATCCATCTCTCTGAAGAACATCGTCAAGCGCTACGGCACGGGCAAATCCGCCGTGCCCGTCATTCACGGCATCAATGTCGAAATCAAGGACGGCGAATTCATCGTGCTGGTCGGCCCCTCGGGCTGCGGCAAGTCCACCCTGCTGCGCATGATCGCCGGCCTGGAAGAAATCACCGACGGCGACCTGCTGATCGGCAGCAACAAGGTCAACGACCTGGAGCCCGCCAAGCGCAATATCGCCATGGTGTTCCAGAACTACGCGCTCTACCCTCATATGAGCAACTACGAGAACATGGCCTACGGCCTGAAGCTCGCCAAGGTGCCCGAGGACGAGATCAAACGCCGTGTGGACAAGGCTGCCAAGATTCTGGAGCTGAGCCACCTGCTGGACCGCAAGCCGCGCCAGCTGTCGGGCGGCCAGCGCCAGCGCGTGGCCATGGGCCGCGCCATCGTGCGCCAGCCCCAGGTCTTCCTGTTCGACGAACCCCTGTCCAATCTGGACGCTAAGCTGCGCGGCCAGACCCGCCTGGAAATCCAGAAGCTGCACGCCGAGCTGGGCATCACCAGCCTGTTCGTGACCCATGACCAGGTCGAGGCCATGACCCTGGCCCAGCGCATGGTGGTGATGAACGGCGGCCATGTGGAGCAGTTCGGCACGCCGGAAGAGGTCTACCACACGCCGGCATCCACCTTTGTGGCGGGCTTTATCGGCTCTCCTCCCATGAACCTGCTCAAGCATTCGCCCAACGGCAAGCCCGGCCTGATCCTGGGCATCCGCCCCGAGCATATCGATCTGGTGGAGGCTGGCGGCCTGGAGTTCAAGGTGCAGACCGTGGAACTGCTGGGTGCCGAGCGACTGCTTTACGGCAAGGTGGGCGATGAAGACGTCACCGTGCGCGTGGAAGAAGGCAAGCCCTATCCCAAGCCCGGCGACACGGCCCGCATCTCGGCGCGCGAGGATCGTCTGCACTGGTTCAATGCCGAAACCGGCAAACGCGTATAAACGAAACACCCCCTGAGCGGCTTCGCCGCTTCCCCCTCTCTAGCGCGAGCGCCGGAGGAGGGACGACACCCTCGGTGCGGGGCGGCCCTTCCTCGGTGTCTCCTGTTTGAATGCTGCCTGCTCCAGACGCAGCGCCAAACTCGCAGAAAAGTGTTGAGCCGCAAACTTTTGTTGGATTGATCATGACTACTGCTTTGAAACCCTGGCCCTACCCTCGCTGGGTGGCCCACCGCGGCGCCGGCAAGCTGGCACCGGAGAACACCATGAGCGCCTTCCGCCTGGGCGCGCAACACGGCTACCGCTTCTTTGAATGCGACGCCAAGCTGAGCCAGGACGGCGTGCTGTTTCTGATGCATGACGCCACGCTGGAGCGCACCACCAACGGTCACGGCCTGGGCGGAGAACTGAGCATGGGCGAGATCGCCCAGCTCGACGCAGGCAGCTGGCACTCGCGTGCCTATGCGGGCGAAGCCCTGCCCACGCTGGAAGCCCTGGCGCGCTGGTGTCTCGCCAATCATCTGCATCTGAATGTGGAAATCAAGCCGACCCCGGGTCAGGAACTGGAAACCGGCCGCGCCTGCGGCGAGCTGATGCAGCGCATCTGGCCGCAAGCCGGGGTGCAGCCGCTTTTCACCTCGTTCAAGTCCGACTCGCTCAAGGGTGCCCGAGAGACCGCCCCGCATATTCCGCGCGGCCTGCTGGTGGACAAGCTGGCAGACGCCAGCGGCGACGCCGACCTCGCGCTGGCCCTGGAGCTGGACTGCAGCGCCATGGTGCTCAACCATGCGCTGTGGACACCCGAGCTGGTGGCCAAGGTGCATGGTGCCGGCCTGCGCTGCAGCAGCTATACCGTCAACGACCCATGGGCCGCACAGCGCCTGATAGACCTGGGCACGGACGGCATCATCACCGACCGCGTGGATCTGTTCAGCCCTGCCCAGAGCGGCACGCACCTTTAATACATGAGCTACTCGCGCTTTTTTCTCTCGAACTTCAACATCGCTCAATACTGAAATCCTTAAAGACAATAGGCAAAAAGCTTCTGTATTGATAGCAAGCAAAAGCCCGGACACTGCAAGGTGACCGGGCTTTTTTGCGTTCACCGCCCCCAATACGGGGGCTGGCAGATCATGGCAGCCACGCAAGGTCCGCCTCGCCGCGCCGGCTGTGTCCCTTGTCCGCAGTACGCAGCACTGCGAGAGCGGGAGAAGGCGCGGGGCCGCCTAGGCACAGCGCCCCAGGGTGTGTCAATCCAATTTCGTTCCGGAGGCCTTCACGGCCGCCGCCCAGCGCGGCGTCTCGCCAGCCAGGAACTTGCCGAAGGCCTCGGAGCCGAGGAAGGCCGGATCGGCGCCCTGCTCCACCATGCGGCTCTTCACATCGGGCAGGTTCATGACCTGCTGGAAGGCATTGCTGAGTTTGGCCGTCACCTCCTTGGGCAGGCCGGTAGGGGCCAGGAAGCCGTAGAAGCCCACGACCTCGAAGCCCTTGAGGCCGGACTCGATGGCGGTCGGCACCTCGGGCAGCGCGGGGTTGCGCTCCTTGCTGGTCACGGCCAGGGCGCGCACCTTGCCCTGCTTGTGATAGGCCGCAGCCTGGGGAATGCTCTCGGCCATGAACTGCACCTGACCGCCGATCAGATCGGTGAACGCAGGCGCGCTGCCCTTGTAGGGAATGTGCACCAGATCCACGCCTGCCGCGCTCTTGAACATCTCGGGCACCAGATGGCTGATGCCGCCGTTGCCGGCCGAGCCGAAGTTGATCTTGCCGGGGTTGGCCTTGGCATAGGTCGTGAACTCGGTCAGCGTCTTGGCCGGCACCTTGTTGTTGACCAGCAGCGCCAGCGGCTGCATGGCGGTGCGGGCAATCGGCGTGAAGTCCTTGAGTGTGTTGTAGGGCAGCTTGCTGTAGAGCGCAGGGTTGATGACCATCACGCCGGTATTGGCCAGCATCAGCGTGTAGCCGTCGGCGGGTGAGCGCATCACGTCCTGCGCGCCCACGGAGCCGCCTGCTCCGGGTTTGTAATCCACCACCAGCGGCTGGCCCAGCACGCCCTGCAGCTTGTCGGTCAGCAAACGGGCATGCTGGTCCAGCGGGCCTCCTGCGGGAAAGCCCAGCACGATGCGGATGGGCTTGGTGGGAAAGTTGTCGCTGGCCTGCGCGCCCGCTGACAGAAGCAGGCCCGCGCCGGCCATCAGGCCGGCCAGCATGTTCATGGATGTCTTCTTCATTGCTGTCTCCTTGGTTCTCAAGATCATCGGCAGTGCCAGGCACTTCAGGAGCCAACCCTCTCGGGCTTCAGGCGGGCTGCAAGGGCCGGCTCCGGCTTCTGCATGGGTCGGGCCGGCATGAAAAAAGCGCTTCTCCAGGAAGCGCTTGGTTGCCCGGGTGCACGGCGGCAATCAGCGCTTGGGCTGCCAGGCCAGTGCCTTGTTCTGCTGCTCGGCCACCTCGGCAATGCTGAGCCTGTTGGCCGCTTCATCGCGGCGCTTGGCGGCATCGCCCCCCAGCTCCATGGCCGCCAGGTTGTACCAGAAGTAGGCCCTCGCATTGTCACGCGACACACCCTGGCCCTGTGCATAGACCATGCCCAGGTTGTACTGGGCGGCGGCATCCCCCTGCTCGGCGGCACGTTGATACCACTGCACGGCCTTGCCGTAATCGCGCGCAACACCCTGGCCTTCGGCATACATCACGCCCAGACGGTTCTGCGCGCCGGAATGGCCTTGCTCGGCTGCTGCGGCATACCACTTCATCGCCTGAGCGGGGCTGGCGGCACCGCCCTGGCCTTCGGCATACAGACGCGCCAGGTTGAACTGGGCCGAGGCGTCGCCCTTGTCGGCGGCACGGCGGAACCACTGCATGGCCGTTGCATAGTTCTGGGGCACGCCTCGGCCTTCGGCGTACAGCGTGCCCACGTTGTTGATGGCGGCTGCATGGCCCTGCTCGGCTGCCTTCTGGTACCACTGCAGGGCCGTGCCGTAGTTCTGGGGCGTGCCCAGTCCTTCGGCATAGATGGTGCCCAGGTTGTACTGGGCATCGGCGTGATTCTGGTCGGCCGCGCGCTGGAACCATTGCGCCGCATAGGCAGGGCTTTGCTCCAGGCCCAGTCCGTACAGGTACAGACGGCCCAGATGGTTCTGGCCGTCGGCATTCCACTGCTCGGCACTCTTCTGGAACCAGGACGCCGCAAGCTTGTAGTCGCGCGGGACCCCCACGCCATCCATGTACATGCGGCCCAGGCTGTTCTGGGCCCTGGCATCCCCCTGTTCGGCCGCGCGCTGCAGCCACTGTGCGGCCTGCACGGGGTCCAGCTTCACGCCGACCCCGTCGGACAGCATGGAGCCCAGCTGGTTCTGTGCCTGCGCATGGCCTTGATCGGCGGCCTTCTTGAACCAGTCGGCGGCTGTCATGTAATTCACGGCCACGCCATTGCCCTTGAGGTAGCGCTGACCCAGCTCGAACTGGGCCGTCACATGCCCCTGCGCGGCGGATTTCTCAAGCCACTGGGCGGCGGTGCTGAAGCTCTGGGGCACGCCCAGACCTTCCTGGTAGAGGTGGGACAGGTTGTACTGCGCCACGGCATGGTTCTGCTGCGCCGCACGGCCGTACCACTGTGCGGCCTCGCGGTAGTTCTGCGGAAGGCCCTGGCCGTTGGCATACAGCGCACCCAGGCTGTTCTGGGCACCTGCATGCCCCTGGGCTGCGGCCTTGCGGAACCATTGTGCGGCCGTGGCGGCATTCTGGGGCACGCCCTGACCGTGCGCATACATCTCGCCCAGCTGGTTCTGCGCCTTGGGGTCGCCGCGCTCTGCCGCCTGCAGCGGACCGGCCGTGGAGGCCGCGCGCGAACCGGCAATCGGCAGCGGGCCATATTGCAGACGACTGAATTCAAACTGGGGACCCGATGTGGAGGCTCTGGAATCGCGCAAAAAATTCATGCGACCTTCCGCACCGGTTTGCGCGGATGCGCTCTGGGCAAGGGCCGCCAGACTCGACATGACCAGCGCTGCGATGGGAGTGAACTTCATTCCGGTACGATTCCTAGACGCGTGTTGTTACATCAGACATACGATGACACCAACCTGCGAGCGTAACTGATTCTGATAGCAGCTCCGATAAGGAATCCCTCAATCGCGGCATCCTCGCCACAGTTTTTTGACATTTGGCCGCGACATGAAAAAAGCCCGGCAATGCCGGGCCTGTCTGAAGGCAAGGGTTTCAGCCCCTGTCCATCTGCCGGCGCACATAGTCCGCCAGCACCTGCATGAGCTGGGCAAAGTGCGCGCGCAACGGCTCGTAGCCCGCATTCGGTTCGCGGGTGTCCTCGTCCATGTAGACGGGGCGGCGGATCTCGATCTGCATGGAGTGGCGATTGAGCTGCGGCTGGCCGATGCGCCCGATCAGCTCCACGCCCTTGTAGGGTTCGTTATAGGCCACGCTGTAGCCGAAGCCCCTGAGCGTATCGCCCACCAGATGGATGAACTCGGGCGCGCAGGTCGTGCCGTCGCGGTCGCCCAGCACAAAGTCGGCCAGCGCAGGTCCATCGCAGCGTCCCAGCCGCTGGTACACGTCGTTGGGCATGGAGTGCAGATTCAGATGCCACACGGCCCCGAAGCGTGTCACGCTGTCGTCGATGGCCTGCGCCAGCGCCGCGTGATAGGGTCGCCAGTAGCGCTCGATACGATGCTGCACCTCCGCCACGGTGCGCTTGCGCGCATACAGAGGTGTGGCCACGCCGGCCTGGCTGATGCGCTGCCAGATCAGGCCCAGCCCCTGCTGGGTCTTGACGCTGGGGGACAGAGGCAGCGGCCATTCGCCCTCGATCTGGGCCGGGTCCAGGTCGGACTCGTTGCGATTCGGATCGACATAGGTGCGCGGGAAAGTCGCCTCCAGCAATGTGGCGCCGAACTCGGGCCAGCGGTCCCAGAGCGCGGCCACATGCGTGTCCTCGCCACGGCGCAGCAGGCTCATGGGCACGACGGTGCCGAAATCCTCGGGATAGGCCGTACCGCTGTGCGGCGAGTCGCAGACGATGGGCAGAACTTCGCCCCGGGCCGGGTGCACCAGCACCGGCTCGGCCGGTCTGGCTTGCAGAAAATCAGGCACAGACATTGAAGCCTTCATCAGTCCAGCTTGATATTGGCGCGCCTGGCCACGGCCGTGTAGCGCTCGATCGCAGTCTTGATCTGCTTGGCGAACTGCTCGGGCGTGTTGCCCATGGACTCGCCGGAGATGGACTTCTGCTTTTCCAGATAGTCGGGCGAAGCCATGACCTTGTGGGCCGCAGCGTTGAGCTTGTCGATGATGGGCTTGGGTGTGCCCGCAGGCGCCACCAGGCCAAACCAGCCGCCGTCACCCATCTGGGGGTAGCCCAGCTCGGCATAGGTCGGCACATCGGGCAGCACATCGCTGCGCTTGAGGGCCAGCACGGCCAGGGGACGCAGCTGGCCGGCCTTGATATGCGGCAGGGTCGAGGGCAGGTTGTCCGTCATGGCATTCACCTGTCCGCCCAGCGCATCGGTAATGGCCTGACCCGCCCCCTTGTAGGGAATGTGCAGCAGCTGGATACCCGCCAGGTTCATGAAATTCTCGATATTGGCGTGCCCCAGGGAGCCTGTGCCCGGCGAGGCAAAGGTGTACTTGTCGGGGTTGGCCTTGGCCAGCGCGATGAATTCCTTCATGGTCCTGGCGGGTACGCTGGCGTTGACCACGAACACGCTGGGCACGCTCATCACATTGGTGATGGGGGCAAAGTCCTTGATCGCGTCATAGGGCAGCTTGCGGAAGATGGCCGGGTTGGAGCCGTGGGTGGAAACGGTGGCCATGCCGATGGTGTATCCGTCGGGGGCAGCCTTGGCGATTTCCGAGGCGCCGATGGAGCCGCCGGCTCCGCCGCGGTTATCCACCACCACGGCCTTGCCCAGTATCTGGCCCATCTTGTCGGCCAGCAGGCGCGCCACCATGTCGGTGGAGCCACCGGCACCAAAGGGCACGATCAGGCGGATGGGCCGATTGGGGTAGTCCGCCGCCGCACTGGCTGCGAACGCGGGGGACAGCGCGGCGACCGCCGCGCAGGCGGCAATGGATGACAGAACGGTACGACGAATGGCCATGCGGCTTCTCCTTGGATCTCTTGAAAGACGGGTGATGGGCCGGCTCGCAGCGCTTGAGCGCAGGCTCCGACCTTTGTTTCATTCTGTGGCGCAGGCCGCCTGGTGAAAAGCGACAAGACGGCACGCAAGTATTACCAACCGTCATAATTCAGGCCGTCATGCGCATGCACTCTCCGTCCCTGTCCGAACTTCACGCCTTTGCCGCAGCCGCCCGCCTGGGCAGTTACTCGCTCGCCGCGCAGGAGCTGTACGTGACCCAGGGCGGCATCAGCCGCGCCATCGCCAGGCTGGAAGATCATCTGGGCTTTGCCCTGTTCGAGCGCCTGGGCAGACGCAATGCGCTCACCCCGGCTGGACGGGACTATCTGCAGGCGATCGAGCCCGCGGTGATGGCCATCGAGGCGGCATCGGCCGCCGCGCGCAGACGCCGCCATGGACCGCAGCTGCGCCTGTCGGTCATTCCCACACTGTTCAGCCACTGGCTGATTCCGCGCCTGCCCGACTTCAACCGCCGTCACCCGCATATCCTGCTCTCCTTCGCGCCCTATCGGCGCGACGATCCGCTCAATGCGCCGGAGATCGATGCCTGGATTCGCGTCGGGAGCCAGCACTGGCCGGCGGGCGTGGAGGCCGAATATGTGATCGGCCGCGACCTCGTCCCCATCTGCCATCCTCGCGAGCTGCAGGGGCCGGCCTCTATCCGCAGCGAGCAGGATTTGCTGAACCGGCCGCTGCTGTTCCACACCAACTACCCTGGCAACTGGACCAGCTGGATGCAGGCCAGAGGCCTGAGCCAACCCTGCCCTGCCCCGGTTGCGGACTTCGAGACCGTCGCCCTGCTGGTGCAGGCCGTGGCCGCCGGCATGGGCGCAGCCATGGTGCAACGCTGCCTGGTGGAAGAGGATCTGGCATCAGGCCGCGTGGCTCTGGCGCTGGATGCGCCGGTGCATATCGACCGCGGCTACTTTCTGTGCCAGCAGGGCAATCGCCCTCCGACAGAGGCCTTGTTGCAGTTTCGCAGCTGGATACTGGAACAGGCCGAGCCCCGGGCCGTCAGCGACTGAGGCCTGGCCGGGCACCGGCAGGAATACGACGGGCAATCTTGAGTCAGATCAAGATTTCACGCAAAACAGCTTTCCAGCCGGCATGCCAATCAGCGCCAGGCCCGCGAAAGCACCCACTGGCAACAGGCACTTGTGCCGGCCAGCGCGGCATAGCTGAGCATCTTGCCATCGCGCGAAAACAGCCAGAGACCGGCCACCAGGACTGCCGCCCCGATTATGAAATTGATAGCTACCTGCACAATGAAGGATTGGGCTCCAGCCTTGTTTTGCTTGAACCATCGAGCGCAGATCGCCAGGCCCAGCGCGAGAAAAAAAGCCGGGGCGACGAAGTTGAGTAAATGATTAACGCTCGCAACAAGATCCATGGCAACAATCGATTCCAAGGCTTTGAGACCGGGGGGTGTCCAATCCGGTTCTAAATTTTATAATCCATGGTTATGGCAGTCTGGGCTTTAGGTATCAATCACCACACGGCTCCGCTCGATATGCGGGGCCGTTTTGCGTTCGCGCTCGATCAGATCGCGCCGACGCTGCAAGGCCTGCGCGCATCCCTGTCCCATGCGGGACGGGTCCACAGCGCCGTGGAAACCGCCATCCTCTCCACCTGCAACCGCACCGAGATCTACTGCGCTGCCGACGCCCCGGCCATGGATCACACCATGCACTGGCTGGCCAACAGCGGCGGCGTGGCGCCCGAGTTGCTGCGCCAGCACTCGTATCTGCTGCAGGACGGCTCGGTCGCCCGCCACGCCTTCCGCGTGGCCTCGGGGCTGGACTCCATGGTGCTGGGCGAGGCACAGATCCTCGGCCAGATGAAGAACGCCGTGCGCGCGGCCGAGACCGCGGGCGCCCTGGGAACCACTCTCAACCAGCTGTTCCAGCGCAGCTTTGCCGTGGCCAAGGAAGTGCGCAGCTCCACCGAGATCGGCGCGCACAGCATCTCCATGGCTGCTGCTGCCGTGCGTCTGGCAGGCCAGCTGTTCGAAGACCTGAGCAAGATCCGCGTGCTTTTCGTGGGCGCCGGCGAGATGATCGAGCTGGTCTCCACCCATTTCGCGGCCCGCAACCCCAGGCAGATCACCATTGCCAACCGCACCATGGAGCGCGGCGAGAAGCTGGCGGCCCAGTTCGGCGCCGGCACCATGCGCCTGGCCGACCTGCCCGAGCATCTGCACGAGTACGACGCCATCATCAGCTGCACGGCCTCCACCCTGCCCATCATCGGCCTGGGTGCCGTGGAGTCCGCCCTCAAGAAGCGCAAGCGCCGCCCCATCTTCATGGTGGACCTGGCCGTGCCGCGCGATATCGAGTCCGAGGTCAAGCACCTCAACGACGTCTATCTCTACACCGTGGACGATCTGGCAACCGTCGTGCGCACCGGTCAGGCCCAGCGCCAGGCCGCCGTTCAGCAGGCCGAGGTCATCATCGACACCGGCGTGCAAAGCTTTATGCAGTGGATGGACCAGCGCAACCCCGTGGGCGGCGCTGTCTCGCTGATCCAGCAGGTCAATGCCCAGGCCGACGAATGGCGCGCGCTGGAAATTGCCCGTGCCAAAAAGCTGCTGGCCAAGGGTGAAGACATCGACACCGTGCTGGAAGCGCTCTCGCGCGGCCTCACACAGAAAATGCTGCACGGCACCATGGCCGAGCTGCACAAGGGCGACGCCGAAGAACGCGCCCAGACCGCAGACACCGTCTCCCGTCTGTTCCTGCGCGCCAGCCGCAACCCCAGCAAGCTTTAGCGGCGCTCGACCGCTTTGGCGCTGCCGTCTTCGTGCAGCGCATGGCCCGACCGTGGCCTGCCCGCTTTCCCGAATTCACAAACGTGCGCCCTGCGCGCCACCGTTCCCAAGCCCTTGGTACCCCTATGCAAGACTTTTTGCGCAACCAGCTCGAACGCTATGCCCAACGCCTGCAGGAGCTGGATTTTCTGCTCTCGCGCGAAGACATCATGGGCGACATGAAGCAGTACCGCACCATCTCGCACGAACATGCCGATGTGACAGCCATCGCCAGCCGCTACAACCGCTACCAGCAGACCGAGGCCGATATCGCGGCCGCGCGGGAAATGCTGGACGACCCCGACATGGCCGAAATGGCGCAGGAAGAGATCGGCAGCGGCGAGGCCGAGCTGATCAGGCTCGAGGACGAGCTGCAGCGCCTGCTGCTGCCCAAGGACCCCGACGATGCCCGCCCCGCCTTTGTCGAAATCCGCGCCGGAACGGGCGGCGACGAATCTGCGCTGTTTGCCGGCGACCTGACCCGCATGTACACCCGCTACGCCGCCAACGTGGGCTGGAAGGTGGAAGTGATGAGCGCCAGCGAAAACGAAATCGGCG
>NZ_SPEY01000116.1 GCF_009360615.1 Comamonas sp.
CGGGCACGAAGCCGCGCGCGCTCATCTGCTCCGGTGTGGCTCCGACCACCACCCAGTCCGTGTCGTTGACGGGCAGGCCCAGCAATGCATCGCGCACGGCACCGCCTACCTTGAAAACCTTGAATTCACTCATGCGCCAATGGTAGTGGCTGCAGGTCGGCCTGCAGATACCGCAATCGCGGGATTCCGAGCTCAGCGGTGCAGGCGGTAGGGTTCCTCGAACGGCAGGAAGTCCTGCTCGGCCAGCGCTGCATGAATCCATTCCTGGGTGGCGGGCAGCTGGGTGACCCGCTGCACATAGGCGCGTACCGGTGCAGAGGTCGGCAGTCCGTAGCTGTTGATGCGCATGCAGACCGGTGCAAAAAAGGCATCGGCAATGCTGAACTGGTCGAACAGCATGGGACCGCTGGCGGTGCTCAATAGCGGGGTCCAGAGTTCTTCGAGCTGCTGGAGATCGCTGCGCAGGTCGACATGCTCGGCCCAGAGCCGGGCACCGGTCTCCTGCAGCTGGGCTTCGATATTCATGGGGCAGAAGCTGCGCAGCGCACCGAAGCCGCTGTGCATCTGCGCCACCAGGCTGCGTGCGCGGGCGCGCTGGGCCACGGTCTGCGGCCACAGGTGCTTGTCGGGAAAGCGCTCGGCCAGGTATTCGCAGATGGCCAGGCTGTCCCAGATGGTCAGCCCATCATCGACCAGCAGCGGCACCTTGCCGGTGGGGGCGAGCGCCAGCGCCTGCAGCTTGAAGCTGGAGTCCGGGGCGAAGCTGTCGAAGCGCAGCATGACTTCTTCGAAGCTGATGCCGCTCTGGCGCATCAACACCCAGGGCCGCATGGACCAGGACGAGTAATTCTTGTTGCCGATATAGAGCTTCATGCCGGACTCCTGTGTGTATCTGCCGCCGAGCTTATCAAGCCTGGGCCGCGCGGTCTGTGTGTTTTGATTCCACAGTCCTGCCGGGGTGCCGCGGCGGATGATGTAATTGCAGCACTATGGCAAATACTTCCACTACTTCTGCACACCTGGCTGCGCAGGCGGCCGGGGCCGGTCACCACAAGGGCGCGCTGGTGCTGTTCTCGGGCGGCCAGGACTCGACCACCTGCCTGGCCCAGGCTCTGAGCATGTTCGAGCGCGTGGAGACGCTGGGTTTTGACTACGGCCAGCGCCACAGCGTGGAGATGCAGGTGCGCGCCGGCGTGCGCGAGCAGCTGGCCGAGCGCTTTCCCCAGTGGGCGCCGCGTCTGGGCGAGGACCATGTGCTGTCGCTCGACGTGCTCAGGCAGATCGGCGGTTCGTCCCTGACCGAGGATGTGGCGTTTGCCATGCAGGCCGACGGCCTGCCCAACACCTTTGTGCCGGGCCGCAATCTGCTGTTCCTGACCCTGGCCGGCGCGCTGGCCTATCGTCGCGGGCTGACGGTGATCGTCACCGGCGTCTGCGAGACCGATTACTCCGGCTATCCCGATTGCCGCGACGACACCATGAAGGCCCAGCAGCTGGCGCTGAACCTGGGCCTGGAGCGCCGGCTGCGCATCGATACGCCGCTGATGTGGCTGGACAAGGCCCAGACCTGGCAGCTGGCCCATGACCTGGGCGGCAGCGAGCTGGTGGAGCTGATCCGCACCGAGACCCACACCTGCTACCAGGGCACGCGCGATGCGTTGCACGAATGGGGCTATGGCTGCGGCAGCTGCCCGGCCTGCGAGCTGCGTGCATCGGGCTGGCGCAACTGGCGCCTCAGCCAGTCGGCACAGTGAAATTGATAGCTGCTTTCGTTCAGTGAAAAAGGACTTCATGCTGATAAAGCAATGAAGTCCTTTGATTGAAAGCAGTAAATGCTCCTCAATAAGGAGCATTCTGGCGATGAACCTGATTCAGGCGCCGGGACGCGTGGCGATCTGCCCGGCCTGGATCTGCGCCGTCATCTGGCGCAGCCAGGTCTGGCTTTCGGGGCGCTCGAACAGAAAGTCCCAGATGGCATCGTGCTGACGCGGGGTCAGGCCGAGCGCGCCGTGGCGGCGCATATGGGCTTGCAACCGCTGCAGCTCTGCCGCAGTCAGCGGCAGCTGCATCACGGTCAGCGGAGGGCGCGGGCGGTAGCGGCGCTGGGGAATGTTCTTGCGGGGGCGACTCATGGCAAGGCGAAATAGGGTTCAGACGGGCCAGACCACGCCGTTGTCGTTGAGGATGGCGTCCAGCGGCAGATCATGTGTCTCGGGCTGGAAGTCATCGACATAGCCGTTGGTGTAGCCCAGGCCCACGGTGAACGGGCGCGGGCTCAGCTCGGCCAGCGTGCGGTCATAGAAGCCGCCGCCATAGCCGAGGCGGTAGCCGCCAGCCGCATAACCCACGCAGGGGACAAACAGCAGCGTGGGCACCAGCAGTTCGGTATCCTTGGGCTTGGGAATGCCATAGGCGTCCTCCTCCATGGGGCAGCCGGGATACCAGGCGTGAAAACTCAGCGTCTTGCGCTGTTTGTCGATCACCGGCAGCCCGATTCTGCGCCGTTGTGGAGTACCCTGTAGCTCGCCGTCTTCCTTCCAGCGGTGCAGGGCTGGCAGCGGATCGAATTCACCCTTGATGGGCCAGTAGGCGCCAATCACGGTATCGGGCCGCTCCATCAGCCAAAAGCGCATCACCTGCTGCAGCGCATCGGCGCGTTGCAGGCGATCTGGAAGGTTGAGGCGCAGTTCAATCAACTTGCGGCGTAACGCTGCTTTGTCCATCGGATAATTTCCTCCATGCACTGGCTGAAGATTTTGACACCGCTTTGTGCGGCTTCCCTGCTGACTGTAGCTGCTCCGTTTGCGTTGGCACAGAACTCGGGCGACGCCGTGTTGCTGGACATGCAAAAAGCATTCCGCAGCCGCAATCAGGCGGCGCTGACCCAGCTCCTGCCCCAGGCTGCCGGGCACCCCCTCGAACCTTGGGCCGCCTACTGGGAACTCAAGAACCGCCTGGAGACCGCGTCGCCCGATGAGATACAGGGCTTTCTGAACCGTTACGCCGGTACCTACCAGGAAGATCGCCTGCGCAACGACTGGCTGCTGCTGCTGGGCAAGCAGCGTGACTGGAGCACCTTCAGCCAGGTCTATCCCAGGTTCCGCATGCGCGACGACAAGTCCGTCACCTGCTATGCCCTGCTGGCCGATGCGCTGCAGGGGCGGGGCGCGCCCAATGTGGGGCCGCAGGTGCGCGACCTGTGGATGGCCCAAAAGGATGCCGACGACGGCTGCACCACGGCCGCCAGCCAGCTGTATGCCAGCAAGCTGATCAGCGACGCCGATGTCTGGCGCCGTGCCCGTGTGGCCACCGAAGGCAATCGGCAGAAGGCGGCCCGTGATGCGGTGGCCATCGTCGCCCCCGAGGCGGCCGACCAGGTAGCGCAGGTGTTTGCCTCGCCCGCCAAATACCTGGCGGGTCAGAGCAAGGCGCGCGGGCGTGAGCGCAAGGAACTGGCCCTGCTGGCGCTGATCCGCATGGCGGCCAGCGACCCCGATGCGGCGGCCACGCAGATCGAAGGCGGCTGGGGCGCCCAGCTCAATGGCGAGGAGCGCAACTGGGCCTGGGCCGTGGCCGGCAAGCAGGCCGCCTCCAAGCTCTCGCCCGATGCCAACAGCTACTTTGGCAAGGTGCGCCGCAACGAAGACCTGAACGACGACCTGCTGGGCTGGAAGGCCCGTGCCGCACTGCGCGCCGGCGACTGGAAGGCCGTGCGCCGCGCCATTGACGCCATGGGCCCGGAGCGCACCGATCCGACCTGGGCCTACTGGAAGGCCAGAGCCATGCTGGCGGGCCGCCCCAATGCCGAGGAAAGGGCCGAGGCCCGCCAGCTGCTGGAAGACACGGCTGGCCATGGCAGCTTCTATGAACAGCTGGCGCTGGAGGAAATCGGCCAGCGCATCGGTGTGCCGCCTGCGCCCGCTCCGTTGACGGCGCAGGAAAAGGCGGCTGCACGCAGCAATCCCAGCCTCAATCGCGGCCTGTATGCCATCAGCATCGGGTTGCGCAGCGAGGGAGTGCGCGAGTGGAACTATGCCACCAATCTGCACCAGCCCGGTGGCATGGATGACCGCGAGCTCTATGCCGCCGCCGATCTGGCCTGCGAGCGTCAGGTCTGGGATCGCTGCATCAACACCAGCGAGCGCACCAAGACCTTTGCCGACTGGAAGCAGCGCTTTCCCATGCCCTATCACGACACGGTGCTGG
>NZ_SPEY01000036.1 GCF_009360615.1 Comamonas sp.
CTGGCGCGCGGCTGGCAGGTCCAGGGTAGCCTGGTGCAGCAAAACAGCTCGCTGACCAGCTCCAGCCTGTATCCCAAGTACCAGCTCAAGCTCGGCAGCACCTACGGCTTCGAAGGCGGCGCGCTGCGCGGTCTGACGTTGGGGGCGGCGACTCGCTGGCAAAGCAAGACTTCGACCAGCGACAGCCACAACACTCTGGCACAGCAGTCCTACGCCGTGCTGGATCTGATGGCCCGCTACCAGGTCGACAGGCATCTGTCGCTGAGCCTGAACGTGAACAATCTGCTGGACAAGAAATACTTTGCCGGCGTCAGCAATCTGGGCGGCCTCTACTACACCTGGGGTGCGCCGCGCAGCGTGAACGTGGGTATGCGCTACGACTTCTGAGGGTTGGCAGCACCCGGGTCCTCGAATCCGTCGCCCACTTCTGCCTGAGTGCGGCGCGCCAGACGGGCGATTGCCGGCCTGCTTTGCCATGGTTCAGCCAGGCCCGGTGGGGGCCGGCCTGTGCCAGGGCGTGGCGCGGATGACCCTTTTTGGGTTTTCGTTTGTCATACATAAAGAAAGGGCCTTGCGGCCTGCTTTGCCCCGGGCCGTCCGGGGCCTCCATCTCTTTCCTTATGTCATGACTCCATTCTTTCTACGCTTTGTGGGCAGCAGCGTCCTGTCCCGGCTGCTGGCCGCCGTTCTGGGCGGCTATCTGCTGGCCAGCGCCCTGGCCGTATTCCTGGCGACGGTCCTCTCCGAGCCGCGTGCCGAGTCGGTGCTGGCGGGCATGCTGTGGAGTTTCCCTGCGTATCTGCTGGCCGTGATCTGGGCCTTTTCGCCGGTGTCGCCGGGCCGCGTCTGGCTGGGGCTGCTGCTGCCCGGCATCGTGCTGGCGGGCGCCTCGGCCTGGCTGGCTGGAGGAGCTTGAGCATGGCCGAGCGTAAAAATGCGGGCGGAGCAGGCCAGGGTGGTTTTCGCCAGGCCCAGGCCTGGCTGCACACATGGTGCGGCCTGTGGTTTTCCTGGTTGCTGTTCGCGGTCTTTTTCACGGGGACGCTGGCGGTCTTCGAGGAGCCCATCTCCCACTGGATGACGCCCGAGCATCATGCCCAGGAGCAGGCGCAGGCGGCCGCCCGAGCCTCCGGCCAGCGTGGGGGTGATCTGGGCCAGCGCCTGGCCTGGGGCCTGGCCTATATGGAAAAACACCATCCGGGTGCCGAGATGTGGGAGCTGTGGCCTTCCGATGCCGAGGGCGCTGGCGACCTGCGTGTCTACTGGTTCGATGAAAAGCGCCAGTACGCTGCGGCCGAACTGGATTCCGCCACCGGGCAGCCGCTGGGCAAGGACCAGGCTCACGGCGCCGTGCGCGCCACCAAGGGGGGCCACCATTTCGTGGATTTCCACTACCGGCTGCATGCGGGGCAGGCAGGCCTCTGGGTGGTCGGCATTGCGGGCATGGCCATGCTGGTGGCGCTGCTCAGCGGGGTCATCACGCACAGGCGCATCTTCAAGGACTTCTTCACCTTTCGTGCCCGCAAGGGGCAGCGCAGCTGGCTGGATGCCCACAATGCGGTGGCGGTGCTGACGCTGCCATTCCAGATCATGATTGCCTATACGGGGATTGCCATCTCCGCCTCGACCTTGATGCCGGCCGGCATTGCGGTCTATTTCGGCACGGGCAGCCAGGGACTGCGCGACTATGTGGTGGCGCTCAACGAGTCGGACAGGCCGGCACCGTCGGGCCGGTCCATGGCGGTTCCGCAGCTGGAGCCGTTTGTGCAACGCGCCCAGGCGCTGATGGGCCAGCCCGTGCGGGCCGTGGTCGTGGACAACCCAGGCGATGCGGCGGCACGCATCGGCGTCTACGGCTGGAACAGCGAGGAGGAAATGCAGCAGCGTCTGAACCCGACGACCGGCATGGTGATGTTCTCGGCGGCGACAGCCGAGGTGCTGAGGCTGCGCCAGCCTGGCGAGGTGGACGGTGGTGACGCCTCCATGGCCAAGTCGGTGATAGGCAGTCTGCACCAGGTGGAGTTCGGCGGCCAGGCGCTCAAGTGGCTGTATTTCCTCTGCGGGCTGGCGGGCAGTGCCATGATGGCCAGCGGCGCCATCCTGTTCATGGTCAAGCGCCGCGGCAAGCACCCGGGCCGGCAGGCCGGCGAGTTCGGCAGCGCCACGGCGCGCGTGTACCGGCTCGTCGAGGGACTCAATGTCGCGGCCATCGCCGGTCTGGGCCTGGGCTGCATCGGCTATCTGTGGGCCAACCGCCTGGTTCCCGTCGGGCTGTCCCATAGAGCGAGTTGGGAGCTGGCGGTGTTCTTCGGGCTGTGGGGCCTGACACTGCTGCATGCCATGGTGCGTGCTCCCGCAGCGGCATGGCGGGAGCAACTGGGCCTGCTGGCCGCCTTGTGCCTGCTGCTGCCGCTGCTGAACTGGATCACGGTCGGTGACAGTCTGCCTGCACAGATCGCTCGCGGCGACTGGGAGAGCGCAGGGGTGGAGCTGAGCGCCATGGCGCTGGGATTGCTTACAGCCTGGGCCTGGCACTATCTGCGGCGCCGCAGCGTCCGTTCGGAAAGCCCGGTTTCAGCGGGCAAGATGGAGGTGGGAACATGAATGTATTGCACGCATCGTGGCTGGCATTTGCGCTGAGCTTTGCGGGCATGGCGGCGCTGGCGTTTGCCATGGAACGCCACCATGAGCAGCTCACGGCTGCCATGGAGATCCCTGCGGCGCGAGCGGGGCTGATGCGCGCAGTGGGAGCGGGGCTGCTGGCTGCGGCGGTCATGCCCTGTGTACAGGCCTGGGGCTGGTCCGTAGGCGTCGTGGCCTGGCTGGGCTGGCTATCGGCAGGCGCATTGCTCGTCGTTGCCCTGATCAGCATCGCTGCCCGCGGGGCCGCTGCGGCTGCCTGCATTCTGGCCGCGGCTGCTGCGGTCATGGCCGCTGTCTGGAGCGCCTGAGATAGCGGTGGAGGCCGGCATCGGCGGCTACGACCAGCTTATGGTGCATGGCTGTGTCCGTGCATCTGGCGTGTGGCGGGCAGATGCTTTTTCGGGTGCTGTGCTGCCGGGGAGCACAAAATCATGCAGAGCTTGATGAACAAAAGGATGCAAAAAAGGGATGCAGGTGCATCCCTTTTTTGACATTGGGCGCAGGCCCGGCATGCCGGGCTGCAACAAGGCGTTGATTACTTGACAGCTGCGCGAGCGGCTTCCGCCTTGGCCTTGGCGTCGTCCAGCTGCTTTTGCAGGGCTGCAGCCTCGGCTTCGGCCTTCTTGGCCTCTTCTTCCTTGGCCTTCCTGGCTTCGGCTTCCTTGTCGCCACCGCCCATGGCACCGGCAATGGCATTGCCGGCCATGGTGCCGGCCACGGCACCGACGGCAGCGCCGGCCATGGTGCCCATCATGCCGGAGCCACGAGCGGCAGGAGCTGCTGCCGCTGCGGGTGCGGCGGCAGGGGCCGCTGCCGCAGCGGGGGCTGCTGCAGGAGCAGCCTTGGGCGCGGCGGCGGCAGGAGCCACGGGCGCGGGCTGAGCCGGTGCCTTGCTGCCGATGCTGGCAGGGCGAACGGACTTGCTGCTGCCCATGCGCTTGGCCTGAGCCAGCGAAGGCACGGTCAGCGATGCGATGGCGATGGCAATCACGGAGGCGGCAGCACGGTACGAAGTCTTCACGAAATGGTTTCCAGTCATGGTTGTCATAGACGGCCGCCCGCACTCAGACGAGCGAAGGCAACCAGCATGCCCTGCAACGGTTGTCGCAAAAGGCTTGCTTGCTATGGTATTTAAAGTCGAGAGGTGGATTTTCAAGGTGCCGAGCTGAAACTGTCCGTAAAAGGACAGGGCTCGGACCCTGGCGGCCGGATGTTTTGTGTGATGTGTGAGGCCGCACGCTATTGTAGGAACAGTCTGCGCGCGCAAAAGTTCCAGCAGTCTTCCATGCAGGGAAATAGCCATGACAATGCCCCGCAGCGCAAGGGCGCGCGCAGGGCAGGCGATGGACCCGGTGGCAGAGCGCTTCAGCGCTTCAATGCTTCTGGTGCAACTGCACCCAGTCCAGAAAGCGTGTCATGTACTTGACGAGGAAGTCATGGCTGCCCTGGCCGATCTTGCCGTCAGCGTCGAGCAGGGTGTCGGACCAGCGCACAAAGCCTTCGGGCTGGGGAAGGGTGGGCATGTCCAGCGACACCAATACATTGCGCAGGTGCTGCTGGGCCATGGCCGTGGCGGCCGCTCCGGGCGAACTGCCGATCACGGCGGCCGGCAGTCCTGCCCAGACGGATTGGCCATAGGGACGGCTCAGGCCATCGAGCACGTTCTTGAGCGCTGCGGGGATGGAGCGGTTGTATTCGGGCGTCACGAACAGAACGCCGTGGCAGCCGCGAATCTGGGGTTTGAGGTCGTCAAAGGGCTTGAAATCGGGGGTGCTGTCGAAGTCGCGGTTGTAGACCGGCAGGCGGCTGATATCGATGAATTCGAAATCGGCCTTGTCCTGCATGAGTACAGCCAGGCCCTGGGCGAGCTGGCGGTTGATGGACTGCTTGCTGAGGCTGCCCACGATGACGGCGATTTTGAGTTGGCTCATGCTCTGACCTTTCGACCGGGTTGAGGAAGATGCATGGCACTGTAGCAAAGCTGTCGGGGATGGCTGCACCGTAGCGGGCGCAAAAAAGCCGCTGACCCTGGGCGACAGGGCCGCGGCTGATGGGGGCAGGTGCTTGTTCCAGCCTATCGGAGCACTTCCAGCAGGCGATCCAGGCCGCCTTCGTTGATGGCGACCTTGGCCTCGTTGCGCACGCGCGGCTTGGCGTGGAAGGCCACAGACAGACCGGCCGCCTGCATCATGGGAATGTCGTTGCTGCCATCGCCCACGGCAATGCACTGGCTGGCATCGATGCCGATCAGCGAAGCCACTTCCAGCAAGGTGCGGCGCTTTTCCGCACCGTCGCAGATATCGCCCCAGGCCTGCTCGACCAGGCCTCCAGTCAGTGCACCGTCCTTGATCTCCAGCACATTGGCGCGTACAAAGTCGATATCCAGCAGGCCGCGCACATGCTCGGCAAAGTAGGTGAAACCGCCCGAGACCAGCAGCACTTTCAGGCCCGCGGCCTTGGCGGCCCTGACCAGGGTTTCAGCGCCCGGCGAGAGTTTCAGGCGTTCGGCCAGAACGCGGGCCATGTCGGCCTCGGTCACTCCGACCAGCTTGCCTACGCGTTGGCGCAGGCTGTCCTTGAAGTCGGTGATTTCGCCGCGCATGGTGGCTTCGGTAATCGCCGCCACTTCGGCCTTCTTGCCCGTGGCGTCGGCGATCTCGTCGATGCACTCGATGGTGATCAGCGTCGAGTCCATATCAAAGGCGATGAGCTTGTAGTCCGCCAGCTTCTGGGGAGCGGTAAAGCCGCGGATCATCAGGCCGGGGGCGAATTCGGTGGCGTCGGTCATTGCGAATCGTGCGAATGAGGGGTAGCAGAAAGGGGTATGGCAGAGATCAGGTCTGCGCCATTCCTCAAGATGGCCGCCATTATCCGCTGTTGTGGCGGGCTTCGGCTTGCCATTCACCCCTGAGTTTGCCCCCTGGTGCGGTTCGAGGCGGTGCCTGCTTACTGCGGCTGGATGCCTGCAGCCTTGACCAGCTCGGCATGCAGCCTGATGTCCTGGGCCACGGTCTGCCTGAGCTGCTCGGGCGTCGATGGTGCGACTTCCATGCCGTTTTCACCCAGTTTGGTCTTGATCTCGCTGTCCAGTGCCACGCGCACGGCGCGGTTGAGCTTGTCGATCACGGGCTGCGGCGTCTTGGCCGGTGCGAACAGCCCGACCCAGGCCGAGAGGTTGAGATCGGCAAAACCGCCTTCCGCCATGGTGGGGGTGTTGGGCAGCATGGCCGCGCGCCGGGGCGCCATCACAGCCAGGGCATGCAGCTTGCCGGCCTGGATATGCGGCAGGGCTTCGGGCAGCACGGCAAACAGCATGTCCACATTGCCGGCCAGTGTGTCGTTGACGGCCGGCGCACCGCCTTTGTAGGGCACGTGGAGCATCTTGGCCTGGGTGCGCGTCTCGAACATCAGCGCGGCCAGATGCTGTGGGCTGCCGTCGCCGGATGAGGCAAAGGTCAGCTTGCCTGGGGCGGCCTTGGCGGCCGCCACCACGGCAGCCACGCTGGGGAATTTCTGTCTGTCCTTGACCACCAGTACCATGGGCTGATTCACCAGCTTGCTGATGGGCGCGAAGTCGGCCTCGGGGTCATAGGGCAGGGATTTGAAGATGCTCTTGTTGGTGGTCAGGAATGAGGCCGGCGAGACCATCAGCGTATAGCCGTCCGGGGCGGATCGCGCCACGGCCGGCGTGCCGATCTGACCCGAGGCACCGGCACGGTTGTCCACCACAAAAGGCTGCTTGAGTTCAGTGGCCAGCTTCTGCCCCACGACCCGGGCAATCATGTCGGCGCTGCCTCCGGCGGGCAGGGCGACGATGACCTTGACCGCGCGCTCGGGATAGGCGTCCTGGGCCTGGGCCGTGGCAGTCAGTCCTGCCGCCACCAGCATGCAGGCCAGTGCGGGGCGGGCCACGGAATCGGCTGCGTGGCGGATGCGGCGGTGAACGATGTTGCGAACGGGTTGGAACAGCATGCGATCCCTCTCTTTCTCAAGATATGCACCGCCTGGGTGATGGCCGTGGTGCGATAGCCCGATGATGAGCAAGCCTTGTGCCAGATGTCCTGGCGTTTTGCCGGATGGAGCGATCCGGTTGGCGCCGTTGCCGGGAGAGTGCCCGACCTGAATGCGTCTCGACGGCCTCAGCTTTCAGGCCCGCCAGGCGGCTGCAGATATATGGCATCGGACCAGGTGGCCACCCAGTGCGGGCGAAACACCACGAATACCGCTGTCAGCATACCGGTGGTCACGCCATCGCTCCAGGCCATGAGCCAGCGTGCCATGTGCGAGAGCTCGTCATTGACGTTGGGCAGCACATGTCCGGCCCACTGGCCGAGCAAGGACGCAATGAATACGCATACCACAGTGCCCAGGAAGCCGCGCAAGAATATGAAGACAAAGATGTTGTGCCAGCACCAGCGGCGCACTGCTGCCCCCCAGAGCATGGCCAGCGTGGCCGGTACCAGCCCCTGCCAGACCGCCAGGCCCAGCGCGTCCTGCAGTCCGAGCGCAGGGGCGAGCGCAAAGGCCATCGCGCTGGTCGCTATCAGTACGGGCACTGCAAGCGGCCAACCGATCAGTAGCAGTACCAGCGGTGCACCAGACCAGTGCAGTTGCAGAGGCATTTTGTGCAGCGCAGGCAATGCCCAGACCCAGGGCAGCAGCACCAGAATGGCCAGCAGCGGCGTCATCAGTGGCGACAGCACCGGGTCGCGCTTGCCGCCGGGCCCGGCCCTGCTGCCCAGCATGCGCCAGGGACGGCAGAGCAGGGCCAGCAACAAGGCCAGCAGGGCAATAGCGGTTTCAAGATACATGGCGGCTCGGCTTATCAGGCTCAGCCGCCATCTTGCATCGTCTGGTGCGTACTGGGACCAATAGCCCTGCCGGCCTCGTCAGCCGCCTTGTCAGGCATGAACAGCTGCTTCGCTCTTGAGTGGCTGGCCCAGGCTGCGCAGCACATCGCGCACCATCTGGGCACGGTCCTTGGGGTTCTCCAGTTCCTTTTCGATGCGCAGCTTCTCGTTGCCCGCCAGCTTGATGTGCTTGTTCTTCTGTATCAGATGAATGATGTTCATGGGATCGATCGGCGGCTGGGGCTTGAAGCTGATGTTGATCACCCCGGGAGCCGCATCGACCTTGACCACGCCATAGGGCTGGCTCAGCACGCGCAGGCGGTGGACGTCGATCAGGGTCTGCGCCTGGGGCGGCAGCTTGCCGAAACGATCCACGATTTCCTCGAGCAGGCTATCGATCTGGTCGGCCGTCTTCGCCGTTGCCAGCTTCTTGTAGAACGACAGGCGCAGATGGACGTCGCCGCAGTAGTCGTTGGGCAGCAGGGCCGGCGCATGCAGATTGATATCGGTGGAGGCCGACAGCGGCGAGAGCAGATCGGGTTCCTTGCCGGCCTTGAGGCTGCGCACGGCTTCGGACAGCATCTCGTTATAGAGCTGGAAGCCCACCTCCATCATGTTGCCGCTCTGGTTTTCGCCCAGCACCTCCCCGGCGCCACGGATTTCCAGGTCATGCATGGCCAGATAGAAGCCCGAGCCCAGTTCCTCCATCTGCTGGATGGCCTCCAGCCGCTGCTGGGCCTGCTTGGTCAGGCCGTCCAGGTCCGGCACCATCAGATAGGCATAGGCCTGATGGTGGCTGCGTCCTACCCGTCCGCGCAACTGGTGCAGCTGCGCCAGACCGAACTTGTCCGCGCGGCTGATGAGAATGGTGTTGGCCGAGGGAACATCGATGCCGGTCTCGATGATGGTCGAACACAGCAGGATGTTGTAGCGCTGGGCCACGAAATCGCGCATGACGCGTTCGAGCTCGCGCTCGGGCATCTGGCCATGGGCCACGGCAATGCGTGCCTCCGGCAGGATCTCCTCCAGCTTCTGCTTGCGGTTCTCTATGGTTTCGACCTCGTTGTGCAGGAAGTAGATCTGTCCGCCGCGCTTGAGTTCGCGCAGCACGGCTTCGCGGATCACGCCCGTGCCTTCGTTGCGCACAAAGGTCTTGATGGCCAGACGCCGCTGCGGCGCGGTGGCGATCACCGACAGGTCGCGCAGCCCCTCCAGCGCCATGCCCATGGTGCGCGGAATCGGGGTGGCCGTCAGCGTCAGCACATCGACCTCGGCGCGCATGGCCTTCATGGCCTCCTTGTGGCGCACGCCAAAGCGGTGTTCCTCGTCGATGATGAGCAGGCCCAGGTTCTTGAACTGCGTTGATTCGGACAGCAGCTTGTGCGTGCCGACCACGATATCCACCGTACCGTCCGAGATGCCCTTGATGGCCGCCGTGATCTCCTTGCCCGAGCGAAAGCGCGACACCTCGGCAACCTTGATCGGCCATTTGGAGAAGCGGTCCACCAGGGTCTGGTAATGCTGCTCGGCCAGCAGCGTGGTGGGGGCCAGGAAGGCGACCTGCTTGCCGCCCATGGCCGCCACAAAGGCCGCGCGCAGTGCGACCTCGGTCTTGCCGAAGCCCACATCGCCACAGACCAGGCGGTCCATGGGCTGGGGGCTGATCATGTCCTGCACCACGGCGTGGATGGCGGCGCGCTGGTCGGCCGTTTCCTCGAAGCCGAAGTCGGCCACAAACTGCTCGTAGTCGGCCGTAGGGAAGCGGAAGGCATGGCCCTGGCGCGCGGCGCGGCGGGCGTAGATATTGAGCAGTTCGGCGGCCGAGTCGCGCACCTGTTCGGCGGCCTTGCGCTTGGCCTTTTCCCACTGCGTTCCGCCCAGCTTGTGCAGCGGCGCATCGTCGGGCGAGACGCCGGTGTAGCGGCTGATCAGGTGCAACTGGCTCACAGGAACGTAGAGCACGGCGTCGGCCGCATACTCCAGGTGCAGAAACTCCTGCAGTGCGGGCGTGCCGTCAGGGTTCTTCTGGCCCATGTCCATGTTGATGAGCCCGCGATAGCGACCGATGCCGTGGTCGGCATGGACGATGGGGTCTCCGACCTTGAGCTCGGAAAGGTCCTTGATCAGGGCCTCGACATCGCTGACCTGCTCCTGGCGGCGGCGACGGCGACCCGTGGGGCTGCTCGCGAACAGCTCGGTTTCGGTGACAAAGTCCAGGCCTTCCTCGACCCAGGCAAAGCCCGTCATCAGGCTGGAGGTGGCGATACCGACCTTTTCCGTAGCTTCGGCCTGGAACTCGGCCAGCGAATCGAATACGGGTGGGTTGACCCCCGAGGCGCGGAAGAAATCGAGAAGGCTCTCGCGCCTGCCATCGGATTCAGCCAGAAGCAAGACCCTGCTCGCGCCAGTTGCTATATGTTTTTGCAGCTTGGCCAGCGGGTCATCGGCTCCGCGCACGACGGAAAGGTCTTCAAGCTTCTGGAAGATGGCGCTGTCGGCCACATCTTCGGTGCCTGGGCGCAAGGCCAGCTGGGCGTGTTCCTTGCTGCGGGTATAAAACTGGTCGGCGCTGAGAAACAGCGTCTCGGGCGGCAGCGCCGGGTGGTCGGGATCGCCTTGCACCAGGCGGTAGCGGTCCTTGGTGTCCTGCCAGA
>NZ_SPEY01000073.1 GCF_009360615.1 Comamonas sp.
TTGACGACTGGCTGGCGCCCGAAGGCGCGCAGCCCGCGCCCGTGAGCGTGGAGCCGGCCGCGCCGTTCAACATCATCTATTCCTCGGGCACCACGGGGGTTCCGAAGGGCATCGTGCAGTCGCACGGCATGCGCTGGGCCCACATCAACCGGGGCAGCGTCTACGGCTACGGCCCCGAGGGCACGACGCTGCTGGCCACGCCGCTGTACTCCAACACCACGCTGGTGGTGTTCTTCCCCACGCTGGGCAGCGGCGGCTGCGTGGTGCTCATGCCCAGGTTCGATGCGGCCCGCTACCTGCAGCTGGCCCAGCGGCACCGCGTCACCCACACCATGCTGGTGCCTGTGCAGTACCAGCGCATCATGGCGCTGCCGCAGTTCGGCGAATACGATCTGTCCAGCTTTCGCGCCAAGTTCTGCACCAGTGCGCCGTTCCGCGCCGAGCTCAAGGCCGACGTGGTGGCGCGCTGGCCCGGCAGCCTCACCGAGTTCTACGGCATGACCGAAGGCGGCGGCACCTGCATCCTCGAAGCCCATCTGCACCCGGACAAGCTGCACACCGTGGGCCAGCCCGCCGAAGGCCATGACATCCGCCTCATCGACGAAGAGGGCCGCGAGGTCGCACCCGGCCAGGACGGCGAGGTCGTGGGCCACTCGGCCAGCATGATGACCGGCTACCACGGTCAGCCCGCCAAGACGCGAGAGGCCGAATGGTTCGATGCCACGGGCAAGCGCTTCATCCGCACGGGCGATGTGGGCCGCTTCGACGCCGACGGCTTCCTGACCCTGTTCGATAGACGCAAGGACATGATCATCAGCGGCGGCTTCAACATCTACCCCAGCGACCTGGAGGTCCAGCTGCGCGCCCACCCGGCCGTGGACGATGTGGCCGTGGTCGGCGTGCCTTCCGAGCAATGGGGGGAGACGCCCGTGGCCTATGTGGTGTCGCGCGCGGGGCAGCCGGCCCTGCCCGAAGACATCATGGGCTGGTACAACCTGCGGGCCGGCAAGACCCAGCGTCTGGCCGACCTGCGTTTCATCGCCGAGCTGCCGCGCAGCGCCATCGGCAAGGTGCTCAAGCGCGAGCTGCGTGACCGGTACGCGGCAGGGTGCTGAGCCTGGCTTCCATTTTCACGATGCCCATCACGAGACCTATCCCATGAGCCATGACCCCACGATGTCCGAAGTCCGCCGCCAGGTGACGCCCGAGGAATGGCAGGCCCGCGTCGAGCTGGCTGCAGCCTACCGGCTGGTCGCCCACTTCGGCTGGGACGACCTGATCTTCACCCATATCTCGGCGCGCGTGCCGGGTCGGCCGGATCAGTTCCTGATCAATCCCTACGGCATGCTGTTCGACGAGATCACCGCGTCCAGCCTGGTCAAGGTCGATCACGAAGGCCGGCCGCTGATGGAGAGCGAGTACGACGTCAACCCTGCCGGCTTCGTCATCCACAGCGCCATCCACGACGGCCGCCCCGAGGTGCAGTGCGTGCTGCACACGCACACACGCTACGGCGTGGCGGTGTCGGCGCAAAAGGAGGGGCTGCTGCCCATTTCGCAGCAGTCCATCTTTCCGCTGGTGCGCCTGGCCTACCATGACTACGAGGGCGTGGCCCTGCGCGATGACGAGAAGCCGCGCCTGGTGGACGATCTGGGTGCCAGCAACTTCCTCATTCTGCGCAATCACGGCCTGCTGACCTGTGGACGCAGCGTGGCCGAGGCCGTGCTGGCCATGTACACGCTGGAGTCGGCCTGCCGCATCCAGATCCTGGCGCAGTCGGGCGGCGGCGAGCTGACGCGCATTCCGCAGACCATCATTGCCGACGCGGTCAACCAGTCGCGCCAGGTCACCAAGGGCAAGGGCGCGGGTCTGGCCTGGCCGGGCCTGCTGCGCCGCCTGGACCGCATAGACCCAAGTTATAAGGACTAACCCCCCTGAGTCGCTGCGCGCTTTCCCGTTGCACGGTGCCCCCCTCGCGCTTCGCGGGAGGGGAACGACACCCTTGCTGCGGGGCGGTGCGGCCGGCATAGGCCCGTGCCTGGGCTGCAGCCGTTTCGCAGGCAGCGAACAGCGCTCAGATTCATGGAGCAATCAATGGGAATTCTGGTCAATATCCATCCGAGCATGGGAGCGCCCATCGTCGATGCACTGCGCGCCATGGCGCCTGATCTGCGCGTCTGGGCCCATCGCGACGAAGCGCCTGCTGCGGAGGTCGAAACCATGCTGGCCTGGAGCCTCAGGCCGGGCGTGCTGCCGGCCTATCCCCAGCTCAAGCTGCTGTGCGCGCCCAGTGCGGGCGTGGACAAGCTGCTGGCTGTGCCTGATCTGCCGGCCGGTCTGCCCGTGGCGCGCACCGTCGATCCGCAGCAGCATGTGGAGATCGCCCAGTACGTGGTGGGCACGGCGCTGCGCCACACGCGCGAGCTGGACCTGTTCGCGCGCCAGCAGCAGGCCGGGGAATGGCTGCGCCGTCCTGTGCGCGCCAGCGCGGACTGCCGCGTGGGCATCCTCGGTCTGGGCGAGGTGGGCCGCTTCGTGGCGGGTGCCGTACAGGCCGTCGGCTATCCCGTCGCAGGCTGGAGCCGCAGCGTCAAGGACATTGCCGGCCTGCCCACCTTCAGCGGCACGCAAGGCCTCAAAGAGCTGCTGGCTGTCAGCGACATTCTGGTCTGCGCCTTGCCGCTCACGCCCGAGACGCGCGATCTGCTGAACCGCAGCATGCTGTCCTTGCTGCCGCGCGGTGCCTACCTTATCAACGTGGGGCGGGGCGAGCAGGTGGTCGAGGACGACCTGCTGGCCCTGCTCGACGAAGGCCATCTGGCCGGTGCCGCGCTCGATGTGCTGCGCGAGGAGCCCCCCCAGCCTGGCAACAGGGTATGGGGACACCCCAAGGCCTTTGTCACGCCGCATATCGCGGCCCAGGCTTCGGCAGAGACCGTGGCCCGCCAGTGTCTGGAGAACCTGCGCCGCCTGCGCGCGGGCGAACCCCTGCTGAACCTGGTGGACGTAGCCCGCGGGTACTGACGCCTTGTCCTTCTCCACTGCCGTGCGGCCGCACGGCGCTTTTTCCCGACAAGAACCAGGAGACTTTCATGCCTTCGACATCTCGCCGCAGCTTTCTGCAATCGGGCGCCGCAGCCGGCGCCGCCATGCTGGCTCCCTCGGCCTGGGCCCAGAGCCCCTGGCCCTCCAAGCCCATACGCATCGTCGTTCCCTACACGGCGGGCGGCTTCACCGACCAGATGGCGCGCCTGCTGCAAGTGGGTTTGCAGAAAGCGCTGGGTCAGCCCATCGTCATCGACAACAAGCCGGGCGCGAACAGCCTCATCGGTGTGGATCAAGTGGCAAAGTCTGCGCCCGACGGCTACACCTTCGGTGTGGTGATTGCCGCTTATGCGGCCAATACCACGCTGTATCCCAAGCTGCCCTACAACCCCGGCAAGGATCTGGTTGGCGTGTCACTGATGGGGATCTCGCCGCTGGTTGCAGCGGTGTCCACCAATGCACCGTTCAAGACCACGCAGGAGCTGATTGCCTATGCCAGGGCGCATCCGGGCAAGGTCAGCTTTGGCTCCTCGGGAAGCGGCTCCAGCGCGCATCTGACGACCGAGCTGATGAAGCTGCTGACCAAGACGGACATGATCCATGTGCCTTACAAGGGAGCCGCGCCGGCGTTGACCGACCTGATGGGCGGCCAGATCCCGTTGTTCCTCGATCCTCCGCCCAATCTGATACAGCCTGCCAAGGCCGGTCGCATTCGTCTGATTGGCGTGGCCAGCGACAAGCGGCTGGCGGTGTTGCCCGATGTGCCTACGTTTGCCGAGCAAGGCATTCCCGAGCTCATGGGCAGTACCTGGGCTGCCATGATGGCTCCGGCAGGAGTGCCCAAGGAGATTGTGCAGCGCATGTCTGCCGAAGTCGCTCGCATCATTCGCAGCCCTGAAATCACGCAGCGCATGCAGCAGACCATGGGCACGTTTGCCGAAGGATCGACGCCCGAGGAATGCGATCGCTTCATCGCTGCCGAAACGGCCAAATGGGGGAAAGTGATCCGTGAGGCCAAGGTGACGGTGGACTAGTTTTCCCGGCCGCGTTCCTCCTCGCGAGGCAGGGAAACCGGCTTCACGCGACAGGGCGCCGCTTCCGGTGGAGCGGCGCTGACTGGAGGGCGGATGCGCCCCGGATGCAAGGCCGCAATCGCGTCTTCGCGGAAAGTGCGGGGCAACACCCACGGTGCCACCAGGTGCCCGGATCCGTCAGGAGCGTCAAACCTCGCTGGCTGCGACGCGCCACCGTCTTCTCGGTGCCCTCAATGCATGCCTTTCCCGATAGGCCGCAGGCGTCATTCCCACATGCCGGACGAACACCCGCCGGAACGCAGAGGCATCTTCGTAACCGCAGGCCAACGCCACGGAGGGCACGCTCTCCAGCGTGATCTCCAGCAGCACACGAGCCCGCGCACAGCGCAGGCGGTGCAGATGATCCAGCGGGCTATATCCCAGCTCCTGCTGGAAGTGGCGCAGCAGGGTGCGCGGACTGGCCGATACCGCGTCCGCCAGCGCTCGCAGGTCATATGGCTGCTCCACGCGCGCTTCCAGCCAGGCAATGGCATGGGCCAGCACGCTGGTCCGCGTGGCGGGAATCCGCCGGTCCTGAAGGGCGGCCAGGGTAGCGCGTTCGCGCTGCGGGTCGGGTAGAAGCAAGGCGGCCAGCGCTGCAGCCAGGTCGTCGCCGAAGGCATGGCGCGTGAGCGCCACGGCCATGGAGGCCAGGGCTTCCGGATGGGAGGCGCTGAGCCAGGGGCCGTCGTCCACGAAGGGCTGCCCCTCGGCCAGCTCGATGTCCGGGAAATCCAGGCCGAAGCCGCCCATGAAATACCAGGGCAGGGCAACGCGCCGGCCCTGGCAGCGTCCGCCGGCTGCCGCGAACCAGGCGCCGCTGCCCAGCGTGCACACTGCCAGGCCCTGGTCAAAGGCAGTGGCGATGCGACGTGTGATGGTCTGGTTTGTGGCGACGATGTCGCGGATGGAGGGAATGTCCGGGCAATGCAGTGGGCTCAGGAAGACGGCTTGCACCGGCCCTTCGGCGGCCCGGCCTTCCACCCCGTGGGGCATGGCGTGCAGCGGCCGGCCATGACCATCGACCCAATGCCAGCCAAAGCGCGGTGCGCGCCGGCCCAGGCGCAGGCCGGCAACGAGGTTGGCGCTGCGCAGCATCTCCACGAGATGCGCGGCGTGGCCTGTGGCGCTTTGCTCCACGCAGGGCAGCTCGATGACGAAGTTTCTGGGCATGGCGGTTCTGGCTCCTCGAATGGCGATTTTGCCGTCTTCGTCACAGGCGCTTCACTTTTAGCATGAGGGCCTGTGTCACTTTCAGGAACACGAAAATGCTCCACACAAGCGCCGGGACGAAGCCGTCCTCCCCCTCCCGTCCAGGCCTGCGCGCCGTTGCCCTGTGCGGTCTGCTGGCCTCCGGTCTGCCGCTGGCGGCCAAGGCACAAGGACTCGATGCCCAGGGGCTCGCGGCGCTGGACGCCGCGATCCGTCCGTTGGCGCCCAGGATGGTGGAGTGGCGTCGCGACATTCACCAGCATCCCGAACTGTCGGGCCAGGAGGAACGCACGGCCAAACTGGTGGCCGATCACCTGCGCCGCCTGGGCATGGAGGTGCAGACCGGCGTGGGCGGCACGGGCGTGGTGGGCGTGCTGCGAGGCGGCCAGCCGGGCAGGACCGTGGCGCTGCGTGCCGACATGGATGCGCTGCCCGTGGCCGAGAAAACCGGCCTGCCCTTTGCGTCCCGGGCCCGGGCCCAGTACATGGGCAAGGAGGTGCCGGTCATGCATGCCTGCGGTCACGATGCCCACGTGGCCATGCTCATGGGGGCTGCAGAGGCGCTGGCCGGGATGCGCGCGAAGCTGCCGGGCACGGTGAAGTTCATTTTCCAGCCGGCCGAAGAGGGCGCTCCGGTGGAGGCCGATGCCCATGGCCATGTGCCCAGCTTCGGTGCCAAGGCCATGGTGGAGGCCGGCGTGCTCAAGGATGTTCAGGCCATCTACGGCCTGCACATCACGGCCAACCTGCCTTCGGGCATGGTGGGCTATCGCAGCGGGCCGCTGATGGCGGGCTCGGACAGCCTGAGCATCCAGGTCGAGGGCCGGGGCGGCCATGGCTCGTCGCCGTGGAATGCGGTCGATCCCATCGTCGCGGCCAGCCAGGTGGTGCTGGGCCTGCAGACCGTGGTCAGCCGCCAGCTCAACATCAGCCTGGAGCCGGCCGTGCTGACCATTGGTTCCATCCAGGGCGGCACGCGCTACAACATCATTCCCGACAATGTCGAGATGCAGGGCACGCTGCGCACCTTTGACGAAGACATGCGTCAGGAAGCGCACAAGCGAATCACGGCCACGGCCGAGCAGATCGCGGCCTCCAGCGGCGCCAAGGCCAGGGTGCGCTTCGGCCCCGTGGCCTATCCGGTGACCACCAATCCGGCCGCGCTGACCGAGGCCTCGCTGCCCGCGCTCAAGCTGGCCCTGGGCGGCAAGGCCATGGTGATCCCCAAGGTCAGCGGATCCGAGGATTTTTCGGAGTTCCAGAAAGTGGTGCCGGGATTCTTCTACTTCCTGGGGGCACCGCCGGCAGGCCAGGACTTCACCAAGGCAGCGCCCAACCACTCGCCGCTGTTCGATATCGACGAGAAACAATTGCCCACGGGGGCCCGTTCGCTGGCTGCGCTGGCCGTGGACTATCTGCAGCGCAACCCATAGCCGTGGGTCTTTCGCAGGGGGGAGCCGCTTGCCGGTGTCGCTCTGCCCTCTGTCTCGAGGCGGGCAAGGGGGGGATCCTCCCGTCAGCTTGGGGCATCGGGGCCTCATCGTGGGCCGCATCCGATTCAAGCGTCCCCTGAGGTGAGGTGGGAGAGACTGCAGACAGGGGCGGACAGCTTCGCGTTTCGGAACCCGGGCCCAGGGCTTCCGGGTCATGGCACGCAAGACGCGGGGCCGGAACCAATCGGGCTGCTCTGGTCTGAAAGGCATGGCCGGGCATGGGGTGTTCCGGCCTCAGGCCTGGACTCGCCGGGCAGGATTTTTCGATGTTCTCCGAAACCCGTGAAAAACCGGGCTATAATAGCCTTCTACGTAGGGGAGTCGCCAAGCTGGTTAAGGCACTGGATTTTGATTCCAGCATGCGAAGGTTCGAATCCTTCTTCCCCTGCCAAGATACTTAAAGCCCCGTCTGCGTCTGCAGGCGGGGCTTTTTCGTTGTAGGGCTCAATCCGTCAAGGGCTTCCAGGAAAGCCGGCAGGCACGGGCGGTGCAACTGCCATGGAGCGGTGCCCTCATGCCTGAAGGAGTCGAGACCCCGGCTCGGCAGTCCAGGCGTTTGCCGGGATGCCTTCACGCCGATCCGCAAGCCTTGCGCTCTTGGACCTGTGCTGTGCAACGCGGCCGGCGCCGACCTGGGGCAGGCGAGATCGCCGTATGCGCATGGCATTCCCGCGGCAGGCAGGCAGGCAGGCAGGCATGCAAGGAGCAGCCTGGTGGCGGGCCGCGATTCTGCACGGGGGCGCAATCCTGCAGACCTGCCCGATCTCATTCTCCTGCGGGCGTGGCACGGAGTGCGGGAAGACCTTGGCACCGGCAATGCCGCTGCCCGCCAGGTCGAAGCCGCAACGCGCCGGAGCATGGCGGGAATGCTGGAGCTGACTGGATGCGCAGCAGTGCAACCCGGTGACGAGGCTCGGGGAATGTCACGCGATATTCCGCAGGCCGGGACGCAGGAACAGGGATCGCCGCATGAGGAAACCAGCGTCCGCTGGTGGCCCTGATTCGGCAGCCGGGAGTGCGGAGTCCGGATGTCGACGGCTGCCGTCGCAAGAGTGCAGCGCCGGCCCGTGCCGCCCATTCGCGCAGCCCTGGAGCCGCCGGTGAATGCGGATTTCGGCGCGACCAGATCGGCTGCGCCGGACAGCCATGTCCTGGGGCCCCGAGGGCGATGTGCGATCACAGCGCGCGATTCCACACGGGATGCACCGATACATTCCATCGTTTTCGACGCCCCCGATATTCGCGACATTTTCGGCGTCGTCATGGCCGAGGCTGGACCGCCGACGTTGGATTAGAAACAGCAGCATGCCCTGCGGTCAAAAATCTATAGGGTAATCCCGCCCGATTAATGAACTTTCATCTTTGTCAATATTCATCAAACGCTATTTCGGTAATGTGGATTTTGCGTAATAGTCTTTTGGCATGACGTGAGCGCTATTCACGCGGAAAAAATGACACAAGAAATACCCAATCCTTTTATGGGGGAGACAAAAAATAGCCAGTGCTTTCATTTAATGCCTCTGTGGTTGGCATTGATGGGCCTGGCTGCTCCCGCTTTTGCACAGTTGTCCGGCGGTGCTGCCATCGAGCAGCAGCAGCTGCAGCGCCAGCAGGAGCGCGAACGTGAATTGCGTGAGCGCATGGCTCCGAACGCGGACACCTTGCAGCCGAAAGCCAGGCCCGAAACGCTGGCAATGCCGGTGGGGGAGACGCCTTGCTTTTCGCTCCATGCGATTGAATTGACAGGCCCCAGGCTCGATCAAGTCCCCTGGCTCGGGCCTTCGGCGGGCATTGACCTGGGTGCCCGGCCCTGCGTCGGCGCCAAGGGGGTCGAGGTCGTCCTGGCGAGAATGCAGCAAGCCCTGCTCGAGCACGGGTACGTGACCTCCCGAGTGATGGTGGTCCCGCAAAACCTCAACGATGGCGTGCTGACCGTTGCTTTCATTCCCGGCATTCTCAGGGCCGTTCGATGGACCCAGGAGAGCACGGCAAGCACCTCGCTGCGCACCGCCTTGCCCTCCAGGCCCGGCGAATTACTGCAGCTTCGTGATATTGAGCAAGGTCTTGAAAATCTCAAAAGAGTACCGACGTCGGATGCCGATATTCAGATCATGCCTGCCGAAGGGCCCGAGATGGAGCCTGGTCAAAGCGATCTGGTGATTACCTATAAAAATATCAGCCCCTTGCGATTCAACGCAGCCCTCGATAATGGCGGCACCCAATCCACAGGAAAAATACAGGCCACGGGAACGGTATCCTGGGACAACCCGCTGGGCCTGAATGACCTGATGTATTTCAGCTTCGGCGGGGGTGTTGGTAATGGCGGCAACCGTGGGACCGAAACCCGTGCCGCGCAGTATTCCCTGCCCTTCGGGTATTGGTTGCTGGCCCTGTCGGGCTCCTATAACAAATACCACCAGGGCGTTGCGGGTGCCTATCGGAACTACACCTATCGCGGGGAATCCAGCAATCTGGATCTCAAGCTCAGCCGGGTGGTGTTCCGCAATGCCTCCTCCAAGACCACGGCTGGCATCAGGGCCTTCCAGCGGACTTCCAACAACTACATCGACGATGTGGAGATCGACGTCCAGCGCCGGCGTACCTCGGGCTTTGAGCTGAGCCTGAACCAGCGCAGCTATCTGGGCAATGCCATCCTGGATGCCAACCTGGCCTACAAGCGAGGCACAGGTGCTTTTGCGGCCTTGCGCGCGCCCGAGGAACCCTTTGGTGAAGGCACTTCGCGCATGAAGCTCTTCATTGCCGATCTGGCATTGTCGAAGCCCTTCGTACTGGGCGGCACCCAACTCCGATTCAGCAGCAACTGGCATGGCCAGTGGAACAAGACGCCGTTGACGCCACAAGACCGCATCGGCATTGGCGGCCGTTACACCGTGCGGGGCTTCGATGGAGAAAGCACCTTGCTGGCCGAACGAGGCTGGTACTGGCGCAACGAACTCAGCACGCCCCTGAATCTGGGCGTCGCAGGCAATGCGGAGGCCTTTGTGGGGCTGGATACCGGCCATGTCAGCGGGCCTGCTGCGCAATCTCTCGTGGGTCAGTCATTGACCGGTGCGGCCATCGGCCTGCGTGGAGCCTGGCGCAACCTCTCCTATGAAGTCTTTGTGGCAACGCCTGTCAAAAAGCCCGAGCACTTCCGAACCTCCCACACCAACCTGGCTCTGAGCCTGGCCTACAGCTTCTGAGGCGTCGTCATGAACAAACATCTTCACCGCGTTATCTTCAACAGAGCCCGTGGCATCCGGATGGTGGTGCAGGAAACAGCTTCCAGCGAAGGCAAGGCCAGCAATGGCAGCACACAGACAGGCGCTTGTGATTCAGGTGCCTTGTCGGCGGGCAGTTTGCGCACTGCCAAGTCCTTCCTGAGCGATTTCCCGCTCTCTGCTGCAGCCAAGACAGCAGGCATGCTGGCCTTGGCTCTGGGGGTTCCTGCCGGCTTTGCGCAAATCATTGCCGACCCCTCGGCCCCCAATCGCCAGCGCCCCACGGTGCTGGAATCGGCCAACGGCACGCCCACGGTCAACATCCAGACGCCTTCCGCAGGGGGGGTGAGCCGCAACACCTATCAGCAGTTCGACATCGGGCAAAAGGGCGCCATCCTCAACAACAGCCGCACCCATGTGCAAACCCAGATTGGTGGCTGGGTGCAAGGCAATCCATGGCTTGCCAAGGGCAGTGCCAGCGTCATCGTCAATGAAGTCAACTCGGCCGCTCAGACCCGCCTGATGGGACCGATGGAAGTGGCAGGACAGCGGGCGGACGTCATCATTGCGAATCCTTCGGGTCTGGTCGTTGACGGCCTGTCGTTCATCAATGCGGCAGGCGTCACCCTCGCCACCGGCAGACCGCTGTATGGCGCCAACGGCAGCGTGGACGGGTTCAACGTTCAAGGAGGCCAGATCCGCATCCAGGGCAGCGGCCTGGATGCCACCAAGGCCGACTACGCCAGCATCCTGGCCCGGGCCGTCTCGCTCAATGCCGGTTTGTGGGCCCAGGACCTGCGGGTTGTCACAGGCGTCAACCGGATTGCCACCGATGGCAGTGTCCAGCAAGGCAGCCCCGGTGCGGCAGGCGCAGAGCCTGTGAAACCCCAGTTTGCCCTCGACGTCGCGCAACTGGGCGGCATGTATGCGGGCAAGATCTTCATGGTCGGAACCGAAGCCGGTCTCGGGGTCCGCAATGCCGGTTTGATGCAGGCCGGTAGCGGAACACTCACCTTGAACAGCGAGGGCTGGCTTCATAACAGCGGCTCCATCCAATCGGATCGCTCGAATGTGGCGGTGAGCACCCGTGGCGCGATAGATCAAGACGGCGTCATCTATGGCGGCGGCACCGTGCAGCTGGACTCCCAGGCCAGCCAGACACACCGTGGCACGGTTGCAGCCTTGGGTGATGTATCCATCCAGGCTGCGGGCGGAGCGCAGATTCGGGCCGGTGATACCTCCGTCTGGGCGGCTGGTCTGCAAGCGGACGGGCAGTTGGCCGGAGCCCGAAACCTGAGTGTGCGCGCCGATTCGAGCGTGCAGACTGCAGGCCGGGCACTGGCCACCAGCCATCTGAACCTGCAAGGCGCGAGCCTGGACCTCTCATCCTCCCGCCAGCAGGCTGCAACCTTGCAGTTGCAGGCCACGGCGGGTGATTTGCAGGCCACGGGGAGCCAGCTGCTGGCGACCGGGCAGCTGCGCCTGCAGACCAGTCAAGCCCTCACGACAGACGGTGCGCGGGTGCAGGCTCCCGCCCTGGCCATCCAGGCCAGTTCCTTGAGCAACGTCGCGGGGCAACTCATCCAGACGGGTTCCGGTGACCAGACCATCGCGCTGCAAGGAGGCCTGACCAATAGGGCTGGCGTCATTCAAACCGCTGCGGCCAACCTGAATATTGCGGCCCGGAGCATCGACAACACTGCTGGTCAGCTGCTGCATGCCGGAAGTGGAGCCTTCCATCTGGGCAGCCAGAGCCGGTTGCTCAACGACAGCCAGGATGGGCAGCAGCCCGCGCTTGCGGACGGTGGTCGCGTGGTGAGCAATGGCTCCCTGACGGTACAGGCGCAAACCATGAGCAACAGCGGCAGCATGCATGCGGCGCAGCTGCTTCAAACGCATGCCGCGACGCTGAACAACAGTGGCGTGATGTACTCGGCAGGCATGCAGGCACTGGCCGTCGAAAACGCTCTCGTCAGCAGCGGCACGATCGCTGCGGCGCAGGATCTGTCTGTACGTGCAGGCCGCTTCAGTGGAGCCGGCACGCACGCGCTGGCAGCCGGCATGGGGGCTGACGGCAAGCTCGCTGGCGCGGGGGCCGTGAATGCGACGGTCGCAGGCGTCTTGCAAAGCGCGGGGCAGATTCTGTCCGCAGGCGATGCCCGCCTGGATGCGGCAAGCCTGGACCTCAGGCAGGGCAGCGCGGCGAGCACGGCAGGCAATATGAGCCTGACGGCTCAAAACGGCGACATCCAGACGGGGGGTGCCCGCATCAGCAGCGCAGGTCTTTTGACCATCCGAGCCGACGGCTCCAGCAGCCAGCGCCTGGACAACACCCTCGGACAGATCAGTGCAACGCAGCTCAGCATCAACGCGGGAAAGCTCGACAACACCGATGGATTGATCTCTGCGGTTGACCAGCTCGACATTACCAGTGCTCAATTGATCAACGCTGCCACCCCTGCGGCAGCCACCGCCAAAGGCATCCAAAGCCAGGCAGGTGATGTTCACCTGAATGTTCGGCAGCTCGATAACAGCGGGACCATCCAGGCTGCGAAGAACCTGGCTACGACCACTTCCAGCCTGGGCAACAGCGGCTCCCTCTACGCAGGAGGTGAGCAGACACTGAATGCCGCAGGTGTAGTAACGAACAGCGGAACCATTGCCGCTGCCCAGGACCTGAACCTGACAGCCGCCTCGTTTGCCGGCACTGGCAGCAATGTGCTGGCCGCAGGCATGGCTGCCGATGGAAAACTCGCCCATCCCGGGACTCTGAACGTCACCACTTCGGCTGGATTGCAAACCGCCGGCCAGGCATTGGCTGCAAACAACGTCCACCTTGACGGCGGCAGCCTGGATCTGGGAAGTGCAACGGTAGGCAGTGCCAATGCCGATGTGAATCTGAGTGCCGCCCAGGGCAGCATCGTCACGGCGGGCTCACAAGTCAGCACGCCGGGCAAGCTGTCCATTACCGCCAACACGGTTGCAGGTCAAACGCTGGACAACACCGCAGGTCGCCTGGCCGGCCAGCAACTGCAAATCCAGGTTGGGCAGTTAAACAACCATCAGGGAAGCATGGAGCAGTCCGGGGGCGCTGATCTGGATATCAATCTGGGTGGGGGCGCGCTGAACAACAACGCCGGGCGCATTGTGGTCAACGCTGCAAATCTGAAGCTTCAATCCGGTGCGCTGGACAATACGGACGGGCTGATCAGCCATGCCGGCTCAGGGCAGGCCACGTTGCAGGCGTCCAGCCTTGACAACACCCGTGGACAGATCGTTGGCGACGGAACCTTGTCCTTGGCCAGCAGCGGCAAGGTCGCCAACAGCGATGGACTGATCTCCTCCAATGGCGACCTGCAACTGAAAAGCGCAGACCTGGGCAACACCCGTACAGGCACGTCAGGAAACACCACAGGCATTCAAAGCCAAGGCGGCAGCCTCACCGTCCATGCCCAAGCCATCACCAACAGCAGCAACCTCTATGCTGCCAAGGATCTCAGAACCAGGGCCACCAGCTTGGACAACAGCGCAACGCTGTACGCAGCGGGTGAACAGACCCTGGATGTGGCCGGTGCGGTCAGCAATCAAGGCACCATTGCTGCGGCCAAAAATCTGTCGCTCACTGCAGGCAGCTTTGCTGGCGGTGCTGCCAACGTTCTGGCAGCCGGCATGGCCGCCAATGGACAGCTGACGGGCAGCGGCGCATTGACGGCCGTGACCTCCGCCAGCCTGCAAACCCATGGGCAGGCACTGGCGACAGGCGCATTGAGCCTGAAAGCCGCCAGCCTCGACCTTCAAGGCAGCACCACGGGAAGCACCGGCGCAGACGTGACGCTGAGCGCGACGACGGGAGACATTCAAGCAGCTCAGGCCAGGATCAGCACACCCGGATTGCTGAGTGTTTCCAGCACCGCCGGGCAAAAACTCGACAGCTCCAGGGCGCAACTCAGTGGTGGGCAGCTCAGCATCGATGTCGGCGAGATCCACAATACCGAAGGTGTCATCCAGCAGACGGATACGGCGTCTGCAGCCGCCAATCCCGTTGCAGGCATTCGCAGTGCGGGTGCCATCCACAATAGCGCGGGACGCATTGTGGCCAATGCGCAGGACTTCGCCGTGGTCTCCGGTGGGGGGCTTGACAACACGGACGGGACGATCGGTCATGCGGGCTCCGGCCAGCTTCGCGTGGAGACGGCCGGACTCCACAACACAGGCGGAAAGATCATCGGCAACGGGGCGACCACGATCACCAGCTCTGCGGATGTCGACAACACCGGCGGCATGGTGGCAGGCCAGCAAAGCGTGACGGCCACAGCCACGGGTTGGGACAACACCCGGGGCACCCTGGTTGCCGTTCAAGGCAACCTCGATCTTCACACCACAACGAATGCCGTCAAGAACGCTGCAGGCCTGATCCAGGCAGACAACGATGTGCGGCTCACTCTGGACGGCGCGGGCAATCAACTGCAAAACGCTCAAGGCAAGATCGTGTCGGGACGAGACGCCATCCTGTCGAGCGGCCAGATGGACAACGATGCAGGCCTGGTGGCTGCAGGGCGCAATCTCGGCATTGACACCCACGGACAGGTCCTGAGCAACCAGGCAAGCCGCGGCAGCACCGATTCCCTCGGTCTGGTCGCCGGCGCACGACTGGATATTCGCAGTGGCGCATTGAACAACCAGGGCGGTCTGATCAGTGCCCAAGCCGACCTGAACATCACGAGCAGCGGCGCGATCAACAGCACCGAGAAGAATGCGCAGGGGGCGCAGATCTACAGCGGCGCACATCTCGATGTGCAATCGACCGGTATCGACAACACGGGCAGCCAGATGCTTGCGGTGCAAGGCGCAGGTATCAATCTCGGCAGCGGCACACTGACCAATCAGGCCGGGCTGATCCGGGTCGGGCAGGCATTGACGGTTCAGGCCGGAGGTATCGATAACCAGAACACCCGGGCTCTGAACAGTGATGGGAGTGCACAAGCGCTGGGCCTGGAAGCCGGCACGATTTCCCTGACCACTGCCAATCTGGACAACAGCCAGGGGGCTGTGCGTGCAGGCCAGGACTTGACGATTCTGAGCGATGGCCGGCTGGTCAATGATCGTGGCGAGCTCAGCGCCGGCCAGCAACTGAGGATTGCCGCCGACCAGGCCGCCACTCCCACGCTGAACATCAGCAACAACGCGGGTCAAATCGTTGCCGATCAGAATGTGGACCTTCGCACAGGCAGCCTGAACGGCGCAGGACAGATTGCCTCGCGCGGTGACGTCAGTCTGAATTTGCAGGGCGACCACACCCTGGCGGGCACCTTGCAGGCTGGCGGCAACCTGCAGCTGCAAGCCACGGGCACATTGACCAACCCGGTCACTGTCCAAGCCGGAAAGAACCTGACCGTCAACGCCAGCAACCTGGACAACCAGGCCACGGGCGAACTGCTGAGCGGGCAGACAACGCAGCTCACCATCTCCGACACCGTGACCAACCGCGGGCTGATCGACGGTGCCGACACCCGCATCCAGGCCGGCCATGTCAACAACGTTGGCACCGGCCGCATCTATGGCGACCGGGTGGCGATTGCAGCCAACGCGCTGACCAACCAGGAGGAAACCGTTGCAGGCATCACCCAGGCTGCCACGATTGCTGCGCGGGAGCGCATGGACCTGGGCGTCCAGAACATCACCAACCGCGAAGGGGCACTCATCTACAGCGGTGGTGATCTCCACACGGGCGGCGCTCTCAGCCCCAGCTGGCAGGCCACTGGCGCAGGGCAGACGCTCAACAACCACAGCGCCACGCTGGAGTCCGCCGGCAGCATGGTGCTCGGGCATGACCAGGTTCGCAATACCAATGCGCATCTGCAGTGGACATTGGTCGAAGGCCAGCCTCAGAAGATCGTCGAATTTCAGGCACCGAACGGCCAGCGCTACAAGGGCAGCGACGTTCTGCTGATCTCCAATGGCAATGTCGCAGGCTCTGGCCCGAAAGATATTAGTTTCGTAGTCAGCGGCAATGACTGGCGTTGCAGCATGGGGGGAGAAACCTGCTCGTTGACAACCGGCAACGTCACAGCCTTCGATCAGTACTACAAAGGCTTGCTCCTGCCTTCCGAGCAATATCCGTTCGAGAAATATGCGCCTTACTACAACCCCAGCTATGTCGATCGGAACGGTCAAACGGTCCAAGGCTATATGCACTACAGCGGTGACCGCACCCTGGGCGGGATATGGGGAGGCGGAGAGCTCGTCAAAGGCGCGCATTACGCAGCCGATCATCGAATCTGGAGTGACTTCGGCGTAGCTCCCTACACGGGGGCCGCTCCGGTCCTGAGCAGCGGAAATCCCTGCGGTTCGCTGGACGCCGGCTCCTGCACTGTCGGGTTTCATCCGCAAGCAGGGGCCGATGGGCAGCTCACATACGTCCAGGTCACTCAGGCAAACGTAGACGAATACAACGCCTACAAACCCCTGCTGGACGCCCGCGATGCAGCGGATGCCGCCTTGGACGCGAAGCTGGATGCCTTCTACCAGGACATTCGCAATCGCTGGATTGGGGAGTTTGTCTTCTACGACTACAGCCGCACCGAGCAAAGTGCGCAAGTGACGCAATCCTCCCCCGGAAAAATCGTGGCAGGCGGCAATCTGCAATGGAACGGATCGAATCCATCCAGCAAGCTCCTGAATCAGGACAGCACCATCCTGGCGGGTGGAACGATCAATGCGACGGGCGGCTCACTCGACAACCGAGCGACAGCCGTAGAGGTCAAATCCGTCGACCAAGGCTATGTCTACAGCACCTGGAAGGGCGGCTCAAGCACTCCAAACCGTGGGTACAGCGGCTCGGACTATGCACCTGTAGGCGCAATCAAGACGCAAACACTGGCCTCCTACACATACACCGAGCACGCTGCGAACCCCTCGACCGGCGCAGCGCCGGGAGCCAGCGCCATTTCAGCGGTGCAGGCACAGGCATCTGCTGCGGGCGCCGTGGATGCCATCCATCATTCCGTAGCTCCTGGAGCCGTGCAGGGAACGCAGGCAGGCCCGGCAACTGGTGCCGCCACCGCAACGCAGACCCAGGGGCAGATCACCAGCAATGCCGTAGCGGGCGTGGCGGCACAAGGGGGCAGCGCTCAAGCGCAGGCCACTGCCAAGGTCGGCGCAGCCGCGACCCCCGAGAGTACGGCTGCGAATGCCTCCAATGCCAAATCAGCGTCCTCTCAGGTCAATATTCGCACCGCCCAGCCCAACACCCGGATACCCGGAGCCTCCCTGTATCGCCAGCACCCTGAAGCAGGCTCCCGCTATCTGGTGGAGACAGACCCCAAGTTCACGCAATATAGAAACTGGCTGTCTTCGGACTACATGCTCCAGGCTCTGCAGATGGACCCCGGCACCGTTCAAAAGCGCCTGGGCGACGGGTTCTATGAGCAGCAGCTGGTGCAGCAGCAAATCGGGCAGCTCACGGGCCGCCGATTCCTGGGCAACTACACCAGCAACGACGAGCAATACAAAGACTTGCTGCAAAACGGCGCAACCTTCGCCCAGGCCCAGGGCTTGCGCCCTGGCGTGGAGCTCAGTGCGGCACAGGTGGCGCAACTGACCAGCGACATCGTCTGGCTGGTCACCAGGGAAGTGATGTTGGCTGACGGCAGCAAGCAAAGCGTGCTGGTCCCGCAAGTGTATGTAAGGGTCAAGCCCGGCGATCTGGACGGCACAGGCACCTTGCTGGCAGCCTCGGATGTGAATCTGATCCTCTCCGGCAATGCCATCAACAGCGGCAGCATTGCGGGCCGCAACACCTTGAACATCACCGCCGAGAACATCCGGAATCTGGGCGGCCAGATGTCCGGCAACGACGTCAAGCTTGCAGCCCGGCAGGACTTTGACAACCTCGCAGGCATCATCAAGGGCGTGGACTCGGCCACCGTGTCCGCAGGGCGTGACCTGAACCTCACCACCACCACGCAAAGCAGTGCCAACCAGGCAGGCGGCAACCGCTTCACCCAGACAGGGATCGATCGTGTCGCGGGCATCTATGTATCCGGGCCGGCTGGCGTGCTGGTCGCCAGTGCGGGCAACAACCTCACTCTCACGGCTGCGCAGATACAGAATGCGGGCACCGGAGCCACCGTGCTCACCGCTGGCAACAAGCTGAACCTCAACACGGTTGCGGTCGGCAGCAGCCAGGATATCTACTGGGACAGCAAGAACTACTTGCGCCAGTCGAGCACGCTGGATGTGGGCACGCAGATCACCGGCGCTGGCCGCGTGAACCTCAGCGCAGGTCAGGATATCAATGCCAAGGCCGCCACCATCGACGCAGGCAAGGCCTTGAGCCTGTCCGCCGGCAACGACATCCAGATCAGTGCCGGGCAGGCAAGCCAAAGCCTGGACGAGGCGCATCAACACACCAGCAAAGGCTTTCTCTCCAGCAAGACCGTCACCACGCGGGAGCAACGGCACAGCACCACAGCGGTTGGAAGCAATCTGGGCGGAGATACGGTGGCCATCAACGCCGGCCGCGATATCGCGGTGACCGGCAGCCATGTGGTCTCCGACACGGGAACCACCTTGCAGGCGGGCCGAGACGTCACCATCGCCGCCGCCCAGGAAACCTCCAGCGAACAGCACTACCGCAAGGAAACCAAGAGCGGCATCTTTGGCGGCGGCGGAGGCATCGGCTTCACCATCGGCAGCCGTATGCAAAGTGCCGATCAGACGGGCACCCGCACCACGGCTGCTGCATCTACGGTCGGCAGCGTGGGCGGCGATGTCAACATCATTGCGGGCAATGCTTACCAGCAGGTCGGCAGCGATGTCATGGCCCCCAAGGGCGACGTCAATGTCGTGGCCAAAGAGGTTCAGATCGTCGAGGCCCGCGAAACCGGCAGCTCCGCCACCGAGCAACGCTTCAAGCAAAGCGGCTTGAGCGTCAGCATCGGCAGCCCCGTCATCAGCGCCATACAGGCCGCCGACAACATGGCGGATGCCGCCCGCAACACCGGCAGCGGCCGCATGCAGGCCCTGGCTGCAGCGGCGACGGCGTTGAACGTCAAGAACTCTGCGGGCGAGCTGCAGGGCGCTGCCCAGGCGCTGGCCGGCGGCGACCCCTCCAAGGCTGCCTCCATCTCCGTCAGCCTGGGCTCCAGCAAAAGCCAGAGCAACACGGCACAAACCAGCGACGGCGCACGTGGCAGCACCGTCAAAGCCGGCGGCAATGTCAACATCCTTGCCCAGGGGGCGGGGGCGGACAGCTCCATCCTCGTTCGCGGCTCGGATATCACGGCCGGCCAGGACGCCACCTTGGCCGCAGAAGGCGATATCCGTTTGCAGGCGGCTCAGAATACGGCCAGCCTCGGCGGCAGCAGCAGCTCCAGCTCCGGCAGCATCGGCGTGAGCGTGGGGCAGCAGACCGGCATTACCGTCAGTGCCAGCAAAGGCCGTGGCAACCAGGCTGGCGACGACCTCACCCACACCAACACCCACATAGCGGCAGGCAACAGCGTCACTCTCCAGTCCGGTGGCGACACCACGCTCAAGGGGGCCGTGGTCAGCGGCAAGCAGGTGGTGGCCGATGTGGGTGGCGATCTCAAACTCGAAAGCCTGCAGGACAGCAGCAGCTACGCCAGCCGCAACCAGTCGGCCGGTGGCAGCCTCACCATCAGCCCCGCAGGCGTGCCCATAGGTGGCGGATTGAATGCCGGCCAGAGCAAGGTCAACAGCCACTACCAAAGCGTTACCGAGCAAAGCGGCATACAGGCAGGGGACGGCGGCTTCCAGGTCAGCGTCAAGGGCGACACCGACCTCAAGGGCGCTGTCATCGCCAGCAACCAGACGGCGCTGGAGCAGGGCAAGAACCGTTTCAGCACCGGCGGGGCACTCACCACCAGCGACCTGCACAACAGCGCCCGCTACGAAGGCCAGGCCGTGGGGGTCAATGCCAGCGTGGGCAACGATGCGGGCAAGTTCGGCGTCAAGGGCGTGGGAGCCGGCGTAGGCCAGGACAGCGGCAGTGCCCAGGGCACCACCACGGCGGGTATCTCCGGCATCGCCGGCGACCAGAGCGTGCGCACGGGTGACGCCACGGGCATCGAGCGGATCTTTGATCAGAACAAGGTGCAGCGCGAGATCGATGCGCAGGTGGCAATCACGGCGGAGTTTGGCAAGCAGGCCAGCAAGGCCGTGGGGGACTATGCCCAAACGCAGACAGAAGAGGCCCGCCGACTGAGAGAACAGGCCAGAGCGGAAAGCGATCCACAGCGTCGTTCAGAACTGGAGACCCAGGCCAAGAAGTTGGAAGATGCCTGGGGAGACAACGGCAGCCTGCGCCTGGCTGCACACACGGTGATCGGAGGGCTGACGGGCGGAGTCGGCGGAGCTGCGGGGGCTGCGGTCGGTACTCTCACGGCACCCGCAGTGGCGCAAGCACTCAATGATGCGGGCATCACAGGGCCGCTGGCCGATGTGCTGACGGCAGCGGCCAGCACGGCGGCGGGAGCGGCGGCAGGCGGTGTCAGTGGTGCGGCGGCTGCAGGTAATGAGGTGGCTAATAACTATCTCAAGCATGCTGATGTACTGGCATTAGAGAAAAAGCTCAAGGCATGCCACGATCAAGCCTGCAAAGACGACGCCATTAAAGAGGCCTATCTCACCAGCGCGAAAAACGATCTTGAACTGCTCAACTGCAAAGCCACAAACAACTGCAATTCGCTCGAAGCCGAATACCGCAAGGGCTATACAGAAATTGCCAATTTACTCGATAGAGGCGTTAGCGCTAACGACGTAGAGAACATTCTGAAGTTAGAGAGCAATGCACACGTTGCCATTCGCAATCAACTGTCTGAGCGTCAATGCAGCACGGCCGCATGTCAGGCCAACTCCCAATACCTTGTGGGCTTGGCAACAGGGCTGAGCAACATCACCCCTGCAGGAGCGGTAGTGGGACTTGGGCAGGCAGCTTACCAACTGGTAGCGTCCCTCGCTAACCGTGGTTTGGAGGATACCGCGTTGGTGATTGTCAAGGGCATAGCGGGTCTGCCTGAAAACATTGTCAGCGGTCTCTACAGCGAAGATCCGAAAGTACGAGGAGAGACGCTGGTCAATGCCTTGCTGATTGGGGGCGTTGCTACGACTCTAAGCGCGAAGCTTGGCATCAAGGTGCTGGACAATGCGGGGACAGGGCCTTCGCATGGTTCCTTAGATGCACAGCGTGGTGGAGTGAATCTTTCAAATAAAGATCCTGTGACCTCTGGAGGTACTGCAAATGCAGCGACTGTCCCAAGACTTCAAGGGCAACTTGCGGCTGAAAATCTTGCGAACATTGCGGCGCAAGACACAAGGCTTGCGAATGCAGTAAAAGGCAGTGGATCCGGGAATCCAAATTTTTCTATTGGAAGCGGAACGGTGGCCGAAGCGAATAGCTTGGGGTTAACATGGGTGGGCGATGGGGCTCGGTCGCTAAGTGGGGTGCCTGGTGGGCTAATTAGCGCTGATGGTACGCGAGTTTTTAGACCACCGACCGCTAAGCCCAATGCTCCTGCCGCATTTAATCCGACTGGTGTTCAGGCTAATTTCCAGATCAGAGAGCCAATCACTGGTGCAGTAATTTCTAACGGGCATATGATAATTAAATGAATAAATTAAATCTCAAAGGAATAGATTTTGGAACAGAAAATCTTGAGGCCTATACGCCGGAGGTATCTGGAAATTTCTGTGTTTGGTTAAATTTGACAATTGGATTAGAAAATATTGATGGCGGCCATCTTTTTCAAGTTGGCATATGTACGACTTCGTGGCTTGAGCACCAGACCCTAACTAAGGGTTTTTATATCCCTAGGCACATGATAATTGTTAATGATTTTGATTATCAACTGATAAAGTCTACGATCGATGGAATAATTAGTAGTGCTGAGCGAGCAACCTGGGAGCAATCATTGCAAATCCTCTGTAGATTTTTCTCATGGGAGTACGAAGACTACCAGTCTTAAATCGATTGGCACTGTTGCAAAAAATTCGTGCCAAGCTACTGTGACCCCTGAGGGGCTAGGCCATAGCCGCCATGTTGTTGCACAAATCGACGCACGGCAAGTTGTAGCCTTGTTGAATGAGTCAGTCCATCAAGCCCCGTTACCGAACCGACGCGCTTGTCTCAGAGGAGGGTGCTGCTCCGGTGCGTATGATTGGGAACGGCCAAGAGCTGCCGGTGGCCATCTAGCTAGGTGCAGACATAGATAAGGAATTCATTGAGGCATCGTGTCGGAATTCATCTAGGCTGATGATTCTACTTATTGACCACAGAATTTTAATGAACAAAAGAGCTCTTCCTAAACCAGATTTGTTTGCCTCATGTCCTCACGATGGCAACATCCTTCAATACTATGCAGGAGCGTTTGAAGCTGTCTATGTTTGCTTCAACCCTTTCATCCGCCCAAGTCGTATTTCACCAGAGCGCTTTTGTCCGGAATACTACCCCTCAGAAGCAGAAATTTTGGAGCACTGCGACTCAGTAAGGTGGTCCGATGTAGTGACTTTATCTGGGTTATCTTCATACGCAGAAGTTGACCAAGCGTTGAAAACTTATACCCGGTCCTTGCGCAGTGAGTTCGCAAATGAAACCAACGCAGAAAGGCTAAGGAATTTATTCGATCAAAGTGTAGTCATGCCTCCAGATAGAGGTGAGTTCTCTCCCTTTCTCTGGAGAACTGTCATGTCAAAATTTCAAGAACTTGGGCATGACTGGGTTTGGGTTGGAGATGAGTTCTGTTCAGAACGGAAGCTTGAATGGATAGAGGAAGTGGCTACTCACGGCCCTAAACAATGTCATGCAAATCTATTTGCTCCTGACAAATCAATTCTTTGGACCTCACACTGGGATAGCCATTTCACATTGTTATGCGGCTCACAAAGTGATTTGCAACGATTCAATAATGAAGATCTTCTTGAAGGTTTTTTCTGCTCACCCAACACAGAGATTTACTGGAGCACACAGCCGACCTAAGTGAATGACTGCTCAGGGTGACGGATTCAACCGGTCGTTGGCTGCGATCGGCCAGAAGCAGTCATACGCTACGTGCTCATGGCGCTTGGAAAAGCACAAAGCTAATATGAATAGCATTTCAGAAAAGCGTAAAAGATGAGCTATTACACCTTCGTATCATTTCAGTATTTAGATGATCCCAAAACTGATCTATCAGAGCTCCATGCAGGTTTGTTGAAGCTCCTAGATGAACACGGACTTCATCACGATGTTGCTGATGGCATTTCCGAGCTTATTGATAACGGTGAAGCCAGTTTCACTTTCTACAGTGGCTGTGCAACCTTGGAATTTATTTTCCACTGGCTTGCGATGCAGAGGCCAGGCACTGCATTTGGTGTGCGAGGCACAGGAGAAGACTTACGCGATATTTGGGTACGAGAATTCTCCGGAGGAGATGTTCAATTTGCTCAAGGGCCTTTCTCAGAGGACTAGAAACTAGATTCAGATTGAATGTCTATTCATGGTCGTTCTGAGACGGTTGCCTACAGGCGGCGGAGGCAGAAATTCAGATAGATGAGCTCAATTCTTGAAGAATCCAAGCTATTATTGTTCGATAACACTTCGTTTAAATTCACAACTGAGAACACACCCAATGGACATCCCTCGAAAAAAAAGCTTCTTTCGTGAGTGGGGTTGGGTGATAGCATTTGCTATGTTTGCGGGCCTTGCAATCGGGGGATTTCGTCTTTGGACAGAGCACAAAGCGAATGCTCCTGTCTTGGAGGGATATCAAAAATATGTGGATGAGGTGGCATCCAGCTCATTAAGAGGAACGACATTTTTAAATGCGTACTACATAAAATTTGATCGCCGTACAGTGGCATCAAAGGACTTTCAGCTCGTCTGCGCAGCCGTGACGGCATTTGCGGAGCATGATGGGTTTGACGCGGAGCGCGTATCGGCTGATCTTGCAAAACTTTGTCGAATTTTTATTCCACAAGACATGAAGAGTGCTCTGCAATAAGCTACTCAACTTCGTTGTGGCGTTGTTGCACAAATAGACGCGACGTCTCCCCGGAATTGAGTAGCAGGTGAGCTTGGAGTCCAATCCCATGCAACAGGAGATTGGACGTGAAGAAGAGATTTACGGAAGAACAGAT
>NZ_SPEY01000044.1 GCF_009360615.1 Comamonas sp.
AGAGACGCCACAGAACCTGGATGCCCCAGCCGATGCAGCCGACCAGCCAGACAATGGTGACCACTTGCAGTGCAAGGCGCAGGCCCACGGGCTTGACATAGTCCATCCAGATGTCACGCACGCCGATCCAGGCGTGCCAGCCCAGAGCCACGAAGAGGGCCAGGGTCAGGAACTTCATCCACTGGGGGGCGAAAATGCCAGCCCATTGCTCGTAGCCCACGGGGCCGCCGACCGTCAGAAAGCGCACCAGCAGCACAACGGTGTACAGCGCCATCAGGACGGCGGTGGAGCGTTGAGCCAGAAAGTCGCGGGTGCCATAGTGCGCACCGACCACGGTACGCTTGGAGCCGTAATTCACGGACATGGTTGTTTCCTTATCGTGAGGTGTTGTTGACTGGGCGCTGATCAGTACAGACCGAACAGCTTGGCGCCCAGCACCACGGTCAGGGCAACGCTGATGCACAGCACGACTGCGGCGGTGGACTTGCCGGTCTGCTTGTTCACGGCGTGGTGGTTCACGTCCATCACCAGGTGGCGGACACCTGCGCAGAAGTGGTGCAGATAGGCCCAGATCAGTGCCAGGCAGACGAGCTTGGCCAACCAGCCAAAGGGACCTGCGAATACCGAAGTGAAGGCATCAAACGAAATTTCCGACGAGATCGAGTGGTCGAACATCCAGATGATGAACGGCAGCAGGATCGCCATCAGCAGGCCGCTGATGCGGTGCAGGATGGACACAATGCCTGCCAGGGGCAGGCGATAGGTCGGTAGGTCCGAGAAGAAGTTGATATTGCGGAACTCTGGCCGCTGTTTTGCTTTTTGCTCTGTCATGGCAGGGTACTTTCGTGGATGTAACTGCGTTGTAATCGCTAGTGCGAAGCGACACAAAATTCTATTGCAATGCAGCAGAATCCGTTAGCCGAATTTGCATAGCAGAGGATTGGGCTGCGATGCAATCAACGCTTCTACGGGGGGATTCAGTTCAGTGCATTGCGGTAATGATGGGTGTCGGTGCGGTACAGGCCGCGTCGTAACTCCATGGGAACATCGTTGTATGTGTAAGCAGTCCGCTCCACGCTGAGCAGCGGCGTGGTGCTGGGAATGCTCAGCAACTGGGCCTGCTCGGCATCCGGCAGAACGGCGCGGATCTTCTCGTCGGCCCGCACCATGCGCACGCCATAGTCCAGCTCGAACATGGCATAGGTGGGGCCCTGGTAGTTGGACATCTGCTCGGCCGTCAGCCCCTTGAAGGCGTTGCCAGGCAGCCAGATGTCCTCCAAAATGGTCGGGATTGCCGAAAATGACAGGGTGCGGCGCACATGCATCACGGCGTCTCCGGTGCGCAGGGCCAGGGCGCGGGCCACTTCGGCGGGCGCGCGCAGGCGGCGGCACTCCAGGATGTGGCGCTCTGCGCGGCCTTCGCCCTGCAGGTCGCCGGCATCGGGGCGCAGATTCAGGAAGCGGTACTGCACCTGTTGCGCCGCGTGGGTGGCCACAAACGTGCCCTTGCCCTGGCGGCGCATGACCAGATTTTCGGCGGCCAGCTCGTCGATGGCCTTGCGCACCGTGCCCTGGCTGACCTTGAAGCGGGCTGCCAGCTCCATTTCACTGGGAATCAGTTCCCCGGGGCGCCATTCGCCAGCTTCCAGGCTTTGCAGGATCAGACCCTTGATCTGCTGGTACAGCGGGCTGAAGGCCGGGGTGGAGACGCCGGCGCCACCGCTATGGCTGGCGTTGTTGTCCGGGGCTGTGTTGTGAGGGCTCGGCATAGTTGGTTTTGAAGGTATCGCCTCCGCGATGCGATGCACAAAAAACAGTCGATTCGACTCGGGTCTCTGGGTGGAGATCATATCTTATATAAGACATAAGACAAATTGACCGGGCTTTGATTTCGGCAGTACACTTGCCGCATGTTTGCGGAGCTTGCGCTACTGGTGGTTACGCTGGTGCCGCCGGGCGCCCATAACATCCCACTTTTTTCCAATCTTGGAGTTTCACCATGAGCAAGAAGCCCGTCCGTGTCGCCGTTACCGGCGCAGCTGGCCAAATCGGTTACGCCCTGTTGTTCCGCATCGCCTCCGGCGAAATGCTGGGTAAAGATCAGCCCGTCATTCTGCAACTGCTGGAAATCCCCGACGAAAAGGCTCAAAACGCTCTGAAGGGCGTGATCATGGAGCTGGAAGACTGCGCCTTCCCCCTGCTGGCCGGCATCGAAGCCCACGCAGACCCCATGACCGCCTTCAAGGACACCGACTATGCTCTGCTGGTGGGCGCCCGTCCTCGCGGCCCCGGCATGGAACGTGCCGACCTGCTGGCTGCCAATGCCCAGATCTTCACGGCCCAGGGCAAGGCTCTGAATGCCGTGGCTTCGCGCAACGTCAAGGTCCTGGTGGTGGGCAACCCCGCCAACACCAACGCCTACATCGCCATGAAGTCGGCTCCCGATCTGCCTGCCAAGAACTTCACCGCCATGCTGCGCCTGGACCACAACCGCGCTGCTTCCCAGCTGGCGGCCAAGGGCGGCTTCAAGGTTGGCGACATCAAGAAGCTGACCGTGTGGGGTAACCACTCGCCCACCATGTACGCCGACTATCGCTTCGCCACCGTGGACGGCAAGTCCGTGAAGGACGCCATCAACGACCAGGAATGGAATGCCAACGTGTTCCTGCCCACCGTGGGCAAGCGCGGTGCCGCCATCATCGCTGCCCGCGGTCTGTCCTCGGCTGCCTCGGCTGCCAACGCTGCCATCGACCACATGCGTGACTGGGCCCTGGGCTCCAACGGCGAATGGGTCACCATGGGCGTGCCCTCCAACGGCGAGTACGGCATCCCTGCCGGCATCGTGTTCGGCTTCCCCGTGACCACCACGGCCGACGGCGAATACAAGATCGTCGAAGGTCTGGAAATCGATGCCTTCTCGCAAGAATGCATCAACAAGACTCTGGCTGAGCTGCAAGGCGAGCAAGACGGCGTCAAGCACCTGCTGTAATCAGCGCAAGACCCATGCAAGACTGGAACCCTGCGCTTTATCTGCGCTTTGCCAATGAGCGCACGCGCCCTGCGGCAGAACTGCTGGCAAGAGTACCTTCCAGCTTGCATTCTCCCGCTCGCAGCCTGCGTATCGTCGATCTGGGCTGCGGGCCGGGCAACTCCACCGAGCTTCTGGTGGAGCGTTTTCCCGGTGCCGACGTTCTTGGCGTCGACAACTCCGAAGCCATGCTGGAGACGGCGCGTCGGCAGTTGCCGCAGGCCAGGTTCGAGGCCGGCGACATTGCCTCCTGGGCACCTGCAGAAGGTGAGCCTGCGCCTGATCTGATTTATGCCAATGCCTCCATCCAGTGGGTGGGCGAGCATGAGACCCTGATTCCGCGTCTTTTTTCCTTGCTCGCGCCTGGCGGTGTGCTGGCCGTGCAGATGCCCGACAACCGGCATGAACCCTCGCACCGGAACATGCGCGAAGTTGCGCAGCTGCCCCGGTTTGTGGCGCATATCGGGGATGCGAGCAAGGTGCGTACCGAGATTTTGCCCATAGGGGTCTATTACGACCTGCTGGCCGCGCCCCAGCCGGCGGCTCCTGACCACGAGGCGGCGAGCGTGGATGTGTGGCACACCATCTACCAGCATCCCATGGATTCGGCCGCCTCCATCGTGCAGTGGTTGCGCGGTACCGGGCTCAAGCCCTTTGTCGAAGGTCTGCCCGCCGAGCTGCAGGCCGATTTCCTCAACGAATACCAGCGCCGCATCGATGTGGCGTATCCGGAGCGAGCCGACGGCAAGCGTCTGCTGGCTTTCCCCCGACTTTTCATGGTGGCTCAGCGCAAGTCATGACGAAAGAACTGGTTCATCCTGCCTCCGTGCTGCTCGATGCCCAGGGTGGCGCTCGGCGTCTGCCCGTCTGCGACCATTACAGCGGCGTCGAGGCGCGCATGCGCAAAAGCCTGCAGCTGCAGGCCGAGATGATGCAGGAGTTCGGCACCTGCGTGTTCGATGTGACGCTGGACTGCGAGGACGGCGCTCCCGTCGGGCAGGAGGCGGCGCATGCGGCGCTGGTGGTCGAGCTGGCCAACGGTGCGGCGCCGGAAGCTCGCGTGGCGGCCCGCGTGCATGCGGTGGGCCATGCGCACTTCCAGGCCGACATGGACATCATCGCCGGCGGAGCCGCAGGCCGGCTCTGCCACATCATGATACCCAAGGTGGAGTCGGTGGATGACGTCATCCAGGCCCAGGCAGCGCTGCAGCGCGCGACGGACACGTCTGTGCCCCTGCATGTCCTGATAGAGTCGCCCGCTGCCGTGCAGCAGGCCTTCGAGATTGCCGCCCACCCGGCCGTGCAGAGCATCTCCTTCGGGCTGATGGATTTCGTCTCGGCCCATGGTGGCGCCATCCCCGCCTCCGCCATGACGGCGCAGGGCCAGTTCGAGCATCCGCTGGTCGTGCGTGCCAAGCTGGAGATCGCGGCGGCCTGCCATGCCCACGGCAAGGTGCCCTCGCACTGCGTGGTCACCGAATTCAAGAATCCTGCCGCTTTGGAGGCTTGCGCGCAAAAAGCCTCCCGGGAGCTTGGCTACACACGCATGTGGAGCATTCATCCCGACCAGATCCGGCCGATCCTGCGTGCTTTTTCTCCTGCCGAGGACGAAGTCAGGCAGGCGGCACAAATTCTTACCTCTGCAGCGGTGCAGAATTGGGCGCCCATCAGTTTTGGTGGTGTACTACACGACCGCGCGAGCTACCGCTATTTCTGGCAGTTGCTGGAGCGCGCTCACCAGACGGGGCAGGTCCTGCCGGTTGAAGTTCAACCCTGGTTTGCCCTGGCTCCAACCCATTGAACTCATAACAAGTCTGCAGGAGCTAATTCCTATGAAGACCCTGATCGCCACTTTGATGATTGCCGCCCCCCTGGTCGCAATCAGCCACTCCGCTGTGGCACAAACCACCCCCAAGGCCGCCGCAGCCAAGAAGGCTCCTGCTGCCAAGAAAGCCCCGGCCAGTGCCAAGAAGGGCAAGGCCGCAGCAGCCGTGGCTGCCGGCGGGGCGGGTGCTGCCGCCGTGGCCGCCGGCCCGGCTTCCGCCGCACTGGGCACGGAAGAGCTGGCCGTGGCCGAGCGTGTGCACAAGGGCCGCATTGCCTGCGAGCTGGGGGCCTTTGTGAACGTGAACGCCGACGCCGCCAACCCTGGCTATTTCATCGTGGATGGCCGCGGCTTCAAATACCACATGGCTCCCGTCAAGACGTCCACCGGCACGGTGCGTCTGGAAGACAAGGCTGCCGGTGCCGTGTGGCTGCAGATCGCCAACAAGTCGATGCTGATGAACCAGAAGGCGGGCCAGCGTCTGGCGGATGAGTGCATGAGCCCCGAGCAGCAGCAAGTGGCCGAAGCCATCCGCAAGAACCCACCTCCCAGCCTGCTGGACAGCAAATAAGTCTGGCGAGGCTGAGGGCTGGCGTATCGCACATGCGCCAGCCCTGTAGATCGCGCTCCACGCGCAGCCTTTTTCAAAAAACCATTGGAGAGAACCCATGTTGAAAGCCTACCGTGACCATGTGGCAGAACGCGCCGCACTGGGCATCCCCCCGCTGCCTCTGGATGCCAAGCAGGTCGCCGAGCTGATCGAGCTGATCAAGAACCCACCCGCTGGCGAAGACGCGTTCCTGATGGATCTGCTGACCCATCGCGTGCCGCCCGGCGTGGATGATGCAGCCAAGGTCAAGGCTTCCTTCCTGGCTGCCGTGGCGCACGGCGACCTGAAGGTGGGTCTCATCTCCAAGGCCAAGGCCACCGAGCTGCTGGGCACCATGGTCGGTGGCTACAACGTGCATCCCCTGATCGAGCTGCTCGACGATGCCGAAGTGGCAGGCGTGGCTGCGGATGCGCTGAAGAAGACACTGCTGATGTTCGACTTCTTCAACGACGTGGCCGACAAGGCCAAGGCCGGCAATGCCAAGGCCAAGGAAGTGATGCAAAGCTGGGCCGACGCCGAGTGGTTCACTTCGCGTCCCAAGGTCGCGGAAAAGATCACCGTCACCGTCTTCAAGGTGCCCGGCGAGACCAATACCGACGATCTGTCGCCCGCTCCCGATGCCTGGAGCCGTCCCGACATTCCCCTGCACTACCTGGCCATGCTCAAGAACACGCGTCCCGACGCGGCGTTCAAGCCTGAAGAAGACGGCAAGCGCGGCCCCATGCAGTTCATCGAAGACCTGAAGAAGAAGGGTCACCTGGTAGCCTACGTCGGCGACGTGGTCGGTACCGGCTCTTCGCGCAAGTCCGCCACCAACTCCATCATCTGGGCCACGGGCGTGGACATTCCCTTTGTTCCCAACAAGCGCTTCGGTGGCGTGACGCTGGGCGGCAAGATCGCTCCCATCTTCTTCAACACGCAGGAAGATTCCGGCGCGCTGCCCATCGAGGTCGATGTCTCCAAGCTGGAGATGGGCGACGTGATCGATGTGCTGCCCTACGCCGGCAAGATCGTCAAGAACGGCGAAACCGTGGCTGACTTCCAGCTCAAGTCCGACGTGCTGCTGGACGAAGTGCAAGCCGGTGGCCGTATCAACCTGATCATCGGCCGCTCGCTGACCGCCAAGGCTCGCGAAGCCCTGGGTCTGCCCGCATCCACCGAGTTCCGTCTGCCCCAGGCTCCCGCTGCTTCTAACGCTGGCTTCACGCTGGCCCAGAAGATGGTCGGCCGTGCCTGCGGTCTGCCCGAAGGCCAGGGCGTGCGCCCCGGTACCTATTGCGAGCCTCGCATGACCACCGTCGGTTCGCAGGACACCACCGGCCCCATGACCCGCGACGAGCTCAAGGATCTGGCCTGCCTGGGCTTCTCCGCCGATATGGTGATGCAGTCCTTCTGCCACACGGCGGCTTATCCCAAGCCCGTGGACGTGAAGACCCATCGCGAACTGCCCGACTTCATCAGCAACCGTGGCGGCGTGGCCCTGCGTCCTGGTGATGGCGTGATCCACAGCTGGCTCAACCGCCTGCTGCTGCCCGACACCGTCGGCACCGGCGGTGACTCGCACACCCGTTTCCCCATCGGCATCTCCTTCCCTGCAGGCTCCGGTCTGGTGGCCTTCGGTGCCGCCACCGGCGTGATGCCCCTGGACATGCCCGAATCGGTGCTGGTGCGCTTCAAGGGCGAAATGCAGCCAGGCGTGACCCTGCGCGATCTGGTGCATGCCATTCCGCTGTACGCCATCAAGCAAGGTCTGCTGACCGTGGCCAAGGCCGGCAAGATCAACGAGTTCTCGGGTCGCATCCTGGAAATCGAAGGTCTGCCCAATCTGAAGGTCGAGCAGGCGTTCGAGCTGTCCGACGCGTCTGCCGAGCGCTCTGCCGCCGGTTGCACGATCAAGCTGAACCCCGAGCCCATCAAGGAATACCTGACCTCGAACATCGTTCTGATGAAGAACATGATCGCCGACGGTTATGCCGATGCCAAGACCCTGCAGCGCCGTATCGAAAAGGTCGAAGCCTGGCTGGCCAAGCCCGATCTGCTGGAAGCCGACAAGAACGCAGAGTACGCTCACGTCATCGAAATCGACATGTCCGACATCAAGGAACCCATCGTTTGCTGCCCGAACGATCCTGATGATGCCAAGACCCTGTCTGACGTGGCCGGCGCCAAGATCGACGAAGCCTTCATCGGTTCCTGCATGACCAACATCGGTCACTTCCGCGCTGCAGCCAAGCTGCTGGGCGGCCAGCGTGACATCCCCGTCAAGCTGTGGGTGGCTCCTCCCACCAAGATGGACCAGGACGAGCTGATCAAGGAAGGTCACTACTCTGCCTTCGGTACTGCTGGTGCACGTACCGAAATGCCCGGCTGCTCGCTGTGCATGGGTAACCAGGCTCAAGTGCGTGAAGGTGCGACTGTCATCTCGACTTCCACTCGTAACTTCCCCAACCGTCTGGGCAAGAACACCAACGTGTATCTGGGCTCGGCCGAGCTGGCAGCCATTGCTTCGCGTCTGGGCTACCTGCCTTCCAAGGAAGAGTACCTGAAGGAAATGGGCGTGATCGATGCCGACAAGGCCTCCGTCTACCGCTACATGAACTTCAACGAAATCTCCGAGTACGCTGAAGTGGCCGCCAAGATCTAAGCGTCTAGGCGCCCATCAAGGCCCTTGTCGGCCTTGCCGCAAAGCCCGCAGGATGCAAGTCCGGCGGGCTTTTGCTTTTCAGGTCGAGCGCCGGGCCTGCAGATGTTGCAGCGCTTGCTGGGTTTGGGCATTTGCCGGGAAGAACGATTCGACAGCCAGTTCCTGCAGCGTCACGTCCACGGGCGTGCCGAAAATGGTGATGGTGCTGATGAAGCTCAGCAGGCCCAGGTCGGTGTGCAGCTCGAAAGGTACGGCGATAGGGCTGGCGACCGGGCTGGCAGCAGCGCCATCGGCCGCGAACGGGTAGGCCGCAATCTCGTCATGAAGCGCCTGCAGCTCGCCGTCCGCAGAGGCCGATATCTGCTGCTGCAGGCGATGCAGCAGATGGGCGCGCCATTGACCGGACTGGGCCAGACGAGGCCCCAGTCCCTCGGGGTGCAGGCTCAGGCGCAGCACATTCACGGGAGGCTCCAGCAGCCAGGGCGCCACGCCATCCAGCAGCAGCGGCACGACGGCATTGGCGGCCACCAGGTTCCAGTGTCTGTCCACGGCCAGCGCCGGGCTGGGCTCGTGGCCCTTGAGCACCAGCTCCACGGCCTGGCGCGCGGCGGCCAGATCGGGATGGTCCAGCGGGCGGGCCTGGTACATGGGCGCAAAGCCCGCCGCCACCAGCAATGCATTGCGCTCGCGCAGCGGCACCGACAGGCGTTCGGCCAGGCGCAGCACCATCTCGCGGCTGGGCTGGGCGCGTCCTGTTTCCACATAGCTCAGGTGGCGTGTCGAGATCTCGGCCTCCAGCGCCAGCCCTTGCTGGCTCAGCCGGCGGTGCTGGCGCCAGTGGCGCAGGTGTTCGCCGAACGGCGCGCGTGCGCCGGGCGGGGTCTGGACAGCCTGAAAAGAGGAGGAAGTGCCGGAGGTCATGGCTGCATCGTAGTGGCGGGCCGGACAGGAGGCCATGACCTGCGAGGTTATCGACGCCTTGCGGACCGATGGCAATCATGGACCCCAGCAGCCGGCACAGGGCCGGCCGCAAGAACTTGCTCTCGGAACAGGAGTCTTCCATGTCCCTCTTTGCTTCTCCCCGGTTTCTGCGTCTGGTGATGTGGGCCGATGCGGCCTCGTGCGCCGCCACGGGCGTGCTGCAACTGGCCCTGCAGCAGCGGCTGGCCGATTTCACGGGTCTGCCGCCCCTGTTGCTGACGGCAACGGGTCTTTTCCTGCTGGCCTATGCATCGGCCGCTGCCTGGATGGCGCGTCGCCAGCCCTTGCCGCGCACGCTGATCGGTCTGGTGGCTCTCGGCAATCTGGGCTGGGCGCTGGGCTGCGCGGTCCTGGTGTTTGGCTCCGGCCTGGCGCTCAGTGCCTGGGGGCTGGCCTGGGTGGCGGCGCAGGCGATCGTGGTGCTGGTGCTGGCCGATCTGCAGTGGGCAGGGCTGCGTGCCACGCGCCATGAGGCCCGGCAGGAGGCGCAGCTTGTGCTTTGAGTGCTTCAGAAAAAGATAGCGCCTAGCGCCTGTCATCTATTGAATGTAGGCTGATTCGTGGCTGAAAACATGGATTGGCAGGCGCTACAAGCTATGCTTTTCGTTATATCCGCCATGTGTCCGGGCGGATAAGCGGGCCGAGGGAGGCAGAGATAATTCCGTACCGCGTAAAATTCACGGTTGCGCCGCGCTGGCGTACTCTTCGCAACCATGGGTTCCCTCGCCCCCATCGACCAAAAAGGACTGTCATGACATCCGCTCATGCCGTGCAGACGCAAGCGTCGCGCGTGCCGTTTTACCTCTCCGTTCTCGTCGCGTTCCATATCGCGCTGGTCATCGCCAGCAACTACCTGGTACAACTGCCCATCACGCTGCTGGGCTTTCACAGCACCTGGGGCGCCTTCAGCTTCCCCTTCATCTTTCTGGCCACCGACCTGACGGTACGCCTGATCGGCAAGACCGCGGCACGGCGCGTCATCATGCGTGCCATGCTGCCCGCGCTGGTGGTGTCCTATGTGGTGGGCGTGCTGTTCCACGAGGGCCGCTTCAATGGCTGGGAGGCGCTGCAAAGCTTCAACGGCTTTGTGTTCCGCATCGCACTGGCCAGCTTTGCTGCCTATGTGCTGGGTCAGTTGCTGGATATTCAGGTCTTCGACCGCATCCGCCAGAAAAGCCATTCCTGGTGGCTGGCTCCGGCGGCCGCGTCGGTGTTCGGCCAGGTGTTGGACACCGCGGCCTTTTTCTCCATCGCCTTCTGGAATAGCTCCGATGCCTTCATGGCGGCCAACTGGGTGGAAATCGCCATGGTCGACTATGTCATCAAGCTGGGCGTGAGCCTGCTGCTGTTTGTTCCCGCCTATGGCGTGGTGCTGGCGGCCATCGTGCGCAGCATGAAGGTACAGATCACGCCCGCTGCCGCAATGCGCTGAGCGGGGCTGCAAGCGCGATAGCCCGGCAGGCTGGCGTGCAGCGGGCAAGGGCCTTGAGGCGGGAGGGGTCTGGGCGTCAGGTTTTCGGCGCTGCGTGCGCTGAAGCGGCCCCGACCCTGTTTGCAGGACCGGGCGGCCTGTCCCCTGGCGCATGCGCACACCGCAGGCGCGTCCTGCAGAGGTCCAGCCCAGCCACCTGGCGGCCCAGCCGCTCGGGCAGGCCGACGTGTCGGCCTGGCCCGCCGCCGGCATGGGGGCAATGGCCTGCGAGTGCGCCGCGAATCCATGCAAAAGGCCGTCTTTCGAGGACGGCCTGGGTCGAATGATGCGCTGCGAGGGCTCAGGTCTGGCTTTGCAGGTAGTTCTGCAGTCCGATCCTGTCGATCAGCCCCAGCTGCTTTTCCAGCCAGTAGGCGTGGTCCTCTTCGGTATCGTGCAACTGGGCGAGCAGGATGTCGCGGCTCACATAGTCGCGGTGCTGCTCGCACAGCGCCACGCCATGCTGCAGAGCCGCGCGCACCTCGTATTCGGTGTCCAGATCCTTGCGCAGCATTTCCGGCACGGTTTCGCCCGGCGTGAACTCCTTGGGGCGCATGTCGGGGCGGCCGCCCAGCATCAATATGCGGCGCAGCAGCGCATCGGCGTGCTGGGTTTCTTCCTGCATCTCGTGGTCCAGGCGCGTGAACAGCTTGCCAAAGCCCTGGTCTTCATAGATGCGCGAGTGGGCGAAGTACTGGTCGCGTGCTGCGAGCTCGCCGCGTAGCAGGTCCTTGAGGTAGTCAACGACTTCTGGATGGCCTTGCATAGGTTCGGGTCTCGGTGAGTTTGCAAAGTCCGAAGTATCCCGCGTACCGGCTTCAGGTATGCAAAGCAGCGATCAATTCCCGAGCGCTCGCGCTCTGGATGCGGGCTGTAAGCAGATGCATTCGCATTGCGGGCCGGGCCGGCTGAGGCGGACGTGCAGCCTGCTGCGTGCGCAGGCAGGATGGACCCGCCCACAGGGCGGTGTGCGCGATCACCGGTCCGCGTCACCGATGAGAAGCTCGGTGCTGCCTTTTCAATATGCCGCCAAGACAGACGATGGCCTGCGCAAAGAAAGGCTTCTGCCGCCAGGGCGCACTCCTCAGAATGTCCCGCATGACCCCCACCAGCTCCATCGCCAAGTTTGATCGCTCCAGATCCCTCGAATACGCCACGCAAAGCCGTATCGTCCTGGCCGGCTACGATGCATGCCACGAGCTTGCCGCCTGCCTGCTATCGGCGCACCTGGGCCATGATGCCAGGTCGGTGCTCGTGGCCGGTGCCGGAGGAACGGGACAGGAAATCCTGTGCGCCGGAGCACTGGAGCCGGCCTGGACCTTTGTGGCCGCCGATCCGGCGCCCGCCATGCTCGAGCAGGCGATGTCAGGAGTCGAGGCTGCGGGCCTGTCCGACCGCACAACGGCCTTCCACGGCAGGGTCGAAGAGCTTCCCGAGGGCGATTGCTTCGATGCCGCAACCCTGATCGGTGTCCTTCATCACATTCCCGAGCAGGAGCGCAAGGGTGCCCTCTTGCGCGAGATCAGCCGCCGCCTGAGAGCGGGCAGTCCGCTCATCGTGGCCTGCAACCGGTGCCCCTATGAATCCCTGCCGCTGTTTCTTGACGCCTGGGCTGCACGCTGGCGCATGGCTGGTGCCGGTGAGGCGGAGGTCGTCGCCAAGCTGGGCAAGATACGCCAGGGGGCCGTACCGCCGGCGTCGGAAACGGCGGTGGAAACGATGCTGGCCAGGGCGGGTTTCGTCAACCCGCTGCGCTTTTTCTCCAGCCTGTTCTGGAGTGCATGGATCACCTTCAAGGCCCCGTAGGCACCGGTGGGGAAAGCATCGACAGCTGCCCGGCGGCAACCGGCAAGCGGAAAACCGAGGCGTCCTCAGTCCCGGAGTGAGGTTCAGGGAGGTCCATTGCCGGAGGTCCCCTGCCGAATCCCGGGCCAGGCCCTTCACACCCGGGCCAAAACAAGATGCGCGTCGATGCGACGTCGCCTTTCGGGGCCGGCAGGCCGGGCCACGCATTCGCCATCCCGCGGGCCCTGCAAGCCGGGGCGGAGCCTCCGCCGCAGTGATGGCCTCGGTGCGGGCATCGATGTCGATGGCATCGTGCTTTCCGCAGGCAGGCGGCGCAGGCGTTGCCGCACGAGGAGCCGATCCCTTTTTCGAAGGACGGGCAGGGCACCGCATCGCGGTGTGGCCTGCCTGGAAAAGCGTGCCTGCGAGGCGGCCGCGCGGGAGCCGCCATTGCGGCTGGGCGCCGTTCGGTCGAACCATGAGAAAATTCAGGTTCTTGGTCAGGATTTCCAATGAATTTCAGAGACCGCCTGAAGACATGGGCAAAGCGTATCCGGCGCGACGGGGTGACGCTCTGGTTCGCAGGGAAGCACTCCGCGACGCCCTGGTTCGCAAAGGCCCTGGGCCTGTTTGTGGTCGCTTATGCGCTCAGCCCGATTGATCTGATACCGGACTTCATTCCCGTTCTCGGATTCGTGGACGATGTTCTGCTGCTTCCGGGGCTCATCTGGCTCACGGTCAAGCTGGTGCCTGCGCCGGTTCTCGCCGAATGCCGTGCCCTGGCCGACACATGGATGGCGGAAAAAGGGCGCAGGCCCACAAGCCGTACCGGCGCCATCCTGATCATCGTGCTCTGGGGGGCCACGGGAGTCGCGGCCTGGTGCTGGTGGACGTCATGAAGCACTGTTCGCAGCGCCTGTGGCCATGGCCCGGATGAAGCCAGGCGACAAGGTCGCAACCGCGTGTGCCTCGCCGGCATCCGGCCTGCGATCGTCGCCATGGGCAGGCTCTTCACATTCCGCGTTTCACCCCTGCCTTCGGCGCGTTCGCCACAGCGGTTCAAAGGCCGCAGCTGCCGACGGTGCGCGGATCCGCAAGAGCGTCCCGGCCTCCGAAGGAGGGTCGTGAGAATCGTTGCTCCAGCAGCGGTTTTCCCCACTGATCGCCAAATCGTTCTTCAACACACTTGAAGCCGTGGGACTCGTACAGATGGCGAGCCGCAGCGAGCCCGCTGAAGGTCCACAGCTGGGTCTCGCGAAATCCTTGCCGGTCGGCAAATTCGAGTGCAGCCCCCAGCAGCTGTCTTCCCGCACCGCTTCCCCTCACGCTGTCATCGACGATGAACCACCTCAGGTGTGCAATGCCGGGTTCGAGATCTTCGCCGTCAATGGCGACCGAGCCAGCGATTTCGCCTTCATTCATGGCAGCCCAGATCCGGTTCCGGGGGGCTTTCAAGCGATTTGAAAACTCGGCCAGGCCAGCGGCGACAACGGATTCGAAACCTTGTCCCAGCCCCGCTTCGCGAGAGTAGTACTGCGCATGCATCTGTGTGATGCGGGCGATGAGCCCCGGCTGATAGCCGGTTGCCAGATCCACGACCGGCTTGCCCCTCGCACCTTGAGCCCGGGATGCCAGTGCAGCGCTGTAAAGCTGCAATCCTTTTGAGACGGTGTGCTTTTGTCCCGGATTCAGCCGCTCCAGTGCCTGCGTGACCTGGGCGCGAGCGTGCGCATGAATGGACTCGACACGCAACCTGCCCGCAGGGGTGAGCGACAGCTGTTTGAGCCGGCTGTCGTGGACGTCCGGTGATTCGCGGATGTCGCCGGCTTGCACCAGCTTGCGCAGCATCCGGCTGACGCTGGATTTTTCCAGTCGAAGCCTGCTTCCCAGTTCCTTGGCGCTGACATTGCCTTCCTCGATTTCAAGAAGCGCATGCACGGCGGATGGGGACAGGTCTGCACCTGCGATGCCTTCCCCCATGAAGCCCCAATCGCGCACCATGGAGCGGGAATAGGCTCGGATCTGCTCCACCAAAGACGGTTCGTTTTCCATCGCTTGCCTCATAGGGCTGTCTCATACGGTTGCATCATACAACTATCTGATCGATAGGGAGAAGGCGGGTTTCCTGAAGGCCAGGGGGCCGGATCTTGAATCCTGCCGGGCGGACGGTCGGGTCGGCGATGGCATGAGGCGGACACTGCAGGCGCTGCGCTCGTCCTTGTCTGCAATCGCAGGGGAGGACGATGACGCAGCCGTCCAGCTTTCGGTAATTCCGCAGCCTTCTGCCGACAGAGTGGCCGGGGATGCCGGTGCAGATTTCTTGCGGTCAGGACCCCAGCCTTGCGCGGTAGATGCCCGGTGTGTCGCCGAACTCGCGCTTGAACAACTGAATGAAGGCACTCGGGCTGGCCCAGCCCAGATCGAGCGCGATATGGCTTACCGGGACCCCTTCGGCCAGCAATTCCAGGGAGCGCAGCAGGCGCAGGCGTTGACGCCAGGCGCTGAAGCTGTATCCGGTCTCCGCCGCAAAGCGACGGCTCAGCGTGCGGCTGCTCAGCGCTCCCCAATCGGCCCATGCCGTCAGATCGCGTGCATCGGCCGGGTTCTGGATCAGGGCCTGCGCAATGCGCTGCACGCGCCAATCGGTGGGCAAGGGCAGGCCCAGGGCTTGTCTGGGCAGGTGGCGGATTTCGTCGAGCACCACGCGAGACACGTTGTCGAGCTCGGGCGACCGCGGTGGCTGCGCCGGGGGAGTCCAGCTGGCAGCCAGACGCAGCACCGCTTCGCGCAGCAGGCCGGAGATGCGCAAGGTGCAGGGTCTGGCGGGGAGATCGACGCAGGCGCTCCTTGCAACATAGGCGCTCCAGCCGTGGTAGGGACCGAAGGAGCGGCCCGAATGGCGGTGGTGAGGTGGCAGCCAGACGGCATGGATGGCGGGCACGATCCAGACGCCGTCTTCCACGGTCACCGAGATCAGGCCGCGCAGCGAGCCAAACAACTGGCCGCGCGCGTGCTGGTGGGTTTCGGAGGACAGCTCCTGGTCCTGCCAGCGAGTGGCCGCGAGGATGACCGGGCCGGCATCGTCATCCAGGTGAGGTTGTAGTGATTGCAGCAGGTCGGACATCGTGCTGTGCATGGCAAGCCGCCGATCAGGTTGGCGGATTTCCGATATTCAATGGCTTGGAAATTCTATAGCCGCCAAAGTGCTCAGCCCTAGGCTAGCGGCTCTTTAGAAGAAGGAGTGCTTCAGATGCTACAGACCCAGACACCGAATCCGCAGGCAGAACTCGACGGCCTGTATGCGCCGCCGAGCGAACGCATCCAGAGGGCGGTACTCGAGCACCTGGTCGATTTTCACCGGCAGTATCTGCGCCAGGCGCGTTTTTTCTGCCTGGCCACGGCCGGTCCTGCCGGACTCGATGCTTCGCCGCGTGGCGGTCCTCCCGGCTTTGTGCGTGTGCTCGACGACAGAACCCTCGCCTTTGCCGACTGGCCCGGCAACAACCGCATCGAATCGATGCGCAATCTTCAGCACGATGAGCGGGTGGCGATGCTGTTTCTGTTTCCCGGTCTGGAGGTGTTCTTGCGCATCAACGGTCACGCGCGCGTCAGTGTCGCAGCCGAGTTGCTGCAAGAGTTGCGTGAAGGCGAGAAAACGCCGAAAGCCGCCACGGTGGTGCGCATCGACGAGGTGCTGTTTCATTGCGGAAAGGCTGTCAATCGTGCGCGGCTGTGGGAGCCGGCGGCTCAGCCGCAGCGCTGCGGCCTGCCCAGCGTCGGCCAGATGCTGGCCGGCTTCGCCGCGCTGCAGACGGGTCCTGCGGCCACGCACGGAGAGTCTGCCAGCATCGACGAGCTCGATGCACACTATGTGCAGGCAGTGCGCAGCGACCTGTATGGCTGAAGCCCTCAGGCCGCATCGGCAGGGGCGCGCGTATTCAGGGTCTCGGCGGCCGTGCGCAGGCATGCAAGCAGGCGGGCCACCAGCGGGTTGGCCGGCGTGCGACGCCACATGGCCAGCATCTCCGAGGATGGGTGGGTGCCCTTGAGCGCCCGGAACACCAGACGCGGCATGCCCACGCGTGTCAGCGCCTCGGGTACGAGGGCGACGCCCTGGCCCAGCGAAACCAGAGAGATCACCGATAGCCAGTGGCGCACCTCGTGGCGTACCTCGGGGGCAAAGCCATGGGCCAGGCACATCTCGTAGATGCGCTGGTGATACGTCGGCGAGACGAGGCTGGAGAACAGGATCAGGCGGTCGTTCCTGAGTTCGGCCAGATCGATGCAGGCGCTGGCGTGCAGCGGGTGGTGCTCGGGCAGGCAGACGACGAAAGGCTCTTCCACCAGCAACTGGCTGTCGATGCCCTCGGGAGGCTGTATGGAGTGGACCAGGGCCATGTCCAGCCGCATCTGCTGCAGGCCGAGGATCTGTTCCGCGCTGTTGGCTTCGAGCATGTCCACGCGCACCTGCGGGTGGCTGCGCTGGAACCGCTCCAGCGCCTGCGGCAGCCCGCGGTACAGGCTGGATCCCACGAATCCCAGGCGCAGATGACCGCGTGTGCCAAGGGCCACGTCGCGTGTTTCCTGTGCGGCCTGCTGACTCAGGGCCAGCAGCTGGCGCGCCTTGCCCAGCAGATGCTCTCCGGCAGCCGTGAGTCTGACGCCTTTGCTGCTGCGCTCGAACAGCTGGGCCTGCAGCGCCTGCTCCAGCTGCTTGATGGCCACCGACAGAGGGGGCTGGGAGATGGACAGCCGCTGGGCCGCACGGCTGAAGTGAAGCTCCTCGGCCAGGGTGACGAAGTAATGCAGCAGCCGCAGTTCCATGTTGTTCTATATATAAAAAGTATTGGGAGAGATTTTAATAATATTTGACGTGAATATACCAGGGTGCTGAAATTCGCAGCAGTCCTTGCTCCCGAGCGACTCCTGGCGAGTCGCTTGCCGAAGGAATCCGTTGCCGCCTTGGCCGGAGATCGGGGCAAGGGACCGGGCGGCCGTCGCCCCGCAGCGCGGTTGTCGTCCTCATCCTGGGGACGGGCGCACAGCGCCTCAGGATGCATTCGAGTTCAGCAGGAGACCTTCATGTCCGCCAACGACAATAGCCAGATGCATGCCTTGGCCCTGGCCGCCAGCGCCGCAGCCCATCCCGTTCCTGATCGGCACGGAGCCAATTTCTATGCCACCGACCCCGAGCTGCAGTCGCTGCTGGGGCTCTATCTGCCGGCCGATCTGCTGACCCACCTGCAGCCCTATCTTCAGCGCATGGGCGAGCTGGCCGGCGGGCGCATCGACGAGCTGGCCGGCATTGCCGACAGGAACCCGCCCACGCTCGAGCATCGCAGCCGCTCCGGACGGGACAGCCAGCGCATCATCAAGCACCCCGCCTATGAGGAGCTGGAACGCATCGCCTACGGCGATTTCGGCCTGCAGGCCATCTCGCATCGCGACGACATGCTGGGCTGGCAGGGCAGGATGCCGCCGGCCGTCAAGTACGCACTGACCTATCTGTTCGTGCAGTCCGAGTTCGGACTGTGCTGTCCGCTGTCCATGACTGACTCGCTGACACGCACACTCAAGAAGTTCGGCACGCCCGAGCTGGTCGGCAAGTACCTGCCGCAGTTGTTGTCGCTGGATTGGGAAAGCCAGGCCCAGGGTGCCATGTTCATGACCGAGCAGGCTGCCGGCTCCGACATTTCCAATACACAGACCGTGGCCTTCCCGCAGAGCGACGGCTCCTGGCGTTTGACGGGCGACAAGTGGTTCTGCTCCAACCCCGATGCAGAGTTCGCCATGGCGCTGGCACGCGTGGACGGGGCTCCGGCAGGAATGAAGGGCATCTCGCTGTTCCTGCTGCCGCGCACGCTGGACGATGGCAGCGACAACCGCTACCGCATCATCCGTCTCAAGGACAAGATGGGCACCAGGTCCATGGCCAGCGGCGAGATCCGCATGGAGGGCGCCACCGCCTACCTGGTGGGCGAGCAGGGCAGGGGCTTCGTGCAGATTGCCGATATGGTGAACAACTCCCGCCTTTCCAATGGCGTGCGCTCGGCCGGCATGATGCGCCGCGCCGTGGCCGAAGCCGAGTTCATTGCCCGCGAGCGAATCGCCTTCGGCAAGCGCCTCGAGGACATGCCGCTGATGCAGCGCCAGCTCGACAAGCTGCGCGTGCCTGCAGAGCAGGCGCGCACCATGATGTTCCAGACGGCGCAGGCGCTGATGCGCTCGGATGCGGGCGAAGAGGGCGCCTACCCGCTGTTGCGCATTCTCACGCCGTTGATCAAGTTCCGTGCCTGCCGCGATGCGCGCAAGGTTACCGGCGACGCGATGGAGGTGCGTGGCGGCTGCGGCTATATCGAGGAGTGGAGCGACCCACGCCTGGTGCGCGATGCCCACCTGGGCTCCATCTGGGAAGGTACCAGCAACATCGTGGCGCTGGACGTGATCCGCGCCATCAAGCGCGAGGGTTCGCTGCCTGTGCTGCAGCAGTATCTGCATGGCTTGCTCGACCATGCCAGCCTGGTGCCCGGCTACCGCCTGGCGCTGGAAGATGCATTGGCCCGCGCCAGCACCCTGGCCGGTAGGGCCGCTCAGGACGGAGGCGATGTGCTTGCCCGCCAGGCCGCCACAGCGCTCTACCACTGCACCACGGCCATCGCCATGGCCTGGGAAGCCGCACAGACCGGATCAAACGAGCGTCTGCGCCTGTCGCAACTGGTGCTGCTGCACCGTGTGCTGCCGCGTGATCCGCTGGACGACGCGGCTGCCGTGCCGGCGCAGTGGCGGGAGTGATTGCTGGCGGCCTTGAAATAAGTAGAAGAAACGGCTGAAGCGCTTCGTGAAAAAGGCGCTATCGGCTCTCGGATTATTCCTGCAAGGAGACAAAGATGCGCAATCACACAAGAGAGCGCCGAAGGCTGCTGGTCGCAGCTTCGGGTGCAGTGCTGCTGGCGGCAGCCCATTTTGCCGCGCAGGCTCAGGGCGACTCCTATCCGGCTCGGCCGATACGCCTGGTGGTGCCTTATGGCGCCGGCGGACCGACGGATGCGCATTTGCGGGTGGTGGCACAGCAAGCCTCGCAACTGCTGGGGCAACCGGTGGTCATAGAGAACAAGCCAGGCGCCAACGGCACGTTTGGCGCGGTGGAGCTGGCGCGGGCTCAGCCCGATGGCTACACCCTGGCCGTGCTGCCTGCCAGTGTCTATCGCGAACCGTATCTGAACCGGGTGAGCTTCGATCCCTTGAGGCTGAGCTATGTGATCGGCATGACCGACTACACCTTCGGGCTGGCTGTGCGTCGGGAGGCACCGTGGAAGAGCTGGAAGGAGTTTGCCGAAGATGCGGGCAGGCGACCCGGCCAGATCTCCGTCGGTGCGGCCGGCCCGGTGCAAACGCCCAGCATCGTGCTCAGCGAGCTGGTGCAGTCCACGGGTCTGCAGTTCAATCGCGTGCCCTACAAGGGTGACTCGGAGCAGGCCAGCGACCTGCTGGGCGGTCACATCGATGCGGGCGTGCTCTCCGGCGTAGCCTCACAGCATGTCCAGTCGGGCCGATTGCGCTACCTGGCCATGTTCACGTCCAGCCGTGTTCCGCAGTTTCCCCAGGTGCCCACTTTGAGAGAGCTGGGCGTGGATGCGGTGATCGAGTCGCCTTATGGGATTGCCGCCCCTGCCGGCCTGGCGCCGGCGCGGTTGCGCATCATTCATGACGCCTTCAAGGCAGCTCTGGAGTCGGCACCGGGGCGAAAGATCCTCGAACAACTCAATCAGCCGCTGAACTACCGCAGCCCGCAAGAGTTCGAGCAGTACGCAAAGAGCGCCTACGCACGCGAGAAGACGCGCATGGAGCAGTTCAAGGCCGTTGCCGGCGGCACCCCGCAGTGATCTGGATGGTTCATCGGCAACCCCCTTCCAAGGAGACAGACATGCATAAAGCCAGACGCGCAGCGCTGGGCCTGATGGCATCCGCCGCCCTGTCGGCAGCACTGCCCGCACTTGCCCAGGAGAAATACCCGACACGCCCCATCACGTTCATCGTGCCTTTTCCACCTGGCGGCCCTACCGACGCCATGGCGCGCATTCTGGCGACCGAGCTGACCAAGGAGCTGGGTCAGAGCGTGATCGTGGAGAACAAGGCCGGGGCCGGCGGCAACATCGGTGCGGATTACGTGGCCCGGGCCAGGCCTGACGGCTATACGCTGATGTTCGGCACCTCGGGTCCGCTGGCGATCAACAAGCCGCTGTACCGATCCATCAGCTATGACCCGCGCACCAGCTTCACGCCCATCATCTACGTGGGCTATCTGCCCAATGTGCTGGTGGTGCGGCCGGATCTGGGCGTCGGTAACGTCAGGGAGCTGATCGCGCTCGAAAAGAGCAAGCCCGGCAAGCTCAATTTTGCCTCTTCGGGCAACGGTGCCTCGTCCCATCTGGCGGGGGTGCTGTTCAACGGTCTGGCAGGCACACAGCTGCAGCATGTGCCCTACAGGGGCACCGGACCGGCACTCAACGATCTGCTGGCCGGTCAGGTGGACATGACCTTTACCGACATCCTCACTGCGATGCCCTATATCAAGGCAGGCAAGGTCAAGGCCCTGGGCGTCGCCACGGCCAAGCGCTCCAGTGCCATGCCCCGGATACCCACGATCGCCGAACAGGGGCTGGCGGGCTATGACGTGAGCGTGTTCTTCGGCGTGGTCGGCCCCAAGGGCATGCCGGCAGAGCGCGTGGAGATGCTCAATCAGGCCTATGCCAAGTCGCTGGATTCCGAGAGCGTGAAGAACGCCTTTGCGGCGCAGGGGCTGGAGCGGGGGACCGATGTCAAGCCCGCCTATCTGGCCGGCTTGGTGAAGAGCGAGCTCGACAGGTGGAGCGAGGTGGTCAGGAAGGCCGGTGTCACGCTGGACTGACGCTGCGGTCGCCAGGGCGAGCCGGACGAACTTTTCGAAACCCCTTGCACGGGTCGTGCGGGGGACACTGTTCAACACCCTCCACCACGCCTTCGGGCCCCTGCAAGACATGGGCCGTTGGTGTTCACCTATCCAATCGCCATGAGATCCACAAGCCCATCCTCTTTGCTGGAGCAATTGCAGACAGTCGCTGCCGAATTCGTCGAGGTCCGCCGCAGCATCCATGCCCATCCCGAGCTGGCCTTCGAAGAGACGCGCACCAGCGACATGGTGGCGGCATCCCTGGCACGCTGGGGTTATGCGGTGCATCGAGGCCTGGGCGTGACCGGCGTGGTCGGCGTGCTCAGAAAGGGATCGGGCCGCAAGTCGCTGGGCATACGCGCGGACATGGATGCCTTGCCCATCCAGGAAAGAACAGGCCTGGACCACGCCAGCCGCCTGCCCGGGAAAATGCACGCCTGCGGTCATGACGGGCATACCGCCATCCTGCTGTGCGCGGCAAAGTACATCGCCGAGAAGCTTGAATTCGACGGTACGCTGAACCTGATCTTCCAGCCGGCCGAGGAGAACGAGGGCGGTGCCCTGCGCATGGTGGACGAGGGCCTGTTCGAGCTGTTCCCCTGCGATGAAATCTATGCGCTTCACAATGCGCCGGGCCTGGCCGTGGGCCGGATGGCCATCAGCCCGGGGCCGGCCATGGCCTCGTTCGATCGCGTGACCGTCACGCTGCGCGGGCGCAGCGCCCATGGTGCCATGCCGCACCACGGCATAGACAGCATGCAGTGCGCTGCCAGCATCGTGCTGGGCCTGCAGTCCATCATCACGCGCGAGCTCGATGCCCAGCAGGCAGCCGTGATCACGGTGGGCTCCATCCAGGCCGGCGAGGTCTTCAACATCGTGCCCGAGAGCGCAGTGCTCAAGATCGGCGTGCGTGCGCTGCATCCCGAGGTGCGCCACTGGGTGGAGACGCGCATCAAGGCCTTTGTGCAGGCCCAGGCCGAGAGCTACCAGCTCGGTTGCGACATCGACTATGTGCACAAGTATCCGGTGCTGGTGAACTGCGCAGCCCAGACCGATTACGCGCGCCAGGTGGCAATCCGCCTGCTGGGCGAGGACAAGGTGGACGAGCGCATGCCGACCATGGGCAGCGAGGACTTTGCCTACATGCTGCAAAAGCGCCCCGGCGCCTATATCCGGCTGGGCAATGGCGTGGGCGACGACGGCGGCTGCATGGTGCACAACCCGCTGTATGACTTCAATGACAAGGCCCTGCACATCGGTGCGGCCTTCTGGGTGCAACTGGTGCAAAGCTATCTGGCCTGAACGGCCGCTTGCTGGGACGGGAGGCAGGAAATGGGGATGTGCAATCGCCGCAGCTTCATGCGGCACACTCTGTGGCAGACGGTTGCCTTGGCGGCAGCTTCCACCGGGGGCCGGGCTGCAGAAAGCTATCCGGCCAGGCCTCTGATTCTCATGGTGCCTTTTCCAGCTGGCGGGGCCAGCGATGTGGCGGCACGCATCTTTGCCGAATCCATAGGCCGCAGCCTCAGGCAGCAGGTGGTGGTGGAGAACCTGGGCGGCGGCACGGGTCTGATTGCTGCGGCCAAGGTGCTCAATGCACCGGCCGACGGCCATATGCTCTTTCACGGCTCGGCCAACGAGATCTTCCTGGCGCCCATGCTCAATACGGCAGCGCGATACAAGCCGGGCGACTTCACGCTGGCGGCTCCCACGACGGAGTCGCCCATCGTGCTCATGGTCAAGAGCGGTCTGCCTGCCGATAGCTATGACGCCTTCATCGAATATGCGCGCGCCGTCAGCAACGGTCCGCTGACCTACGGCACGGTGGGCGTGGACTCCCTGTACAACCTGATGGGCGATGCGCTGGCCGCCCGACTGCAGCTGCCGTTTCTGCACGTGCCTTACAAGGGCGGCGCGCCGGCCCTGCAGGCCCTGGCAGGAGGACAGGTGGACTTCGCCATCCTGCCTTATCAGGCCAGCTTCGAAGGCATGGCCAGGCAGGGACGGCTGAAGATCCTGACCAGCTTTTCCAAAGCCCTGCCCAAGGAGCTGGCCCATGTGCCGCTGATATCGCAAAGCCGCCTCAGCCCGGATTTCGAGTACACGGTCAGCGCCGGCTACTTCGTGAAGAAGGGCACACCCGCCGACCGCGTGGCCGCGCTGCGCGGTGCCATAGGGCAGGCGCTGGTGCACCGCGACGTCCGCAGCCGGCTGGCGCTGGAGGGCAAGCATATCCTGCAGCCCGTGACCTCGCAGGCCGAGGCAGACCAGAGCTTTGCTGCCATCCATCAGCGCCTGGGGGCGCTGGTGCGCAGCGTGGGCCGCATGCCCCTGGCCTGACTGCATCGGCCGCCAGAAATTTCGACCAACTTGCGGGCCCCAGGTCCGTATTCTTCAGGGAACTGAAACATGCACAATCCAGTCACGTTCGGCGCCGGAGCCCTGCAGGGCATCAAGGTTCTCGATCTGTCACGCATCCTCGGCGGGCCGCTCTGCGGGCAGATCCTGGGTGACCATGGCGCCGATGTGCTCAAGGTGGAGCCGCCGCAGGGAGACGACACGCGCACCTGGGGCCCTCCGTTTCGCGACGGCGTGGCCTCCTATTACTTCGGCCTGAACCGCAACAAGCGCATCCAGTTTCTCGACCTGTCCTCGCCCGAAGGCCAGCAGCGCGTGCGCGAGCTGATGGCCCGGGCCGATGTGGTGGTGGAGAACTTCAAGGTCGGCACCATGGAGAAATGGGGCATAGGCTTTGAGCAGATGCGCGAGCAGCTGCCGCATCTGATCTGGTGCCGCGTCACGGGCTTCGGTGCCGACGGCCCTCTGGGCAGCCTGCCCGGCTATGACGCCGCCATCCAGGCCATGGCCGGCATCATGAGCATCAACGGCGAGGCGGACGGCGACCCGCTGCGCGTGGGCCTGCCGGTGGTGGACATGGTGACCGGGCTGAATGCCACCATTGGCGTGCTGCTGGCCCTGCACGAGCGGGGGCGCAGCGGACAGGGCCAGCTGGTGGACGCCTCGCTCTACGACTCCGGTCTGTCGCTGCTCCATCCCCACGCTGCCAACTGGTTCATGGGGCGCAAGGTGCCGCAGCGCTCGGGCAATGCCCATCCCAATATCTATCCCTATGACGTGCTCGGCACCGGCGGTGCGCCCATTTTTCTGGCCGTGGGCAACGACCGGCAGTTCCGGCTGTTGTGCAGCCATGTCGGCCGGCCCGAGCTGGCGCAGGACGAGCGCTTTGCCACTGCAGGCCAGCGTTCCGTTCATCGTGCCGAGCTCAAGCCCTTGCTGCTGCAGGCGTTTGCGGCGCTTGATGGCCTGAAGCTGGCCGACGAGCTGATGGCCATCGGCGTGCCCGCCGCGCCGGTGCTGGACGTCGCCCAGGCGCTCGAACATCCGCATACGGCGCACCGCGAGATGGTGGTGACCCTGGACCAATACCAGGGGCTGGGCGCTCCGGTCAAGCTCGGTCGCACGCCGGCCAGCTACCGCTTTGCTCCCCTGAGCGAGGGGCGGGATTTTCTGCCGGATGCCGGGGCCTGAGCTGGCTCCATCGCGACTCCGGCCCGCCCTGTGCGGGCTTTCCTTGCATAGGCTCATGGGGAGCCAGGTTCGCGTGTCCGGCGTTCTGTCCCACCCTTTTCACGGGCATTGTGTGCACAATGGAATGTAAAAGCGTTTCCCTGTGTTCTGTCCATGGAGAGTCTCACGATGTCGCATGCTTTTGCCAAAACCCTGAAGTCCTTTGAGCTGGCCGAAGGCAAGAAAGCCAAGTTTTACTCGCTGCCTGCACTTGCCAAGCAGTTTCCCGAAATCAAGCGACTGCCGGTCTCGATCCGCATCGTGCTGGAGTCGGTGCTGCGCAACTGCGATGGCAACAAGATCACCGAGGAGCATGTGGCGCAGCTGGCGCGCTGGCAGCCCAAGGCCGAGCGTGTCGACGAGATTCCGTTTGTCGTCGCGCGCGTGGTGCTGCAGGATTTCACCGGCGTGCCTTTGCTGGCCGACCTGGCCGCCATGCGCAGCACGGCCGCCAGGCTGGGCAAGAAGCCCAAGTCCATCGAACCGCTGGTACCCGTGGACCTGGTGGTGGACCACTCCATCATGGTGGACTATTTCGGCACCAAGAAGGCCCTGGACCTGAACATGAAGCTGGAGTTCCAGCGCAACCAGGAGCGCTACCAGTTCATGAAATGGGGCATGCAGGCCTTCGACACCTTCGGTGTCGTGCCGCCGGGCTTCGGCATCGTGCACCAGGTCAATCTGGAATACCTGGCGCGCGGTGTGCACAAGGCCCGGAACGGCAAGGGGGATGCGGTGTACTACCCCGACACCCTCGTCGGCACCGACAGCCACACCACCATGATCAACGGCATCGGCGTGGTGGCCTGGGGCGTGGGCGGCATCGAGGCCGAAGCGGCCATGCTGGGTCAGCCGGTGTACTTCCTCACACCGGATGTGGTGGGTTTCGAGCTGACCGGTCAGCTGCGCGAGGGCGTGACGGCCACCGATCTGGTGCTCACCGTCACGGAGTTGCTGCGCAAGGAAAAAGTGGTCGGGAAGTTCGTCGAGTTCTTTGGTGAAGGCACGCGCAGCCTGTCCCTGCCGGATCGCGCCACCATCGGCAATATGGCTCCTGAATATGGGGCGACCATGGGCTTCTTCCCGGTCGATGAAAAGACCATCGAATACTTCAAGGGAACCGGGCGCACCAAGAGCGAGATCCAGGCCTTCGAAGCCTACTTCAAGGCCCAGCAGCTGTTTGGGGTGCCCCAGGCCGGCGAGATCGACTACTCGCATGTGGTCAAGCTGGATCTGGGCAAGGTGGCACCGAGCCTGGCCGGTCCCAAGCGCCCCCAGGACCGCATCGAGATCGGCCATGTGGCCGGACAGTTCGACGAGCTGTTCAGCGCTCCCGTGGCCCAGAATGGCTTCAATCTCCCCGCCGATCAGCTGGTGCGACGACATCTGGTGAGCCCCGAGGGTCCCGAGGCCTTGCAGCCCGAACGCACACCGCTGCCCGCAGACGCGGAGCGCAACAAGGCGGAGATGGTCAGCAACACGCCCGAGACCGGCAAGGCCGAGGCCAGCGCGATTGCTGCCGATGCCAGCCAGGCCGTTGCAGTGCCGGACAAGAGCTTCGAGGTTGGCAACGGCGATGTGCTGATTGCCGCCATCACCAGCTGCACCAATACCTCCAACCCCAGCGTCATGCTGGCAGCGGGCCTGCTGGCCAAGAAGGCCGTGCAGGCAGGCCTCAAGGTCCAGCCGCATATCAAGACCTCGCTGGCACCGGGCTCCCGCCTGGTGACCCGTTACCTGACCGAGGCGGGCTTGCTGCCCTATCTGGAAAAGCTGGGTTTTGCGCTGGCGGGTTACGGCTGCACCACCTGCATCGGCAATGCCGGTGATCTCACCCCCGAGATCAATGCCGTCATCACGCAGAACAATCTGGTCTGCGCGGCCGTGCTCTCGGGCAATCGCAATTTCGAGGCCCGCATCCACCCCAACATCAAGGCCAACTTTCTGGCCAGCCCCCCGCTGGTGGTGGCCTACGCGATTGCCGGTACGGTGCGCAAGGACCTGATGACCGAGCCTGTGGGCAAGGGCAAGGGCGGCAAGGATGTGTATCTGGGCGACATCTGGCCCAGCAGCGAGGAGATTCAGGACCTGCTCAAGTTCGCCATGAATGGCAAGGCCTTCCGCAGCAATTACGAGCAGGTGGCCAGCGAGCCGGGCAAGCTCTGGGAAAAGATCCAGGGCGTTACGGGCTCCACCTATACCTGGCCGCAGAGCACCTATATCGCCGAGCCGCCGTTCTTTGCCGATTTTGCGCTGGAACTGAAAGCCCCGTCCGCAGCAGCAGACAAGGTCTCCAATCCAGGTGCGGTGTACGGTGCCCGGATCATGGCCTTGTTCGGCGACTCCATCACCACCGACCATATCTCGCCCGCAGGCTCCATCAAGGAGTCTTCGCCGGCTGGCAAATGGCTGCTCGAGCATGGCGTGCGAAAGGCCGACTTCAACAGCTACGGTTCGCGCCGGGGCAACCATGAGGTGATGATGCGCGGCACCTTCGCCAATGTGCGTATCAAGAATCTGATGATTCCCGCTGCGGCCGACGGCTCGCGCGAGGAGGGCGGTGTCACCCTGTTTCGCGATGACCACGGCAAGACCGAGAAGATGGCCATCTATGACGCGGCCATGAAGTACCAGGCTGCGGGCCGCGCCACCGTGGTGCTGGCCGGCGAGGAATATGGCACGGGCTCCAGCCGCGACTGGGCGGCCAAGGGCACGCAGCTGCTGGGCATCAAGGCCGTGGTGGCACGCAGTTTCGAGCGCATTCACCGCTCCAATCTGGTGGGCATGGGCGTGCTGCCGCTGCAGTTCAAGGGCAGTGACAGCTGGCAAAGCCTGGGCCTGACGGGCGAGGAATACATCGACGTGATCCCGGCCGCCGATCTGGCGCCGCAAAGCGACGCCCAGCTGGTGATCACCAGGGCAGACGGTAGCAAGAAGACCGTCATCGTGAAGCTGCGCATCGACACCCCCATCGAGGTGGACTACTACCGCCATGGCGGCATCCTGCCCTATGTTCTGAGGCAGCTGCTGGCCTGATTGCGCCCGCGTGCCAGGCCCAAAGGCCTGCTCTCCTTGGAGGCAGGCCTTTTTCGTGGACCGGTGCGAGCTCTATTTCATCGAGTGCAGGCCAAACATGTTGCCCTCGGTGTCGATGGCCAGGGCAATGAAGCCATAAGGGCCTATGGAGACTTTGTCCCGGTGCAGGCTGCCTCCGTTGCGTGCAACGCGGGCGGCCTGCTCGGCGCAGTCTTCACAGACGAAATAGACCAGCGTGCCGCCGCCGCCCGAGGGGCATTCCGGCATGCGGACCAGCGCCCCGGTGGCACCGGCGTTATCCGGTTGTCCGGGAAAGGTCCACATTTCCATATCGGGGTGCTCGCCGCCTTCCGGCATGGCCAGCGCTTGCAGCTGACAGCCCAGCACGGCTTCGTAGAAGCGCCTGGCGCGCGGCATGTCCTGCACATAGATCTCGAACCAGCCAACGGGATTCATGGCCATCTTCAGCTCCTTGTCTGCGCATTGGTGGAAGTCAAGATGCTGAGGCCGCAGAGGCCGTGATGCAAGCAGACCCGGGCCTGAGCAGGGGTATCCGGGTCCGGCTCCCTCAGGACGTTCTCTGGGCCGCAAGCCTTTTGGCCTTGCGGCGGTGCCACCAGAGCCAGATCCCGCTGATGCCCAGGCCGCCCAGCACCAGACCGTTGAGGCCGGCCAGGATTTCCATCGGCACGCCCCCCAGCTCGCCCGTGTGCAGCGGATAGGCCACGGCCACCGCCGCAGCGCCGGGATCGAGTTCATTCCAGCGCCTGACGTCCAGCACCGCCCCGTTGCGCGGGTCCAGCCATACCGAGCTGATGCCGTTGGGGTGCGGTTCGCCGGGGGCGCGTAAGCGGATGCGTACGGCCTGTCTGGCATTGGGCGGCAGCTGCACGAAGCTGGCCTGGGCATCGGGCATGGCCGCACGGGCCGAGGCCAGCATGGCGTCCACATCGGCGGGGAGCGGTTGGGCGGAGCCTTCCTCAGCCAGTGCGGGCAGCCTGGGCGCCTGGGTGGCCGTGCTGCTGGCGAGCACATTGAGCCAGTCGCCCATCGGCCGCCATGCCATATAGGCACCTGTGACGACCGACACCGCGATCAGCAGGCCCATGATCACGCCGCCGATGCGGTGCATGTCGAAGAGGGCTCGTACCAGACTCTTGCTGAGTTCTATGCGCCAGTTGCCCGGCCAGCGCTTGGGCCACCAGAGAATGACGCCTGTCAACAGCAGCAGCACATAGGCCAGCGTGGTCCAGGCCAGTAGGGCCTTGCCGTTGGCGTCCAGCAGCAAGGTGCTGTGCAGCTTGAACAGCGTGTTGACAAAGCCCTCGGTCTCGCCGCGCCGGCCCTGCTCCTGCCCTGTCACGGGGTCCAGGTAGATGGTGCCGCGCCAGCCTGCTGCCTGAACGCGCAGCCAGAGGCTGTCTCGGGCCTGCTGCGGCAGCCGGAAGCGCAAAGTGGCCTTGCTGCCGAACTCCTCATGGGCTCTGGCCAGTATCGGCGCCAGCGCTGCGGCCTGCTGGCCCTGCATCGTGCGGGCCTGGAACAGTTCGGGATGGGCCGCGCGGTCCAGCGGCTGGCCGATGATGAGCAGGGTTCCGGTGAACCCGGCCAGTATCAGGATCCAGCCCAGGCCCAGGGCCAACCAGCGATGCAGCCGCAGCCACAGAGAACGGAGCGAAGTCATTGCGCGTGAGGGTGTGATGCCCCGCGAGAGCGGCCCTGAGGGTGGACTCGCGAGGCGGCCGCTTAGAACGGCAGGGTGGCCTGAAGGTAAAGGGTGCGTGGCATGCCCACGTACTTGCCACCGCCGTTGTTGTCGGTGGAGCGGGTGAAGTAGCGGCGGTCGAACACGTTCTTCAGGCCCACGGTCAGGCGCAGATTGTTCAGCTCCCTGCCTGCCTGGTAGCTGGTGCGCAGGCCCAGGATGGCATAGCCCGGGATATCGCCCAGATTGCCGTTGGCGTCTTCCTGTGTGATGTAGGAATTGGGCTTGGCGCTGGTGCCGGGCGTGCCGGGGGAGCGCTGCTTGGACTGGGCATTCAGATCGGCATTGAAGGTCCAGCGCTCCCTCGCATAACGTGCCGACAGGCCGGCCGTGTGGCGCGAATAAAGCGGCAGGTCGCGGCCCGCGAAGGGGCCGGCCTGGCTGGTGGCCTGGGTGAAGGTATAGCTCATGCCCAGCGACAGGCCCTTGAGGGCCGGATAGTTCTTGCCGAAGTCATAGCGCAGCGCCGATTCCAGACCACGGTGTCGCGTGGCGCCCAGATCGGTCCAGATGCCGTTGCCCGTGCCGTCGCCCGGGCGGTCCAGGAACAGCTCCTTGTTGAAGTCGATGTTGAACAGCGTCAGCTCGCCGCTCCAGGTCTCGCTCTTGTAGTGCGTGCCCAGCTCGTAGGTCTTGGCCGATTCGGGATAGAGCTGGTTGTTGGACGACTGGGCCAGCTGTGCGTACTGCTGGGGTCCGAAGGACTTGCCGGCGTTGGCGAACACCGACCAGTGGCTGTCGACGCGGTAGAGCACCGACAGCGTGGGCAGCCATTCGTTGGCGGCTGCCGTCGGGTAGATGGCCGCAGCGGTCGCGCCCTTGTAGTCCACCACATTGTTGAAGGAGCGGATGCGCTCGTATCGCACGCCGGGCGTGATGGTCCAGTTGCCCACATCGATGCGGTTGTCGATATAGAAGGCATTGGCCGTGGTGCCGCCCTGGCTGGTCTGGGTGGTGTTCAGCGGCAGAGCCATGGCATCGACCTGGCCGGGCACATAGAAGCCCGAGGTGGTCTGCGCGGTTTCGGAGCTCTTTTCCTTCAGGTAGCGATAGCCCACGCTGACTTCCTGCACCACGGAGCCGGTCTCGAAAATGCGCGAGTAGCGCGGCTCCACACCGTAGTAGCTATAGTCGCGCGGTGCGGCCGTGAGACTGCGTTTGCCGGCATTGGCGCCGGTGGCATCGCGCTCGATATAGCTGCCGCGAAAGGAGTCCACGTAGTAACTGAGCACTTCGAAGTTGTTACGGCCGTCCTTGTAGCTGTACTTGAGCGAGCCGTCGGTGCGACGGCCCGTGAACTGGTCGTAGTTGCGTGTGCTCTGGAACGGGTCGGCGGCATACTGCGCCGTGGTCAGGCCACCGGGCATCTGGCCCTTGCCCTCGAAGTGGTGCAGCGAAGCGGAGAGGCTGCTGTGGTTGTCGAACTTGTAGCTGCCCTTGAGCAGCAGATCGTCGATGTCGGTCTTGTCGTTGCTGCTGCGCCAGCCCTTGCCATGCGTGCCCGAATACAGCACGGCCAGGCCCAGGCCCGATTCGTTCGTGCCGCCCACAAAGAAGCTGGGCGTGGTCTTCACGTTGCCGCCGTGACTGTAGATCTCGGTGCCGATGGAGGCTTCGGCCGCAAAAGTCTTGGGAATGGCACGCGTCGTGAAGTTGATGATGCCGCCCACGTTCTGCGGGCCGTAGCGCACCGAGCCAGCGCCACGCACCACGTCGATGGAATCCAGATTGCCCAGCGCCACGGGCGCCAGCGACAGCTGGGGCTGACCGTAGGGAGCGTAGGAGACGGGCACGCCGTCCTGCAGCACATAGGAGCGTGGCGACAGGCGTGCGGTCAGACCGCGCACGCTGAGGTTCAGCGAGATATCGCTGCCGCCCGTGCCGTTGCTGTCCTGAACCTGCACACCGGGTACCAGGCGCAGCGCTTCGCGTAAGGTGGAGGCACCGCTTTCCTGAATGCGCTCGCGCTCGACGATGGTGCGGGCACCCGGATGCTCCAGCACCTTCTCGGCGCTGGACATATCGCCGTCCAGCCAGTTGCCGGTGACGGTGACCGAGTCCAGGGCGGCTTCGGCGGCGGTGGCGCTGGCCGTCTGCGCGTGAACGGGGCTGGCGAGCGCGCCAAGGGCTGCGGCAACGGCAGCGGCGGCGCTCAGGCGAAAAGCAGGGGCGTCGGAAAGATGGAGGTGAGCCATGGGTGTTGTAGGGGAGGGCGCACAGCACCCGGCAGGCATGAACAGCGCGCTGCCCCAGCCTTGCGCTGGCGGCATCTCTTGTCTTCAATCGGGGCCGGGGCCGGGGCAGGCGAGGTGGCGTTTATTGGCAGGCGCAGATATTAATGAGAATTGCTGTCATTTGGCTGTTTGTGGTTATGTTGAGACACAAAAAAAACAGCCTCCCCGTGCGGCGATCTTGCCGTCCGGGGAAGCTGCATGCGGGAGCCGGGCGAGAGGGTTGCTTAACCCTGTTCTGCCAGCAGGTCCTGCAAGGTCTTGACCTGCAGGCGCAGGCGCTCGTTTTCGGCCTCCAGCTCGGTGACGCGGGCCTGCAGCTCTTCGGGGCTGGCGGCTGGCGCGGCTTCTGCCGATTCTTCGGCTTCGGGCTTGGCGGTCTTGGGCTTTTTCCTGGCATCGCGCACGCGCTTGGCGGCCTGCTTGAGCGCCTCGGCGCCTTCGGCGGCTGCGGCTTGCTGCTCTTCCTCGGGCAGGGTGGCAACCACGGCTGCGGCATTGAGCGAGAGCTCACCGGCCTTGACCGCCGCCACGACCTCCGGTGCGGCCTTTTCCTGGATGGTCTCGATCATCTTGACCTGACCGGCCGACAGGCGGGCGGCGCGGGCCAGCGCTTCACGCGTGTCCAGCGCCTCGTCGGGAACCTTGGCCACGCTGGCCAGCGCCTGGGCGACCACGGGGTCGGTCTCACCTTCCCAGGGGGCTTCCTCGCTGGCCGGCTGTGCGGCCTTGGCGGCGTTCACGGCAGCAGCCGCTGCAGCGCGGCGCTCGGCGATGATCTCGCGCTTGCGCAGTGCCAGCACGCCGCGCTGGAAGTCGGAGACAGAGCGGCGGCCCAGATGCTGGTCGATCATCCACAGATGCACGTCGTCCATGTTCTTGAACTGCGTGGCCTGCACGGTATTGAATGGCAGGCCGTGCTTGCGGCAGATGCCGTAGCGGTTGTGGCCGTCGATGAGCAGGTCGCCCCAGACCACCAGCGAGTCGCGGCAGCCTTCGGCGAGGATGCTGCGCTCCAGCGATTCGTGCTCGTCCGGGGTCAAGGGGTCGATATAGGCCTTCAGGCCTTCGTCAATCTTCAGTTCCATGGGTTGTTCTTCAAATGGAGGCGCTGCTTGCGCCAGTTGACACTCGTTTTCAGCATGAAATCAACGTGAATTCGAGAGGGGACGGGCGAAAGCAGCGATAGACAAAAGAGCAACGCCCCAGCGTATGGGGCGTTGGAAAAGCAAAGCCGCTCAAGCTTACAGCAGGCGCGAAATCAGAGCACCTTCCACCGGGCCTTCGAGAGGAATACGCACGCGCACGGGGTTGCCTTGGGCGACTTCCACGGGCTGGCCTTCGAGGTTGAACATCTTCTCCAGCAAAACCCGCCGGTTGCCCTGGGGATGGATCACCTCGATGGTGTCGCCCACGGCGAAACGGTTCATGGTTTCGACCTCGGCCATACCGTCGGCGTAGCTGCGCACTGCCCCCACGAAATGGCTGCGCTGCAGCACGCTGTGGCCTGTTTCGTAGTTCTGGTAGTCGTTGGCGGGACGGCGCTCCAGCAGGCCGCCGGTATAGCCGCGATTGGCCAGCCCCTCGAGTTCGGTGATCAGGTGCGGGTTGAACGGACGGCCGGCCACGGCGTCGTCGATGGCGCGGCGGTAGGTCTGGGCCGTGCGGGCCACATAGTACAGACTCTTGGTGCGGCCTTCGATCTTGAGCGAGTCCACGCCGATCTTGGTCAGGCGCTCCACATGCTCCACGGCGCGCAGGTCCTTGGAGTTCATGATGTAGGTGCCATGCTCATCTTCCATGATGGGCATCATCTCGCCGGGGCGGCCTTTTTCCTCGAGCAGATAGATGGCATCGGCCTTGGGATGGCGCTGCTGGTCGCCGCAGGTACTGGTGAACTGGTTGTCCAGATCGTTCTTGGCTTCTTCGAAGTTGAAGCCATTTTCCATGGTCTGGCCCAGCGCCTCGCCGGTGTTGGGGTCCACGGCCGCGTCATGCGTCTTGTAGTCCCAGCGGCAGGCGTTGGTGCAGGTGCCCTGGTTGGGGTCGCGGCGGTTGAAGTAGCCCGACAGCAGGCAGCGGCCCGAGTAGGCGATGCACAGGGCGCCGTGCACAAACACTTCCAGCTCCATGTCGGGGCATTCCTGGCGGATCTTCTCGATCTCGTCCAGGCTGAGCTCGCGCGACAGGATGATGCGCGAGACGCCCATCTTCTGCCAGAACTTCACGGTGGCGTGGTTGGTGGTGTTGGCCTGCACGGACAGGTGGATTTCCTGCTCGGGCCACTTTTCCTTGACCATCATGATGAGCCCGGGGTCGGCCATGATCATGGCGTCGGGCTTCATGGCGATGATGGGCTCGATGTCGCGCAGATAGGTGCGGACCTTGTCGTTGTGCGCAATCAGATTGCTGGTCAGGAAGAACTTCTTGCCGCGTGCATGCGCCTCGGCAATGCCCTGGCCGATCTGCTCCAGGCGGAATTCGTTGTTGCGCGCGCGCAAGCTGTAGCGCGGCTGGCCGGCGTAGACGGCGTCGGCACCAAAGTCGTAGGCGGCGCGCATCTTGTCGAGCGAGCCGGCAGGCAGCAGCAGTTCGGGGGCTTTGAGGGTCATGATGTCGCTATTGTCCCGCATAGCGCTTTTCACTGTGGCTTGCTAAGGCTACGCGGTCTGTCGCAGCTGTGCGTGCAATTGCCGTGCCGGCAATGACAGGGAGTCCGTCGTGGCGAGCGTGCACAGCAGCAGCCGGCGCTGCGCCCATGCGTCGGACAGCGGCACGGCCACCACGCCAGTGGCGGCAGCGTGGCGCTGCACGGCGGCCAGCGGCAGCACGGCAATCCCCACGCCCTGGCCCACAAGCTGGCACAGTCCCTCGAAATGCTGCAGCTGGACCTGGATGCGCAGCAGCCTGTCGTTGATCCGCAAAGCCTGTTTCTGCAGCAGCTGCTGCAAGGCGGAGTCGCGTGGCAGGCCGACCCAGTTCTCGTGCAGCAGCTCGGCCAGCGGCAGTTGCCGGCGCCCGGCCAACGCATGGCCCAGCGGCAAGGCGGCGGCCAGCGGGTCATGCCTCCAGGGTTGGCAGTGCAGGCCTGCCAGGGTGGTGCGGTCTTCGGCATCCCAGGCGGCCACGCCGATATCGCACAGGCCCTGGCGCAGTCCGGCCAGCACTTCGCTGCTCGGGCATTCCTGCAGCTCCAGCGCAATCTGCGGGTGCTGGCGCAGAAAGCCGCTGACGGCCAGCGGCAGATGCTCGCGCACGGCCGAGGTATTGCCGCGCAGCCGGATCTGCCCGGCCAGGCCGGCGCCGAATTCGCCCATGGCTCCGCGCAGGAGCTGCATCTGGCTGAGCACCTGGCGCGCATGCTGGCCCAGGGTATGGCCTGCAGCCGTGGGCTGCACGCCACGGGCCTTGCGAATGAGCAGTGCCGTGCCCAGAAGCGTCTCCATGCCGCGCACGCGCTCGCTGGCCGATGCCAGCGTGAGGTGGCTGCGCTGTGCCGCGGCCGTCAGCGTGCCGCTGTCGAGGATGTGCACAAACAGCTGGAGGTCGGTCAGGTCAAAGCGCATGGAATTCAAGCCTAAGGTTTCTACGAAGTCTGAATTTGAATAATCCCGCTGGTGAAGCGTTCTATACCGAGAGATTATGGGCGTCATGCAAGAGTAAATGAATCTTGCCGGCATTTAAAGGTTCGGATAAAGCGAAGGATTGAGGATGTGGAACGAGGGCTGGATGGCTGCGGCGGCGATTGCGGTGTTTGGACTGGCGGGTTGTGTCAAAGGCGTGGTGGGACTGGGGCTGCCCACGGTTTCCATGGCATTGCTGGCGGTGTTCATGCCGCCTGCGCAGGCGGCGGCTCTGCTGCTGTTGCCCTCGCTGGTGACCAATCTGGTGCAGATGCGGCCCGTGGCCGGCTTGCGAGCCTTGCTGCAGAGACTGGGCTGGATGCAGGCGGGCATTGTGCTCGGTACGCTGGGCGGTGTGGCCCTCTGGGGCGGAGTCGGCAGCCTGCCTGCGGCCAGGCCGGCGCTGGGCCTGGCGCTGGTGACGTATGCCCTCTGGGGGCTGTCGGGTCTGCGCTGGCAGACGCCGGCGCCGCACCAGGCATGGCTGGGGGCGGTGTGCGGCTTGGCGACGGGTGCCATCACGGCCGTGACCGGTGTCTTTGTGGTGCCTGCCGTGGCCTTCCTGCAGTCGCTGGGCCTGGCCCGTCCCGCATTCACGCAGGCCATGGGCCTGTGCTTTACCACCTCCACGCTGGCCCTGGGGGCTGGCTTGCTCTGGCAGGGGCAAGGCTTCGGTGCGCAGGATATGGGACCGGGACTGCTGGCTTCGGCCCTGATGCTGATTCCGGCTCTGGCCGGGATGCACTGGGGTCAGCTGCTGCGCGAAAAGCTCTCGTCCGGGCTTTTCAGAACGCTGCTGATGCTCAGTCTGCTGGCGCTGGGGATCCACCTGTGCTTCTGAGTGGCCGGGGCCGCAGCGACATGGCCGCCGCCCCGGCATTCGCGAAGCGGGTGACAATGTCGTCAGGGGCGGTTACAGCCGGAAGACCTTGACGGCATGGCCGCGCTCGACTTCCCGGTGCTGCTGGCTGCGCAGGCGCTGAGCCTGCCCTTCGCTGCGCGCATTGTGCTGCGCCAGCTTGATGGCCAGCAGCTCGCGCGCCAGCCGCTTGTTGGCATGCTGGCTGCGTTCGCTCATGACCTTGACAGCCATCCCGCTGGGCACATGCAGGGCATGGACGGCCGAGTCCGTGGTGTTGACATGCTGGCCGCCCTTGCCTGAAGCCTTGCAGGACTGGAACTGGATCTCGCCGTCCATGGCCAGCTGGCGCGGCGGCTCGCAGCGCTGCACGGCGACGAACCAGTTCTTGCGCGGATGCCGGGGCCGGAAGGGGCTGGCGAAGATCCACTGGATGGTGCCCAGCCATTCGCGCAGTGCGGGCGTCTCGCGCTCGCAGCGCAGCAGCACCGACCTGTAGCCGGCCGGGGTGCGGAACTCCTCCAGCACCTCGACCGCGAGATCCTCGGCGGCGCAGGCCTGCAGCAGCTTGCGCAGGGTCAGCTGCAGTGCGTATTCGCACTCGGCGGGACCGTGGGCGGAGCTCAGTTGCATCAGCAGCATTGCAGGGATCCCTTCTTGTAGGTCAGCAGGGGCTTGAGGCGCGCGACCAGCTCCACCAGGCCGGCCTCCTGCAGGCTGGCGACCACGGCGTCCACATCCTTGTAGGCCTGCGGGGCCTCCTCGTAGACCAGCTCGCGGTCGGCGCAGACCACGGCGCTGCCAAAGCGCGTGCGCAGCAGCTCGTCCAGCGTGAAGCGGGGCCGCAGCCGCCCCACGCAGTCTGTGCGCGCCCATTTGCGGCCGGCACCGTGGGCCAGCGAATCCAGGGCCTCATGTCGCCCTGCGACAGGCCGGACCAGATAGCTGTAGTCGCCGCGCGAACCTGGAATGACGACCAGACCCTGGTCCGCCGGCGTGGCGCCCTTGCGGTGCAGAAAGCCATTCTGGCCCTGCCAGTGGTGGGGCAGCACATGGTTGTGCGTGATGTCGAGCACGGCCTCGCCCTGGGTGCGGATCGCGCGCAGCAGGCGCTGGGCGATGCTGCGGCGGTTGAGCTGTGCAAAGCCAACGGCTGCATCGTGCTGCAACAGGTATTGCATTGCGTCTGCGCTGCCGGCGGCCAGACCGTCGTGGCTGAAGCGCTGCACATGCTCGCGCAATATCGCCCCGCCCAGGCCGCGCGAGCCGCTGTGCACCATGAGGTGCACGCGCTTTTTGTCGAGCGCGCCTTCCTCGTAGAGCGTCTCGACCTGCTGCAGTTCGGCAAAGTGGTTGCCGCCGCCGATGGTGCCCAGGCTCTCCTGCAGATGGGGCAGACCGGCGACACCGCTGGTCTGCGCAATGTGCTGCAGCTGCCCCATGTCCACGGTCTCCAGCAGCTCCTCAGGCAGAGGGCCCTCGATATTGCCCACGGCCTTTTCGAGCCTGGCGGCCGAAGTCTTGTGCACGGCCAGATCGGTGGCGTAAAGGGACATGCCGCAGCCGATGTCGCCACCGACCAGGGCCGGGTAGAAGCGCCCGACCGAGAAGAAGGCCGCGCCCACCGGGTAGCCCCGGCCCGGATGCAGGTCGGGCAGGCCCACTGCGGCGCGGATGCCGTCCAGATTGGTGGCCGTGGTGTGAAGTTGCTGGATGGCAGCGTCCTCGATCCAGACGCTGCGGTTGGCGAACACCTTGACGTAGGTGTCCGAAAAAGAATTGCCCATGAATGGCCCTTGGTCGAATGCATGAAGTCAGCGATGGGGCAGTCGCGACAGGCTCGGCCGAGAGGTATCCGGGAATTCACGCGCAACGCAGAGCCTGACTCCATGTCGTTGCATGGGTCTGTCAGGGTCTGCAGCGTGGCGGGAAGCGCTGGAAGGCTTCAGGCGTGCACGACTGCAAAGGGATGTGTCGTCCGGGACATGGCTCTCTCCTTTGCGTGGGTGGGAAAGCGCGCAATCCGTCGTGGATTGCGGCAAGGAAAGGCATGCTATGGACTGGCGGGCCACGGCGCAAGCTGTGCGGGTCCGAGCGTTGTGGATTGGCCACAGATGGAAAAGCCCCGCAGGCCATGCCAGCGGGGCTTCGGGGGGGGCGCGGCTGCAGTCCCGCGTCAGTCCTGGGGTCGGAAGCCGATGACCAGATCCGACGGCACCTTGCCGTCGATATCGCGCGGCAGCTTGTCGGTCTTGTGCAGTGCGCGGACCACGGCGTCGTCCCAGGCCGCGTTGCCGCTGGACTTGGAGATCGTGGCGCTGGTGATGGTGCCGTCCGGTGCCGTGCGCACGCGAACCTCGGCACGCGGATTGCCGCTGACCGCATCGGGGTAGACGATGTTGGGCTTGACGCGCGCTGCCACCTTGGCCGCATAGCCGGCCGACGGGCCGCCGCTGGCACTGCTGCCCGCACCGCCCGTGCGGCTGCCGCCGCTGCCGGCCTGGTCGCTGCCGCCGGAGCCGCCAGCCAGTCCCTGCAGGCGAGCGAGCTCCGCCTTGCGACGGTCATCGGCGGCCTTGGCCTCCCTGGCCTCCCTTGCCGCCTTCTCCTTGGCTTCCCTGGCCGCTTTTTCCTTCTCGGCCTTGTCCTTCTCGGCTTTTTCCTTGGCAGCCTTGTCCCTGGCAGCCTTCTCGGCCTTTTCCTTTTCGGCCTTCTCGGCCTTCTCCTTTTCGGCCTTGTCCCTGGCGGCCTTCTCGGCTTTTTCCTTTTTCTCGTGCTCGAGCTTTTCCTTGCGTTCCTTTTCCGCCTTTTCAGCCTTCTGCTTTTCCTGCTGCGCCTTCTCGGCCTTTTCCTTCTCGGCTTTTTCCTTGCGCTCTTTCTCCCGTCGCTCGCGGGCTTCCTGTTCCGCCTTTTCCTTTTTCAGCTGTTCCTGCTTTTTCTTTTTGGCGAGGGCAATCTCGGCCTCATGATCGTCGTCCTGGGCCTGAGCCTTGGGGGCCGGTGCAGGCGGAGGCAGCGGCGCCACCACGGGCTCCGGCGGAGGCGGCGGTGGCTCGGGGGCCGGAGCCGGCTCCGGGGTGGGCTCAGGAGCCGCAGCCGGCGGTGCCACGGCGGCTGCCGGGGCGGAGCTGCTCCAGACCTCGGCTTCGACCATGGCTTCGTCGGCTTCTTTGGGGGGACGCACCGTCCACAGCAGGGCCGCGATCAGCAGCCCGTGCGCGGCCAGGGCGAGCGACCATGCGCGCGTCCGCCCCTTGGGGCGGGGCGGGGCAAACTGATCGCGATCTTGCTGGTTCGGCATGGTGAATGGGGAGTCTGCGCGGGCTGCGGCGTCAAGGCATCAACGTTGCGACCGGTGGCAGAGCTTCCTGTAGGGGATCAATTGCTGGAAGAGGAGACAACGCCAAAGGCAATGCGCTTGACGCCGGCCTTGGACAGCGCGGTGTGCGTCTTCATGACGTCGTCAAAAGGCAGACCCTTGTCGGCGACGATCTGGATGGCGCTGTCCTCGCTCTGGCCCTGCTGCCAGGACTGGGCCAGGCCCTTGAGATCGTCGAGCTTGACGGTCTGGGTGTTGCTGCCGTTCTTGAACTGGATGCTGCCGTCCTTGTCGAGCAGTACATAGGCAATGTTCTTGGTCGGCGGGCGCGAGGACTTGCCCGCGCTGGGCACGTTGATGGAGCCGGGCGTGAGCATCGGTGCCGTCACCATGAAGATGATGAGCAGCACCAGCATCACGTCGATGAAGGGCACCATGTTGATTTCGTTGACGGTGCGGCGATTGCGACCGCGTGAACTCATGGCTGGCATGGGTCACTTACTCCTTGCAAAAAGGTTGCACAGCGCAGGCCGAAGACACCGAGCAAGCGCCGCCCCACAGCAGGGACTGCCCCGGCGAAGGCATCGTGCCCCTCCCGAAGAAGGGGCAAGGCACAAAGCGACTCAGGGGGTGCTTCATTTCAGTGGCCGGAGGCAGAGCTGCTGGCCGTGGCCCCGACATTGCGCTGCAAGATATTCGAGAACTCTTCGATGAAGGTCTCTTCCTGGCTGGCGATGCGGTCGATGTGGTGGGCGTAGCGGTTGTAGGCCGTCACGGCGGGGATGGCCGCAAACAGGCCCATGGCGGTGGCAACCAGCGCTTCGGCAATGCCGGGGGCCACGGTGGCCAGCGTGATCTGCTCCATGTTGGCAAAGCCCGTGAAGGCGTGCATCACGCCCCAGACGGTGCCGAACAGGCCCACATAGGGCGAGACCGAAGCCACCGTCCCCAGGAACGAGAGTCCGGACTCGATTTCGTCGAGTTCGCGCTGGAAGCTCGCTCGCATGGCACGGCGCGTGCCGTCCATCAGCGTGGCGACATCGCCGATGCGGCGCTCGCGCAGCTTCTGGTATTCACGCATGCCGCTGGCAAAGATGCGCTGCATGGGACCGCCGGTCTTGGCGTTCTGTGCTGCGGAGGCGTAGAGGTCGTTGAGGCTGGTGCCCGACCAGAAGTCCTGCTCGAAGTTGTCGTTGAGCGTGCGCACGCGCTTCAAGGTCTGGGCCTTGCGGAAAATGGTGGCCCAGCTCGCTATGGATGCGATCACCAGGATCAGCATGACCAGTTGCACCACCCAGCTGGCCTGCATGACGAGGCTGAGGATGGACATGTCTTGGGAGTTCATGAAAGTTGCTCCAGGATATGGTTCGGAATTCTCGCGGGGCGCATGGTTGTGCCATCCACCCACCCAATTCGGATCGAGCCCGTGCACAGCGGCGTGGACTCTTGGGACTGACTGTCGGAATGCACCAGCAGCGCCTGTTGCTCGATTGTGAGCGAAGCACGGCCGGCACTTTTCAAGCTGGCAGTAACAAAGAGTTGGTCATCGAGTCGCGCCGGGTGCTGATATTCCAGCTGCGCAGACGTTACGACAAAGATGCCGCCGGTTTGTTCCCGCAGCTTTTGCTGGGCGATGCCCAGCGAGCGAAGCCACTCGGTGCGGGCACGCTCGAAGAACTTGAGGTAGTTGGCATAGAACACGATGCCGCCGGCGTCCGTGTCTTCCCAGTAAACGCGCATCGGGAATGTGAACGCCCTGGCGGCGGCGGCTTGCATGGCATCGGCCCTGTCAGGCAAAGGCGCTGGTTGGCTCTGCATCATCACGGATTCAGCAGAAGAGCTTTTTCATGCGAGCAATGGCTTCCTGCAGCTGCTCCATGGAGTTGGCGGTGGAAAAGCGCACATAGTTCGCCGTCTCGGCCTGACCGAAGTCGCGGCCCGGGGTGATGGCCAGGTGAGCCTGGTTCACCAGCGCATAGGCAAAGTCCCAGCTGCCCTTCACGCCGAGCTTTTCGGCGCCAGCGCGGCAGTCGGCCCAGGCGTAGAAGGCGCCGTCGGGCTTGACGGGAACCGGCAGGCCAATCGATTCGAGGGCCGGGATGAAGTAGTCGCGGCGGGCCTTGAACTCGGCGCGGCGACGCTCGTATTCGGCGATGCTTTCGGGCTCGAAGCAGGCCAGGGCCGCATATTGCGACACGGTGCTGGCGCAAATGAACAGATGCTGGGCCAGCATCTCGACGGGCGCGACCAGCGATTCGGGCACCACCATCCAGCCCAGGCGCCAGCCCGTCATGTTGAAGTATTTGCTGAAGCTGTTGATGGAGATGATGTCGTCGCCCAGCTTCAGGGCCGATTGGCCGAAGGCTTCGTCGTAGGACAGGCCCAGATAGATTTCGTCGACGATGGTCAGCCCGCCTTTGGCGCGCACGACGTCGTGGATGCGGCGCAGCTCGTCGGGAGCAATCGAGGTGCCCGTGGGGTTGGAAGGCGAGGCCAGCATCACGCCGCGTGTGCGCTCGCCCCAGGCGGCTTCCACCTTGGCGGCGCTGAGCTGAAAGCGCTCCGCAGCCGAAGAGGGGATCAGTACCGGCTTGCCCTCGGCCGCCGAGACGAAGTGGCGGTTGCAGGGGTAGCTGGGGTCGGGCATCAGCACCTCGTCACCCTCGTCGATCAGTGCCAGGCAGGCCAGCTGCAGCGCGGCCGAGGCGCCGGCCGTGATGATGATGCGGCGCGCCGGCACATCCACGCCGAAGCGGCTGGCATACCAGGCGCTGATGCGCTCGCGCAGCTCGGGCAGGCCCGGTGCCTGGGTGTATTGCGTGCGGCCGTCGCGGATGGCGCGTTCGGCCGCCTGCTGCACCAGCGGCGGGGCGCTGAAGTCCGGCTCGCCGATGTTCAGATAGATCATGGGCGTGCCGCCGGCGCTGGACTGGCGGGCCACTTCCTGCGCGTGCTTGGCCATTTCCATGACGTAGAAAGGCTCTATGCGTTGGGCGCGTCGGGAAAGCTCTGTGACGGACATGGATGAGGGAACTCTTTCAATCAATCAGCGTTCGGGAGCAGTCGTGCCGCTGGGGATGCGAGCCGTGCAGCAGCCTTGCGCCCATAAAAAAACTGCAACCAGCCAGCGGGTGCACGATAGCACCAGCGGCCCGGTTGCAGTGTTTGCATTGACTATGCATGTGGCGGCGGCAGGGCCGCGCGAGCGCGGCGCTGCGGGTCAAGCGCTTCAGCTGGCAGACTTGTTGGCTCGGTCGTGCGCCACTTCGGTGGCACGCAGTTCGGGGGCTAGCCCGTTGAGCACGGCATTGACGTACTTGTGGCCGTCGGTGCCGCCGAATTCCTTGGCCAGCTCGATGCACTCGTTGAGCACCACGCGCCAGGGCACGTCGGGACAGTTCTGGAATTCGTACACGCCAATCCACATGCAGGCATGCTCGATGGGCGAGATTTCGGTCAGGCCGCGATCGAGCTTGGGCGTGATGAGCGCGTCCAGGGAGGCTTCATGTTCCACGCAGCCGCGCAGCAGCGCGTCGTAGTGCACCACGTCGGCCTTGTGAAAGCCGGCCAGGTCGCGCGTGAAACGGTCGATGTCGAGCACCGCATTGCGGCTCACGATGTGCTGATACAGCCCTTGCAGTGCGAACTCTCGCGCACGGCTGCGGTTGGACTTGGAGCCCGCCTTGCGTGCGCCGGTGCTGGTCAGGCCGGTGCGCTTCTGAGGGGGGCGGCGCGAGCCGGGCTCGCTGGATTGTTCTTCACTCATGATCGTCGTAGGAATTGAGCAGATTGGCCATTTCCACGGCGACGCGGGCTGCGTCGCGGCCCTTTTCGACCTGGCGGGCAATGGCTTGCTCCATGTTTTCTGTGGTGATGATCGCGTTGGCGATCGGCAGCCGGTAGTCCAGGCTCAGGCGTGTCACGCCCGCGCCCGATTCGTTGGCGACCAGCTCGAAGTGGTATGTCTCCCCACGGATGATGCAGCCCAGCGCCACCAGGGCGTCGTACTGATCGGTGTCGGCCAGTGTCTGCAGCGCCACGGGCACTTCGAGTGCGCCGGGGACGGTGACATGGTCGATGTTCTCGGTCTTCACACCCAGTGCCAGCAGCTCGTCGCGGCAGGAGGCAAACAGGGTGTTGGTAATGCTCTCGTTGAAGCGTGCCTGAACGATGCCGATTTTCAGTCCGGCGCCGTTCAGGTTCTGGCCTTGGCCTTTTTCTGCGTTTTGCATCTGGTGTTCCGTCTTTTATTGCTTGGGGATATAACCCGTGATTTCCAGGCCGTAGCCCGCCATGCTGGGCATGCGGCGGGGCTGCCCCATGAGCTGCATCCTGCTCACGCCCAGTTCGCGCAGGATCTGCGCCCCGACGCCATAGGTGCGCAGGTCCATGCGACCACGCTCCGGCGCCTGGGCCGAGCGGGCCTTGCCTTCGAACTGGTTCAGCAACTGCTCGCCGGACTCGCTGCAGTTGAGCAGGACGGCCACGCCCTGGCCGTTGCCGTTGATGTATCTGAGGCTTTCGTCCAGGCACCAGGAATGCTGGCTGCGGCCGATCTCGAGCGCATCGAGCACCGATAGCGGTTCATGCACGCGCACGGGCACGGTGGTGTCGGGCTGCCACTCGCCCTTGACCAGCGCGAGGTGGACCGAGCCGCTGGGGACATCTCGGAAGGCATGGGCGATGAATTCGCCATGGGCTGTTTGCAGAGGGCGGCTGCCCACTTTCTGCAGCAGCGACTCGTTGCGGCTGCGGTATTCGATGAGGTCGGCAATCGTGCCGATCTTGATGCCGTGCTCGGCGCAGAACAGCTGCAGATCGGGCAGTCGGGCCATGGTGCCGTCGTCCTTCATGATCTCGCAGATCACGGCCGAGGGGGTGCAGCCGGCCAGCGCGGCGAGATCGCAACCGGCTTCGGTGTGGCCGGCGCGCATGAGCACGCCGCCATCGACGGCCTGCAGCGGGAAGACATGGCCGGGTTGCACCAGATCGCTGGGCTGGCTGTTCTTGTTCACGGCCACCTGGATGGTGCGTGCGCGGTCGGCGGCAGAGATGCCGGTGGTCACGCCTTCGGCGGCTTCGATGGAGATGGTGAAGGCCGTGCTGTACACGGTGCCGTTGCGCGCGGCCATGGGCGGCAGCTTGAGGAATTCGCAGCGCTCACGGGTCAGCGTCAGGCAGATCAGGCCACGGCCGAAGCGGGCCATGAAGTTGATGGCCTCCGCGGTGACATGGTCGGATGCCAGAACCAGATCGCCTTCGTTCTCACGGTCTTCTTCGTCAACGAGAACGACCATGCGGCCGGCACGCATTTCCGCCACGATGTCTTCGACGGGCGAGATGGGTACAGGTTGGAGGGAGCTGTTCATGGAATGCCTTCTTGGACGTGAACTGGAGGCGATGCACTGCAGTCGGCGGCTGGCGCAAGACACGCACCAGTGAGGCATTGCCGACACCGCCGTGGGCGCAGGCAGGACTTCCAAAGAACGTGTGAGGCGGGGGCCGCCCGGGCGGAGCCGCTTTCAGCAGGGCAGAGCCTTGCGTAAAGTGCTCATTCTATTGCAGAGCGGGCTGTGGGCGCGCGAGCCGACCCTGAAACCATGATGCAGTGCAAGAACGGGGCACAGTTCCAATGCCCGGCATCGAGCAAGAGCCGCACGGGCGGTTGCTCCGCAGCCATGTTGGCATTCCCTTTGGGGGAAGCGGCAAGGCCGCTCAGGGGGCTCAACACGCATGGTCCCTGAGCACTACATCGCTGTCGGGATAGGCACAGCAGGGCAGCACATAGCCTTCGGCTTTTTCCTCGCGGGTCAACCCCGGCCATTCGATGTCGTAGTGCACGCTGCCCGACACCAGCTGTCCCATGCAGGTCCTGCAGGTACCGTTGCGGCAGGAGCTGGGCCAGTTCACGCCGCCGCTCTCCAGGGAGTCCAGCAGGGACTGGTCGGCCCAGGCGTCGACCTGCTGGCCGCTGGGATCGCATTTGGCAATGAAGAAGGGGGGGGCAAATGCAGAGTCGTTCGACATGAGGCGCTGTGGTGATGCTTGGCAAAACCCGTTGTTGTAGCCGGTTTGCCAAGGCCGTGGGCCCGGTGCGGATTGCCTGTTTTTTCAGCGCCTGACAATGAACCTTTTGAAATCAATGACTTGCGTGACTTATTCATGGGGCGGGTGCAGTTGTTCACAAGGATGTCCAGCGTAGGACGGGATAAGTGGTCCTCTGTCGGAGGCGGTCTGGTCAAAAAACAGGCAGTTTGAAAAATCCTTGAAAAATCAATCGCTTGAAGCACTGCTGCAAAAGCTATTCAGGCTTGTCCACAGGCTTGTTGAGCAAAATTGGGGGAAAGCACGACGCTTGTGGATGAATGATTTCTGTTGAAAAAATATAGCTTTTAGCGCTGTCACTAAGTGAGATTCTTGTTGCTTGTTGAGTAAAAACATTGCGGGGGATGCGCGAAGTGCTTTCAATTCAGTAGCAATCTCCAGACTTACCCGCAGGCAGTCGCAAACGCAACGTTGCGCTGCAGCATGGGCGCTTAAAGTGATTGCATCAATGCACAAGCAAGGAGCAAGACATCATGGCAATGGATTTTCAAGGTCGAGTGGCCATCGTGACGGGAGCGGGTGGCGGTCTGGGGCGCCTGCATGCGCTGGCCCTGGCCCGGCGCGGCGCCAAGGTGGTGGTCAACGATCTGGGAGGCGCGGTGGACGGCTCGGGCGCTTCGGCCACTGCAGCGCAGCAGGTGGTGGATGAAATCCGTGCGGCGGGCGGCGAGGCGATGGCCAACGCGGCCTCGGTGACCGATTTCGAGGCCGTGCAGGCCATGGTCCTGCAGGCCGTCAATGCCTGGGGTCGCGTGGACATTCTGGTCAACAACGCCGGCATTCTGCGCGACAAGAGCTTTGCCAAGATGGACATGGCGGACTTCCGCCTGGTGGTCGACGTGCATCTGATGGGTGCTGCCAATTGCTGCAAGGCGGTCTGGCCCTATATGCAGGAGCAGAACTATGGCCGCATCGTGATGACGACCTCGTCCACGGGTCTCTATGGCAATTTCGGCCAGGCCAACTACGGCGCAGCCAAGCTGGCCCAGGTGGGCCTGATGCAGACGCTGGCCATCGAAGGCGCCAAGCACAATATCCGGGTCAACGCGCTGGCCCCCACGGCCGCCACGCGCATGACGGCGGGGCTGCTGCCCGAGCCCGTGCTGGAGGCCTTGAAGCCGGAGGCCGTGGTGCCCGCCATGCTGGTGCTGGCCCACGAGAGCGCACCCACGCGGACCATCGTCTGCGCCGGTGCCGGCGGCTTCGAAGCCGCGCACATCACCATGACCGAGGGCATTTATCTGGGTATGGGCGAGACCGTCCCCGAAGAGCTGGCCGAGCGTCTGGCCGAAGTCACCGCCAGTGAAGGACAGCAGATACCGGCCAGCGGCTCCGTCCAGGGACAGGTGGAGGTCGGCAAGGCCATGAAAGCCCACGGGCATTGATCGGCATCAGGCAATCGCATTTTCTGACCCTTTCAAGCGGCAGGCTCGGCGGCCATTTGCGATTAGCACAGCTGAAAAAAGCCCTCCCGCAAGGGCTTTTTCTGTTGTGGAGTGAGCATGCGCTCATGTCGGGGCGTCGGATAAGCTGACGGATTTCTGGCAACGGCCGTGGCGGGCAGTGGCTCAACAGGCCGAAAAACGTGGTTAAGCGGCCAGCCGCCCTCGCGTTGTGCCTTGTTTCTCTATCATTCGCCGTCTGGGCGCGATTGGGCAGACGCAGTTTGTCGTCAGCGTCTTCACTAAGAAGGTAAGAACAATGAAGACATCGCAGGCCGCCGTGAATATGCCCACTGCTGAAAGGCTGCTGGGCATTCGTCGCGGCATCGAGAAAGAGGGGCTGCGGGCACTGGCCACGGGCTCGCTCGCCCTGACGCCACACCCGGCGGAGCTGGGCTCGGCGCTCACGCACCCGCACATCACCACCGATTACAGCGAGTCCCAGCTGGAACTCATCACCGGGGCACGCCTGGGCGTCGAGGAATGTCTGGACGAGCTGACCGAAGTCCATCAGTTCGTGCTGCGCAACCTCAGCGAAAGCGGCGAGCTGATGTGGAACTCCAGCATGCCTTGCCGCCTGCCCACGGACGAGACGATTCCGCTGGGCCGCTATGGCAGCTCGCATTCGGGCCGCTCCAAGAGCGTATACCGCATGGGGCTGGGTCACCGCTATGGCCGCCGCATGCAGACCATCTCGGGAATCCATTACAACTGGTCGCTGCCCGGCGTGAGCAGCGATCAGTACTTTGCGCTGATCCGCAACTTCCGTCGCAATGCGTTTGTGCTGCTGTATCTGTACGGCGCCTCTCCCGCGCTGTGTCCGTGTTTTGTCGAAGGGCGCGAGCATCGCCTGCAGCCGCTGGGCGACGGCAGGAATGCGCTGTATCTGCCCTATGCCACTTCGTTGCGCATGGGGCGCCTGGGCTATCAGAGCGATGCGCAGTCCAGCATCAATGTCAGCTACAACGGGCTCGACGGCTATGCGGATTCGCTGCACGAGGCGCTGACCCGCCCCTATCCGGCCTACGAGCAACTGGGCGTGCGAAATCCCGGTGGCGACTACAACCAGCTCGGCACGGGTCTGCTGCAGATCGAGAACGAGTTCTACGGCACCATCCGCCCCAAGCGCACCGTCAAGAGCGGCGAGCGCCCGCTGCATGCGCTGCGCGAGCGCGGCGTGGAATACGTGGAAGTGCGGCTCATGGACATCGATCCCTATGAAACCGTGGGCATTGCGCCGGCCACCATGCGCATGATCGATGTTTTCCTGCTGCATTGCCTGCACAGCGACAGCCCCGACGACACGCCCCAGGAAATCGTCGATCTCAAGCACAACCAGCATCTGGCTGCGGAACAGGGCCGCGAGCCCGGCCTGATGCTGGTGCGCAACGGCCGGCAGGTGCTGCTGACCGACTGGGCGCAGGACGTGCTGGAGCAATGCCGCCCCTATGCCCAGGCACTGGATGCCGCGCACGGCAGCAGCGATTACAGCGCCGCGCTGGAGCAGGCCCTGGGCCGTGTGCAGAATGCCCAGTCCACGCCTTCGGCCCATGTGCTGCGGGATCTCACCGGCGCCTATGGCAACCATTTCATCGACTTCATGACCGCGCAGTCCGCCAAGGCGCGCGACGCTTTGCTGGCCATGCCCTGGACGGCCGAGCAGCAGGCCCGCTACGAGCAGATGAGCCAGGACTCTGTGATCGCCCAGCAGGCCATCGAGGCCGCCGACACCATGACGTTCGAAGAGTGGCGTCAGCGCTATATGGATCCCGCCAGCCTGCGCTGATTCCCTGGATTCAGACCCTGGAAGCGCTTGTGGCCTGCGGGTTGCAAGCGCTTTTCTGCTGGTGCGCACCGTGATGTCACAGACCCGTCATCTGTGTTTCATATCGTAACGGTCGGCGGGGCACTGCGCTCCGCGCTTGATCGGCGGTGTGCTCATGTTGTTGAAGAATTTCCAGAACCTTTCGGTGGCTCGCAAGATGTGGGCCTTGTTCCTGGGTCTGTTGCTGTGCAATGTGCTGGTGGCAGGCGGACTGTTCAGCTATCTGCAAAATGTGGAGCAGCGGGTCAGCGCCGCAGTCCAGGCCACGGACAAGCGCATCAATCTTGCGCTGCGCTGGCAGGCACTGACCTTGCAGAGCGTGGAGGCTGCGCTGGCCAGCGTGCTTTCGTCGGAAGAGCATCTGATCGCGCAGTTGTCCCGGAAGGCGCGCGGGCTGATGCAGCAGGCAGCGGGCCTGCAGCAGCAGGTGCAGGCCGATGCACAGACCGAGCTGGATCGGGGCGGCCTGGCCCGGGTGGAGCAGGAGCGCAAGGCCGTGCTCGATATCTATGACAAAGCCTACCAGGCGCGGGACCTGGGCAAGGCCTGGGAGGCGCAGCAACTGGTGGACGAGCAGCTCATTCCGGCTTCCAGGCGCTATGTCAAGGCTCAGGATGCCTTTATCGAGGCCCAGCAGCAGCAGCGACTGGATGCAGAACGGCAGGGGCGCGCGCAAACCGCCGTCGCCAAGCGCATGGCCGTCGGCGTGGGCCTTTTCATGGGCCTGGTGGGGGCGCTGCTGTCGCTGGCGACGATTCGCTCCATCACCACGCCCTTGTGCGAGGCCGTGCAACTGGCTCAGACGATTGCGGCGGGGGATCTGAGCTTCGCGCCGCCGGCGACAGGACGCAGTGACGAGCTGGGGCGGCTCATGCAGTCGCTGGCACTGATGACGCGGCAGTTGCGCGGCCTGGTGGGCGAGGTGCAGGGCGGTGTGGAAGCCGTGGCCGCTGCCTCCAGCCAGATGGCGCAGGACAACAGCGACCTCTCCGAGCGCACGGCCCATGCGGCAGAGCAGCTCAAGGCCACGGTCAGCAGCATAGAGAACATGGTCACCCTGGTCACCCATTCGGCCGACAGTGCGCGCCATGCCGACCAGAGTGCGCGCAGCGTGGCCGAGGCGGCGGCCAGCGGCGGCAGCGTGGTGCAGGAGGTGGTGCGCAACATGGAGCACATGGCGCAAAGCAGCCAGCAGGTGGCTGCCATCGTGGGCGTGATCGACGGGATCGCCTTCCAGACGAATATCCTGGCGCTCAATGCCGCCGTGGAGGCCGCGCGGGCGGGCAGCCAGGGCCGCGGCTTTGCCGTGGTGGCGGCCGAGGTGCGCGAACTCGCCCAGCGCAGTGCCGAAGCGGCAAAGCAGATACGCCAGCTCATGGAGCATTCCACCCGGCAGATGAAGTCGGGCCAGACGCTTGCGCTGCAGGCCGGTCAGCGCATGGAGCATATCGTGCGCGACGTGCACACGGTCAGTGGTCTGATCGCATCGATCACCGAAGCGGCACAGGCGCAGAACCAGGGGATTGCCCAGATCAGCGAGGCGGTGCAGGCGCTGGATCACATGACCAGCCAGAACGCGGGTCTGGTGGCGGAATCCAGTGCGGCTGCGCGCGAGCTATTCCATCAGGCGCAAAGACTGGAGGCCGGGGCAGGGCGCTTCCGTGTCAGCGAGCAGTCCGCAGGCACGGAGGTTGTCGATATCGGTTTCGAGGCGGCCGTGAGTGATAAAGCCCATCCGCGCAGCCTGCCGGCACTGGAAGCCGAAATGGCGTGAGGGCGGGTGGCCCGGTTTCAGCCTGATGCCAGGGCTTCGGCCGCATCTTCCAGCCAGAAAGACAGCGCGCCGTAATAACCTTCCCACACGCAGCCGTTGCAGCCGCGTCCACAGCAGCTCGTGGGCTCGGGCGGCGGCTGTCGCAGCGTCAATGCCGCTGCCGCAGCGCGCTGCTGCCACAGCGCAATCTGGCGGCGCGCCTCGGTCAGGGGCTGCAGCAGGGCCGTGTCGCTCATTTCCTGAAGCGAACCCAGAGAAACTGGCCGATGAAGACCAGACCCAGCACCAGAGCAAACCAGCCCACGATATGGGACTGGGCAAACAGCTGGGCGATGCCGCTTTCGGGCTTGAGCACCGGCGCCAGCAAGATGATGATGCCGATCAGCGCAATCGTCAGGCCTTTGATCAGGATTTCGTTGCGGGATTTGGGCTTTTTGGGAGCGGAAGGCAGGGGCATAAGCGGGCAGGCAGGTCAGAAAGGCAGAGGCAGATTATCCTTGCGCGCCTGAATTCACCGACATAAAAGGGTGTTTGAGCCGATTGCGTGCCCACACCCCGCACAACAAGAAGGATCTGCGCTATGGCCATCCAATGGTTTCCCGGTCACATGCATCTGACGCGTCAGGCCATCATGGAGCGCGTCAAGGAAATCGATGTGGTCATCGAGGTTCTGGATGCCCGCCTTCCCGGCTCCAGCGCCAATCCCCTGCTGCAGGAGATGACAGGCCACAAGCCGCGCCTGAAGATACTCAACAAGCAGGACATGGCCGATCCGGTCCAGACCAAGGCCTGGATGGACTGGTACAACGCCCAGAGCGAGACGCGCGCCATTGCGCTGGATGCCTCGGAGCCTGCGCCCACCAGGCGCCTGATCGAGCAGTGCAAGCTGCTGGCTCCCGCGCGCGGCGGTCTGGCCAAGCCCATGCGTGTGCTGATCTGCGGCGTGCCCAATGTGGGCAAATCCACGCTGATCAACTCCATGAGCGGCAAGACCCAGGCCAAGACCGGCAACGAGGCCGGCGTGACCAAGCTGGAGCAGCGTATCGTGCTGGCCGACGATTTCTACCTCTGGGATACGCCGGGCATGCTGTGGCCGCGCATCATCGTGGAAAAAAGCGGCTACAACCTGGCCGCCAGCGGCGCTGTGGGGCGCAATGCCTACGACGAAGACCTGGTGGCGCTGGAACTGCTGCTGTATTTGCAGACGCACTACGCCCCCATGCTGGAGGCGCGCTACAAGCTGGGCATTTCGGCCGAGGAGATCGCTGCCCTGCACGATGACGAGTTGCTGACCTTGATCGGCAAGAAGCGCGGAGCCGTCATGAGCGGCGGCCGCGTGAATCTGCAGAAGGCGGCCGAGCTGGTGCTGACGGACTTCCGCGATGTGAGCATTGGCCGCATCACGCTGGAGACGCCGGCCGAGTTCGAGGCCTGGCTTGCCGAGGGTCAGCAAAAGGATGCGGAGCGCCAGGCCAGGAAGGATGCCCAGACCAAGGCGCGCCGCAGTGCGCGCCGCCAGCAGCGCTGACCGTTGGGTGATCTCCACGCTCCAGGCGCTATCGGTCGCCCCACTGGGCAGGCACTGCGCGCAGGTTTTCTGAATCGGCCTTGTCTGGACGATTGAACAAATTGGCAACTGCCCCTAGCATTCATCATTCGGTCTGAATGCTGAAGGGCTTGCATGCGGCGTCATTTTGTCGAGGCCAGATATCGGTTGCCCATGCGTCGCATGGTGTGGCTGGGCTGTGTCTGGATGTGGGTGCTGGGCGCCGTGATGAGTCTGGTCTGGTTGCTGGCTCCGGCGGTGGACGACATCGACCTGGCCTTGTCCGGCGGCGTCATGCTGCTGTCGCTGATCTGCATGGGGTTGGCCAAGGCCCGGAAATGGGCCGGGGCCGTGTACGGTTTTGTCTGGGGCAACTGGCTGCTGAGCCTGCTCTGGGCCTGGCACACGGGAGGGCTTCATGGACCGGCCGTGATGGCTTTTCCGGCCTGGCTGGTCGTTGCGGTCTGGGTACAGGGCACGCGTGCCGCCCTGGCGATGCTGGGCCTGTCCTCTCTCGTCGTCGCCGCCCTGTGGTGGATGACACCCGGGAGCGGCCTGCCGGCTGCGGCGCTGTCGGCAACCGAGCATCTGCTGTCGCTGATCCAGGTCCTGGGCATGATGATGCTGGTGCTCATTATTTGCCTGCAGGCCAGGGCCAGCCTGGGGCGACGCGTGCAGAAAAGCCTGGAAACGCTGGCTGCGCTGGAGGCCAGCCAGAACGAACTGCGCAAGTTCTTCCGGGCAGTGGAGCAGAACCCGGAGAGCATCGTCATCACCGATCCCCAGTTGAAGGTCGTGTATGTCAACGAGGCCTTTCTGACCCGCTCGGGCTATGCGCGCGAGCAGGTGCTCGGTCAGTCGACCGAGCTGGTCTCCACCATGGGCATGGATCGCAGTCAGCGTCAGCGCGCGCTCAAGCAGCTGTCCACGGGCGCGCTCTGGCGCGGAGAGATGACCAATCGCACGAGCAAGGGCGAGGCCTTGCGCGAATCGGTGCTGGTGACGCCGATTCGCACGCCGCAGGGCGAGGTCGCCAATTATGTGGAACTCAAGCGAGATCTCTCCGAGCGTGTACTGGCCGAGCGCCGCATCCACGACCTGGTCTATCTGGACCCGCTCACGGGGCTTCCCAACCGCCACTCGCTGACCCTGCATCTGCGTGAGCTGAACCTGGCACGCCAGGACGCCTGCCATGGCCTGCTGCTTCTGGATGTGGATCGCTTTTCCGTCTTCAACGACTTGCACGGCATGCAGCACAGCGACGAGCTGGTGCAGGCCATGGGGGCCAGGCTGGTCGAGGTATTGCCCGACGATGCCTGGATTGCGCGTATCCAGGCTGCGGAGTTCGCCATTGTCTTCGACAGCCTGCACAAGCATGCCCAGGGGGTGGAGGAGCAGCTGCAGCAGTACGCGCAGACCTTGAAGAAAGCCTTGCAGAAGCCTTTTTCCCTCAATAGCTGGATCGAGACCGAGTTTGTCAGCTGCTGCATCGGTGGCGCCGTGCTGGAGCCGGCCCTCAAGGGCGGCAACAGCCATGATGTGCTGCGCTTTGCCAGCGTGGCCCTGCATGAGGCAAAGCAGGGCGGGGCGGGGAGCGTGGTGCTGTTCGAGCCGCGCATGGCCCAGGATGTCTACCGGCGTGTTCGCATAGCCAGGGATCTCTACCACGGCATCTCACAGGGGGAGTTGCGCCTGTATCTGCAGAGCCAGACCGATGCGCGCGGCCGCTGCGTGGGAGCCGAGGCGCTGGTGCGCTGGCAGCATCCGGAATGGGGGCTGGTCAGCCCGGGGGAGTTCGTTCCGGTGGCCGAGGAGTCCGAACTTATCGTGCGACTGGGCGACTGGGTGCTGCGTCAGGCCTGCATGCTGCTGGCCAGGCCGGCCATGGTCGAACGCGGCCTGCGTCTGTCGGTCAACGTCAGTGCCCAGCAGTTCGGGCATGAGGACTTCATGTCCACCCTGGACAAGATCCTGAGAGAGAGCGGTGCCAATGCGCGCCAGCTGACGCTGGAGATCACCGAAGGCACTTTGCTGCGGGACCTGGATCAGGCGCGCCGGCGCATGCTGGCATTGCGCGGCCTGGGCATCGAGATTTCTCTCGACGACTTCGGGACCGGCTATTCCAGCATGTACAGCCTGCAGCATCTGCCGATTCAGGAACTCAAGATCGACAGGAGCTTCGTCAGTGGCAGCCATCGCTCCGAAAAGGACGCGGCCCTGGTGGAGGCCATGCTGCTGGTGGCGCACCGCTTGCAGCTGCGCGTGGTGGCCGAAGGCGTGGAGCTGTCCGAGCAGGTGCTGCAGCTGACGCGATGGAACCCGGACATCTTGCTGCAGGGCATGCTGCTCGGCATGCCCATGCCGCAGCAGCAGTGGCAGGCCGAGGTACTGGGTGAACCCGGCGAGGATGCCGGGATGTGAAAAAGCCCTCATCCCCTGGCGGGTGAGGGCTTTCGGCGATGAATGGCGCGGTGGCCGGAGATGATCAGGCGGCCGGCTGCTCGAAGTAACGGCGCGCCAGCAGGTCCCAGAACCGGGAGCCGCGGCCGATGTTGTCATCGTTGAAGTCGTAGGCCGGATTGTGCAGGCTCACGCCGGGCTGGCCGTTGGCAGGGCCGTTGCCGATCCAGCCATAGGCACCTGGCACGGCCTCGAGCATGAAGCCGAAATCCTCGGAAGTCATGGCGGGCAGCACGTCGTCAAAGGCATTGTCCTCGCCCACCGCTTCGCGCATCACTGCGGCCATGAACCTGGCTTCGCGGGCATGGTTGGTGGTGTTGGGATAGGAGCCGGGGCGCAGCGTGAACTCGGCGGTGCACAGATGTGCCGCAGCCACATGCTCGCTGATGCGCCTGATGCCTTCGATGAACATCTCGCGGGTTTCCTTCTTCAGGGTCCGCACGGTCCCGGCGATGATGGCGTCATCGGGAATGATGTTTTCCACGGTGCCGCTGGTGATCTTGCCCACGGTCAGCACGGCCGAATCCAGGGGGTCGGTGCTGCGTGAGACCAGGGTCTGCAGCTGGCTGACGATGGCGCAGGCCACGGGAATCGGGTCCAGCGTGGTGTGGGGCATGGCTGCGTGGCCACCCTTGCCGTGCACCTTGATCTGGAAGCGCAGGGTGGAGGCCATGATGGGGCCCACTCGCACCGCCATCTGGCCGGCAGGCAGGGAGGGCCAGTTGTGCAGCGCAAACACGGCCTCGCAGGGGAATTGCTCGAACAGGCCGTCATCCATCATGGCCTTGGCGCCGGCGCCGCCCTCTTCGCCGGGCTGGAAGATCAGGTGCACCGTGCCGTCAAAGTCGGGCTGCTGCGCCAGCGTGGTGGCGGCACCCAGCAGCATGGTGGTGTGACCGTCGTGGCCGCAGGCATGCATGCGGCCCTTGTTCTGGCTGATGTGTTCGAAGGTGTTGATTTCCGTGACGGGCAGCGCGTCCATGTCGGCGCGGATGCCGATGCTGCGGCCGGGGTTGTCCTTGCTGCGGCCCTTGCCGTGGATGCTGGCAACGACGCCAGTCTGGCCCAGGCCGCGATGCACGGTCAGACCCAGGGCCATGAGGTACGCGGCGACCTTGTCGCCGGTGCGGTGCTCTTCGTACTTGAGCTCAGGATTGGCATGCAGGTCGCGGCGAAAACTGAGCAGCGTACCGAGGTGAGGAGTGATATCGGGTGTAGATCGCATACAGGGGCCGCGGAGCACCCAGCGCTGTAACTGTCGTGGCAGGCAAGCGTTGCGGGCCTGCCGGTGACCGCAGCATTTCAATAGCAAGACCCCCATCATAGGCGTACGCGAGGAGTGGGGACTTAGGTAGATACCGAAATCAGGGACTTCAGAGCTTGTGCTAACCGGGAAACAAGCAAGCGGTGACTCACCGCGCCCGGTATCCGGGCAGCTCGTGGCACATATGGTGCCCGTCGTGTCTTCGCGCGCCCAGGCATCGGTCGGATGCAGCGGCAATGACCTGGGGGTCGCCTTGCTGTGGCCCGAGCGGCGAAAATACGGGCTTATGACAGCACAGAACGCCAAAATCCCCCTGTTCCAGCAGCTGCTGGTGCGTCCCGATCGCAACGATCCCAATCCCCTCATCCTCTACCATGGTCGTCGCTGCCCCGACGGTTTTGGTGCGGCGCTGGCCGCCTGGCTGTTCTATGAAGGTCAGGCCGAGTTTCGCGGCCTGGACCACGGCGAGATTCAGACGGCCGACGACCTGGGCGAGCTGGCTGGCCGCGCCGTCTATGTGCTGGACTTTGCCTTCGAGCCCGTGCTGATGGCCGAGATCGAGTCGCGGGTGGCCAAGCTCGTGGTGCTGGACCACCACAAGAGCGCGGCCGAGAAGCTTGGCGGCTACCAGTGCCAATGCGGCGTGATCCATTTCGACATGAACAAATCCGGCGCGCGCCTGGCCTGGGAGTTTTTCCAGGCAGACAAGCCTGTGCCCGGCCTGATTCGCTACATCGAGGACCGCGATATCTGGAAATGGGAGTTCCCCGAAAGCGCGGCCTTTCTGGCCGCTCTGGACATGGAGCCCGTGCGCAGTTTCGAGCGCTGGGCCGAAATTGCGGCGTTCACGCCCGAGCAGGAAGCCGTCTACATGGCCCGTGGCGGTGCCATGGACGAGAAATTCCAGAAGCTCTGTGCCGACATCGCCGACGGCGCACAGGTGCTGGTGTTCAACGGCCAGCAAGGCCTGATGGTCAACTGCCCTGGCATGTTCCACAGCCAGGTGGGCGACCTGCTCGCACGCCAGAGCGGCAGCTTTGCCCTGATGTGGCATGCCAATCACAAAGGCACCAAGGTGGGTTTGCGCTCGCGCTCGGAGTTCAACTGCATTCCTCTGGCCGAGAGCTTTGGCGGCGGTGGACATGCCCAGGCCTGCGGCTTCAAGATGGGCAACGAACGTCTGGTGGAATTGCTGCAGGGCGAGCTCAAGGCCGACCCGGAAGCGCAGTACGAGTTTGTGGCGGCACCCAGCCTGCAGTTCGATGAAGAGGGTAAGTGGGTGCGTGCCACGCCTCAGTCGGCGTAGCTGGAAAAATCACGGCCATCAACGCTTGGTATGCAAGCGTTGATGGCATGTTTCATGCCATGGATTGCCAGCCCGGCAGCGCCAGCAGATTTTGCCAGTCCTGCGCTTCCTGCACCTGGGGCAGGACAGACCAGTCGGCCTCGAAGCGCAGGAGCTGGCCGCTCACGGGGTGGGCGATCTCCAGTGCCCTGGCATGCAGCCACAGCCGCTGCTGACCCAGGCGCTCGGCCCACCAGCGGTTCAGCGGACCCTTGCCGTGGGTGGCATCGCCGATGATGGGGTGGGCCACATGCTTGAGGTGGCGGCGGATCTGGTGCCTGCGCCCGGTGGTGGGCAGGGCTTCGACCAGGCTGATGCGGGTCTCGGGGTGCCGGCCGTCCCAGCTTTCGGGCCAGGACAGGCGTGCCAGACAACGTAGGCGCGTGTGCGCCTCCTGCACCGGAGCATCCTCGGGCGCATCGTCGGGCTTGAGGGGATGATCGACTTCCACCGCTTCGGGCAGCCAGCCGCGCACCAGGGCCCGATATTCCTTGCGGGTTTCATGGGCGGCAAAGCGGGCCGCCAAGGCCTGGGCCGCTTCCTTGTTCAGCGCCATGAGCAGCACGCCGCAAGTGCCCTTGTCCAGCCGGTGCACGGGCCAGACGTGGCGGCCCAGCTGGTCGCGCAGCGTCTGCATGACGAAGCGGGTCTCATGCGCATCCAGCCCTGTGCGATGGACCAGCCAGCCGGCGGGTTTGTAGACCGCGACCAGATGCTCGTCCTGCCAGAGGATATGCAAAAAGGGATTGTGGGCGGCGTCGGGCATGAAGAGGGCAGGCAGTACAGGGCGAGCCGCACTCTAGCGCACAGTGCAAAGCTTTGCTGACCAGGGTCTGCCTGCCGGCAGGCCGCGCCTTGGCCGAGAATCGGTGCGGGCCGCTCGACGCCGGCCCATTTTTGGGGACTGCTGCCAGCGCATGACGGATCAGGGCTGGCAGCCAATTGGAGGCTTGATCTTGTGTCTGTGATGTTCAAGGGCGTGGTGGTTTCGGTACTCGCGTCCGTGCTGTTCGCTTCGCTGTATTACCTCTCGCCTTTTCTCGCCCCGCTCGATGGCGAGCAGATCTTTGGCTGGCGCGTGCTGGTGACGCTGCCCTTCACCACGGCCCTGCTGTTCGCCCTCAAGGAGGTGGCGGCGGTACGTGCCTTGCTGGCGCGAGCCCTGGCCCAGCCCCGCTTTGGACTGCTGCTGGTGCTGAGCTCGGCGCTGCTGGGCGTGCAGCTCTGGATTTTCATGTGGGCCCCCATGAACGGACGTGCGCTGCCGGTGTCGCTGGGCTATTTTCTGCTGCCGCTGGTGATGGTCGTGGCCGGGCGCCTGTTGTTCGCCGAACGTCTGACGTTCGGCCAGAGCCTGGCGACGCTGGTGGCGGCTGCGGGCGTGGCACACGAGTTCTGGCAGGCCGGCGGCATGTCCTGGGAGACCTGGGTGGTGGCGCTGGGCTACACGGTGTATTTCTCGCTGCGCCGCTGGCTGCAGACCGATACGCTGGCTGGTCACTGGATCGACATGGCCTTGCTGGTGCCGGTGGCCATCGTCTTCACGCTGCGCTCCCCCGACAGCTGGCCGCTGGTGGCGGGGCATCCGATGCTGTGGGTGTTGCTGCCCTTGCTGGGCATCGTCAGTGCCGTGGCGCTGGCGCTTTACATGATTGCCAGCCGTTGGCTGCCGATGGGCCTGTTCGGACTGCTGTCCTACGTGGAGCCGGCCTTGCTGGTCGTGGTGGCCTGGCTGCTGGGCGAGAGCCTGGAGCCCCGGCAGCAGACCAGCTACGCCCTGATCTTTGCCGCCGTGGTCCTGCTGATCCTTGACGGATTGCTGCATTCATGGCGTAGGCGTTCACACACATCGGACTGAGATCGGCGCAGTGGATGCCCCGGATTGGTGCATCGCAGGGCAATAATCGAGACTTTGTTGTCTTTGAAGGAACTGCTCGTCATGGCACCGACCCCATCCCCCATCCGCGTCGCTATCGTCGGTTACGGCAATCTGGGCCGCGGCGTGGAAGCTGCTGTCGCCAGGAACTCCGATATGCAGCTCAGGGGGATTTACACCCGTCGCGACCCTTCCCGGCTCACGCGCCTGAATGCCGACACGCCCGTGCATCCCATGGAGGCATTGCTGTCGCACAAAGGCCAGGTCGATGTGCTGATTCTCTGCGGCGGCTCCAAGGACGATCTGCCGACGCAGGCACCGGAGCTGGCGGCCCACTTCAATCTGGTCGACAGTTTTGACACCCATGCCCGCATTCCCGAGCACTTTGCCAACGTGGACAAGGCTGCCCGGGGCGGACAGTGCACGGCCCTGATCTCTGCCGGATGGGACCCCGGCATGTTCTCCATCAACCGCGTGCTCGGCGAAGCCCTGCTGCCAGACGGCGCCACCCATACTTTCTGGGGCAAGGGATTGAGCCAGGGCCATTCCGACGCCATCCGCCGCGTCGAAGGCGTGGCAGGCGGCGTGCAGTACACGATTCCCGTTCAAGAGGCTGTCAACCAGGTGCGCTCCGGCCTGCGCCCCGAGCTGTCAACCCGTGAGAAGCACCAGCGTGAATGCCATGTAGTGCTCAAGGAGGGGGCGGATGCCGAAGCTGTGCGCAAGGCCATCGTGGAAATGCCCCATTACTTCGACCAGTACGACACCACGGTCCACTTCATCAGCGCCGAGGAACTGGCCCGCGACCATGCCGGCATGCCCCATGGCGGTTTTGTGATCCGTAGCGGCAATACCAGTTCCGAGAACAGGCAGATGATTGAATACCGTCTGCAACTGGACAGCAACCCCGAGTTCACTGCCAGCGTGCTGGTGGCCTATGCCCGTGCCGTGCACCGCATGGCCCAGACCGGTCAGCATGGCGGCAAGACCGTGTTTGACGTGGCCCCCGGCCTGCTGTCGCCCAAGAGCGCCGAGCAACTGCGTGCCGAGCTGCTGTGAAGCCTTCTTTGCCTCAAGCCAAACAGCCTCGCTGACAGTGCGAGGCGTTTCATGAAACACAGGGCGGCAGCGCTCGCCGAACCCTTGCCGGCAGCGGCAGGTCCTCAGGTGGCAGCGGGATTTTCGATGCCGCTGACGCGCGCTGCATCTTCCAGCCTGTCCACATCGCGCAGCGGCTTGAACAGCGTCATCCATCCGCCCACCACGCCCAGCGTGCACAAGCTGCCGAGTACGGCGGCGGGAACCGCGCCGAGCCAGGAGGCACTGCTGCCCGCGCGGAATTCGCCCAGTTCGTTGGAACTGCCGATGAACAGCATGTTCACCGCATTCACGCGCCCGCGCATGTGGTCGGGCGTGGAAAACTGCACCAGGGCGCCCCGGATGTAGACGCTGACCATATCGGCCGCACCGGCCACGGCCAGGGCCAGCATGGACAGTGCAAACCAGTGCGAGAGCGCAAACACCAGATTGGCCAGTCCGAATACGGCCACGGCCGCGAACATCACCTTGCCCACGCGGCGGTTGATGGGGCGTGAGGCCAGCCATACGCCCATGCAGACCTCGCCCGCAGCCATGGAGGAGCGCAACAGGCCCAGGCCTTGAGGGCCGACCTGCAGCACTTCATGCGCATAGACCGGCAGCAGCGCCACCACACCGCCCAGCAGCACGGCAAACAGGTCGAGGGAGATGGTGCCCAGGATGATGGGGCGCGTGCGCATGAAGTGCAGACCTTCGGCAAAACGCTGCCACATGGTGGTCTGCCCGTCGATGCCGATCCTGGGGCTGGCAAAGCGCACGGGGACCTGGCTCAGCAGGACAGCCCCCACAATCAGAGCGACGCCGCAGACCGCATAGGTCAGCACGCCGCCGCCGAGTGCATAGAGCAGTCCGCCCAGCACGGGCGCCGCAATTGCCGAGATGCGCATCAGCATGCTGTTGGTGGCCAGGGCCTTGGCCAGTTGCTCGCGGGAGACGATCTGCGGCAACAGGCTTTGCAATGCCGGTCCGCTGAAGGCGCGGCTGCAGCCAAACAGCACCAGCACGGCATAAATCCAGTGCACATTGTGTGTTCCGCTGCCGGCCAGCAGCCACAGCAGGCCCGAGCATACCGAGGCCACCAGCCAGCTGATGCCGAGCAGGCGCTTGCGGCTCATGCGGTCGCTGAGGTCGCCGGCAGGAATCAGCAGGCCCGCCATGGGCAGGAACTGTGCCAGACCCACGTACGCCAGAGACAGTGGTTCGCGCGTGATGTCGTAGACCTGCCAGGCCACCACCACGGCCTGCATCTGCTGGGCAAACATGGCCAGCATGCGTGCCAGCACGAAATTGACAAAAGCGGGGT
>NZ_SPEY01000080.1 GCF_009360615.1 Comamonas sp.
TGGCCAGATGCGGTCTGGCAATCGCGCACAGATCGGCACGTCCTGCGGCAATGATGCTGTTGGCATGGTCGGCCTCGCTGATCGCGCCCACGGCCATGGTCGCAATGCCGGCCTCCTGGCGAATGCGGTCGGCAAACGGGGTCTGAAACATGCGCCCGAACACCGGCTTTTCTGCCTTGCTGACCTGACCGGAGGAGCAGTCGATCAGGTCCGCACCCGCGGCCTTGAACGCCTTGGCGATCTCCACGGCGTCTTCGGGGGTGATGCCGCCAGGCACCCAGTCATGGGCCGAGATGCGCACGGACATGGGGCGGTCCTGCGGCCAGACGGCGCGCATGGCCTTGAAGACTTGCAGCGGGTAGCGCAGGCGGTTTTCCAGGCTGCCGCCATATTCGTCGCTGCGGTGATTGGTCAGCGGCGAGATAAAGCCGGAGAGCAGATAGCCGTGGGCGCAGTGCAGCTCCAGCCAGTCCACGCCGATGTCGGCCGCCATCTGCGCGGCATGGACGAACTGCTGCAGCACCTCGTCCATGTCGGCGCGTGTCATCGCCTTGGAAGTCTGGCTCACGCCCTGCAGATACTGCTGCTCCGACGCAGCCATGATGGGCCAGTTGCCTTGCTCCAGCGGCAGATCCGTTCCTTCCCAGGCCAGCCGCGTCGAGGCCTTCGCGCCCGCATGGCCGATCTGCATGGCGAACTTGGCGTCGGTATGGGCATGAATCCAGTCGGCAATGCGCTTCCATGCCTGCTTCTGCTGCTCCGAATAAGTCCCGGGGCAGCCGGGCGTGATGCGCCCCTCGGGGCTGATGCAGGCCATCTCGGCAAACACCAGCCCCGCCCCGCCCATGGCACGCGCGCCCAGATGCACGAGGTGATAGTCTCCTGGCACACCGTCCACGGCCGAGTACTGGGCCATGGGCGACACCACGATGCGGTTCTTGAGCGTGAGTCCGCGCAGCCTGTAGGGCAGGAACATGGGGGGGGGAGCCTTGCCATCCGTGGCCACGCCATTTTTCTCGGCCAGCCAGCGCTCATAGCCGTCCAGCCAGGCGGCATCGCGCAGGCGCAGATTTTCATGGCTGATACGCTGGCTGCGCGTCAGCATGGAGTACATGAACTGCTCGGGCTCCAGCTGGTCGCAGTAGCGCTGACCGCAGACCTCGAACCACTCCATTGCATTCCAGGCCGCGTTCTGCAGGCGCAGCGTCTCCACGCGACGTGCCTCCTGGTAGGCGGTCAGCACCTCGGGAATATGCGCGGCGTCATCGCCGGACTTCTTGAACTGGCGCGCCAGCTCGATGGCATCTTCAATCGCCAGCTTGGTCCCCGAACCGATCGCGAAATGCGCCGTATGCACGGCATCGCCCATCAGCACCACATGGCTGCCCTTGGCATTGCGCAACCACCATTGATCACAGACCACGCGCTGAAAATTGATCCAGGCCGAACCCCGCAGATGACGGGCATTGGTCATCAGTCTCTCGCCCTGCAGATTGTCCGCAAACAGTTTTTCACAGAAGGCAATGGACTGCTCCTGGTCGGCGCCATCGAGGCCGCTGGCCTTCCAGCATTCCTCCGTGGTCTCGACGATGAAAGTCGAAGTCTGGTCGTCGAACTTGTAGATATGCGCCTGGAACCAGCCATGCTCGGTGCGCACGAAATCAAAGGTGAAGGCCTCGTAGACCTTGTTCGTGCCCAGCCAGATGTAGCGATTGGGACGGGTGACGATATCGGGCTTGAAAGTGTTCTCGTACTTGCTGCGGATGCGGGAGTTCACGCCGTCGCTGGCAATGATGAGGTCGGCATCCGGATACTCCTCGTCGCTCTGCACATCGGTCTCGAACACCAGACTGACTCCCAGTTGCTCGCAGCGCGCCTGCAGGATGTTGAGCAGATGCTTGCGGCCAATCCCCACGAAGCCATGTCCGCCGGAACGAATTCTGCGCCCCTTGAACAGCAGCTCGATATCGTCCCAATGATTGAAGGCCTGCTCGATCTGCGCGGCCGTCACCGGATCCCAGACCCGCATGTTGTCCATGGTGGCGTCGGAGAACACCACGCCCCAACCGAAGGTGTCATAGGGCAGGTTGCGCTCCACCACCGTCACCTCGTGCGCAGGGTTCATCTGCTTCATCAGCAGCGCGAAATACAGGCCGGCGGGCCCCCCACCTATGCAGACGATCTTCATGACAGCAATCCCTTCCTGGCGCGTTGAGAGATGACGCACTGAAAATTACTTTATATATAAATTATTAATGCATGAACTTTTCACTAGAATAAGGCCAAACCCTGAAGCCAATCCCAGGCGCTTGAAACACTATGTAGACCATGGACAATCACCCTATGGACGCTTCCATCGATACGCCGGACACCCCTGGCCGCGAGGCTGGGCTGTCCGACTCCGACCACCAGGCCGTGCGCCTGTGGCTTCGTCTGCTCACCTGCAGCACACAGATCGAGCAAGTCATACGCAGCCAGCTGCGCACGGAGTTCAGCACCACCCTGCCGCGCTTTGACTATCTGGCCCAGCTCAGCCGCTTTCCCCAAGGGCTGCGCATGAAGACCTTGTCGGAATATCTGATGGTGACCGGGGGCAATGTGACGGGACTGACCGATCAGCTGGTCGCCGAAGGCTGGGTGGAGCGTGTGGCCGACGAAGAAGATCGGCGCGCCATGATCGTGCGGCTGACGCGCACCGGCAGAAAGCAGTTCAAGGCCATGGCCGCCGCCCATGAGCAATGGCTTGAACAATTGCTGGCGCCGCTGGACAGCGAAAGCGCCAGCCATCTGTACGAACAGCTGGGCAGGCTCAGGCAGGTGCTGAGCCTGTCAGAAGCAGCCTGAGCCTGAAAAACCACCGTTCAGTGACAATTTCATGGAAAATGCCCTGCACGCAGTCCTGCGTGACACAGGCTTTGGGGGCATGGTTCATGGATTTACTGCATCTGCGATATCGGCTCAGGTCCGGGTATTACTACCTCTACGACATGCGTGATGCGCTCAATGCCATCACGGGAGAGCGCCCTTATCGCCTCAAGACCGAACTGGTCGCCATCGCGTTCGATCGCATCACCGGCCGCGTGCACCAGCATGGTCACCCCACCCGCATCCACTCCTGGGCCATGGGCGCGCAACGCCGGCTGCGCATCGCGGGAGACTGGGAAGGCGCGGACCGCCTCATCGTCGTCTCCGGGCCGTTGCCCGAAGAGGAAATCAACAAATGCCTGAGCGTGCAGGGTTACTGCCGCTGGATGCTGATGCGTCTGGCCAGCATGCCGCATGGCAAGCTTTCCGCCCATCGCGCAGGCAGCCGCAGCAGCTGGCAAAGACGCGAATCCGGCCAGCAGCGCCGCGCGGCCTGATATTCCGCAAGACGCCCCCGCTGCGTAAGGCTCAGGCGCGAACGCCCGTCCGGTCAGGACTCTGCATCCTCAGCGGAGCCGTCATCCGCCTCCAAGACTTCCGGCATTTTCACAATCGTCACCGGCAGACGGCTGTGCCGTGCCACCTCGCGTGACACCGAGCCGATCAGAATGCTGCCCAGTCCGCTCTGGCCCGTCGCGCCGATGATGATCTGATCGCATTCGTTGCTCTCGGCAATATCGATCAGGGTGTTCGCCTCTTCGCCCAGGCTGATCTCCACCTCGTAGGAGGCCCCGGCTTCCTTGAGCAGATCCTGCGCCGGAGCCACCAGGTCCATGCCGGCTTCGATGCTGGCGTTGGCGATCAGATCGGAATCTGTGGTTGCAAGCTCCAGCAGCGATGCCTCCTTCTGCACATGGGCTATTACAAAGTGAGCATCCAGTCCGCTCTGCAAAAGCTTGATGCCGTGGCGTACGGCCTCAAGCGCGACATCCGAACCATCCACCGCAAGCATGATCTTGAGCATGACAACCTCCTGTTCTTACTACACACCAGTGTAGGGGCATGCAGCAAAGACGGGTTGCGAATCTGGGCCAAGCCTCGGCTATTGCAGCAGTGCTTGCAAGCATCTGGGAAAATAGTGGGCTATGCTGCAGTTTGACCTTCTCAAGACCGACCCGAACAGCCACGCGCGCCGTGGCACCTTGACGCTTAACCACGGCAAGGTCCAGACCCCCATCTTCATGCCCGTGGGCACCTATGGCACCGTCAAGGGTGTGATGCCGCGCAGCCTCGAAGAGATGGGCGCGCAGATCATCCTGGGCAATACCTTCCACCTGTGGATGCGCCCCGGCCTGGACATCATGAAGTCCTTCGGCGGCCTGCATGACTTCGAGAAGTGGGACAAGCCCATACTGACCGACTCGGGCGGCTTCCAGGTCTGGTCGCTGGGCGCCATGCGCAAGATTACCGAAGAAGGCGTGCATTTCCAGAGTCCCGTGAACGGCGACAAGCTGTTCATGTCGCCCGAGGTCAGCATGCAGATCCAGACGATCCTGAATTCGGACATCGTCATGCAGCTCGACGAGTGCACTCCCTACGAGACCCACGGCAAGAAGACCACCGAGGCCGAGGCGCGCAAGTCCATGGAGATGAGCCGTCGCTGGGCCAAGCGCTCCAAGGAGGAATTCCAGCGCCTGGAGAACCCCAATGCGCTGTTCGGCATCGTGCAGGGCGGCATGTACACCAATCTGCGCGAGGAATCGCTGCAGGGTCTGCTGGAGATCGACTTTCCCGGCTATGCCGTGGGCGGCGTCTCCGTGGGAGAGCCCAAGGACGAGATGCTGGAGATCATGGCCCACACGCCGCATCTGCTGCCAGCCGACAAGCCGCGCTACCTGATGGGCGTGGGAACACCCGAAGACCTGGTGCAAGGTGTGGCCGACGGCGTGGACATGTTCGACTGCGTGATGCCGACGCGCAATGCCCGCAACGGCACCATCTTCACGCGCTACGGCGATCTGAAGATCCGCAACGCTCGCCACAAGGTGGATCACCAGCCCATAGACACCACCTGCACCTGCCACGCCTGTGCGGGCAAGAGCGGCGTGAGCTGGGACGAGGGCGGGCGCGACGGTTTCAGCCGCGCCTATCTGCACCATCTGGACCGCTGCGGCGAAATGCTGGGCCCCATGCTGACTACCATCCACAATCTGCACTATTACCTGAACCTGATGCAGGAAATCCGCAACGCACTGGACACGGGCAGCTTTGCCCAGTTTCGTGCCCAGTTCAAGGCCGATCGCGCCCGCGGGGTCTGAGCCACCGACACCACCTGCTGCAGCAGGGCACCCAGAAGCCAGAGCCCGTCTCTGGCTTTTTTGCGCCCAGATTTCACCATTGAAACCTTCAATTGAAAAAATTCGTCAATTGCACGCTGCAATGCTTCGCCAGGGACCGATTTTCTGTCTGTTTTTGTTAAAACATCAGCATATTTAACGGCAACCACCGGCATCTTTGGCGATTGGCATCGAAATCAGCCAAGGGTCACTGAAAAAACAGCCCGAAACGCTCGCGGCCTCTCTCCATGTCCGAAGCATCTCCGCCCAAGCAAACGCCTTTGCTGCAGACCGCCGCGCCCCACGCATGGGTGGCCGCGCTCGCCCTGGGAGGCATGGTGTTCCTGTCGGCCTTGCTGGGGATCCTGGGGCGCCCCCTGGGGTTCCTCTCGGCGATCTGGCCGGCCAATGCGCTGTTGCTGGGCCTGCTTCTGCACAAACCTGGCTGGCTGCGTCCGAGCTCGGTCCTGGCGGTCTCGGCTGGTTATATCGCGGCGGATCTGCTGACTGGCAGCCGGCTGGATGTCGCAGTCCTGCTGAGCATGGCCAATATGGCGGGTGTGGTTACGGCCTGGGCATTGATGCACCGGCAAAGCCGCGCAGCCTTGTTCATGCAGCGCCAGTCTTCCGCCTTGCTGCTCTTCGTGGGCAGTGGCATGGGCGCACTGGCCGCCGCAATACTGGGCGGTCCGGTGGTGACGGCCGTGTTCGGAACACCGCACTGGCAGGCTTTCTCCATGTGGTTGAGCAGCGAGTGGCTGAACTACATGACATTCTTGCCCATTGTTCTGGCCTGGCCGACGCGCAAACAGCCTGTGCCGAACTGGACCGAGCCCTCCCCCTTGCGCCGTGTACTGCCCTTGCTGTCCGTCATTGCGCTGGAAGCGATCAGCCACTGGATCAAAGGTCCCGGCTCGCTGGCATTCTCGCTGCCGGCTCTCATATGGTGCGCACTGAGCTATCGCATCTTCAGTCTGACGATGATCACGGCGACACTTTGCCTGAGCCGCATCCTTTTCGCTACGCTGGGGACGCTGGAATTCACCCCCGATCACTTTCTGGAGTCTCTGTCATTTCGCATCGGGCTCTGCATGCTGGTGCTGGGCCCGCTTGCGGTGGCGGGATCGCATATGGCGCGCAACGAGCTGATGCAAAAGCTCAGCCATGCCGTCAATCACGACTTCCTGACCGACGTGCTGGCACGCGGGGCCTTCATGAAACAGGGGCAGAGAATACTGGAGCGCTGCCGGCAGGACGAGCAGCCCTTTGCCATTCTCATGCTGGATCTGGACCACTTCAAACAGATCAATGACAGCTTCGGCCATGCCGGAGGCGATCAGTTGCTGCGCAGCTTCTGCCAGACGCTGACCCAGGTGCTGCGGGCTCAGGACATCGTGGGCCGCATGGGAGGCGAGGAATTCGCCGTGGCTCTGCCCAGGGTGGATGCCTCCGCAGCGCAGGAGATTGCCAGGCGCATCAATCGCGCCATCCGGGAGCTGCGCGTGCCCATGGATGACCAATTGATGAGCGCTACGGTCAGCATAGGCCTGATCCATGTCGCTCGGCTCCAGACACACCACAACCTCGACCTGCTGCTGCAGGAGGCCGACCAGGTTCTGTATGACGCAAAGGCTGCCGGGCGCGATCGCGTCAGATCCCGGCTGTGCTGAGTGCGATTCGCAGCGCGGCACCCCGCCGACGTCTCGCGCGGCCCGGGTTCATCTCAAGGCGTTCGCGCCGGATGCCGGCTGAGCCCCTGGCGCCGCATCCTGGCGCGGCAGAACCTTGCCCGCCGCAGCACCACAGCTGTGGCAAAAGCGCGAGAATGCGCTCTTGCGGGTGTCGCAGCTGCCGCAATGATCGAAGAGGCCGATACCGCAATGGGGGCAGAAGTCGATCTCGGTGTTCTTGAGGTCTACCGGTCGCTCGCAGCCCGGGCACACGTTCTTGGACAGCCGCTCCAGCGCCACGTCATAGCTCAGCTCTTCACGGCGCTGCTCTTCGGGCAGAGACTCCTGCAGCTTCTGCTTTTCCAGATAGCGGTTTAGCGCAAGAATGGCATAGCGACCCAGCAGCACCGTCACCACGATGCCCACGATATAGCGCACATAGCCACCATAGTCAGGCAGATAGGGCACCAGCTCGACAAAGAAGGCAAACAGCGCGAAAAAGATGAAACCCCAGACAAAAGGCCACCAGGTGCTCTTGCGTTTCCTCGCGAACAGCCAGCCCGCTACGCCCAGCAGAGGCAAGGTGATGGCCAGACGGAACAGAAACACGCGCAATTCGCTGGCGCGCATGGCGGCTTCATACTGGGGATAGGCCTGCTCGCGCAGGCTGTGCATCTCGGCCTCGGCGTTGGAGACCGCCTGATTGGCCTCGAGATGCGTCTGAGCCTCTTTCTCGCGCTCCTGGCGGGCCTGGTCTTCGCCCTGCTTCAGCGCGTCCAGCGCCTTGCTGCGCGCCACCAGCTCCGCATCCTGCTCGGGGCGCTCCGTCGCACGGCGGGTCGCAACCCAGTTGTCGAAGGTGTCGCGCGCCGACTGATAGCGCGCACGTTCGGCATCGAACTTGAGCTGCGCCCGTTCCAGCGCCTTCTGGGTCACGCCGGCAATCTTCCGGGCCTGGTCGATCTCGGCCTGCACACGCTGTGCATCGGCCTCGGGAATGAAGGACTCGACCTCCAGCGAGCGATCGGGCTGCGGCAGATTCCCCACCACCAGCCCGCCCAGTCCGATCAGGAAAAAGGCAAATGCCAGCGCCACCAGCCAGAGGCCGCGGCGAAACCATTTCTCGGGCAAACGCAGAGACTTGCTCATTTCAACTACTCCAGAAACATAGCACCTTGCGCCTTCTCGGCAAGGCTTTGAAGCCGACCCAGCTTGAACTCACTGTACGGTGCGCACGGCCGATGCCAGTTGCGTGCGCTGCAGCCACTGGGTCACGGAGTCCACGGTCACCGTCTCGATGCGGCTGGCAAAGCGCTTTTCGTTGGGGTGATCGTCAAACGCGATGTTGGCCGCCGTCATGCGCCCCCCCAGCCGCGAGAACGCGCGAATGATGAGCGCACTGGGCTCGTAGCCTCTGGCCTGCAGCCAGGCCTGGGCCTGCGCGCGGTTCTGAATCGCCGCCGGATCCAGGGCTGCGGCCAGCGTCTCGGTCGCCCATTGGTTCGATTGCTGGTACTTGCTGCCCCAGACGTAGCTGACCATGCTGTAGGGCTCGTTCTGCAGGCGCAGCACCGTGGGAGCACTCAGGAACTTGAGCAGGGCCTGCTGCACCGCCGGTGTCGGGATCTGAATGGCGGCTTCGTAACGCCACATATCGTCGAGAAAGAACTCGCCCAGCCCCTGGCGGTAGACATGGCCGGATGCGGTGCCGCACTCATTGAGCTTGTGGGCCACGCGCCAGGGACCGGCAGGCGTTCTGTAGGCCCAGCCGTAGTGCGAGTATTTGAGATCGTATTTGCTCAAGTCCTGCCCTTGCCGCGCCAGCAGCACGACCTGGGTGCCATTCTTCTGGAACTCGGCATCCAGTGCCTTGGCGGTACGCGCAGCCAGATTCAGCCCCTTGGCCATGACATCGGCAGTCAGCGGACGCTCCTCACAGCTGCGGCCTGCCTGGGCCGATCCTGCACAGGCAATCAGCGCAGCGCCCAGCGCCAACACCACAGGGCCGGGAATGGGCATGCCGCCCCGTTGAGCGGGTGCCATGGCGTGTACAACGTTTGTCGGTTCCTTGATCATGCGAGCCTCCAGCTTCTTGAGTTACAGGCGCTCGTTGTGCATCAACGCCTTGCCGATTTCATTGGGGATGAAGGCCAGCACCTTGCCTGCCGTGGACAGAATCACGCCGGCCGCCGTGGCGCTGGTCTGCACCACCGTGCCCACGCCGACCGACAGCGCGCCTGCGGCCTGGCCGGAGACCTTGACCACGGCCGAGGTGCCGTCGGCCACATTCTTGAGCACATAGGTCACACCGGTGGCACTGCTCTCCACGGCCTCAACGATCACGGATGCACCAGCGGCCGACAGGAACAGGGGAATTGCCACGACTTCCTCCGAAGCGCCACCCGATACCGCTGCGACCACCGATGCCACAGGCAGGGCCGACAGCACCAGAGAGGCTTCGCTCTGGGCGTGGACCGCACTGCCGCCCAGCAAGGCAAAGGCCGCGCCCAGAGCGCAAAGGCTGTTGCGAAGAGGACGGATAAAGGTCAAGACGTTGATCACAAATGGCTCCCGATGGCTGTTGAAATGAACCGCGATTTCCGTGCGGCGACGAGCGAATCATCCACGCACCCGAAACTTCGGCCCTGTGTTTTGTCAAAATCAGCAGTTGGCGGATCTTTCAGTATCTCAACCCGATACTTTCAGTCCGCCGCAGCTCCCGAACCGGTGGCAGTGTATGCATGCTGTCCGATTTCCGCGCCCACAACTTTTAAAAATCATCAGGCAATCCATGCGGCTTCACACCCAGACCTTTGCCCTGCGCCAACCTTCACCTTCGCGGCACTGGCTTGCGGCAGCGCTCGCCATCGTCATGTCCGCCCTGGCTGCCCCTGGACTGGCGCAGGGCAGCGGCATTCCTGCCTTTTCTCAGATGCCGCCGGGCCCGCTGGGCGGACCTTGGCACTTTGCCACCCTGCCCAACAAGAACCCGACGGCCTTCAATGTGGTGGATCAGGAGGGCGTTCATGTGCTGCGCGTGAGCACACATGACGCTTACGGCAATATGGTGTACAGCCTGCACCAGGCTGCCGCGCCCGATCTGCAGCTTCAGTGGCGCTGGCGAGTGGACCAGCTGATCGACAAGGCCGATATCAAAACCAGGGCTGGCGACGATGCGGCGCTCAAGCTCTGCGTCTCCTTCGATTTTGACAAATCGCAGCTGAGCTTTGGCGAACGGGCCAAGCTGCGCCTGGGCAGAATCAGCACCGGCGAGGACATCCCGGCCGAGACGCTGTGCTATGTCTGGGACAACAAGCAGCCCGTGGGCACGGTCATGCACAACGCGTTCACACATCGCATGCGTTACATCGTGCTGCAAAGCGGTGACGCACACAAAGGCCAGTGGGTGACGGAGCAGCGCCATCTCTCCGCCGACTACCAGCAGGCCTTTGGCGATGAGTCCCAGGCCATGCCCACCATCATCGGCGTCACCGTCTCGGCGGACTCGGACAACACCCATGGCGAAGGACTGGCCTACCTGGGTGATATCCGGCTCGCGCCCTGATCATTCAGTCTCAACGCCGGAGCAATTCCGCCACGTTCTGCTGCAGCAGGGCCGGCGTGACCGCGGCTGCCGCCACGGGCTCGCCCACCTCCAGTCCCACACGGTTGAACAGGCCGCGGCGCAGCGGCTTGACCATGGCCACATTCCTGCCGCCGCGCATCTCGATGCGGCTGAAGTAGGAACCCCAGAGATGGGTCAGCGCCATGGGGATGACGGGGACCTGCAGACCGTCATCCCGCGCATGGTCGAGAATCTTCATGATGCCGCCCTTGAAGGGCTGCAGCTGACCGTCAGAGGTGATGCCGCCCTCGGGGAAGATGGCCAGCAGATCGCCCTCGCGCAGCACCTCTGCCGCGCGCGCGAATGCGGCTTCATAGGTCGCAGGGTCCTCCTTGTGGGGCGCGATCGGAATCGCCTTGGCCAGCTTGAACAGCCAGCCCAGCACCGGTGCCTGGAAGATGCGGTGATCCATCACGAAGTGAATGGGGCGCGGGCTGGCCGCCATGAGCAGGATGGCATCGACAAAGCTCACATGGTTGCAGACCAGCACGGCCGCACCTTCGCGCGGAATATGCTCGTCGCCCCGCACCTTGAAGCGGTAGACAAAGTGGGTGATGACCCAGGCCACAAACCGCAGAAGATATTCGGGCACCAGCAGGAACACATAGAGCGCCACGATGGCGTTGGCAATGCCGGTGATCAGAAACACCTGGGGAATGCTGCAACCTGCGGCCAGCAGGGCACCGGCCAGCACGGCAGAGGCAATCATGAACAGCGCGTTCAGGATGTTGTTGGCCGCGATGATGCGCGCGCGGTGCGTGGGCTGGCTGCGCATCTGGATCAGCGCATACATGGGCACGCTGTAGATGCCCGCCGACAGCGCCAGCAGGCCCAGGTCCAGCATCACGCGCCAGTGTCTGCTCTGTCCGAAAAAGGCGCTCACGCCCATCAGCTCGGAGGGCGGCAGCGCGCGGGTTGCGAAGAACAGATCCACCGCAAACACGCTCATGCCGATCGCGCCCAGCGGCACCAGGCCGATCTCCACCTGGCGGCGGCTGAACACTTCGCACAGCAGCGAGCCAATGCCGATGCCCACCGAGAAGATCACCAGCAGCAGCGATGCCACATGCTCGTCGCCATGCAGCACCTCCTTGGCAAAGCTGGGAAACTGCGAGAGAAACACCGCGCCGAAGAACCACATCCAGCTGATGCCGAGCAACGAGCGAAACACCACGGGCTGCTGGCGCGCCAGCTGCAGGTTGCGCCAGGTTTCAGTGAACGGGTTCCAGTTGATGACCAGGCCCGGGTCGGTGGCCGGCGCGTGAGGAATGAACTGCGCGCAGATGCGGCCCACGACCGCGACGGCCACGCAGGCCATGGCGACCTGCATATGGCCGACCTGCGGCACGGCGATCAGCAGGCCGCCAGCGACCTGACCCAGCAGGATGGCGACAAAAGTGCCCATTTCCACCATGCCATTGCCGCCCGTGAGTTCACGGTCGTTGAGCACCTGGGGCAGATAGGCGAACTTGACGGGACCGAACAGCGTGGAGTGCAGTCCCATGAGGAACACGCACAGCAACAGCACCGGCACATTGGCCTGGATAAAGCCCCAGGCCGCGATCAGCATGATGACGATTTCGAGGTTCTTGACCAGGCGGAACATGCGGGTCTTGTCCCACTTGTCGGTCAGCTGGCCCGAAGTGGCCGAGAACAGCAGATAAGGCAGGGTGAACAGCGCACCGATCACCAGGCCCGCCATGGAGGGCGGCAGCCAGGACACGCTGAGCTGATAGGTGACCATCACCGTGAAGGCGAACTTGAAGAGATTGTCATTGCCCGCACCGGCAAACTGCGTCCAGAAAAACGGCGCGAAGCGGCGCTGGCCCAGCAGGGCGAACTGGTTGGGGTGGGACGGCTGCGGTGCAGCGGCGGCCGTCTGCACGGTCGGCGTGGAATTCATGGATCTCTCCCTGTGGCGCTGCCGGCATTGTGCCAACTTGCCCGGATCTATTGCTCGGTTTTAAGCCACTGGCGCCTGATGAACATGCGCCTGCCGCTATGAATATTACGACTCGCGCCATGGTTTCAGGGCACGCAGCACGGGCCAGGCGGCGGCGGCGGCCACCCAGTGCTTGAGGCTGTGGCCGGACACTGCGTGCGCGGTCACATCGAACACATCGCCGTCCGACAGCTCCAGCAGCTTGGCCACGAGGTACAGGCCGATCACCCAGCCCAGCTCCACGGGCAGCGCGTGACGTCGCGGCGCCACAAAGGCCAGCCAGAGGAGAATGAGCATGCCCCCACCCTGCACCAGCACCCAGGGCAGCACGTTGCCGGTCTGCGCCCAGACTGCCACGCTGACGGGCGCCGCCACCAGCAGCATCCCGGCCGTGACGAGGGCGCTGACGTCGTCAATGCGCGTCTGCACCGCCAGCCCCAGCAGGCCGGCAAAAGCCAGGCTCATGCCCAGCCGATCCCAGACCAGGCTCGAATCCTGCGGCGACCAGTGATAGCAGGCCGAGCCCGCTCCCGCGCACAGCAGGCCCGCAAAGAACAAGGCACACAGGGCACGCGCCGTGCCGTTGAGCTTTTGATAGTCGGCACGCCACAGCGCAAAACCGCCCGCCAATCCGGCCAGCACAAACCCCAGATTGCTCAGCACGTCGGCCGCGTGGGGCAGGCCCAGCCAGCCACGCTGGTCGGCAAAGGCGTGATAGTGCTCGGGCTGGGCCATGCCGGGCATCAGCAGCGCCAGCGTGAACAGCAAGCCCATGCCCCCGAACAAGGCAAAGCGCTGCTCCAGCGTACCCGAGGTCTCGGGGCTCGTCATTTCCACGGTCGTGATCGATGAGGGATGTAATTGCATGGCGCGTCCTTGAGTGATTGCCGCGCAGTATGGAAATCTGCCAATGCCGTGGCATCAATCTTCTAAACTCGCGCCATATCGCTGCACTGCCAGTACTACCAACCGATACCATGAGCACGACTGCCGATCTCGTCACCGCCATCAAGAAAGAACTCAAGGCCGCACAGATGACCTATGCCGCCCTGGCCCAGGCCATCGGCATGGCCGAATCCAGCGTCAAGCGCATGCTGGCCAAGGGCGACATGCCGCTGTCGCGCATCGACGAGATCTGCCGCGCCCTGCATCTGGACTTTGCCGATCTGGCGCGCAATGTGGCCGACAGCCGGCCGCTGCTGCAGCAGATCACGCGCGAGCAGGAGATTGCGGTGGTTGCCGACCGCAAGCTGCTGCTCACGGCCATCTGCGTGCTCAGCCAGTGGACGCTGGAGCAGATCGTCGCCACCTACCGCATCAGCGAGCCCGAGGGCATCGGCTATCTGGCACAGCTGGACCGCATCGGCATCATCGAACTGCGTCCCGGCAACCGCTACAAGCTGCGCCTGGCCAAGACCTTCCGCTGGCAGACCAACGGCCCGGTGATGGACTTCTTTCGCGAGAACGCCGTGCTGGACTACTTCGGCGGCACTTTTGCCGGCGAGGACGAGACCATGCTGCTGGTGCATGGCTCCATCGCCCCCAGCCTGGCACCCAGCTTCGTGGAGCGCATCCAGCGCATCGGTCAGGACTTCTCGCAGCAGCATCTTCAGGATCAGCGCCTGGGCCCCGACAAGATCGAGGGCTACACCCTGGTGCTGGGCATGCGCAAATGGGAACTGCCTGCCTTTGCGGCCTTGCGCCGATAGGCTATCGCTCCCAAATATGTAGCCAAATGCGCTTTCCGAATCTGCGTCAGACGCCTGTTTCATACAATCTTCACCCAGCAGACACACAAGATTGCAAGACTTCGCACAGCGGCAACCCACGGTTGACGCTGGCCTTCCAGCATGGAGCCCAAGGGATGCCTGAACCTACAGACAGCCCGCTACCCATGAAGGAGGCGTATATGCTGACAATCCGCAACACCATCCACACCGTCGCTGCCGCAGGCGCACTCGCCCTGATGGGCTTTGCCGGTAGCGCACAGGCCCAAAGCGCTTACTGGGCGGGTGCCAGCCAGGGGGCCTATGTGAGCGTGCAGTTCAATGCACCGCCCCCGGTCCGCTATGAAGCCGTCCCCGCACCACGCCGTGGTTATGTCTGGGCTCCCGGTTACTGGGAGCCACGCGGCCACCGCCACGTCTGGCGTGCCGGCCACTGGGTGCAGAACCGCCCCGGCTATGTGTATCGCCAGCCCGTCTGGGTAAAGCACGGCAACCGCTGGGACTACCGCGCCAGCCGCTGGGACAGGGATGGTGACGGCGTGCCCGACCGCCATGACCGCAACCCCCACAACCCCTATCGCCGCTAAAAGCCTGTCGACGCTTTAAGCCTGGATCGCTCCCTCCGCTGGCCCAGCGAGTCGTCATGTTCCAGCGGATTTCAGCCCATGTCTTGCAAGAGATCTGGGCTTTTTTTGCATTAACCCCACAAGCTTAATGCTGCATAAGCATATAGAAGCAAATCATTAAATTACGGACACAATTCAGAGCATTCAAGGTTCCCCTGGACAAGTCCCATCATGCGTTTGCTGCCCCGTTTCATTTCCGGTCTTGTTGCCACCGCGGCCGCCGCCGCGTTTCCCCTGGCCAGCCAGGCAGCCGATCCCGGCGCCGCCAGCTACCCGCACCAGCCCATCACCATGATCATGGGCTTCAACGCGGGCTCGGGCGTGGACGTGATCGGCCGCGTGGCGCAGGAACCGCTGGGCAAGATCCTGGGCCAGCCCGTCATCATTGACTACAAGAGCGGTGCCGCCGGCAATATCGGTAGCGAGTACGTGGCCCGTGCCAAGCCCGATGGCTACACCATCTACTTCGGCACTGCCGCCACCCATGGCAGCAATGCTGCGCTGTACAAGAAGCTGCCCTTCGATGTGGAAGCCGACTTTGTGCCTGTTGCACCGCTGGTGGACGTGGCCAATGTGCTGACCATCAACCCCAACGTGATCAACGTCAAGAACCTCAAGGAGTTCGTGGACGAAGTCAAGGCCCATCCCGGCAAGTACAACTACGCCTCCACGGGCAATGGCGCCGGCACCCATATGGCGTTTGCCGAGTTCAATGCGCGCCTGGGCCTGGACATGGTCCATGTGCCCTACAAGGGGGGCCCCGAAGCCATCACCTCGGTGCTGCGCGGCGAGACCTGCTGCATCATGAACCAGGTGCAGACCGTGCTGACCCATTACAAGGCCGCCAAGGTGCGTCTGCTGGGCGTGACCACGGCCAAGCCTGTCGAGGCCGTCAAGGAAGTGCCCACCATTGCCGCCAGCGGCCTGCCGGGAACCAAGGGTTTCAACAGCTCCATCTGGTTCGGCATCTTCGCGCCCAAGGGCACGGACCCGGTGATCATCAAGAAGCTCAACCTGGCCGTCAACGAGGTGCTCAAGCAGCCCGAGGTGCGCGAGCGCTTTGTCTCCCAGGGCAACACCATCCGCGAAGAGACTCCCGAGCAGTTCAAGAAAACCGTGCATGACGATCGCCTCAAATGGGCCAAGGTGGTCAAGGATGCCAAGATCAGTATTGACTAACACCCCCTGAGCGGCCCTGCCGCTTGCCTCTCTCTGGGCGCTGCGCGCCAAGGGAGAGGAACGACACCCACGGTGCAGGGCGGCGGGGCCGCCCAGGTCCTTCCCCGGTGTCTCTCACCTGGTCCTGCTTCGCGTTCAAGCGGTGTTAAGTTATCGGTGTTTGTTTGATGCGTCTGCGGCTCAGGCCTCAGACGCTTTTGGGTTTTAGCTATGTCAATTTCACCTTCTACGACAGCCGCCACATCGGGGCTGGCAGCGCTGGAAGAACGCCTGCGTGACGACTTCGTCACTCTGGGCTGGCCTGCCAAGGCCTGGATTCCCCCCTCCACGCGCAAGGGGCTACCGGTGCATGACGTGCTCGTCATCGGTGCCGGCCAGGCCGGTCTCGCGCTGAGCATGGCGCTGCAGCAGGTCGGCATCAAGCCCGTGCTGCTGGACAGGTCCGCGCCCGACTTCGAAGGCCCATGGGCCACCACGGCGCGCATGGAAACCCTGCGCTCGCCCAAGGAGCTGACCGGCCCCGCCATGGGCGTTGCCGCCCTGTCCTTTCGCGCCTGGTTCATCGCCCAGTTCGGTCTGGATGCCTGGACGGCGCTGGACAAGATCCCGCGCCTGCAGTGGATGGACTATCTGCGCTGGTACCGCCGCGTGACCAACGCCGATGTGCGCAACGGCCATGAGGTCGTAGCCGTGCGCCCGCAGGCCGATGGCGTGGTGGAAGTCGATGTCAGGGCCAATGGCGTGACGGCCACCTGGCAAACCCGCCGCCTGGTGCTGGCCACGGGCCGCGACGGTCTGGGCGGTGCCACGGTGCCCGCCTTCATGCGGGGCGTGGACAGGAAGTTCTGGGCCCACTCCTCCGACGCCATGGACTACGCCACGCTGGCGGGCAAGCATGTGGGCGTGGTCGGTGCCGGGGCTTCGGCCATGGACAGCGCCGCGACGGCGCTCGAAAACGGTGCGGCCAGCGTGGACATGCTGATCCGCCGCCGGCAGTTGCCGCTGATCAACAAGTCCAAGGGTTCGGGCGTGCCCGGCCTGACCCACGGCCAGTATCTGCTGCCCGATGCCTGGAAATGGCGAATCCGCCACTACATCAACGCCCAGCAGGTGCCGCCGCCGCACGGCAGCACGCTGCGCGTCTCGCGCCATGACAACGCCTTTTTCAACCTGGGCTGTGCCGTCCAGGGGGTGGAGAAGGTGGGGGACAAGCTGCAGGTGCAGACTTCGGTCGGCGTATTCCTGCTGGACTTTCTCATTGTCTCCACGGGCTTTGCCATCGACTGGAGCCTGCGTCCGGAGTTTGCCGATATCGCGCCGCATGTGAAGCTGTGGAGCAGCCGCTTCACGCCCGAGGCCGGCGACGAAGATGCCGAGCTGTCGGCATCGCCCGATCTGGGGCCGCTGTTCGAGTTCCAGGGTGATCGCCCCGGTCTCGACCGGATTCACTGCTTCTGCTACCCCGCTGCGCTCTCGCACGGCACGGTGTCGGGCGATATTCCCGCCATCAGCGAAGGAGCGCGCAAACTCGCACAAGGTCTGGCCTCGCTGTTCTACCTGAATGATATCGAGCAGCACTTCGCCAATCTCAAGGCCTATGCCGAGCCCGAACTGGACGGCACGGAATGGACCGCCGCCGACAGCGCTGCGCGCATCCGGCAGTTGCAACCCTAATTCAAGAGACTTCGCATGACTGACACCATCGACCGACTGGCCGGCCTTGCTCAGGGCAGCCCCACCTTCACCACCCGGCACGAGCGCGAAAAAGTCGCGCTGGCCACCCAGGCCTGCGAAGACCTGCTGCTGGGCAATCAACTGGACAGCGACCTGACCCAGGCCGAACGCCTGGTGCTGGCTGCCGAACAGGCCCGCGTCAGCGGCGTGAGTGCTCTGGAAGCCGAATACCGCAGCCGCACCCAGGCTCTGGGCGACGCCATCCCCCCAGAGCTGCGCGCCATCCTCGATCAGCCTGGCGCCCAGACCGGGCAGGCGCGCCTGGATGCCATGCTGCACTTCGTGCGCACGCTGGCTCTGAACCCGGCCCAGAGCGATCGGGCTGCGCTGCTGGCCATACCGGCCGCCGGCCTGTCGCTCAACGACACCGTGCTGCTGGCCCAGCTGATCGGCTTTGTCGCCTATCAGGCCCGTCTGCTGGCGGGGGTGAAGGCCATGGGCGAGCTGGGCGGCGTGAGCGAAGCGCCTGCCGCCCAGCCTGCCGATGCTGCCCCCTTTGTCCACCCTGCCAATCTGCCGCCGCCCGGAGAGCCACTGCGCCGCAACGGCTTTACCAGCGAAACCCTGGACTGGAAGGCCTGGCTGCAGGTGCTGGACCCCGACACCGCCACGCCCGAGCAGCAGCAGGTTCTGGAAGTCAGCCACCCCAAGGCCAAGACCATGGATTTCTATCTGCTGCTGGCACGCCAGCCCCAGGTACTGATGGAGCGCTCCCAGGCGTTCAACGCCATCATGTACGCACCCGGCGGCCTGTCCCGCGCAGAGCGCGAAGTGGCGGCCACGGCCGTCTCGCGCTCCAATGGCTGCGTGTACTGCGCCTCGGTGCACGCCCAGCGCTTCGAGCAGCTGGCCAAGCGCAACGATGTGATGGCCCAGCTGTTCGACGAACCCGAGACTGCCGGCACCAATGCCCGCGAGCGCGCCATCATCCAGGCTTCGCTGGCGCTGACGCGCACGCCGGGCAGCTTTGGCAAGCAGCACCTTCAGCCGCTGCGCGATGCCGGTCTGTCCGATCTGGAAATGCTGGACATGGTCCACTCGGCGGCCCTGTTTGGCTGGGCGAACCGCCTGATGCTGAATCTGGGTGTGGAGATTTACGCCGCCGCCTGAGGCGCTGTGCCCAGGCAAGCCCGCGCCGCCCTCCGCGCCGGGCGTCCTCTCCCGTTTCGCGGGAGGGGGGCGATGGCATCGCCTGAGCGCCCCCGCCGCGAGACGGCTCTTGCCCGGCGTCTCTGATTTCAGGCCGCACCAGTACCTGGGGCGGCTTACCTTTTCTGATAGCAGCTTGCGCAGATCTCTCAACCACTTGAGGTCGAATCCACCTTGAAGCCTATTGAAATCAGGCGCTAGCTGCTATCCACCTCAAGGCTATCTCCCGGTAAAAACCGTCAGCACGCCAGCCAGCTGATGCACATGCGCATCCATCAGCTGGGCCTCGGCCACCAGACCGATCAGGGGCACCGGCCCCAGCGCATGGCGCAGCAGTTTCAGCTCGGCATCGACGCCGCCGAACAGCTCGCTGCCCCGCCCCTTGCTGCTCACATAGATGGCACCGCGTACATGCTGCGGCACGGCCGACTCGGCCATGGTTTCGGGGCCGGCATCGGCAAAGTCGGGCTGCAGCGTATCTTTCAGGGCCGCGCCCATCTGCATCAGTTCATGGCGGGCCGCACTGCTCTGGCGCTGGCAGAAGATCACCGTGTGCTCGGCCTCCACGGGCGACGACAGCGCAATGCCCTGGCGCACCGGGTCCAGCCCCACGATATGCAGCACCTGGGCCTCGTCGGTCAGCGCGCCGCGCTCCAGACCCCGGCCCAGCGGCGCAATCGCCGCCTGGGTCTTGCGCAGTTGGGACAGCGCAGCCTGCCAGCCGCCGCCGGCGCTGGGGCTGGCTTCCACATCCAGCATCTGCAGCAGTCGAGGCAAGGCGGGCTCGCCTTCGAGCTCCAGCACCACCGGGCCCCTGGCCTCGGTAATCTCCAATCCCGCACCCAAGGGCGCACACCCCTGAGCCAGCCTGGAGATGCAGGCCACGTCGGCATCGAAGGCCACCCCCGAAAAGCCGGCATGAAAGATGCCGACGCTGGCCTGGGCACGCAAGCGGGGCAGGTCTTCGGCGCGGCAGGCAAACTGCATGCCCTGCTCGTTGCTGAGCGCCCCAAACAGGTTTCCCGAGCTGATGCGCTCGGACAGCTCCAGCAACAGCTCTGCCAGGTCGGGCTGGTCGATGCTGGAGTGCACCAGGGCCGAATGGGCTTCGAATCCGGCCTCGGCACCGCATTGCGCCAGCGGCGCCACGCCGGAGTAGACGCGGTAATGGGCCGCTGGCAGGTCCAGCAACATGACCGCCAGCGAGGAGCTTTCGGAATACTCATGGTCCATGGCCAAAACGGCATGGCCGGAACTGCCCACCCAGTCGGTCACCTGGGGCAACTCGCGCGCCAGCAGCGCCAGCAGTGGCTGCGCATGGGGCACCAGACCCTGGGCGATATAGATCAGCCCCAGACGGTGCGGCTGCAAGGACTGACGCAGCAATTGTTCGCGCAGCTGCAGCACGACTTGCTCTGCCGCAGCGCGCCAGTCTTCATGGGCGGCATGAGCGACGGGAAACAGTGACATGAGTCCTCCTGTTCTTGCTGGGGAGAGGGTGCCTTGCACACACGATTTTCCACCTTGGCAGCGGTGGCTGGCTCAGGGCTTGCGCGAATTGGGAGAAGCTTTACCTGCCGTCTTCCTGGCCGGTGGCTGTTTGGCCGCCGTTTTTTTGGCGGCTGCTGTCTTGCTGGCTGGCGCTTTGGACTGGCTGCTCTTGGCCGCAGCCTTGCGTGCAGGCTTGGGTTCGGCGGTCGCAGCACTCTTTGCCGCACCTGTCGCCGCAGTTTTCGCCGCAGCTGCAGTGCCAAAGCCGCCAGCCTGCGCCATCACCTTTTCCAGGGTGGATTTGGCAAAGCCGCTGGCCATCTCGGTTGCGCGCTGGGCTGCGGCCAGGGTCTCGGGAGGAACGGGCTCGGCCATGGCCTTGGCGGCAATCTGCTGGAACTGCTGGGTCAGCGCACCCCACCATTGCATGGCCTGGCTCAAGCCGGGCTGAGAAGGCGGCTCGGCCTGGGCCTGGGCCTTGGCATCCGCCTCGGTAGTTGCGGGCTCTGCCTCGGGCTCCGGCACTGGCGCCGCTGATGGATCTGCGGCTGCCGTCCTGGCCGAGGCGCTGCCCATGGGCCAGCCGGCATTGCCGGTCGCAGCGGGCTCGGCCGGCGCTGCACCGGGGAAAGGAAAGGACTTGGCCAGCTCGCTCATGCTGACATTCATGTCCTTGAGCGTGGACAGCGTCATGCGCTGCACTTCCAGTGCCTGGATGGTGGCAGCCAGGGCGCGGCTGTTTTGCTCCAGCCAGAACTGCACGGCCTTGAGCTCGGCAATGCGCTTGTCCACCTCCTCCACGCTCACCGTGGGGGCCACCCATTGGGGCACGCGGCCCATGGGATTGGCCGCAGCGCCAGCGCTCTGCGCCAGCCCCTGCAAAAAGTCAAAGCCGGGAATGAACTTGCCGAAACCAAATGCCGATGCGTCACCGCTCATAGTGCTCTCCGCTGCAGGGATGGATACCAGAATCCGCATCCGGACAGGGCCGGACGCGGAACTAGCTTACTGCACTTGCGATGCTTGCTGCAAACAAGGGAGCAGGCTGCAGGCCTGGCTCATGGCCTCAATGCTGATGCCCGCCATGGCCCATGTGCTGATTCCCCGCTCCAGCAGCCGCTGGGGCCGTCGCGCGCACCGGCAGCTGCAGGCTCAGGCGCGAGAGGGCGCCCTTGGCATCCTTGAACACCAGGGTCACAGGCACCTGGCTGTCCTTGACCAGCGGAGCCTTGAGCTGCTGCAGCATCAGGTGATAGCCGCCGGGCTTGAGTTCCACCGCCACGCCCTGGGGCAGATCCAGGGCCTCGATGGCGCGCATGCGCATCACATCGCCCTCCATCTTCATCTCGTGCACCTCGGCCACGGCAGCGGCCGTGGTTTCCACGCCCACGAGCTTGAGCGGCTCCTGGGCCGTCAGGCGCATAAAGGCCCCCGAGGCCTGCTGACCCGCCACGCTGGCGCGAGCCCAGGCGTTCTCTACCTTGACATGGGCGGCATCGGCATGGGCCCAGGCCGCCCCCGAAACCAGCAGCGAGGCGACCAGCGAACCCAGGGCCATCACGGTAAAACGACGCGTATTCATGAAACCATCTCCATTCAAATTCAGTCTGGACTTACGCAAACAAGGATGCATCAAGCATGCTCTGCTTGAAACCAGGCCCTTGCCTGGGCCTGACTTGCGCAAGTCGTGTCAATCTCAAATCGCACTGAAGCGCTTGACCATCAAGCGCCTTCAGCTATGTTTTTCAAGGTGTCAAAAGGCGGCGCACGTACGGGCGGCAGGGTAGAGACAAAAGCTCTGTGTGCGACCTCGGCCCAGGGCCGGGCATCGAGAACGGCGCGATGACTGCCCGAGCCTGGCTGCTGCGCGGGCGGCGGCGCCAGCAGCGGCAGGCACAGTGCGCAATCCAGTCCATGCGGGGTGGCAGCATCGTCGCTGGCGGGGCTGGGCACCCAGTGGGTGCTGCCGCTGGCCGTGCACACCGCCTCCCAGCCGGCAGGCGGCGTGGCGCGCGCCCAGGGCGTGAGCATGCTGACCAGCAAAACGCAAAACCACGCACCCAGCGCCCAGCGCGCCATAAGGGCTGCCGGTTGCTGCCGAGGAGGGTGTGCGCGCCAATGCATGGGGCGATTGTAGGAGCGGGACCGCTATCCGGTTGGCGACGCAGGGCTTGCACCACTTGCCTCTACGATAGCGTGGTCACGGAGACCTATCCCGATGGGACTTCCGCAAACAGGGATGCAGCATCGAACTGCCTGCACCGGTTCTGCGGAAGTCGTGACCCATTCACAGCAACCGTTCAGGAGACAAGCATGCTGACTTTGTGCGGATTTTCAGCCAGCAATTACTACAACAAGGTCAAGCTGGCCTTGATGGAAAAGCAGATTCCCTTCGCCGAGGAACTGGCCTGGCTGGGCAGCACCAATCCCGAGGAATCACCGCTGGGCAAGGTCCCATATCTGCGCACTCAGCATGGCGCCATCAGCGAGTCCGACGCCATCATCGAATATGTGGAAGCGCTGTCCAGCAAGGTGCCGCTGCTGCCGACAGACCCTTTTGCGGCGGCCAAGGTGCGCGAACTCTGCGTCTATCTGAACCTGCACCTGGAGCTGGTGGCGCGCAACCTCTATCCCCAGGCCTTCTTCGGCGGCAAGATCAGCGACTCCACGCGCGACAAGACCCTGGAGCAGCTGAAAAAGAACATTGCGGCCTTTGCCAAGCTGGCCCGCTTCGACACCCCGTTCATCGCGGGCGACAGCTTCACGCTGGCCGACTGCAGCGCCATCGTGCATCTGCCCCTGGTCAGCAGCGCCAGCAAGATCCTGGGCGGCAGCGATCTGCTGGCCGAGCTGCCGGTGCGCGACTATCTGGCGCGCATGAGCGAGCGTCCCACGGTGCAGAAGGTCAACACCGATCGCAAGAGCAATACCGAAGAGCTGATGGCACGCATGCAGGCCAAGGCTGCGCGCTGATGCGGCAGGGCCTGGTCTAGCCTGTCCGGGCCCGCTGATGCTACGCTTGAGACCATCATGCAAAGCGCTTTTCATCTCGCCTATCACGTGACCGATCTCGACCAGGCCCGCCGTTTCTACGGCGGCGTGCTGGGCTGCCGCGAGGGTCGCAGCACCGACACCTGGGTCGATTTCGACTTCTTCGGCCACCAGATCTCCCTGCACCTGGGTACGCCCTTTGCCGTGAGCAACACCGGCAAGGTCGGCAACCATATGGTGCCCATGCCCCACCTGGGCGTGATCCTGCTCAAGCCCGACTGGCTGGCCCTGGCCGAACGCCTCAAGGCCGCCGGCACGGCCTTCATCCTGGAGCCACAGGTGCGCTTCGAGGGTGAGCCCGGCGAGCAGTGGACGATGTTCTTCACCGACCCCTGCGGCAACCCGATCGAGGTCAAGGGGTTCGCCAGCTGGGAAGCTGTGTACCAACACTGATCCCCCGGGCAGCGTCCCGCCCTGCCCCGCAGGGACGCGGCCCTTGCTGGCCGTCTCGCGGCTGGACTGTGCCAGCATCACAGGCGCATCACTGCGAGCCCGGCCCAGTGGGAGACCTGAGTAGCTTGAGCGAAATCAGTCTCCAGGGCCTGCCTGGATTGCGATATCAGCTATCAAAACAGCGTCCCTCCCCTCAACGACGGAGCCCCTTCCAGGAATCCCAGCAGACCGCTGCTGCGCTGGGTGGGGCTGCCCATCGCCGACACCAGCAAGCCGGGCACTTCGGCCCACAGCGAAAACGCCTTGCGCGCCCGCGTGATGCCGGTGTAGACCAGCTCGCGGCTGAGCACGCTGCCGCCCTGTGCGGCCAGCACCAGCGCCGTGTGCTCGAACTCCGAGCCCTGGCTCTTGTGAACCGTCATGGCAAATGCGGTCTCCACGTGGGCCAGGCGCGCGGTGCTGACATGGTGCAGATGCTCGCCCTGCAGGAAATACACGCGCAGGCGCGCCGGGTCGGCGAAGCCGGGCAGCGCCATCCCGATGTCGCCATTGAACACGCCCAGCTGGGCATCGTTGCGGGTGACCATCACCGGACGGCCCCCATACCACTCGCCCTCCTTGCGTATGGCGCCCATGGCCTGCAAGGCCTGCTCCACCGCGCGGTTCAGGCCCGCCACGCCCCAGTTGCCATCGCGCACGGCGCACAGCAGGCGATAGCGGTCGAAGGCGGCCAGCACCGCCCTCACCCAGTGCTCGTGCTCGTCCTCGGTGGCAAAGCCGCCCCCCTTGCCCCATGCATGTCTTTGAAGCACCTCGGCATAGGCGACATAGCCGGCCATGCCGCCGCGGCCTTGTACGGCGCTGCGTACCACGGCATCGACGTCGCCGCCTTCCCGCGCCCAGAGTTCGGCATGCGGGCCGGCCTGGGTCTGGCTGCGCAGCAGCGCCATGGCAGCAGGTGCATCGCCAGCATTCACCGCCTGTGCCAGCTGACCGATGGGGCCGCCAAAGCGGCGGCTCTCGCGCAGCATGACGGTGTGCTGGGCCAGCGGCAAGGCCCTGGCCGGTGCCAGATACTGCGCGGGCATCGGCTGGCCCGTCACGCGCTCGGCATAGGCTGCAGTGTCCGGTGCGTAATGGCCCCGCTGCGCATCGCGGCACAGATCGCCCAGCACGGCACCGGCCTCCACCGAGGCGAGCTGATCCTTGTCGCCCAACAGAATCAGGCGCGCCGTGGGCGGCAGGGCCTGCAGCAGCGCGGCCATCATTTCGAGGTGGATCATGGAGGCCTCATCGACAATGAGCACATCCACATCCAGCGGGTTGCCTGCGTGGTGGGCAAAGCGCCGCGTATCGGGCCTGGCGCCCAGCAACGAATGCAGGGTGCGTGCCGCGCCCATGCGCTTGACCAGCGCCTCCAGGTCCAGCTCGCCGCCCACGGCCTCCTTCAGCTCCAGCAACGAGCTGTCGATGGACTGCTTGAGCCGTGCCGCCGCCTTGCCGGTCGGCGCAGCCAGCGCGACGCGCAGCTGGGCGGCATCCGGTGCCGTGACAAACAGCAGCGCCAGCAGCCGGGCCGCCGTGTAGGTCTTGCCGGTACCTGGCCCGCCGGTGATGACGGACAGCCGCCCGCGCAGCGCCAGTGCGCAAGCCAGCTTTTGCCAGTCCACCGCATTCGCGGCAGCAGCGGGCGCATTGAAAAGCCGTCCCAGCCATTCGCGCACCCTGGGCTCGTCGAGCACCGCCGCATCGGTCGCCGTGCGCTGGGCGATGTGCGCGGCCACGCTGCGCTCGTAGTCCCAGTAGCGGCGCAGATACAGCAAGGGCGCAGCGCCATCCAGCAGCACCAGCGGCTGGCCCCGGTCTGCGGCTGCCGCGCCCGGCTGCACGACGCGCACCACGGGGCTGCGGCGCAGCGCCCGGAGCCAGTCGGCCAGCCGGCCGGGCAATTGCTCCCAAAGCGACCGCTGCAGCCGCTCGGCCTCCTTGGGCCAGGCGAGAATCTGGTTGGGATCGCCTGCCAGCGCCCGCAAGGGCAGACAGCTGTGACCGCGCCCCTCCATCTGCGCCAGCACGGCCGTGGCCACCAGCAGTGCAGGCCCGGCCTCGGCGTCCTGTTCAGCCACAAAGGCCGCCAGGGCGCTGTCCAGGCGGCGCAGCAGGCCCGCATCGGCCAGACGCTCCAGCGCGGCAAGCCAGTCCGTGACGCTCGGCGCCATCGTGTCGCCATTTCCAGGGTCTGCAAACAGGTCCAGCGTCTGCAGATCGGCTTTGCGGCGGCCCTTCATGGCTGCACCTCCTTCGAGACGTTCTCGCTGCCGCCAAGCAGCGCCTGCAGCGCTTGCAGCAGCGCCAGCGGCGGCTTCAGCACATGCATGCCGGCAGCCTCTCCATCGAGGCCGCGCAGGAAGAAATAGAGCGCGCCACCCAGTTGTTCCCGGGGGTCGTAGGCCGCGCCCAGCCGGCTTTGCAGCAAACGGTGCAAAGCCAGCAGATACAGCGCTGCCTGCACGTCATAGCGGTGCTGGAGCATGGCCTGCTCCAGCGACTGGGGTGCGTAGGCCGCGCCGTCCAGGCCCAGGTGGTTCGTCTTGTAGTCCAGCACCCAGTAACGGCCGTCATGGTGAAACACCAGGTCGGCAAAGCCCATCAGCATGCCGTGCAGCTCGCGCTCGGGAAGCACCGGGCGCGGCTGGCCTGGCAAGATGTGCCGGCGGCACAGTGCGTCGATGTGCGGAGCCGACAAACGCCGCGCCGGCAGCCAGAACTCCATCTCGGGCAGCAGCGCATCGCCGTCTCCCAGCTGTGACAGCGAGACACCGAGCGGTGCCAGGGGCTGGTGCACCACGGCGCGCAGCCACTGCAGCACATCGGCCGCCTGCTCCTTGCGGCCCGCGCGCTCGCAGCGGCGCAGCAGGCGGGCCGCCAGCGGCTCGCTGTTGTCGGGATCATCCCGGGACTGCAGCGCAAAGCCCTCTGCGGCCAGCCATTCCAGCTGGTCGTGCAGGAAATTGCCCACCACCGGGCCGCGCATGAAGCGATGCCAGACCGCAGCGTCGCTGCGCGCTCCGGCGGCGGCCCCGCTCAAGGCGGGCAGGGCGATCATCACGTCATCGATGACATCCAGGTCCGGCAGGGCCTCCCTGGCCTGCAGCGCACGCTCGTCCTCGGCGGGACTTTGCGGGGCCACCGGCAGGACCGGCAGGCTGGGTGCGGCCATGGCGCGCGTCAGCGATGAAAAGCTGCCGATGCCCCAGCGGCGGTCGAACTGCGCCGCATACACGGGCGCGGCGGCCAGTGCGGGCAAGGCCTGGGAGGGAACATAGCGCGAGGGCAGGGGCAGCTCGGCCGGCAAATCCACGACGGCGATGTGCGTGCAGCGCTCGCCCAGCGCCTGGATGCTGGCGCGCCAGCCGGCAGCGGACTGCGAGACAGCTCCGGCCAGCAGATAGCCCGCAGCCCCCTGTTCGTTCGCACAGTTTTTGCCATGACCACGCTTCATGGGGGCCAGCCCCATCCACAGCGCATGGCGCGGGCGGGTCAGCGCCACATAGAGCAGGCGCAGATCCTCGCGCAGGCGCTCCTTGTCGGCCTGCGCCAGCTGCGCATCGTCGTAGTCCAGCACCAGCTCGCGCGCGGGGGCACCATCGGTCTGCACCGGCAACGACAGATAGGCAGCCTTGCCATCCACGGGCCGGAAGCTGCCGCCGAACGGCAGGCAGACCAGCGGATACTCCAGCCCCTTGCTCTTGTGCACGGTGACGACCTTGACCAGATCGGCATCCGATTCCAGCCGCACGATCTGCGCATCGCCGGCCGCACCCGGGTTCTCGATCTGGGTGGCCAGCCAGCGGATCAGCGCCTGCTCGCCCTCCAACTCGGCACTCGCTGCTTGCAGCAGCTCGGCCAGATGCAGATAGTTGGTCAGGCGGCGCTCGCCGCCCGCGTCCTGCAGCCAGCGTGCCGGCAATTCAAAGCGGTACAGGGTCTGGCGCAGCATGGCCAGCACGCCCAGGCGCAGCCAGAGGCTGTGCAGCTCCTTGAGCAGTTCGCTGCGCGCGTCGAAGGCCTCGTCATCGCTGGCCAGCCAGGCCAGCTCGTCAAACGACAGCCCCATCATGGGCGTGGCCAGGCCGGCGCGCACGGCCAGTCCGTCCAGGGGGGCGGCCACGGCACGCAGCCACAGCAGCAGATCCTGTGCCTCGCCGCTGGCGAAGACCGAGTCCTGATCGGAGAGATAGACCGAGGCCACATCGCGCCGCGCCAGCGCGCGGCGCACGGCCGTGGCCTCCTTGCCGGTGCGCACCAGCACCGCGATGTCGGCCGGGCGCAGGCGCTGCAGCGGCTGATCGCACTGGACAAAGCCCGTGCCGCCGTCCGTCAGCCATTGCACGATCTGGCTGGCACAGAACTCCGCCCCACGGCGGCGGATGTCGTCATTGCTCAGCGGCGCATCGCTGCTGCCATCCCAGGCAATGGTCAGCGCGGCCATGCGCTGGCGGCCCTGCATCAGCAGCTCCTTGCGGCCATTCGCCCGGACGCTCTCGAACGGCAGCGGATTGCTCTGCCCGGCACGGAACATGAAGGCGCCCTCGCCTTCGCGCACTTCGGCCTGCACAAACCATTGGTTGACTGCATCGACCAGCGCCTGGGTGGATCGGAAATTGGTGTCCAGCACATAGTGGCGGCCCTCGGTCGCCTGTCTGGCCTGCAGATAGCTGTAGATGTCCGCGCCACGAAAGCCGTAGATGGACTGCTTGGGGTCGCCGATGAGCAGCAGCGCGCTGTCCGCGCGGTTGTCGGCCGTGCGATAGATCTGGTCGAACAGCCGGTATTGCAGTGGCGAGGTGTCCTGAAACTCGTCGATCAGCGCCACCGGATACTGGGCCAGAATGCCTGCCTGCAGTGCAGGGCCGTTGTCGCCGGCCAGGGCAGCATCCAGGCGCTGCAGCATATCGGCAAAACCGAAGGTGCCGGCCTGGCGCTTGAGCCACAGCAGGCGCTGCCGCACATGGACGGCCGCATGCAGGCGCAGCGCCACATGCAGGGACGGCAGTTGCGCCAGGGCCTGCAGCAGTTGCTCCAGCTCGGCAAACTCGACAGGCAGCAGCAAGTCCATGGTCGAGCCCTTGAAGGCCTCGGCCATGCCTTCGGGGCACAGACGCTTGCGGGCGGAGTCGCTGAGTTCCAGAGGCTGGTTCAGTGGGTCTTGCGCCCAAACGGTCAGCGCCGCAAACCAGCCTGTGTAGTAGCGAGCCTGCAGCTTTCGCTTGTCCCACAGCGCGGCGCGGCCGTCTAGTTCACCCTCAATCCAGCGCAACATGCGCTCGGCCTTGGCTTCCCAGCCATCGGCAAGCACTTGCAGTCGCTGCGCACGCTCTGCACGTGTCTGCGTAATGCATTCGCCCAACGACCCGACACCTGCCACAGCGGGCACGTTTTCGCGCAGCAGCGATTGCATGTCTTTGACCAGCGCATGCACATCGGGCCAGACCTGCAGCGCCACCTCCAGCTCGTCGCCCGACAGCGGGTAGCACTGCTGGCGCCAGTAATCCTGGGCCGCCTCGGTCTGGCGCCGGCCTTCATCGGCCTCCAGCGTTTCATCAAACAGATTGCCGCTGTCGAAGGCATGCTCGCGCAGCATGCGCTGGCACCAGGCGTCGATGGTGTGAATGGCGGCATCGTCCATGCACTGCGCCGCCATGTCCAGCCGCCAGGCTGCTGCGTCGCGCTCCGCGCCTTCGGCATAGGCATCGCGCAGATCGCGCAGGAAGCTGTCGTGGGCAGCCGGTTCGGCCTCGCCGCGAAAGCACTGCACGGCCTCGATCAGTCGGGCACGGATGCGGTCCGACAGCTCGCGCGTGGCCGCGCGCGTGAAGGTCATGACCAGGATATCGGGCGGCATCAAGGCCCGGGCAAAGCCCTTGTCTGCGCCATGGCCCAGCACCAGCCGCAGATACAGCGCGGCAATGGTCCAGGTCTTGCCAGTGCCCGCGCTGGCTTCGATCAGCCGCGAGCCCCAGAGCGGGAAATGCAGGGGCTGCAGGGGCTGGCTGCCGGCCAGCATCGGGTGGGCGGGCGTGCTCATGCCGGCTCTCCTTGTGGTGTTGCTTCGCCCGGCATCCCTGGCAGACCTTCGGTCTGCACCTGCGCGGCCAGCCAGTCATGCAGCGGGCCATAGACCTCCTTGGCCAGCGCGTGAAAGCGCAGATCGGCTGTCAGCGCCTCCCAGTCGGGGTAGCAGCGCGCCCAGCTGGGGTCTTCGCATTCGCCGCCCCGCAGGTAGCCGCCCTCGTAGGCCTGGGCGGCAGCGCTCAGATCGTCACGACCCGCTGCGATGGCGCTCTGAAGAGGCAGCGGCAAGGGCTCGTTCTGGCCCGCCAGCCACAGCTGCATCAAGGCCTGCAAGCGCTGCGTGGCCACCTCGGGTGCCAGCGGCTGCACCCAGACCTGGGTGTCGCGTGCGATCACGCCCATCCACGTGTCGGTGCCCGTGCTCGAAAGCGCCAGACTGCGCACATAGGCAGGCAGCAGCTTGTGGGCCTGCAACTCGCCTTTTGGGCTCAGCAGCGTGCGTGGCTCCAGCGCGAGCCAGCAGCGGCCGCCGCGCGCATCCGACAGCAGCTCTTGGCGCTCCTGCAAGCCATCCATCCAATCGTCCAGCGTGACCGCACCGGCGTGCAGCAACAGCCGCTCACGCGGCGCCGCATGGGGCCATCGCCGCATCTGTTGCTGCCAGGCCAGCAGCGACGGCGTGGCCTGGGCCTGCAAGGCCTCGACCTCGCGCCTGCCAAGACCTGCCAGCGGCAGCACACCGGCACGTGCAAGCCGCTGCACCTGGCGCCGTACCTGCAGTCCCACGTCCAGCGCCACATCGTGCGCCAGTTGCGTGCGCACGCCCTGCTGCAGCTGCTGGATCAGGCCGTATGCGGTCAGGCCATCGACGCTGAAAAGCTCATCGTCCTCCAGCAGTTCCTCGTGCTGCTCAAAGCGAACCTGCAGGCGGTTGCGCAGAAAGCTGCGAGCCGGATGGCGCAGAAAGTCCGTCAGGCGCGCCAGCGTCAGCGGCACCTCGGGGTCAGGCTCGAAGGCGGCCACGCACGGCAAGGCCTGCGCTGCCTGCGGCTCATGCGCGCCATACCATTCGCGTGCGAAGGTCGAAAGCCCCGAATCCCGTTCGAAATAGCGGCGGCTGAAGGGCTGCAAAGGATGCTGGCAGGTGCGCTGGGCCAGCAGCAGATGACCTCGCTCGCTGGCGGAAAGGCCTGCGCTGCCCTCGCCCTGCCAGCCCTGGCGCAGATAGTCGCGCAACTGGGAGACCAGCACCGATGGGGGTTGCTCGCTGTTGTCGCGCACATGGCGACCGGCCCAGCTGATATAGAGCTTGCTGCGGGCCGACAGCAAGGCGTCCAGCATCAGCTGACGGTCATCGTCGCGACGTGCGCGGTCGCCCGGGCGCTGCTGGCCGGGCACGGCCATCAGATCGAAGTCCACGCGCATGGCGCGGCGGGGGTAATCGCCATCGTTCATGCCCAGCAGGCACACCACTTCGAAGGGAATTGCACGCATGGGCATCAGCGTGCAGAAAGTCACGCCGCCGGCGCGGAAACGCTGGTTGAGCGCGGGTTCGGACAGGGCCTGCAACCAGGCTTCCTGCGCCACTTCCAGCGGGATCATCGCCTCGAACCCTGCTTGCTCGCAGGCAGCCTGCCAGCCCACCAGCGCCGTATCGAGTGCGGCGCACAAGGCCTGATCTTCATCGCCCTGCGCAACAAAGAAGTCGTCCATCAAGCGGCGAAAACGCTGGGCCCAGACCTCGGGGGCCGCCGCTTCGCGCGCCGTTTGCCACCACTGCAGCATGCGGCCCAGCAGGCTGGCCAGTGATCCGGCCAGCTCGGCCGTCAGGCCACCCACTTCGTCATAGGGCTCCAGGTCGGCAAAGGTCTGCGCCGGCTCTGCGGCCGCCTCCGGCGCCGGCCCGCAGGCATAGCCCAGCAGCATGCGGCGCAGCCCGAACCAGGCGCTGTTGGGGTCACCGCACGCGGCCAGACCCAGCTGGGCCCGCTGCGCATGGTTGAGCCCCCAGCGAATGCCCGCACCGGCCATCCAGCGCGTGAGCTGGGGCAGATCGTCGGTCGCCAGTCCCACGCGCGCCGCCACCGCGGGGACATCGAGCAGATCGCACAGTTCGCTCAGACGGCAGCGTTGCTGCGGCAGCCTGAGCAGCCATTGCAGCGCCGTCACCAGCGGACTGCTGGCGCGCGCTCCCACGTCGGCAATATCGAACGGAATATGGCGCGCATCGTGGCGACCGTACTGACCGAACACGGCGCGGATGGCGGGAGCCGCCTCTTCGATCGACGGAAGCATGACGACCACCTCGCGGGGCGCCAGTGCTGCGCGGCCCTCGGCGGCAGGCTCGGCAAGCCATTTCAGCAGTTGGTCATGCAGCACTTCGAGCTCGCGCACCAGGCCATGGGCCTTGTGAAAGACGATGGACTGGTCGGCCGCCGCGATCTCGACCGGCGGGTGTTCCGACATGGGCACCAGATCGCGAATGCGCTGCTGCACCTGGACCAGCAACGGTGCATCGATCAACTCGCCTGCGTCGTCCTCGTCATACACATCCACACGCGGCCAGCCCCATTGCACGGCGGTGTCGCCCGTGGTATCGAAGGCATCGAGCTGGCGCACATAGTCCCGGCTCTGCCGCCCCCAGGCCGCCAGCAGCGGATGGGCATGGGCGTGCATGGCGGCCAAAGAAATCTGTGCCAGGTCCTTGCCGCCCCGGTCGGCATGGCGGCGGCGCTGCTGGCGCAGCAGCTCGCGCCCGTCGATGGCATCGGCCCAGTGAAAGCGGCAGGGGTTGGGCACGGCAATCAGCACCTGGCTGTGCTGGGCTATGCCGCTCAGGAACTGCATCAGAGACAGCGGCATCTGGCTCATGCCGAACACCACCACGCGGCGCGCCAGCGGCGTGACCGGCGGCTGGCCGCTGTGCAGCGCATCCAGAATCCGCGCCAGCAAGGCCGGACGGGTTGCGGCACGTTCCTGTTCATCGAGCTCGGCCAGCACCTTGCGCCACAGCCGGGGCTGCCAGCACTGCCCTTCGGGCACGGGCGCGTCGGGGCGCCCTTCCGTGCGCAGCACATCCTCGCCCCGCTCCCAGGCCGCCAGCCAGTCAGCGCGGTAGATCTGATACTGATCGAACAGGTCGGCCAGCTTTTCGGCCAGTTGCAGCAGGCGCTGCGGCTCGCCAGGGCGCAGAAAGTTGGCAATGGGCGCAAACCCAGGTTCGTCCAGGCACTGTGGCAGCACACGCATCAGGCGCCAGATCATCGGCGTCTTGTCCAGCGGCGATTCGCGCGGCACCTCGTGCCGGCCCAGCATCTGACGATAGCTGCGCCAGACAAAGCGCGCCGGCAACTCGACCTGCACGGCGGCACACACGCCCTGCTGCTCGGCCATGCGCATCTTGAACCACTCGGCCATGCCGTTGCTTTGCACCAGCACGATCTCGGGCTCCAGCGCCTGCAAGGGATGCGCCGCCAGCCAGGCCAGCACGGTATCGGCCAGCGCCTCGGTCTGGTTGCCGTGAATGGCGATCAGGCCCGGCTGCCAGTTCGCTGCCGGTTGCGACGCCCTTGGTTGCTGATCTGCTGTCACACACGCTCCTGTGCCTGTCCGTGCACGATGAAAGCTGCAAGCTTAACGGCAGCGGCTGACGGCAGCCGGCATGCAAGCCGTATCGACGCAAAAGGCGGTGGCGCAACCCGCAAAGCAAACGGGATGGAAACAATGCGAAATCTGGCCAAGACAGCCGCCAGCCACTCTGCTTTTGTTGCCAACGGACAAGACTGCCCGCTGCGGACAGGAAGACCTAGGCAGCGGCCAGAAAAAAGCCCTGGATCATTGCTGATCCAGGGCTTGATGTCTGGTGGCCTGGGACGGAATCGAACCGCCGACACAAGGATTTTCAATCCTCTGCTCTACCGACTGAGCTACCGGGCCTTTGCTGTTCGGCAGCTTTAATTTGCCGAAGCAGCGATTATAGGCCTATTTTTCAGTGCCCTGCTGCGTCCGAAGGATTCAGCCCGTCTGCAATGCAGACAGGAAGGCATCAGGCCCAGAAGCAGAAAAACCCTGCATCATTGCTGACACAGGGTTTCAAAACTGGTGGCCTGGGACGGAATCGAACCGCCGACACAAGGATTTTCAATCCTCTGCTCTACCGACTGAGCTACCGGGCCTTTCTTTTCATCAGCGCCCTTGGGTGCCGAAGCCACGATTATAGGCATACTTTCAGAGCCCAAATCGGAAAATGCGAATTTTTCGGGAATTATCCGCGGCGATTGCGTCCGAGGTCCACGCCCAGTTGGCGTAGCTTGCGATAGAGATGGGTGCGCTCAAGGCCGGTCTTCTCGGCCACGCGCGTCATGGAGCCGCCTTCGCGGGCCAGGTGGAATTCGAAATAGGCTTTTTCAAAACCGTCACGCGCCTCGCGCAAAGGGCGGTCGAGATCGAAGCCCTGGTGCGAATTGGGCAGGTTGTCTTCGGCCGCCTGGGCCGTGATGCTGACCACGGCCGATGGTGCCGCGCCGTTGCCTGCATGCGCAGCGGCCTCCGGGCCCTGGCTGGCCGTGCTGCGAGCCAGCCCCTGCTCCACCGCCTTGAGCAGCTTCTGCATGGTGATGGGCTTTTCGAGGAAGGACAGCGCACCGATGCGCGTGGCCTCGACGGCCGTCTCGATGGTCGCATGACCGCTCATCATGATGACGGGCATGGTGAGCTGACCGGCCGAGGCCCATTCCTTGAGCAAGGTGACACCATCGGTGTCCGGCATCCAGATGTCCAGCAAAACCAGATCGTAGTTGCTGGTGGCCCTGGATACACGAGCCTGCGTCGCGTTCTCGGCCACGTCCACACTATGACCTTCGTCGTTGAGGATTTCCGACAACAAATCCCGGATCCCCAGTTCGTCGTCGACCACTAGTATGTTTGCCATGTGTCTAAAGCCTGTTGCTATGCCTTGTGCTGAACGGGATCAAGCCGTCCCTGCACGGTCGTTAGGTACAAATGATAGCGACACTCGCGCGCCTTGAACTACCCCGTCTTCCTCTCGATTACCCAGGTCCACTCTTGCGCCATGTTCGTCGGCGATTTTCTTGACCACCGCCAGGCCCAGGCCGGTGCCGCGGGACTTGGTGGTCACATAGGGCTCGAAAGCTCTTTGCAGAATATTGGGAGCAAAACCTGTGCCACTGTCGCTGATGCTCAGGCGCACACGCTGGGCCGTGTCCATCCAGCGGGTCTCGATGGTGACGGAGCCTGGAGTCTGCCCTGTTTCCTGCGCTCTTTGCGCCGTGGAATCTTGCGCATTTTGCAAAAGATTGTGGATGACCTGGCGCAATTGCTGGCTATCGCCCTGAATCAGCGGGCAGGCGTCGTCGAGCGATGCCTCCACCCGCACCGTCGCATTCTCTTCGCCATAGAGCTGCAGCACCTCGGCGACCAGTGCATTCAGATCCAGTGGCTGCAGATTGGCCGCAGGCAAGCGCGCATACTCCCGGAACTCATCGACGAGCCGCTTCATCGCAGCCACCTGATCGACAATGGTCTTCACCGACTTGGCCAGCAGCGCCTGCTCGGCAGGCTGCAGCTTGTCGGTCAGTTTCATGGCCAGACGCTCGGCGGACAGCTGAATCGGCGTCAGCGGATTCTTGATTTCATGCGCGACGCGGCGCGCCACCTCGCCCCAGGCCTGTGCACGCTGGGCAGAGACGATCTCCGAAATATCATCGAACACCAGCAGACGCTGGTCGTCGGGCAACTCCGCACCACGCATGACCAGGCTGGTGGTGTTGTGGACCACATCGCCGTTGCCATTGCCGGCATCCAGCTCATAGACCTGCTGCCAGCGGTCCCGCCCCTGCTGGGCTGACGCATCGCCCAGGAAGATCTCGAACTGCTCCTGCACTACGCGGGCGAAGTCCTGCAGGCCCGAGACATCGCGCAGGCGCTTGCCCTGGAACACGGCCATGGGCGCACGCAGAATGCGTGTCGCGCCGGGGTTGCTGAGCACGATGCGGCCGGCACGATCGAGCACGATGACGCCCGATGTGAGATTGTCCAGAATGGTCTGCAGATTGCTGCGCGCTGCATCGAGCTGCAGCAGATTGCGATTGGCATCGGAGCGCGCATCGGCCAGTTGCTGAGTCATGACGGCAAAGGAGCGCGTCAGCCCACCGATCTCGTCCTTGCTCTGCAGCGCGGGCTTGGGGCGCAGATCGCCGCGCGCCACATCACGCATGCCCTGGGCCAGCAGCAGCAGCGGCTTGGCCAGCTGATTGCCCAGCACCACCGCCAGCACCACGGCGCCAAACACGGCTAGAAACAGCGCCAGCGTCAGCGTGCCGATATACATGCGCTGCAAACCGCCGCGAGCAAGCGCCCGCTCCTGGTACTCGCGATTGGCTTCCTGCACCGCAAGCGCATTGATAACCAGGGCCTGCGGCAGGGCAATCGTGGCCTGCAGATAACGTGCTTCTTCGAGCAGATTCACGGCCGAGCTGGGCACCAGCGCCAGCGTGCGCACCTTGGCGTTGGCGGCGGCCTGATCGGCAGGCACATCGCCGGCATCATCCAGACCCTCGATGCTGGCCACGGCACGCTGACCGCCCTGCTCTTTCAGGCTGCGCAGCAGCTGGATGTTGGGACGCTCAGGCGCGAGGCTGAACTGAGACTGGCCGGCGCTGGCGATGGCCTTGCCAGAGGCATTCCAGAGCACCACGTCGGTGGCCCCGATCTGATCGCGGATGCGCTCCAGCATCAGGGCAGCTCCGGCATCCGAGGTCTGGGACAGCTGCAGGCCCGCCGTGCGCGTGTTGTTGGCCATGTCATTGGCCACGGTATCCAGCGTGGCACTGGCCAGGCTCACGCCGGCGGACAAGGCCCCTTCAACCTTGACGTCAAACCAGCTCTCGATGGAGCGCGAAACAAACTGGTAAGACACCACATAGATCAGCAAGCCCGGCAGCAAGCCCACCAGGGTGAAGATGCCGGCCAGCTTGAGCAGCAGCTTGCTGCCGAAACGCCCGCGCCGGAGCCTCAACGCCAGACGCACCCCGCCCCAGAACAGTACCAGCAGCAACAGTCCCGCCACCACCACATTGGCGGCAAACAGCCAGTTGTAGTTGCGCTCGTAGGCCAGCCGGTTGTTGGTGGCCAGGGTCAGCAGGAACAGCAGCAGAACCCCCACCACCACCATCAGCACCACGCCCGTGCCCACGGCCCAGCGCGTGGCTCGCGACCAGCGCGTGGCAGCGGCACCGCCGGCTTCGACGTCCGGGAGCTTGATGTCGGCCATCAGGGAGCCGCCTCCAGCGTCTGCGTGCGCGAGAGCTGCAGATTCCAGCCCGAGCGCCCCAGCGCACCGATCTGCAAAGGCCTGGGCAACGACGAAAGGTCCACGCGAAAACGCAGCTGCACCGATACACCCGAGGCCGAACCCAGTTGGGCAGGCTCCAGAATCTTCCAGCGGTAAATGCGCTGGATGGCGGCAATGGCATCTTCGAGCTGCTCGTAGGTCTGACCCAGTGCCAGCCCGGTGCCGCTGCCGCCCGTGAAGGCGGAGTTGGAGATATGAAGACGCCAGCGCTTGGTGAGCGGCTGGTGCGTGATGCGGTAATAGCGGGTGGCAATACCCAGCTGCTGATCCGACCAGTACCAGCGTTCGCGCTGCACCTGGGCTTCGGCAATGAAATACATGGGAATGCCCTGGCGCAGGGCATCTTCCACCTGCCCGGGCAGCTCGAACTGCAGATTGGCCGACAGAAACACGCCTTCATCGCTGCGCGTGAGCTGCATGGAGCTGATGTCGGGCGACACGGTATCGGCCCGGGCGAGCAAGAAAACCCAGCTCAGCGCCAGCAGCAGCGAACCCGCTCGGGCCGCACGCCACAAGGCCCCCGCTACAGCGTTAGCGCAATTTTTCCAGCAGAGCGTAATAAAAGCCGTCGTGGTCACCCAGAGGATTGTCGGACACGGAATCGTGTTTGGCAGCTTTGCCGGGAATTAAATGGCCTGGAGCAGGCAAGCTGGCCGCCGTAGTGTTGCGCGCAAGAAACGCTTGCATCTGGGCATCGCCCTCGGCCTTGAAGACCGAGCAGGTGCAATAGACCATGCGGCCGCCGGGCTGTAGCAGCGGCCACAAGGTGTCCAGCAGCCGGGACTGGATGCCTGCCAGCTGGGCTACATCGCTTTCACGGCGCAGCCAGCGCACATCGGGCTGGCGACGCACAATGCCCGATGCCGTGCAGGGTGCATCGAGCAAGATGGCATCGAAGGGCTGGGCGCCGCATTGCGATTCAAACCATTCCTGGGGTGCGGATGCATCGGCCACCAGGACCTGGGCCTTCAAGCCCAGACGCGACAGGGTTTCACCAATGCGGCGGGCCCGCTCGGGATCGATCTCCAGGGCCGTGACTTCGATGCTGCCGGGTGCGGCTCGCTCCAGCAGGTGGGCGGTCTTGCCGCCAGGTGCGGCACAGGCATCGAGCACGCGCAACGGGCGCCCCTCGGGTTGCGGCAAGCCGGCCAACAGCAGCGGGGCGGCGGCCTGCGCGGCGGCATCCTGCACCGAAGCCCAGCCCTGGTCGAAATGCGGCAACTCCTGCACGGGCAGCGCCTGTTCCAGTTGCAGGCCGCATTCGGCGACGGCGGTGGCCTTGAGGTTCAAGGCTTGCAGTGCATGCCGATATTGGGCCGTCGTGCTTTTCTGTGCATTGACGCGCAGCGTCATGGGCGGCTGGGCATTGTTGGCAGCCAAGATGGCCTGCCAATCCTGGGGATGGTCTTTCCTGAGCCGGGCAATCCACCAGGCGGGGTGATTCCAGGCCGCCACGGGATCGTTGTCGGTGGCGCTCACCAGGGCATCGCGCTCGCGCAGAAATCGGCGCAGACAGGCATTGATGAAGCCCGACTGCGCACGTGCCGCACCGTTCTTGGCGGCTTCCACGGCCTGGTTGACCAGGGTGAAAGGCGGATAGGGAGCTTGCGCCTCATCCCAGGCCAGGGCGAGGGCCGTGCTCAGCAGGGCACTGACCTTGGGAGCCGGTGCACGCGGTGCCAGCTGCTTTTGCAGCGCCTGGGCACGACCCAGATTGCGCAATACCTGGAACAGCAAGGCCTGCACTCCCGGCCGCAAGCGCTGCGGCACCTGTGCCAGCACCGCCTTGCTGGACTGACCGCCCAGGATTCCGTGCAAGGCCCTGGCCACTGCATCCAGCTGTTGCCACAGAGCTGGAGCGTTGGGCACAGCGGCAGCCGCGGCATTCTTGGGTTGGGATGGCTTGGAAGTCATGAAGAGCAGACCTGAAAAACTTGTGGAACTGACGCAGACAGGAGGGCACAGCGGGCATGTCCATCGGCAAGCGCCATGCCTGATCGGAGCTTGCGCGAGCCGGGCTCCGATCCATGAAAAACGCTCCCGTCTGCACAAGGCAGAGCGGGAGCGCGGTGCATCAGCAGCGAACCGCAGCCGTTGCCAGCCGCAGTCCAGTGCCATGCTTAGTCGGCAGAGGCGTCGCCAGCGGGTGCTTCGACGTCATCAGCCAGCACACCGGCCAGCTCGGCTTCTTCGGCTTCGGCGATGGCGCGACGCTCGGCGTCGTCCATTTCGTCCTTGGCCTTGCGGGCCTGGTGATAGGCCAGACCGGTACCGGCAGGGATCAGACGACCCACGATCACGTTTTCCTTCAGACCACGCAGCTCGTCGCGCTTGCCCATGATGGCAGCTTCGGTCAGAACACGGGTGGTTTCCTGGAAGGAAGCCGCAGAGATGAACGAGTCGGTGGACAGCGAAGCCTTGGTGATACCCAGCAGCACGTTGGAATACGTGGCGGGCAGCTTGCCTTCCTTGAGCATCTGCTCGTTGGTGTTGAGCACCTCGGAGCGCTCGACCTGTTCACCCTGGATGTAGGTGGTATCGCCAGAGTTCTCGATGATCACGCGACGCAGCATCTGACGCACGATCACTTCGATGTGCTTGTCGTTGATCTTCACGCCCTGCAGACGGTAAACGTCCTGCACCTCGTCCACGATATAGCGCGACAGCTCTTCGATACCCAGCAGACGCAGGATGTCTTGAGGATCGGCAGGACCGTCAACGATGGACTCACCCTTGTTCACCACCTGGCCTTCGTGGACCAGAATGTTGCGCTCCTTGGGCACCAGCTCCTCCCAGACCTTGCCTTCCAGATCGGTGATCTGCAGGCGGATCTTGCCCTTGGTTTCCTTGCCGAAGGACACGGTACCGGTCATCTCGGCCAGAGTGCCCTTGTCCTTGGGCGTACGGGCTTCGAACAGTTCGGCCACACGGGGCAGACCACCGGTAATGTCGCGGGTCTTCTGGCCTTCGACAGGGATACGGGCCAGCACTTCGCCGGGACCCACGTCCTGGCCGTCGCGCACCTGGATCAGGGCGCCGACCTGGAAGCCGATCGTCACGGCGTGATCGGTACCAGGAATCTTGACTTCCTGGTTGTTGGCATCGATCAGCTTGACCTGGGGACGCACCACCTTGGCAGAGCCGCGACGCTTGGGGTCGATCACCACCAGAGTGGACAGACCGGTCACTTCGTCGACCTGCTTGGCCACCGTCAGACCCTCTTCCACATTCTCGAAGCGCACTTGACCGGCGTATTCGGTAATGATGGGTCGAGTCAGCGGATCCCAGTTCGCCAGGATCTTGCCGGCCTTTATGGCTTCGTCAGGCTTGACGGTCAGCACCGCGCCGTAAGGCACCTTGTGACGCTCGCGCTCACGGCCGTTTTCGCTGATCACGATCTCGCCGGAACGCGAAATCACCACCAGCTCGCCCTTGGTGTTGGACACATAGCGCATCGTGCTGTTGAAGCCGATGACACCATTGGACTTGGCTTCCACGCTCGAAGCGATGGCGGCACGCGAAGCGGCGCCACCGATGTGGAAGGTACGCATGGTCAGCTGCGTGCCGGGCTCACCGATGGACTGGGCAGCGATCACACCCACGGCTTCGCCGAGGTTGATCAGGCCGCCACGACCCAGGTCACGGCCGTAGCAGGTGGCGCACAGGCCGAAACGGGTTTCGCAGGTCAGCGCCGTACGAACCTTGATTTCGTCCACGCCCTGGGCTTCCAGCTCTTCGATGGTGTCTTCGTTGAGCAGGGTACCGGCAGGCACCAGCACCGCACGGGTTTCGGGGTGCAGCACTTCTTCGGCGGTCGAACGGCCCAGCACGCGGTCGCGCAGGGATTCGATCACTTCACCGCCTTCGACGATGGCGCGCATCAGATAGCCGTTGGAGGTGCCGCAATCCTGCTCGTTCACGACCAGATCCTGCGTCACGTCCACCAGACGACGAGTCAGGTAACCGGAGTTAGCTGTCTTCAGCGCCGTGTCGGCCAGACCCTTACGGGCACCGTGGGTCGAGATGAAGTACTGCAGCACGTTGAGGCCTTCGCGGAAGTTCGCGGTGATAGGCGTCTCGATGATGGAGCCGTCAGGCTTGGCCATCAGACCACGCATGCCGGCCAGCTGACGAATCTGCGCTGCCGAGCCACGGGCGCCGGAGTCGGCCATCATATAAATCGCGTTGAACGATTCCTGATCGACTTCGTTGCCATGGCGGTCGGTGGTCTTCTGGACCTTGAGCTGGTCCATCATCACCTTGGAGACGTCGTCACCGGCCTTGCCCCAGATGTCCACCACCTTGTTGTAGCGCTCGCCGGAGGTCACCAGACCCGAGACGTACTGCTGTTCGATTTCCTTCACTTCGGACTCTGCGCGGGCCAGGATGTCGGCCTTTTGCGGAGGCACCAGCATGTCGTCGATGGAGATCGAGATACCGGCATGAGTGGACAGACGGAAACCGTTTTGCAGCAGCTTGTCGGCAAACACGACCGTGGCCTTCAGACCGCACTTGCGGAAGGAGGCGTTGATCAGCTTGGAGATTTCCTTCTTCTTCA
>NZ_SPEY01000007.1 GCF_009360615.1 Comamonas sp.
ACACACGCGCCGCGGCACCGAAGTCCGTGGCATCGGCACCGCTGGAGATCACGATGGCATGCGTGGCTGGCGTCAGGCCCAGGGACTGGACCAGCGCCACCAGCTTGGCCTGATCGGGCAACTCACCGGGATTGGTGGCCGGGCCGCGCCATTTGCCGTAGGGGGCGTTGGCAGCCTGGGCGATGTGGCCGGCCTCGAAGGCTTTGGGGTCGCGGATATCGATGAGGCGGACATCGGCCTGCTGCAGCAATGGCTGCAGCTGTTCGGGGTTGAGCAGGGGCTGGGCCGCGAGCGCCCAACTGCTGGTGCCCAGGCTCAAGCCCAGACCCAATGCATAGCTTGTCAGAGAGTTTTTCATGGCAGGAGTCGGCAAAGCCGATTCGTCAGGGGCATGGCTATGCCCAGGGCCTCTATTGTCCGGCCTTGCCGCGACAGGGCCAACCAAGAAAAACTTGTCTGTTTATTGCCTGGGGTCATGAATAGGCGAACAAACAGCGTGGTTTCTGATAACTGTGGTTAAAAGTGGCTGATTCGCTTTGTGAGTAAGCGATTGCAGCTATCAAACTTGAGCAATCATGCGCTCTGCCCGGCCGGAAACAGCTCCTGCACCGCCCGCCGGATGCCGCCATAGCCCGTACAGCGACAAAGGTTTCCGCACATCTGGGCCTCGGCCTCGGCGGCGGTGGGACGGGGCTGCTGCTGGTGCAGCCAGCTCATGCTCATGACCATGCCGGAGGTGCAATAGCCGCATTGCACGCCGCCGCAGCGCGCCAGCGCGTCGCGCACGGGTTCGCTGGCGCTGTCCTGTGCCACGGACTCGATGGTGCGCACCGTCTGGCCCTGGATCTGATAGGCCATCAGCAGGCAGGCATTCACGGGCTCGCCGTTGAGCCAGACCATGCAGGCGCCACAGCGTCCCACTTCGCAGCCGGGCTTGGCCCCGGTGAGGTGCCAGTGCTCGCGCAGCAAGGTCAGCAGCCGGGTGTCGGGGCTGCAGCTGGCGATGACCGGCTGGCCGTTCAGATTCAGCTGCAGCACAAAAACCGAGGCCTCCTTTGCGCAGGCTGGGGGTGGCTTGCCGCCGTGCTCCGGGATGTGGGTCGTCGTCATGGTGTGGAGGACTCCGCGCCCGCCTCCAGCAACGCGATCACGCGCTCCGGGGTCATGGGCAGTTGCGTGATGGGATGCTGCAGTGCGGCGGCCAAGGCATTGGCCACCGCGGGCAGGGCCAGGTTGACGCTGATCTCGCCGGCTCCGCGCGGGCCGATGGGATCGCCCTCGGGAAGGTTCTCGATCGCCAGCACCTGCATTTCAGGGGCATCGGCCAGCGTGGGGATCAGATAGCCGTCGAGATTGCGAGCCTGGTAGTGGCCGTCCAGGCAAGCCAGCTCCTCCAGCGTGCCCATGGCCAGGCCCATGAGGGCGCCGCCTTCCATCTGGCCCAGATAGCCCTGGGCCGATGCCACGGGGCCAAGGGCCGAGCACATCACCAGCCGCTGAACCTGGACCATGCCGCTCCAGGTGTCGACGCGAACCTGGGCAATGGCGGCGCAGGCTCCGAAGACGAAGTGGGTGTCATGCGCGTTGTCCTCCGGGTCTTCGGCCTTGAGGTCGATGAAGATGCAGGGGAGGCGTTCGCCCGATGCCTTGGCCAGATCGGCGTAGCTCAGGCACAGGCCCGCAGCGCTTTCCAGGCCCCATGCGCCGCAGCGCAGAGGGATATCGGGCAGCAGTCTTGCGGCGGCCAGGCGCAAGGCTTGCTGCCAGGGCCGGGCGGCCTGCTGCAAGGCACGCCATACCAGCGTGGTGGCGCGCGAGGCGGCCACCGGGCCCGAGTCGGGCGTGAGCCGCGTATCTCCGAGCACGGGCCGGATCGCGTCGGCAGCACAGCCCAGATGCCGAGCCCCCAGGCTCTGGATGGTCCCGACCAGGTTCTGTCCCAGCTCGGTGAAGCCGCAGCGCAGCTCGATCGCACCATCGGCGGCCAGGGCCAGCTCCATGCGGCAGTCACTGGGGCCACCCTTGCCAAAGCCATCGCTGCGATGGATCAGCGTGAGGCCCACGCCGTGCAGATGACGGCCGTCCGCGCTGACCCAGCGATGCGGCCCGCGCCACAGCGCCTGCTGGCGTGCGACATCGAGTGCGCGCCGGGCGCCGTCAAACGGCGCGACATGCTGGCCCAGCGGGCCGGGTGCCTCGGGAGCGGCGAGGTTGAGGGCGCGAAACGCATCGGGCGTCATGCCGACCAGCGCAGCCAGTCTGTCGATCTGCTGCTCAAGTGCAAATTGCACCTGCACGGCACCGAAGCCGCGAAACGCACCGGCGATGCCGTTGTTCGTATAGGCCAGCCTGGCGCCGAGGTCCAGCGCCAGATACCGGTAGGGGCCGGGGGCATGTTCGAGCGCGGCATCCAGCACTTCGGGGCCATGCGTGGCGTAGGCCCCGGTGTCGGCCACTATCCGCACCTGGTGGTAGGTGAGCCGCCCTTGTGCATCGCAGCCGGTCTGCATTTCGATCTGCATGGGATGTCTCTTGACACCCAGATCCACCGATTGCGGACGTGTCAGGTGCAACCGCACGGGGCGCTGCGCCCTCCAGGCCAGCAGGGCCGCGATGGGTTGAATCGTCAGCTCGTCCTTGCCGCCGTAGGAGCCGCCCACGGGCGTGGCCACGGCGTGAACCCTGTCGTGTGGCAGGTCCAGCATGTCGGCGATGACCTGCTTTTCCCGCGCTGGGTTGTGGCCGCCGAAGAACAGGCGCAGGCCGCCCGCGCCATCGGGCTCGGCTACACCGCCTTCGGTCTCGAGAAAGGCATGCATCTGGCGTGGCGTGACATAGCTGTCCTGTACCCGGTGCACTGTGCTTGCCCGGGCTGCAGACATGTCTCCCTGGCGGTGGCTGGCGGCATGCAGCAGATTGCCGTCCTGATGGACTGGCTGCTCGGAGGCCGCTGTGTCGTCAAGGGCGGCGACCGGGTCGCAGACAGGGGGCAGGGGTTCGTAGTCAACCCGGATCAGCGCCAGAGCCTGCCGCGCCGTCTCCATGTCCACGGCCGCAACGGCGGCGACCGGGTCGCCCACATGGCGCACCTTGTCGATGCAGAGCACGGGCCGGTCCACCTTGCGCAATCCATAGTGCTTGATGCCGGGGATATCGGCATGGGTGACCACGGCATGGACGCCTGGCAGGGCTTGGGCGGCGCTGGTATCGATATGCAGAATGCGCGCATGGGGATGAGGGCTGCCGAGAATCGCTCCGCGCAATTGACCCGGCTGAATGCGGTCGCTCAGAAAGCCCGGGTTGCCGCCGAGCTTGGCCTTGGCATCGGGCCGGACCGGCAAAGTCTCCAGGCCGAGCTCGCGGATGTGATGAGGGGTGGGGAATTCCATGATGGTTCAGGCCAGCAGCCCGCAATGTCCGGCAATCAGGCGGCTGGCAATCCGGGCCAGATCGGGAGGCAGGCTTTGCTCGCAGGTGGTACGTATATCGCCGAGGGAGGGCCGGATCTGCAACTCCTGCGCATAGCTCAGCAGCTTTTCCGTGGCTTGCAGGCGGTGCACGCCTATGCCAGGGGCCGCCGCAGCAATGCGGTCCAGGTTCAGGCGCTTTTGTGCATCGCTCCAGCGCAGGGCCATGCGCAGCCGCGCGGGGGAGAATGCCGCGCGATAGCCGACCTTCTCGAACACCAGTGGCCGGGGCTCCATCACATCGCTGCGCGGCAGCAGGAACGAGAGCATCAGAGGCCGGTCCATGAGCTTGAGCGTTTGCGCCAGCGACTGCAGGTTGCCGTCCGTCAACTCGACCTGCGCATCCATGGCCAGCAATACCGGGCAGCAGTCGCCTTCGCCCCAGCCTATATTGCCGCCCAGGGTTCCCAGGCGGCGTACTCCCATGGCCCCTAGCTGGTCCAGGGCCTGGACGAGCACGGGGGCGTGCTGCTGAACCCAGGGGTGACGGCGCACGGCCTCCAGCCGCATGCCTGCACCGATGTGCAGATATTGCGGGCCGAGGTGGATCTGCTGCATCTCGGGCCAGTGCATCACATTGATGAAATGCGTGGCCGACGGCGCCAGGCGAGGCTCTGCCCATGACTGCTGCAGCAGCGTGCCCCCGGCGATGAAGCAGGCGGCATCGCCGAGCTTGCGGGCCAGGGCCTGCGCGGCCTGGGGTGACGAGGGGTGGGTAAGCAGCATGGCAGCCTCCTGCTGGCGTGATCCTCAGCGCTGCGCCCAGAAGGCTTGCTGCTGGGCGGCGATCTCGGCCTCCATCTCGGGTACGGGGCCGATCAGCTCCACGGCCTTCTGGCAATGGTCGAAGACATAACGCGACGAGACACTCATGGTCGGGTTCTCGCCATGACTGCCCGTGCATTCCAGCAGACGGTGCTCGGTCATGCCGAACACGATGCGACCGATATTGGCCCAGTAGGCCGTACCGGCGCACATGCAGCAGGGCTCCACATTGGTGTAGAGCGTGCAGCTCCAGAGAAACTCGGCCGTGTAATTGGTGGCCGCCATGCGCGCTAAGGTCGATTCCGCGTGGTTGACGGTGTCGATATTGCACTGCTCCATGAGCACGGTCTCCTGGTCGGGGCCCACCAGTACCGCGCCGAAGGGGTGGTGGCCCATCTCGGTGGCGCGCTGGGCCACGGCCTGCGCGCGACGCAGATTGCGCTGGATTTGTTCGGCAGAGGGCGTCAGGCCCTGCGGGGGAAAGTTCTTGTCTGTCATGGTGGCGGTCCTTGTGTCGGTCATGCGGGAGTGCTCTGGCTCCAGGGAAAGAGGCGCTTGTGCAGCTGCTGCACCCCCCCATAGAGCAGCAGGCTGCACAGCACCAGCAGTGCCAGTGCGGCAAAGGCCACGGGTACCTTGAAGGAGGAGGTGGCAAACAGGATCAGATAGCCCAGGCCTTTTTCCGCCGCCACGAACTCGGCGACCACGGCGCCCACAATGGCCAGCGTGATGGAGACCTTGAGGGCCGAAAACACATAGGGCACGGCAAACGGCATGCGAATCTGCCAGTACTGGCGGCTGGTGGTGGCGCGCAGTGAGCGCGACAGCTCCACCAGCTCTGCCGGCACCGAAGCCAGGCCCAGGGCCGTGGAAACCACCAGCGGGAAAAAGGCAATCAGCGTGGTGATGACCACGCGGGGCAGCAGGCCTGCACCCAGCGTGACGACGATGATGGGAGCGACGGCCACGATGGGGGTGGACTGGATCACCACCAGCCAGGGCATGATGATTTTCGAGAGCAACTGCGAGCGCGTGATGGCGATGGCCAGCGGAATGGCCAGAGCGATCGCCAGCGCATAGCCTATGAGCGCGACCTGCAAGGTGGCCGTGACATGCTCCAGCCAGCGCTGCAGCCCCATCTCGGCAGCAGCCAGCCAGATCTGGCTGGGAGCGGGAAAAATGTACTCGGGTATATGCGCCAGGCGGCAGGCGCACTCCCAGAACAGCAGGACGGCGAGGAAAACCAGCAGCGACGCATGGCGTTGTATGAGGGCAGACATAGGGGGCCTCTTGGGGCTGCGGGAGGATCTTCAGGCGTGTGCGGGGTGTTTGCTGAAGACCTGGAGACGAATCTCGTTGGCCATTTCGGTGAACACGGGATCGGCCAGAGTGGCCATGCTGCGCGGGCGTGCCAGCGGCACATCGAGGATGTCGGCCACGCGGCCCGGGCGGGCGCTCATGACCACGATGCGGTCGGATAGCAGCAAGGCCTCCTGGATGGAGTGGGTCACAAAGACCACGGTCTTGGGGCGCTCGTTCCAGATGCGCAGCAGCTCCAGGCTCATTTCGTCGCGGGTGAGTGCGTCCAGCGCCGAAAAGGGCTCGTCCATCAGCAAGATGTCCGGGTCGTGGAGCAAGGAGCGTGCAATCGCGACGCGCTGCTGCATGCCGCCCGAGAGTTCGTGGGGCCGCTTGTGGCCGAAATCCCTGAGGCCGATCATCTCCAGCAACTGCTGGGCGCGGGCCTCTTCCTTCATTTCCACATGGCCGTATTTGTGGCGCATGGGGAAGGTGATGTTGTCAAGCACCGAGAGCCAGGGCAGCAGCGTGGGCTTCTGGAACACCATGCCGATCTCGTCGCGTGGTTCGGTCACGGGCAGATCGAAGATGCGTACCTCGCCGCTGCTGGGGCGGATCAGGCCCGCAATCAGGCGCAATATGGTGGACTTGCCGCAGCCCGAGGGGCCGATCAGCGAGACGAATTCGTGGCGGCGCAGATGCAGGTCCACGCCCTGCAGGGCCGTGACAGGGCTGCCATCGCTGGAGACAAAGGTCTGGGTGACCGCGTTCAGATCGATTACGTATTGCATGGCAGGCGATCAAGGAAAGAACAAGGGCGGGAGCGTGAGGGCGGCGCTGTGCCGCCCTCGCATGGGATTTACTGGCTCAGAAAACGGCGATCCACCAGCGTTTCCGGGTCGACCTTCTTGAGGTCGTAGCTCATGGACTGGGCCACCCAGCCCCAGGTGGCAGCCAGCAGCCGGGGCTCGAATTTGCCAAGGCCGTCGCGTTGGCTGATCTCGTTCCTGAGCAGCGGGATGGAGGCTTCAAATTCGGCCTTGACCACGGCCGTGTCGGCCTCGGGCACCTGGGCCTTCAGCGACTCGGCCGCCTTTTGCGGGTTCTGGATGGAGAACTCCAGCGACTTGCCCAGTGCTCGCACATAGCGCTTGAGCACGTCGGGGCGGTCCTTGATGGTCTTGTCGCTGGCCATGACGGACCAGCCATAGCCGTCGAGACCGAACTGCGTCCAGGGCAGGACCGACAGTTCCTTGCTGGCCTGCTTGAGCACGGAGCCGAAAGCCGGAGCCACGGTCACCCAGTTGATGGTCGCGTCCACGCGGCCCTGGGCCAGCATGGGTGCCAGCGTCGCCGGGTCCGACTTGATGACCTTGATCTTGCTGGCGTCCACGCCGTTCTTCTGCAGCACGATGGGCCACAGGGCATTCGACGAGGAGAAGGTGGGCATGGCCACCGTCTTGCCTTCCATGTCCTTGAGGCTCCTGATCTTGCTGTCGGCGCGCGTGAAAAGCGCATCGGGCTGTTTGGAATACAGCGACATCACGGCCTTGACGGGAATCCTGCCTTCGGCAGCGGCCATCATCAGCGCCGAGATGCCGCCAAAACCCACATCGGCAGAGCCAGAGGCCACCTTGGTCACGGCATCGGCCGAGCCTCGGCCGGGAACGATCTTCACGTCCAAGCCTTCGTCCTTGAAAAAGCCTTGCTGCACGCCGGCATAGACAAAGGACTTGTCGCCCCCGGGCAGCCAGTCGAGCTGCACCGTGAGCTTGTCGGCTGCCTGGGCCGCTGCGCCACAGGCGACGAGCAGGGTGGCAAGAACGGGGCGTCTGAAGGAAGTCGGGGGGCGTGTCATGAATAACTCCTGAAGCATGTGAGGCTGGGACGACTGGTTGCTATGTATTGATGAGCGGCATGCGCAAGCTCATAAAGGGTTTCGATTGAGCTTCATCCAAGACCGGGAGCAAGGCATCGCTCAGCGCCTGCGGACAGGCCAGCTGGGGCACATGGCCGCAATCGAGGCTGACGCGCCTGGCGCCCGGCGTGAGCTGCTGCATGCGTTGCTGCACGGGAAGCGTCACCGAACGGTCCTGGCGACATTCCACATAGATACGTGGCACCCGGCCAAAACGGTCTGCAGTGAGCCGGTTCACCATGGTCCGCCCCGTCTCGGGCTGGACGCAGAGACGGCTGGCCGCCTTGAGCGCTGCGGTCGGAGGGCAGTCATGCAGGAACAAGGCCATGGCGGCTTCCAGCGGCACACTGCTGGCATTGCGCTGCTCGTTCCATGCCAGATGCGGGCCTATGCCCTGGTAGTCAAAGCCCGGATCGGCGGCGCGGCATTGCGCGATCACATCGCCATAGCTCATGCCGCTGGGCAGCATCATTCCGGCCAGGTAGACCAGGGCGCTGACCCGCTCGGGGGCGGCCTGGGCGACCTGAGACGCCGTCATGCCGCCACCGCTGTGACCGACCACCACGGCAGGGCCATCCAGCGATTCCAGCACGCGCAGCACATGGGCGGTGTAGCCGTCGAGATTGGCGCAGCTGTCGTCTTCGGCGGCGGCATCGTTGCCCGGCAGATTGACAGCAAGCACTTTCCAGCCTCGGGCCTGCAGCAGCGGCGTCCAGGCGGCAAATGCCCAGCTGCCCTGCCAGGCCCCGTGGATCAGCACCATATGGCGTGAGCGTGTCATGGCTGTCTCCGTCAACCGTAGGTGCGGCGATAGCACTCGATCTGGTGCTGCTCCACCGTGACGGGCGCATACCGGGGTTGCTCGCCTTCATCCAGGCAGGTGGGAATGCACTCCACCTTGTGCAACGGGTTGCCCGTGAAGAAGAAGGGGACGGAATAGCGCTCGCGCCCCGAGACATTGATGACCCGGTGCAAGGTGGAGACATAGCGGTCATTGGTCCAGCGCGCGAACAGATCGCCGATGTTGACGACAAAGGCACCGGGCACCGGGGGCGCGTCGATCCAGCGGCCGAGATCTTTGTCCCAGACCTGCAGGCCGCCGGCCTCGTCCTGCAGCAGCAAGGTCACGCCCCCGAAGTCCGTGTGCTCCCCGCAGCCTTTCTCGCCGGGTTCGGGGTTGGCAGGCTGGGGCGGGTAGTGTAGAAGGCGCAGCGTCGCGGCAGCGTCCTTGAGATAGCCGTCAAAGTGGCTGACGGGCACGCCCAGCGACAAGGCCAGGCCGTGCACGATGGTCGCGCCCAGGCCATGGGCGGCCTGGTAGTAGTTCTGCATCACGGCGCGGAAGTCGGGCAGGGTTTCGGGCCATTGGTTGGGGCCGGTATTGAAGCGGCCCGACAGCACGCGCGCATCGTCGGTCGCCACCTCGGCACCGACGTAAAAGCTTTCCTTGAGATCGGGGGGGGCACCGCTTTCCAGCGTCTGCGCACGCAATGGCTCGTAGCCGCGATTGCAGCGCGAGAGCTTCTTGTCCACGGCCAGCTTTTCCGCCATGGGCAGGTCGAAAAAGCGCTGGCTGGCCGCAAACAGGCTGTTGATCAGCGCGGGGTCTATGCCATGGCCGGTGATATAGAAGAAGCCGCGCTGCTCGCAAGCCTGGCGCAATTGCTCGGCCACCATGTGCTGATCCACAGGGTCATGGCTGCGCAGGCCGCTGATGTCGATGATGGGGAGGGCAGAGGTGCTCACAAATCGCTTCCGGAAACTGAAGAACTGGACCCAGTTTAGAAAGCGCAGCCCGTGCTGGATAGCGCAGCTTTTGCTGCGGGGTGATCTAAAAATGTGAGCGACAATCGTTGATAGGAAAAGCACTGCACGGCATTGGTGCATTCGCAGAAGGCGATGCGCACAATGCCGGTGCGGACACAGGCAGGTGGGGGCTCAGCCCCGGGGCAAGTCCGCCTGAGCGGCAGTCTGCGTCCTTGCCACCCATTCGCGCAGGGCGACGCTTTCCTCATCCTCGCGGGTTTCGATGGCGTCGGCCACAATGCGGTTGAAGGCGTCGAGCGCCGATGGCAGCGTGCGCCCTGCACGCACATAGACGCCGAGTTCGGAGTACAGCGTGGTGGGGGTGTCCAGCGGCACATGGACCAGCCGGCCTTCGCGCAGTTCGCGCTCCAGCCCCAGGCGGCTCTGGAAAAAAATGCCCACGCCGCGTTCGGCAAGGCTTTTGGCCAGCTCGATGGACGAGGTTTCCAGCAATACCTGCAATGCACGTTTGTGGTGCGCCAGCAGGGGCTGCAGCAGCTCGTGCATGGAGAGTTCGGGCGTTGGCAGAATCAGCGGAAAGGCCGCGCATTGTGCAAAGTCCACGCGCTCCAGCAGGGCGATCGGGTGCTTGGGCGGCACGATGGCGCCCAGCGCAAAGCGGCCCATGGTGCATTGGCGCAGATTGTCGTGGCGCCTGACCGAAAAGCCTATGCCCACGTCCGCATCACCCTGAATCACGGCCTGTGCCGCCTGCTGGGAGCCGCAGGTGCGCACATGGATCTGGATCGTCGGGTAGCGCCGGTGCATCTGCGTGAGCACGGCCGGCATCAGGTCGGCGTTCAGGCCTTCCACGGCGGCCACGCTGACCGAGCCGCGACGCACGCCGCGCAGCAGCTCCAGTTCGGTGCTGAGGCGGTGCTCGTCCTGCAGCACCGTGATCACATGGCGCGAAAACACTTCGCCAGCAGCCGTGAGCCGCAGGCCCGAGCTCAGGCGCTCGAACAGCGGGCTGCCGATTTCGTCCTCAAGCTGCAGCAACTGGCGGTTGACTGCCGACGAAGCCACATGAAGATGGCGTGCGGCTTCCCGTATGGAGCCGCAACGGCGAATCATGTCGAAATAGCGAATGGAGCGGGCGTGAATATGCATGCTGCCAGAGGCAGCATATGCCGTGCCAGTTCGCTGGATGGCCGCCTACAGCGGCGCGCCGGCCGCCTTGGCGTGCTGGGCGCGGGCCTTGAGCTCGACATCGTCCTCGCGCCCGGTGGGCCAGCCTTGCATATGCCGTTGGGCAATATCGCTGAGCGCGGTGATCCAGGGCGCACTGTCGTTGAGGCAGTCTATGTATTCGAACTGCTGGCCGCCCGCATGCAGAAAGGCTTCACGCGCCTCCTGCTTGATTTCCTCCAGCGTCTCCAGGCAGTCGCTGGTGAAGCCGGGGCAGACCACATCGACACGCCGGACGCCGGCCTGGGCCATGGCAATCAGGGAGGGTTCGGTATAGGGCTCCAGCCACTTGGCCTTGCCAAAGCGCGACTGGAAGGTCACCAGATACTGCTCGTTGCCGAGCTTGAGCCGCTCGGCCAGCAGGCGTGCCGTCTTGTGTGATTCGCAGTGATAGGGGTCGCCCAGATGCAGGGTGCGCTCGGGCACACCATGAAAGCTCATGACCAGCTTGTCCCCGCGACCATGGGCGCGCCAGTGGGCTTCGATGCGCTGTGCCAGCGCTTCAATATATCCGGCATCGTCGTGGTAGCGGTTGACGAAACGCAGCTCGGGAATATGGCGCTGGGTTCTGGCCCAGTCATAGACGGCGTCGAATACGCTGGCCGTGGTCGTGCCCGAGTACTGGGGGTAGAGCGGCAGGATCAGGATGCGCGTCACGCCGTCTTTCTTGAGGGCATCCAGCTGGGCCGCAATGGACGGCGTGCCGTAGCGCATGGCCGGCAGCACCAGCACATTGTGACCGCGTTCGCCCAGCCATCCGCGCAGCAAGGCGGCCTGGCGCGTGGTCCAGTGCAGCAGCGGGGAGCCGTCCTTTTCATGCCAGACGGTGGCGTATTTGGCGGCCGACTTGGCAGGGCGGGTCCGCAGGATGATGCCGTGCAGAATCGGCCACCAGGCGAGCCTGGGAATCTCCACCACGCGATCATCGCCAAGAAACTCCGCCAGATACGGGCGCACGGCCGCAGCCGTGGGGGCGGCTGGTGTGCCCAGGTTGCACAGCAGGATGCCGGTGCGTGCGGATTGATCGTGGCGGAAGCGGGGTTCGGGCGCAAAGCGTGATGGCATGGTGCAATTGTGTCAGCTAATCGGATAGGCGCATCCGTTCTGCGGCATTGGGCGGAGCGCTATTCTTCGGGCATGCCATCCCAAGACACCACAGACATTGCCATTGAAACCCTGAAGCGCCTGCGCCATAGCGGCCAGATTCGCGCCATCAGCCTGGATCTGGACGACACGCTCTGGCCCATCTGGCCCACGATCGCCAAGGCAGAGGCCGTTTTGCTGCAGTGGCTAGCCAAACATGCTCCCGCGACGGCAGAGCATCTGGGCGATACGGACAAGGTGCGCGCCTTGCGCCATGAAATCGTGACATTGCGCCCGGATCTGAAAGCCGACCTCAGCGGTTTGCGCCGCGAGTCCATCCGGCTGGCGTTGACCCGCGCCGGCGACGATCCTGCCCTGGCCGAACCGGCCTTTGACGAGTTCTTTGCCGCTCGCCAGCGGGTCGAACTGTTTGACGACGCCTTGCCGGCGCTGCAGTTTCTCTCGCAGCGCTGGCCGGTGGTGGCCCTGTCCAATGGCAATGCGAATGTGCATGTGGTGGGTATCGGCGAGCATTTTCGCGCCTCGCTGTCTGCCAGCACAGCCGGCATGGCCAAACCCGATACGCGGTTTTTCCAGGCCGCAGCGGATGCGGCCGGCGTGGCCCCCGAGCATGTGCTGCACATCGGCGACGATGCGCAGCTGGATGCCCGGGGCGCCATGGATGCGGGTATGCACGCAGTCTGGCTCAACCGCGGGCAGGTAGCATGGCCTTGCGTGGGTCCTGAACCCCACGTCACAGTCGCCAGCCTTTGGCAGTTGTGTCAGGGGCTGGCAGATCGTTGACCGGGACGAGCGGGAGCTTTGCGGGTCAGCGAACAAGGACCGCCTATGCCTACCTGTCTGTCTGCCTGCCTTCTCACGCCACCTCCGCTGGCACCTGTGCGAACCATTGCCTGGAGCCGGCCTCTGGTGTGGCTGTCCAGAGCCTTGCAGGACATTTCTAAGGCTCCGTTAATCAGTCTGGCTCATGGTCTGGCCTTGATCCTGATCGGTGCAGCAATCCTGACCCTGGGGCACAATCGCTTCTGGTTGATGGCAGGAGCCTTGTCGGGCTTTCTGGTGGTGGGGCCTCTGGTGGCCACCAGCCTCTATGCCATCAGCCGGGCCATCGAGCGCGGTGAGGTGGCAGACTGGGGTCTGATCCGCCGCACCTGGACGCAATGGCAGAGCTGCCATGCCACGGGCCGGGGAGGGTACTGGTGCATGGTTCGGTTTGGTGCCTTGCTGGCGCTGGCGGCCACGGGCTGGGTGCTGATTTCTGCGTCGCTGATCACCGTGATGTCGCCCGTGCGTGTGCAAACCCTGCAGGATTTCATGGTGCATGTCGTGCTGGCCAGAGATGGTCAGCTGTTTGTGCAATGGATGGCTTTGGGCAGCTTTCTGGCTGCTCCGATTTTTGCGTCCAGTGTGGTGGCCATGCCGCTGATGCTGGACAGGCGAGTGACCGTGCGTCAGGCCGTGTTGACCAGTTGGTCCGTGGTGCTGGCCAACCCGGGCCCTATGGCCTTGTGGGCGGCGCTGATTGTGATGTTGACTTTGCTGGGCCTTGGCAGCTATCTGCTGGGGCTGTTGGTTGTGATGCCCCTGCTGGGCCATGCCAGCTGGCATGCCTATCGCGACCTGGTGGATGCCTCTGCATTCCCCGCCAGGGAGGACGCGACGGGGCCTGTCGTCTGAGTGTTTGGCGGCCAGGGCCTGGCAAAGGCTGTAAGGACCTGGTTGTCGTGATATTCGGTTATACGGAAGAGCAGATTGCCCACTTTTTCCTGACCTGGGGCGTGGGCGCCTTCATCTTGTTCATGGTGTTCATCATCCTGCAGCTGGCGCGTCAGTCCAAGGCAGGCAAGTTCGGCACCTTTGTGATTTTTCTGGGTCTGGGCGTGGGCTTTGTCGGCTATCTCGCCAAAATCATCATCCAGTGGTGGATAGAGAGCCACTGAGCCGCGCCACGCGCTGTGCCATAGGGCGCTGACCGGCCCAGGAGATCGCGCAAGGCCGGCCCCGCAATGAGGATTTCTCACCCCTTCCGAAAAGAAGGGGGAAGGCGAGATGCCTCGGGGTTCAACCCGGTTTCACCTGTGCGCGCTTGAGCACTTTTTGCCAGCGGTTCTGTTCCGCGGCGATGAACTGTGCAAACTGCTCTGGGGTGCTTCCAATGGGCTCGGCCGCATCGCCCTGCAGGCGCTTGAGCGCATCAGGTGCCTTGACGGCCTTGGCGCATTCTGCGGCCAGCTTGTCCACATGGGCGCGAGGCAGGCTGGAAGGGGCCAGCATGCCGTACCACTGGGTCATCTCGAAGCCTGCAAAGCCCTGCTCGGCCACCGTCGGGACGTCAGGCAGTTGCGGCAGTCGCTTGGTCGAGCCGGTGGCGATGCAGCGCACCTTGCCGGCCTTGATGAAGGGCAGCAGTGCAGCGGCACCGACCGAGGCCGCGTCAAGACGGCCCGAGAGCAGGTCGGTCATCATCGGACCGGTGCCGCGATACGGTACATGGAGCATGAAGATGTCGGCCGTCATCTTCAGATATTCGAACGCCAGGTGACCTGCGCTGCCATTGCCTGCGGAGCCATAGCTGAGTTTGCCGGGGTTTTTCTTGGCGTAGGCCACCAGATCCGCGATGTTCCTGACGGGCAGATCGGGATGCACCACATAGAGGCTGGGAACCTTGGCCAGCAGGCTCACAGGCACAAAGTCCTTTTTCGGGTCCCAGGACAGCTTGTCGAAAATATAGGGGTTCACGGCCAGTGTTCCGATATGGCCGAGGATGACCGTGCTCTGGTCATCGGCGCGAGCCACTTCCTGCATGGCGATGTTGCCCGCAGCGCCGGGCTTGTTGTCCACGAATACGTTCTGGCCGATGGTCTTGGACAGTTCGGCCGCAGTGGAGCGGGCCACGATTTCAGAGCTTCCGCCCGGTGCGAACGGTACGACAAAGCGGATCGGACGGCTGGGCCAGCTGTCATCGGCAGCGCGGGCCAGGCCGGGCAGCAGGCTGCTGCAGGCCAGGGCTCCGGCGCCGGTCAGCAGATGGCGGCGCGAAATGCTCAGAACTTCGCGCGTGGAATGGTCGAACGTGGATGCCATGGTGTCTCCGTTGCTTTGGGCTCTATTCGGCTGAGGGCTTGCCTCTCCAGCCATGGTTGCAACTATGGCTGTCAAATCGCTGTCAAACCTGTTGCAGCAGGACTGTCCAGGCATCAGGATTGTCCTGATAGGGTTTGCGCTAGAGTTGCTCATCCCAGGGCCATCCGGGCCAGGTCTTCGGCAGCCGTGGCTCCGCAGCGCACCGCACCTTCCAGCGTCGCCGGGTAGGGGCCGCTTACATAGTCGCCGCAAGCCCAGAGGCCATGGCCGAGTTCCATGCCGGGGCGCCTCACGCCGGGTCTGCAGGCAAATGTGGCACGCTTTTCCACCACGGTCAGCACTGCCTGAATGTCCTCCCAGCCCAGTTGTTGACGGGCTTGCTCCAGCACCTGCTTCTCCAGGGCCAGGCGATCCGTGCGGCAGTCGCTGATGACAAAGGCCATCAGTCCTTGCTGGGCAGCTTCTGCGGGTCGCAAGTGCCCGCGGTCAAACACGAACTGGGCCGGAGCCTGCGTTGCGGGCTGCAGTGCCAGCCAGGGCAGCTCGGCGGCAAGGCGATGGCGGGTGCGGGCATAGACGGTGCCAATGGCCGTGTGCTCCAGGGCCAGTGCGCTCTGTGCCCAGTGCTGGTAACGCACGCCGTCGCGCGCGGGCAGGCGCGGATCTTCGGCCGCCAGCAGGGCCAGGCGAGCGGCTTCCTGCGGCGGGCAGGCCAGCAGTACGGCATCAAAGCGCAATTGCTCAAGCACCGGTGCAAGGGCGGGGTTGGCGCTGCGCAGCAGCCATTGCGGTCCCTGGGGACTCAGTTCCTGGATGCGGCTGGCCCTGTGCACGGCATGGCCGCGGCCCTGAAGCCATTGCGCAGCCGGGATGGGAAACAGATCGCCCAGGCCGCTGCGCGGCACCAGAAAGTGCGAGCCGCCCGTGCCGGCAAACAGCGCGTCATGCAGCACCCGCAAGAAGATGCTGCCACTTGCCTGCACGGCCGGAAGATTGAGGGCTGATACACACAGCGGCTCGATGAACTCGTCGAGCAGGCGCCCAGGCAGACCACTGCAGATATCGGCAACGGTTGCCGTCTCCGCGCAGCGAAAGCCCTGCACCCGCCAGCGCAGCGCGCGGCCCAGAAGGGCGGCACGTTCACGCAGTGACCAGCCGCTCGCTGCGGCAATGCCGATCAAGGCGTCCAGTGGTGCCGGCAGGTTGGGAAAGGACAAGCCGCTGCCCTGGGCGTAACGCATGGCAAGTGGTCTGCGCAGCAAGGCATGCTCGGGCGCAGCGCCCACTGCGCGCATGAGTCGCAGGCACTCGGCATAGGCACCAATCAGGATATGCTGGCCGTTGTCGGCCAGGGTTGCGCCCGGCAGTTCCAGATTGCGGGCCCGACCGCCCAGTTGGCGGCCGGCTTCGAAAACCGTGGGCTGATGGCCGTTGAGAGAGAGCTGTACCGCGGCGGCCATGCCGGCCCATCCGCCACCGATGATGGCAACGTGCATGGTGTGCGCTTACATGCGCCCCAGCGCCTGCATCTTCCAGACCAGCCAGAACTTGCGCAGCGGCGTGAGGCTGATGCGCTGGTGCAGTACCTGGAAGTTTTCGGACTCGATTTCGCGCAGCAGGGTGCGATAGATGCTGGCCATCATCAGACCGGGTTTTTGCGCGTGACGATCCGCGTCGGGCAGCAGGCCGAGTGCCTTGTCATACAGGCTGTGGGCGCGTTCGGCCTGAAATCGCATCAGCGCCGTGAAACGCTCCGAATACTCGCGCTTGTTGATCTCGTGGGCCTTGACGTCGAACTGCTGCAGTTCGCTGATGGGCAGGTAGATGCGCCCGCGCATGGCATCCTCGCCTACGTCGCGGATGATATTGGTCAGCTGCAGGGCCTGGCCCAGCGTGTGGGCGTATTCGGTGGTGCGCTCGTCGGTCTGGCCGAAGATGCGGGCGGCGACTTCGCCGACCACGCCGGCGACCAGATGGCAGTAGCGCTGCAGGCCGGCAAAGTCCAGATAGCGGGTCTGATCCAGATCCATCTGGCAGCCTTCGATGACGGCCTGCAGATGGCGCTCTTCGATGCCATAGGTCTTGGCGTGGGGCATCAGTGCCTGCATCACAGGATGGGCGGACTGGCTGGTGAAGGCCCTGTGCACCTCGGTCTTCCACCAGGCCAGCTTGGTGGCGGCCACGCCGGGGTCCGTGACCTCGTCGACCACGTCATCCACTTCGCGGCAGAAGGCATAGAAAGCCGTGATGGCGGCGCGGCGCTCCTTGGGCAGGAAGAGAAAGGCGTAATAGAAGCTGCTGCCTGAAGAGGCGGCTTTGTCTTGGACGTACTGATCCGGATTCATAGGGGGAGCATTGTCCCATGACCCGGACCGTTGGCCGATACAACCGTGGAATGTGCAGCGTGCGACTGACCGGTTCTCACAATCAACAGCGTCCTGCGAGGTGACGAAGAGGCTCTGGGCTGTCTGCTTCGATCACATGCGCATGGCCTGCCAGAGCATGGCGGCCATGTCGCGCTTGCCCAGCTTGATGCGCTGATAGAGGTTGCGCCCCTGCATGGCGTCCAGCCTGTCCAGAATGCGCAGGCCACCTTGCACGACCAGGCGCAGCTCCCAGCCTGCGCGTCCGGGCAACTGATGCACCAGAGGGGCGCCATGGTGCATGAGGCTGCGGGCCTGGCGGTTGAGCTCGCCGAGCAGGGACTGCAGCTCGGGCGTCAATGCCGCTGCGTCCGGCCGGATGGCGATTCGCGCAATCCCGTGGCGGGCCAGGTCTGCATCGGGCAGGTAGTGGCGCTGGCGCGGCAAGTCCTGGCTCAGGTCCTGCCAGAAGTTGATCAGCTGCAGCGCTGTGCAGATGGCATCGCTCTGGATCAGCGCCCTGGCATTGCCCACGCCGTAGAGATGCAGCAGCAGGCGACCGACCGGGTTGGCCGAGCGGCGGCAATAGTCCAGCAGTTGGGCCATGTCGGCGTAGCGGGCCTGGGCGGCCGTCATGCGCACATCCTGTTCGAAGGCGCTGAGCAGGTCGGCCAGCAAGGGCTTGGGCAGACCGTGGGCCTGAACCTGGACTGCCAGCGGGCCAAAGACATGCGGCCAGGCGGTACGCATCAGCATGGCGGCTTCGCCGGCGCTGCCCAGTTGCTGCAGGTCGGCGGCATATTGCTGCAGTAGCGCCAGGCGCTGCCCGGCGCTGTGATCGCCCTCATCGGCCAGGTCGTCGGCGGTGCGGGCAAAGTGGTAGATGGCGGCGATGGGGGCACGCAGCCTCGGCGGACACAGCCAGGAGGCGACGGGAAAGTTTTCGTAATGGTTGATGCTGGCCGGGGCGCTGGCGGCGCGGCTGGCTGGGGGCAGATGGTTCACGCCCGTATTGTGGACCGACCGGAGCGGTTGACGGGGGCGGTCCATAAAAAGGCGGCGCAAAAGCGCACGTGCGTGCACAATCTGCGCTGACTTTGGTGCACCAGCCTATCCGGCAGATGCGCTTTTCCTGTTTTTACAAGTCCAGAACACCATGGCTGTTTCGTCTTCTCGTCGTTTTGCAATGTTGTCTTTGCCGTGCCGGCCTGCAGTGCCCCTGATCGGGCTGTCCATCGTGGCGGCAGCGGCCATGTTGTCGGCCTGCTCGAAAAAGGATGCTGCGCCTGAGCCGGTACGTGCGGTCAAGCTGGTGACCGTGGGTGAGGGACAGATCGAATCTGCCCAGGAATATTCGGGCGATGTGCGGGCCCGTGTGGAGTCTCGTCTCGGCTTTCGCGTGGCGGGCAAGATCACCAGGCGTGAGGTGGAGCTGGGTCAGCGTGTGAAGGCCGGACAGGTGCTTGCGCGACTGGATGCGCGCGACTATCAGCTCGGTGCCGATGCCGCGCGAGCCCAGGTGGCCTCGGCCACCACGCAGCGCGATCTGGCGCAGGCCAATGCCCAGCGTTTTCGTGCCTTGCGTGCCCAGAACTTCATCAGTGCCGCAGAGATGGAGCGCTACGAGGCCAATCTGAAGGCGGCCCAGGCCTCCCTCGATCAGGCCCGAGCCCAGCTCTCGAGCCAGTCCAACCAGGAAAACTACACCCAGTTGCTGGCCGATGCCGATGGCGTGGTCACCGCCGTGGAGGCCGAGCCCGGCCAGGTGGTTGCGGCCGGCACACCCGTGGTGCGGATCGCCCAGGACGGCGCTCGCGATGCGGTGTTCAGCGTGCCGGAAGACCGGCGCAGCGCCTTCAGGCCGGGCCAGGGCGTGAAGGTGCGTCCCTGGTCGGACGAGTCGCGCGTGATCGACGCCCTGGTGCGCGAGGTGGCGGCCAGTGCGGACCCGGCCACGCGCACCTATGTGGTCAAGGCGTCACTGCAAGGTGCCGACCTGCCCGCATTGGGTGCCACCGTGCGTGCCGTGCCAGAGGGCATGGGCGTGAGCCGCGACGCCGTCGGAAGTCAGGTCATCAAGCTGCCGACCACGGCCCTGCGCCAGGAGGGGGGGCGCGGCCAGGGCACGGCCGTCTGGCTGTACGACGCGGCCAGCAGCTCGGTGAAGCTGCAACCCGTGCAGATCGCCAGCGCCGACGGCAACGAGGCGGTGATTGCCTCGGGGCTGCAGCCCGGCATGCAAGTGGTGGCCACGGGCGTCCATGTGCTGACCCCAGGCCAGAAGGTGACGGTGTACCGCGATAAATATGCCCGGCCGCTGCAGGGCTCTGTATCCGTTCAGGCTCCAGCAATGGCGGATAAAGCGCAGAACGCTCCCGTGTCCGGAGCGTCTCAGTCTGCGGCAGCTGCGGAGGCTGGAAAATGAGCGGCGCCGGACATAAAAAAGCCGGTGGTGCGCATTTCAATCTTTCCCGCTGGGCGCTCGACCATGTGGCGCTGACCCGGTATTTCATCGTCGTCCTGATGTTGCTGGGCTTTGCGGCCTTTTTCCAGCTGGGGCAGGACGAGGATCCGCCATTCACCTTTCGTGCCATGGTCATTCGCACCTACTGGCCCGGCGCGACGGCCGAGCAGGTGGCGCAGCAGGTGACGGACAAGATCGAGCGCACGCTGCAGGAAGTGCCCTATGCCGACAAGATCAGCAGCTACTCCAAGCCCGGCGAGTCGCAGGTCATCTTCCAGGTCAAGGACTACTCGCCCCCCAAGGAAGTGCCGCAGCTCTGGTACACGGTGCGCAAGAAGGTGGGCGATATGCGCTACACCCTGCCGCAGGGCGTGCAGGGGCCGTTCTTCAACGACGATTTTGGCGATGTCTATGGCGTGATCTATGCGCTGCAGGCCAAGGGCTTCAGCTACGCAGAGCTCAAGACCCTGGCCGACGATGTGCGTCAGCAGCTGCTGCAGGTGCCCGATGTGGCCAAGGTCGAGCAGTTCGGCGTGCAGGACGAGAAGGTCTATGTGGAGCTGTCGCACAAGGCCACGCAGATGGGGCTGAATCTCAAGCAGGTGCTCGACCAGCTCAACCAGCAAAATGCCGTGGCATCGGCCGGTACCTTGCAGACGCCAGCCGAAACCATCGTGCTGCGGGTGCAGGGCCAGTTCAACGATCTGGAGCAGCTGCGTGCCATGCCCATCATCGGCCAGGGCGGGGCGCAGTTCAGGCTGGGCGATATCGCCGAGGTGTACCGCGGCTATGCCGACCCGGCGAATGTCATGGTGCGTTTTCAGGGGGAGCCTACAGTGGCCCTGGGGGTGTCCATGGTCAAGGGGGGCGACATCATTGCCCTGGGCAAGGCCTTGACCGAGACCACGGATCGCATCGCCAAAAGCCTGCCTGTGGGCGTGACGCTGAGCAATATGCAGAACCAGCCCAAGGCCGTGGCCGACTCGGTCAACGAGTTTCTGCAAGTGCTGATCGAAGCCGTGGTGGTGGTGCTGGCTGTGAGCTTTCTGAGTCTGGGCCTGCACAAGCGCCCGGGACAGCAGCCGCTTTGGAAGCGCTGGTATATCGACCCGCGTCCTGGCCTGGTGGTGGGCATCACCATTCCGCTGGTGCTTGCCGCGACCTTCCTGGCCATGTGGTACTGGAATATCGGTCTGCACAAGGTGTCGCTGGGCTCGCTCATCATTGCGCTGGGCCTGCTGGTGGACGATGCCATCATTGCCGTGGAGATGATGGTGCGCAAGATGGAGGAAGGCTACGACAAGTACCGTGCCGCCACCTTTGCCTATGAAATCACCTCCAAGCCCATGCTGACCGGAACGCTGATCACGGCAGCGGGCTTTCTGCCCATCGGCATGGCCAAGTCCATGACGGGCGAGTACACCTTCGCCATCTTCGCGGTGACGGTGATTGCACTGGTGCTCAGCTGGTTTGCCTCCGTCTACTTCGTGCCTTACCTGGGTCTGCTTCTGCTCAAGAAGCCGCCGCATGCGGCCAAGCTGCCGCCCGAGGTGGCGTCCGGAGAAGTGTCGGCCGAAGAGGCGGGAATCAACACCGATGCTGGCGAGCACGAGCTGTTCGACACCCCGTTCTACAACCGTTTTCGCCGCACGGTGAACTGGTGCGTGCAGCACCGCTGGCTGACGATCGGGGCGACTGTGCTGGTTTTCGTGCTGGGTCTGGCCGGCATGGGCAAGGTGCAGCAGCAGTTCTTCCCTGACTCCAGTCGCCCCGAAGTGCTGGTCGACATATGGTTTCCCGAGGGCACTTCCTTGCAGGCCAACAAGGACGTGACACTGCGTGTGGAAAAGCGCTTTCTGCAGCTCGACGGTGTGGAGTCCGTCAGTGAATGGATCGGCTCCGGAGCGCCACGCTTTTATTTGCCGCTGGACCAGGTTTTTCCGCAGAACAACGTCTCCCAGTTCATTCTGGTGGCCAAGGACCTGAAGGCCCGCGAGGAAATCCGCAAGCAGCTCCCTGCGCTGATGGCCGAGGAGTTCCCCGAGGTGCGGGCGCGCTCCAAGCTGTTGCCCAACGGGCCGCCCGTGCAATATCCGGTTCAGTTCCGAGTCATGGGCTCGGACCCTGCCAAGCTGCGCACTTACGCCGATGAAGTCAAGGCGATTCTGCAGTCCAATGCCGACATGCGCGGCGTGAACGACAACTGGAACGAGTCCGTCAAGGTCATACGCCTTCAGGTCGATCAGGACAAGGCGCGTGCCCTGGGGGTGACCAGCCAGTCGATCGCCGAAGCTACCGGCATGAACTTCAGCGGCACGACCGTGGGGCAGTTCCGTGAAGGTGACAAGCTGATCGATATCGTGATGCGTCCGCCCCAGCGGGATCGCGATGCCATCACCGATATCGCGGGGGTCTATGTCACCACGGCCAACGGGCAGTCCATTCCGCTTACGCAGATTGCCAAGCCTGTCATGGTCTGGGAGCCTGGCGTGATGTGGCGTGAAAAGCGCAACTTCGCGATTACCGTTCAAGGCGATGTGCGTGAAGGTCTGCAGGGGGCCACGCTGACCAGCGCGCTGTTGCCGCAACTGCGCAAGATGGAGAGTGGCTGGCATGCGGCAGGTGATACCGGCTATCGCATCGAGGTGGCCGGTGCCGTGGAGGAAAGCTCCAAGGGCTCCGGCGCCATCGTGGCGGGCGTGCCGGTATTGCTGTTTCTGACCTTCACGTTGCTCATGCTGCAGCTGCGCAGCGTCAGTCGTTCGCTGCTGGTGTTCATCACCGGTCCCCTGGGCATCCCCGGTGTGGCGGCGGCCCTGCTGCTGCTGAATCGCCCCTTTGGCTTTGTGGCGCTGCTGGGGGTCGTGGCCTTGATGGGCATGATTCAGCGCAATTCGGTGATTCTGATCGATCAGATCGAAAGCGGGCGAGCCCGGGGGCTGCCGGCCTGGGACGCGATCGTGGAGGCCGCCGTGCATCGCCTGCGTCCTATCGTGCTGACAGCAGCGGCGGCCGTGCTGGCCATGATTCCGCTGTCGCGCAGCGTGTTCTGGGGGCCCATGGCCGTGGCCATCATGGGGGGGCTGATCGTGGCGACCGTGCTGACGCTGCTGGCGCTGCCCGCCATGTATGCTGCGGCATTCCGCATCCGAAAGGGCACGGCCTGAGTCTGCATTGTGCGAAAAAGTGCCGGTTTTGCGGCTAGAATCTGCGCCTTGACCTCGGCAAGCGTATATTTGCGCATTGCTGACCGCGCGGGTGGCGAAATTGGTAGACGCACCAGGTTTAGGTCCTGACGGTGGCAACACCGTGCCGGTTCGAGTCCGGCTCCGCGCACCAGATACAGGCACTCTCTGCTGCCCAAGCCCGTAACCCCAAGCCGTTACGGGCTTTTTCTTTTCCCGGCCCCTGCTGTGCAGCTGCGGTGTCAGCTTTTAAGGCAAACCCCTGTAGGGCGATGGCGGAGCCTGCGCGGCGCCTCGTTATAATGGTCGGCTTCGCCTGTTCCTGAATTGAACAAATGCCCGGCGCCAGACGCGGGTGCCAATGACCGGGGCAGGCTCTGGAAATTTGTGGTGCCGCATGTCCCAGGCGATCCCGGGCGTGCGCGCACTGTGACTTTGCGCAACACGGTGCGGGTTGTTAGTCAATCTGCACGGTCCTCATCCCTCTTAGGAAAAATCATGGCCGTTAACGTTGAAACTCTTGAAAAGCTCGAGCGCAAGATCACGCTGAGCGTGCCCCTGTCGGCAATCCAGTCCGAAGTGGATGCCCGCCTGAAGAAGGTGGCGCGCACGGTGAAGATGGACGGCTTCCGTCCTGGCAAGGTGCCCATGAGCGTTGTGGCTCAGCGTTACGGCTACTCCGTGCAATACGAAGTGCTGAACGACAAGGTGGGCGAGGCTTTTGCCGCTGCTGTCAACGAAGCCGACCTACGCGTTGCCGGTCAGCCCAAGATCACCGAAAAGGAAGGTGCCCCCGAAGGCGAAGCGCAATTCGAGGCCGTGTTCGAAGTCATGCCCGAAGTCAAGATCGGCGATCTGACGGCTGCGGAGGTGGAAAAGCTGTCCACCAGCGTGGACGAAGCCGCCATCGACAAGACCGTGGACATTCTGCGCAAGCAGCGTCGCACCTTCACCGAGCGCGCAGCCGGTGAAGCTGCCGTGGACGGCGACCGCGTGACCGTGGACTTCGAAGGCAAGATCGACGGCGAGACTTTCTCGGGCGGCAAGGCAGAAGACTTCCAGTTCCTGGTCGGCGAAGGCCAGATGCTCAAGGAGTTCGAAGACGCGACCCGTGGCATGAAGGCCGGCGAGTCCAAGACTTTCCCCCTGGCTTTCCCCGCTGACTATCACGGCGCGGACGTGGCCGGCAAGACAGCCGATTTCCTGGTGACCGTCAAGAAGGTGGAAGCTCCCAACCTGCCCGAAGTGAACGAAGAGTTCGTGAAGACTCTGGGCGTGGAAGGCGGCTCCGTTGAAGCCCTGCGCGACGACATCAAGAAGAACCTGGAGCGTGAAGTGAAGTTCCGCGTTCAGGGCCGCAACAAGCAGGCGGTGATGGACGCTCTGGTGTCCGTGGCCGAGCTGGATCTGCCCAAGGCTTCCGTGCAGGCTGAAGTGGGCCGTCTCCTGGAAGGCGCGCGCGCCGAACTGGAACAGCGCGGCATCAAGGATGCAGCCAAGGCTGAAATCCCTGAAGACATCTTCCTGCCCCAGGCCGAGCGCCGCGTGCGTCTGGGCCTGGTGGTGGCCGAGCTGGTCAAGACCAACAACCTGCAGGCCACTGCCGAACAGATCAAGGCGCACGTGGAGGAGCTGGCCTCCAGCTACGAGAAGCCCGAAGACGTGGTGCGCTGGTACTTTGGCGACCGCAACCGTCTGGCCGAAGTGGAAGCCGTTGTGATCGAAAACAACGTGACCGAGTTCGTTCTGGGCAAGGCCAAGGTCACCGACAAGGCCGTTTCCTTCGACGAGCTGATGGGCCAGGCCTGAGAGCCGGATCTTCTATCGGTGCTTGCCCTAGGTGAGTTCCGATAACTTGAATTGCGGGGCTTGTGCTTTTGCGCGCAAGCCCCATTTTCTTTTCAGAATGCGGCTACAGTAGGCGCATAGCACTGGAGAAAACATGAGCGCATTGGATACATTGGGTTTGGGCATGGTGCCCATGGTCATTGAACAGTCGGGTCGCGGTGAGCGCTCCTACGACATTTATTCGCGTCTGCTCAAGGAGCGCGTGATTTTCCTGGTGGGCGAGGTCAACGATCAGACTGCCAACCTGGTGGTCGCCCAGTTGTTGTTCCTGGAAAGCGAAAATCCTGACAAGGATATTTCCTTCTACATCAACTCTCCCGGCGGCAGCGTGACGGCCGGCATGGCGATTTTCGACACCATGAACTTCATCAAGCCCGACGTCTCGACACTGTGCACCGGCATGGCAGCGAGCATGGGCGCTTTCCTGCTCTCGGCTGGAGCCAAGGGCAAGCGCTATGCGCTGCCCAATGCCCAGGTGATGATTCACCAGCCGCTGGGCGGTGCCCGTGGTCAGGCGACCGAAATTGAAATCCATGCCCGCGAAATCATCAAGACCCGCGAACGCCTGAACAAGATTCTGGCCGAGCGCACCGGCCAGCCCCTGGAAAAGATCCAGAACGACACCGAGCGTGACTATTTCCTTTCCGCCGACGAGGCTAAGGACTATGGCCTGGTTGACCAGGTCATCAGCAAGCGTTCGTGAAATGCATAGCACCCAGGCCCCTGTCTGATTGGGTTCGAGGGTGCAGGCAATGAAATTCCTGGGAGGTGCTGACCGGCTCCCGGGACCTGCTCGGCGGCGTTTGTCCCTGAAGGGCTGCGCCGCCTTGTCTTTGGTTATCATTAATTTTCGTTTTTTCGTAACGAGGCACAGCCCCCATGGCCGATAAAAAAGGCTCTTCCACCGAAAAGAATTTGTATTGCACCTTCTGCGGCAAAAGCCAGCACGAGGTCAAAAAGCTGATCGCCGGCCCGTCCGTGTTCATCTGCGACGAGTGCATCGACTTGTGCAATGAGATCATTCGCGACGAACAGCCTGCCGCCGATGCCAAGGAAGGCCGGGGCGATCTGCCTACGCCTGCCGAAATCAAGGCCAATCTCGACAACTACGTGATTGGCCAGGAACAGGCCAAGCGCACGCTGGCCGTGGCGGTCTACAACCACTACAAGCGACTGAACCACAAGGACAAGGCCGGCAAGGACGATGTGGAGCTCAGCAAGAGCAACATCTTGCTGATCGGCCCCACGGGTTCGGGCAAGACCTTGCTGGCGCAGACGCTGGCGCGTCAGCTCAATGTGCCCTTCGTGATGGCCGACGCCACCACCCTGACCGAAGCTGGCTATGTGGGCGAAGACGTCGAGAACATCATTCAGAAGCTGCTCCAAAGCTGCGAGTACGATGTCGAGCGCGCTCAGCGAGGCATTGTCTATATCGACGAAATCGACAAGATCTCCCGCAAGTCGGACAACCCCAGCATCACGCGTGATGTCTCAGGCGAGGGCGTGCAGCAGGCGCTGCTCAAGCTGATCGAAGGCACGATGGCCAGCATTCCGCCGCAGGGAGGGCGCAAGCACCCCAATCAGGACTTTCTGCAGATCGACACCACGAATATCCTGTTCATCTGCAGCGGCGCGTTCGCGGGACTGGAGAAGGTCATTGAAAACCGCACCGAGGCTTCGGGTATCGGCTTTGGCGCGACCGTCAAGAGCAAGAAGCAGCGTTCCATCTCGGAGATGTTCCTCGAGATCGAGCCTGAAGATCTGATCAAGTTCGGCATCATTCCTGAACTGGTCGGCCGTATGCCTGTGGTGACGGCCCTGGCCGAACTCAGCGAAGAGGCGCTGGTGCAGATCCTGACCGAGCCCAAGAATGCACTGGTCAAGCAGTACAGCAAGCTGCTGGCCATGGAAGGCGTGGAGCTGGAAATCCGCCCGGCTGCGCTGAAGGCGATTGCTCGCAAGGCGCTGGCCCGAAAGACCGGTGCCCGTGGACTGCGCTCCATTGTCGAGCAGGCGCTGATCACCACCATGTTCGAATTGCCAACCGCAGAGAACGTGGAAAAAGTGGTGGTGGAAGAGGCCACCATCGAAGACGGCAAGGAGCCGCTGCTGGTTTACCGCGAAGCGGCCAAAAAGGCCTGATACTGTGATTGCATGCAAGGTGCTTCTTCAAGGGGCGCCTTGCTGCTTGAGACGGAAAGGCAATGCCCCTGCGGTGGCAAAAACAATTTGCACGCAGGGGTTGAAATACACCGGTAGGCGGACCATCTTCCGCTGATAAACCGAGGATACCTATGTCTGGACAAACCCCTTTGCCTTCCACCGAGCTGGATCTGCCACTGCTGCCCCTGCGGGATGTGGTGGTGTTTCCGCACATGGTGATTCCGCTGTTTGTGGGGCGCGCCAAGAGCATCAAGGCTCTGGAGCTGGCCATGGAAGGCGATCGCCGCATCATGCTGGTGGCGCAGAAGACGGCCTCCAAGGACGAGCCTGCAGCGGAGGACATGTTTGATGTGGGCTGCGTGTCCACCATCCTGCAGATGCTCAAGCTGCCCGACGGCACCGTGAAGGTGCTGGTCGAGGGCCAGCAGCGCGCTCTGGTCAAGCAGGTCACCGACGAAGAGTCTCATTTCACCGCGTCCGTGACGCCTGTGGAAGCTGATGACAACGCCCATGAGCAAAGCGAGATCGAAGCGCTGCGCCGCGCGGTGACCCAGCAGTTCGATCAGTATGTCAAGCTCAACAAGAAGATTCCCCAGGAGATCCTGACCTCGATCGCCAGCATTGACGATGCCGGCCGTCTGACGGACACCATCGCAGCGCACCTGCCTCTGAAGCTGGAGAGCAAGCAGGCCGTGCTGGATCTGGTGGACATCAAGGAGCGCCTGGAAAATTTGTTCGAACAGCTCGAGCGCGAGGTAGACATCCTCAATGTCGACAAGCGCATCCGAGGCCGCGTCAAGCGCCAGATGGAGAAGAATCAGCGCGACTTCTATCTGAATGAGCAGGTCAAGGCCATCCAGAAGGAGCTGGGTGAGGGCGAGGATGGTGCCGACATTGAGGAGATCGAGAAAAAGATCAAGCTCGCCAAGATGCCTGCCGAGGCCCGCAAGAAGGCCGAGGCCGAGCTCAAGAAGCTCAAGCTGATGTCGCCCATGTCGGCAGAAGCGTCGGTGGTGCGCAACTATATCGAAGTGCTGACCGGCCTGCCCTGGAGCAAGAAGACCAAGATCAAGCACAACCTGGCGAATGCCGAAGAAGTGCTCAACGAAGATCACTTCGGCCTGGAAAAGGTCAAGGACCGCATCCTTGAATATCTTGCCGTGCAGCAGCGTGTGGACAAGGTCAAGGCGCCCATTCTGTGCCTGGTCGGACCTCCCGGCGTGGGCAAGACCTCGCTGGGGCAGTCCATCGCCAAGGCCACGGGTCGCAAGTACGTGCGCATGGCGCTGGGCGGCATGCGTGACGAGGCGGAGATCCGTGGCCACCGCCGTACCTATATCGGTGCCATGCCCGGCAAGGTGCTGCAGAGCCTGGAAAAGGTCGGTACGCGCAATCCGCTGTTCCTGCTGGATGAAATCGACAAGCTGGGCATGGATTTCCGCGGCGATCCTTCGAGCGCGCTGCTTGAAGTGCTCGATCCTGAGCAGAACAGCAAGTTTGGTGACCACTATGTGGAGGTCGACTTCGATCTGTCCGACGTCATGTTCGTGGCGACATCCAACTCCATGAACATTCCCTCGGCCCTGCTGGACCGCATGGAAGTGATTCGTCTGTCTGGCTATACCGAAGACGAAAAGACCAATATCGCCATGCGCTACCTGCTGCCCAAGCAACTCACCAACAACGGTGTGAAGGAAGGCGAGCTGGAGGTGACCGAAGCCGCGATCCGCGACATCGTGCGCTACTACACCCGTGAAGCGGGCGTGCGCTCGCTGGAGCGCGAGCTGTCCAAGATCTGCCGCAAGGTGGTCAAGGGTTTGCAGCTCGGCAAGCTCCAGCCCAAGGTGGAGGTGAATGCCGACAACCTGAACGACTACCTGGGGGTGCGCAAATTCAGCTATGGACGCGCAGAGCATGCCAATCAGGTGGGGCAGGTGGTGGGTCTGGCCTGGACCGAAGTCGGCGGGGATCTCCTGACCATTGAAGCCGCCACCATGCCCGGCAAGGGTGTCATCACCCGCACAGGCTCGCTGGGCGATGTGATGAAGGAGTCGGTGGAGGCCGCCCGTACCGTGGTGCGCAGCCGCGCTCGCCTGCTTGGCATCAAGGATGAAGCCTTCGAGAAAAAGGACATCCACGTGCATGTGCCCGACGGTGCCACACCCAAGGACGGTCCCAGCGCCGGTGCGGCCATGACGACGGCTTTTGTCTCGGCGCTCACGGGCATCCCCGTGCGTGCCGATGTGGCCATGACTGGCGAAATCACCTTGCGTGGCGAAGTCACGGCGATTGGCGGTCTCAAGGAAAAGCTGCTGGCGGCTCTGCGTGGCGGTATCAAGACCGTGCTCATTCCCGAAGAAAACGTCAAGGACTTGCAGGACATTCCCGATAACGTGAAGAGCGGTCTGGAAATCGTCCCCGTGAAGTGGATCGACCAGGTTCTCAAGGTGGCCCTGGAGCGTGTGCCCGACCCTTTGTCTGAGGAAACGGTAGCCGCCGTGGCGGCCACCGATGCCAAGCCGGTCGAAGCTGCCATCAAGCATTGATGCCTGTTTTGTGAAAATTGTGGCGTTTTTTCTGAGAGGGCTCAGAACTGCGCTACAATTCATCCATCGCAGCAAACGACGTTGTACAATGTTGGGCTTCGGTGGTTATGCGGGAATAGCTCAGTTGGTAGAGCGATACCTTGCCAAGGTATAGGTCGACGGTTCGAACCCGTTTTCCCGCTCCAGGTTTTCAGAGCCTGTAGCAATACAGGTTCGCATCGGAAAGCGAAAGCTTTCTGAATGCGGGAATAGCTCAGTTGGTAGAGCGATACCTTGCCAAGGTATAGGTCGACGGTTCGAACCCGTTTTCCCGCTCCAGGTTTTTTGTGATAGCGGCGCGATAGCAAAGCGGTTATGCCCCGGATTGCAAATCCGGTTAGACCAGTTCGACTCTGGTTCGCGCCTCCAGACTTGTGGCATAAGCCCTGCAGATGAAAGTCTGCAGGGCTTTTTGTCTTGTGCGCCGGGCATCAAGGTGACGAGCATGTGTCATGCACCGCCGCAGGTCTTGGCTGCGGCTGCCGCATCTGCGGCGAACTTCGCAACGTCGGCGGCTGAAGTTCTCTTCATCTCGCCCTGAAAAGCCCGGGACAATGTCCTGGGCATATCGGAGAAGGCGGGAGCGATGACTGCGCTCGGACGGGCTCGGCCAGCTTGATCCTCTGGCGCAATGTCTTGGCAGCCTCCACCATTTGCCGCAGGGCAGGAATCACCTCGGCCCACTGACGTGTCTTGAGGCCGCAGTCGGGGTCGCCCCAGAGGCGTTCGGCAGGAATGCGCTGCTTGCTGCATGAGCTGCACGATGTCTGCCCTGTCGGGGATGCTGCTGGAGTGGATGTCATAGCCGCCCGGGCCGATTTCGTTGGGATATTCGAAGTGTTCGAAGGTCTTCGGCAACTTCAAGTCCGAGCGCGCAGTCTCCGGGGTGATCACGTCGGTGTCCATGTCTGCAATCGCAGCGATGATGTCGTTGAACTTCGAATAGCACATATGGGTGTGAATCCGGGTTCCATCGGCAACGCGTTGGCGCTGATCCGGAATGCCTCCATGGCCCAGAACAGGTATTTCCTCCATCGGGATTTGCGCAGCGGCAGGCCTTCGCGCAGCGCGGCTTCGTCAATCTGGATCACGCGCAGGCCGGCTCTTTTCAGATCCCGAACCTCTGCACGAATCTCCAGTGCCAGCGGATGGCAGGATGTGGAGCGCGGCTGGTCGTCACGCACGAATGACCAGCTCGGGATGGTGAGTCAACATGCCCTTCACGGGCTTGCACGTCAAGGACTGGTCGGACAGTATCCATTCTGTCGTCATTGCCCTGGTGTGTGGGATGTCGCCGAACAGGATGGGCGGCTTGAGGCAGCGTGAGCCATAGGACTGGACCCTGCCGAACTGACTGAAGGCATAGCCGTCGAGCTGCTCGTCGAAATATTCGACCATGTCGTTGCGTTCGGCCAGCACGTCCAGCACCAGAGCCTTCAGCTGTCGGGCTTGCAGGGCGCACGCCGTAGTTGCTGCGGCGCTTGCCCAGCCCTGCGCTGATCTGCTTGACGGCAGCCTGCACCAACGTGTTGTGGACGCAGGGCGAGTTGCGGCGAGCGGCCACAACGGCGGCGTTGTCGTCCCGTTCGGCGTTGATGCAGTCCGTCCGTGACGCAAAGCCTTGTCCAGCCCGCGCAGCTCATCCAGTTTCTGCAGCGCGCAGGCCGGCCAGGACTTGATGTCGGCATCCGGGGATTGTTCACAGTTCAGAGTCACGGGCACATGCTGAAGGGAGCACGATAGCTCCCTCCACAGACGCTCGGCCAGCGGTACCATCCGGTCCAGCACGGCAGACAGGTCGGTTTCCAGATATTGCGGCCGTTGATCACGCCCAGGCACAACACCTTGTGCGCGGGCCGCAGACCCGGCAGCTGCTGCGCATCGTCCTAGCCGTTGACGGCATCGATGTGCAGACCGGCGACTGGCAGGCTCGCTGCCAGATACCTGTTCTCGGCCAACTGGCCGAAATACGTCGCCAGCAGCAGCTTGATCCCGCAGCTCTTGAGGTGGTGGTATGCGGTGTTGAAGGCATGTTGCCAGTCGGCATCAAGCTCGGTGCCCAGGATGGGCTCGTCCGTCTGCACCCATTCCACGCCCCGGGCTGCCAGCGCATCCAGCAGTTCGGCAAGGGGATTGCCAATCAGCTGGGGGCGCGCAAGGCAGAGCTGCATACCGACTGTCTGCAGGCCTTTATGGCGCTGGCACGAGCGCCGGGCCTGGCTCTGCCGGCTACCGCCCCCCACGCGGAAAGGCTCTTGAAGGAGGGCGGTGATCGATCGCTGAACAAGCGATGGCGGCAGATTCACATGTTGATCACGGTAACGCCCGTGGGCGATACCCGGTCGGCTTGCCGGCCGGCCTGCACGCCCCACAGCCACATGGCGCCGCCCGCGAGGAGCGTCAGCACAAACGATTGCTGTGCCCCCCAGTGGTCGATCAGCCAGCCTGCGGCGGCGGCACCCAGGGCCACACCACTGGCGAGGCCCGTCAGCAGCCAGGTCATGCCTTCGGTCAGGCGGTTGGCTGCGACCTGCTGCTCCACCAGGCCCATGGCCACCGTGATCGTCGGGCCAAAGGTAATGCCTGCCAGCAGCACGGCCAGCGTCAGGGCGGTCAGGTTGCTGGCCAGCAGCAGGGGCAGTGCGGAGATGGCGACCGATGCACCGACCCAGACGATCTGGCGGCTGAGGGGCATCTGCAGGCGCAGCGTGCCGAACAGCAAGCCCATGGCGCAGGAGCCCAGTGCATAGAAGGACAGCACCACACTGGCCATGCCGGGCTGGCCCTGAGCCGTGGCGAACGCCACGCTGGCGACATCGATCACGCCCACGATGACGCCTTGCGCCAGCATGAACAGCGCCAGCGTGCGCACCACAGGCTGACGCAGCATCGACGAAACCCGGCCTTTTTCCGTGCTGGCAGGCGGGATCACGGGTGGTTCGGTGCGACGTTGCACCACGAACAGGCCGACACCGATGACCAGGAACAGCGCCGCCGCCAGCGGCCCGGCCTCGGGGAACAACAACATGCTCAGGCCCACCGACAGCGGCGGCCCGACGATGAAGGCCAGGTCGTCGAGCACGCCTTCGAGCGCAAACGCGGTCTGCAACTGGAGCGTGCCGCCGTAGATTGCCGTCCAGCGCGCGCGGACCATGGCGGGCATGCTGGGCAGGCTGCCCACGGCAGCAGCCAGCAGCAGCAGCAACCAGTCCGGCCCCTGCCAGTGGGCACAGGCCAGCAGCGCCAGCATGGACAGCGCACTGCTGGCGGCAGCGAACGGCAGCACCTTGAACTGGCCGTAGCGGTCAACCAGCGCAGAGATGCGCGGGGCCAGCACGGCAATCGAGAGCGCAAAACAGGCCGACACCATGCCTGCCAGCGTGTAGGCGCCCCGCTGCTGGGACAACATGGTGATCAGGCCGATCCCCGTCATCGACAGTGGCAGTCGCGCCAGCAGACCGGCCAGCACAAAGCCCTTACTGCCCGGCGCGGCGAACAGCTGTCGGTAAGCATTCAACATGGAAACCCTTGCTCAGATTTATTTACATACACTGTGTATGCGAGTGACATTCTAGGAGTCTGGGGTCTGGCGCGTATGATTGGCATACGCTTTGTATGTGAATATTGCCTGGAGTTTGCAGTGACCCATGTTCGCCAGAGTCGTGCCCGCATGATCGAAGCCACACGGGCCAAGCTGATCGGTGCAGCGCGCAGCGCTTTTGCCGAGCGTGGCTACGCCCAGGCCTCCATGGACGATCTGACCGCGCAGGCGGGCCTGACGCGTGGCGCGCTCTACCATCACTTTGGCGGCAAGCCCGGCCTGCTGGCGGCCGTGGTGGCGCAGATGGACGAGGAGATGGACCAGCGGCTGGAGCGTGTCCTGAAGGCCCATGCCGATCCCTGGGAGGGTTTTCTCGCCTATTGCCGGGCTTATCTGAGCATGGCGCAGGAGGCCGAGATCCGCCGCATCGTGCTGCAGGATGCGCGCTCTGTGCTCACCGGTACAGACCAGGGTCAGCAGCACCAGCGATGCATAGCATTTATTGCCACCTTCTTGCAGGAGCTCATCGACCGGGGCGTCATCGTGAATGCCAGTGCGCCGGCCCTGGCCAGGCTGCTCAACGGCTGCCTGATCGAAGCAGCCTTCTGGATTGCGGAGGAGGGAGCGCCGCCCCAGCGGCTGGACGAGGCCTTGCAGGCGCTGGATCTGATGCTGCAGGGATGGAAGGCGGCCTGAGCCGGCAACAGGGTGAGACTCCAAGCTGAGGCCGGCCATGCGCTGCTTCGTGGGCGGGGGCTTTGACGACCATCTGAAGGATGGCTGAAGGTCTGGGGCTGGCTTGAAGGGCGTCGAACCGGTGCTGCATCCGCTGCAGTCTGGACACGGCTTGCCAGGCAGGGCGCGCTCCTTGCAAGGCGAGTGCCATCCAGGGCAATCCTGGTGGGTCAGCAGCAATGCGTTCTTTGTCCAGGCATCTTCCGGAACCAGGCGCTTCCGGCGCGGGATTGCTTGGCCGGCCATTGAAACTGCGCACGGCAATTGCACAGGAGATTCAGGGAACTGCGTCCTGCTATCCATCGATCAGGAAAACCGGCGGAAAACCGGTCACGCGCGGCCTCCAGATTCTCGATCGCCTGCGTGGCAGAAGACAGCTGAAACAGGTCGCATGCCTCTAACGCGATCATGGTCATCGGAATGCGCTGGCGGCCCGCGAGAGAGCGCAGTCAGGCACTCCATAGGGCCACTTGCTTCGCGCCGGTAGTGAGCGCGGCTTGACGCGATCCCCCTGCTGGTTTCGGCCCCGCTTGACGGCAGGCAGCGGCCTTGGTCGGGCCGGCCCATCGCGTGCTGGCCTGGCTTGTGGGAGATCCGGTCCGCGCCCTTCGGACCATGGTGCGTCCGCTTTGCTGGAAGCTCTCAGAAAAATACGGCGTGCAGGGCGTGAGGGCAAGCGCTGCACGCCCTCCAGATGTCAGGACTGCACCGGAGCGTTATTGGTACTTCCGCTCCAGCCCGTCCCAGAAATCCTTGTTCACCAGGCGCTGGCGCTCGAGAAACGGAGCGACGATGGCGGGGTCTTCGTCCACCTTGTGGTCGTCGCGCAGCAGCGTCAGGCACTTCTGCATGCCGGCCACGGCCCCTTGCAGTGCGGCATTGGCATAGAGCACAAAGCCATAGCCCAGCCCGCCCAGCTCGTCGGCGTTGAAGATCGGCGTCTTGCCGCCGATGACCATGTTCATGAGCTGGGGCGCTTGCAGGCGTTGCGGCAGGGCGCGTACTTCTTCGGCCTGGGTGACGGCTTCGACAAACAGGATGTCGGCACCGGCTTCCTGGAATTGATGGGCGCGTTCGATGGCCGCTTCGAAGCCGTGGACGGCGGCGGCATCGGTGCGGGCCATGATGAGCGTGCCGCTGTCGCGGCGCGCATCGACTGCGGCCCTGATCTTGCCCAGCATTTCGCCGGTTTCGATCACGGCCTTGCCGTTGAAATGGCCGCAGCGCTTGGGGCTGACCTGGTCTTCGAGCTGGATGCAGTCGGCACCGGCGCGCTCCAGTGTGCGCACGGCATGGTAGGTGTTGACGGCATTGCCGAAGCCGGTGTCGGCATCGACCAGCAGCGGAACCTCCACGGCGTCTCGGATACGCGCGGTGTGGTCGGCGATGTCGCTGAGACCCATAAAGCCCTGGTCGGGCATGCCGAACCACATATTGGTCACGCCGGCACCGGTCACATAGATGGCTTCAAAGCCCAGGTCGGCAATCAGCCGCGCGGACATGGCGTTGAAGGCTCCGGGCACGATGACGCCACGGCGGGCATCGGCGAGGGCCTTGAGTTGTTGCTTGGGATTCATGAGATTTCCTGATGAAAAAGACTCTGATGCATGTCTGCCGGACGCCTCCGGCGGTCTGCCTTGACGAGGCAGGGCGCAGCCGGTCTGCAGCCGCCGCGCGAACAGGGCTGACCAGCGGCTCAGGGCGATCAGTCCAGCGAAATATTCGCGTTCTTGATCACAGGCCCCCACTTGGCGCGCTCGGCTTCCAGGTATTTGCCATAGGCCTGGGGCGTGCCGCCCATGATCTGACCGCCGCTGCTTTCGATCATCTGGCGCAGAGACTTGTCGTTCTTGAGCGCCTCGTTGACGGCCTGATTGAGCCGGGTCACCACGGCGTCGGGCGTGCCGGCCGGCGCAATCATGCCCAGCCAGTTGTAGGACTCAAAGCCCTTGACCCCGGCTTCGTCCAGCGTGGGTACCTCGGGCAGCACGGACAGGCGGGTCTTGCTGGAAACGGCCAGGGCATTGATCTTCCTGGCCTTGATCGAAGGCAGTGCCGAGTATCCCATCTCGAACATCATGGCCAGATGGCCGCCCATGAGGTCGGACGCTGCCAGCGAGCCGCCCTTGTAGGGTACGTGGGTCAGCTGGGTCTGGGTCTGGTAGGCCAGCAGCTCGCCCGACAGATGGTGAGCCCCGCCCACGCCCGAGGATCCATAGGTCAGATCGCCGGGTTGGGCCTTGGCATGGGCCAGCAGTTGCTGGACGCTCTTGAAGGGCTGGTTGGGAGCGGTGGTCAGAAACAGGGGGGCCTGCTCGATGAGGATGATGGGCTTGAACGCCGTCCTGGCGTCATAAGGCATCTTCTTCATCAGCATGGGGTTGGTGACCAGGGGGCCGGGCGAGCCGAAGCCGAAGGTGTGGCCGTCGTTGGCCTTGGCGATGGCATCCGTGCCCGTCACGCCACCGGCACCGCCGCGGTTGTCGATGATCACAGGCTGGCCCAGCACCTTGCCCAGCGAGTCGGCAATCAGGCGTGCGCGGGTATCGGCATAGCCGCCTGCCGCATAGGGCACGATGAGCTTGACGGTGCGGGTGGGCCAGGCTTCGGACCCCTGGGCCAGCGCGGCAGAGGAGCCGCCCAGCAAGGCGGCTGCGCAGGCAGTGGCGCGCAGCAAGGCGTTTCTACGGGAAATCATGAATCAGCTCTCAGTACTGTTTTCGGTTTCAGCGCACATGGTCAATGCGCTGGCTGCTAGGTTATTCAATCTGCCTACTTTTCCTGCATATGCGCTGCCTTGACGATCTCGCCCAGGCGCCTGCGCTCGGCATCGGCAAACTTCACGAATTCCGCGCGTGTGCCGCCGACCGGCTCGATGCCCAGTCCCTTGAGCTTCTCGACGGTGGCAGGCTCCTTCATGGCCTTGTCCACGGCGGCTGCCAGCTTGTCCAGAATGGCGGGTGGCGTGCCCTTGGGTGCATGAATGCCGGCCCAGTGTGCGATCTGCAGATCGGCAAAGCCTTGCTCCACAGCAGTGGAGAGCTGGGGGTAGGCCGAGATGCGCTGTGTCCAGGTCGTGGCCAGAGGCTTGAACTTGCCCTCGTGAATGATGTGCGGCAGCGCGATGATGCTGGCTTCCGAGGTGCCTTCGACCTGGCCGCCCAGCACGGCCGTGGTGCTCTCCGAGCCGCTCTTGTAGGGCACGGGCTGCAGCCTGGCACCGTATTTCACATTCAGCATCTCGGCCACGAAGTGCGGCGTGCTGCCCGTGCCGGCGGTGGCAAAGTTGAAGCCTGCGCCCTTCTTCGAGGCTTCGACGAAGTCGCGCAGATTGTTGTAGGGCGCGTTCTTGGGCACCACGATCACCGAAGGTGCCAGACCGATCATCACCACGGGCTGCAGGGCATCATCCTTGAAAGGCATGGTCTTCTTGATCATGCTGTTGGAGATGACGCCGGCTGCGCTGACCAGCAGCGTATAGCCATCGGGCTGGGCCTTGGCCACGATATCGGCGCCCACGGTGCCGCCCGCGCCTGGACGGTTGTCGATCACCACGGGCTGACCGAGGATCTTGGAGGCGCCTTCGGCGGCCGATCGGGCCATCAAGTCATTGGCTCCGCCAGCCGAGAACGGCACCACGAGGCGAATGGGGCGCGCAGGCCAGTCGGCAGCCTGGGCCAGTCCTGCGGGGGCCATAACGGACAAAGCCAAGGCCTGTAGAACAAGATTGCGGCGGTTCAAAAACATCGGTATCTCCTGGATCCCCATTCATCGGGGTATGGCCTGTGAGCGCAAGCAGCGTGCCAGCAGGTCCAGGGGTAAACCCTTGGTGACTCAAGTGATTGAAATCATTGGGTTTCGGGGGGTGTTGCGCCACAGGTGGCAGGGCTTGTGTATTGAGTGGATTTCATTGATGAAATAATTTCTTTCATGAATGAAACATCACTGTTGCAGGGCTCTGGCGTCAAGCCTGTGCCGGCAGCCGGCCGGCAGCATCTTCCCCATATCGTGACCGTAGGCCGCTACCGTGTGGGGCGGGTGCTGGAGAGGCTGGCACAGCCCTGGTCGGGCGAGGCCAGGTTCTCGCATATCTCGGCCTCCTTCGACGATGCGGTGACCCAGGTGCAGGCGCTCAATCTGCGCCAGCCGATCGACGCCCTGGTCGGTGCAGGGGCCAGTGGTGCCTGGATTCGCGAGCGCGTGGACATGCCGCTGGCCATGGTCGAAGTGCGCGGCCTGGATCTGCTGCAGGCGCTGCGCCAGGCCAAGCTGCAGACCTCGGAGCAAGCCCCGCGCGTGGGCCTGGTCAACTTCGAGGTACCGTCGCCCGTGGTGGCCCAGTTCGACAGCCTGTTCGGCCTGGGTCTGGTGCAGTTCGCCTACCAGGGGCCGCATGATGCCCCGGCCTGCGTGCAAAAGCTCAAGGCTGCGGGCGTGGGGGCTGTGGTGGCGCCAGGTCTGGTGGCGGACCTGGCAGAGCAGGCGGGCATGGCCAGCGTGCTGCTGTATTCCGATATTTCGGTGCGTCAGGCGCTCAGCGACGCCATGCTGCTGGCCCGCCATCGACGCGCAGAGCGCGACCGGCATCAACTCCTGGAGACCGTGCTGCATCAGTTGCAGGACGGGGTGGCGGCCGTGGACGAGCGCGGCCGCATCTGTGCGCTGAACCCGCGCATGGCGTCCCTGCTCGGGGCTCCGCTGGAAGCCTTGCATGGCCGCCTGCTGGACGAGGTGGCCCCGGCTCTGGGGTTGGTCCAGGCATTGGCCGGTGAGGAGGGCGGCGAAGAGGTGGTGCAACTGGCCTTGCGTACCCTGGTGGTGAGGCGTGCGCCGATTGTGGAGAACGGGCGGGTGACCGGCGCCTTGCTGGTCTGCCGCGATCCCGCCGTCATCCAGCGCGCCGATCGAAGCCTGCGTGCCAGCCAGCGGCAAAGAGCCTCGGCCGTGCGCTGGCGCATCGATGACTATCTGGGCCGCAGCGCTGCGGCCCAGCGCGTGCGTCAGCTGGCCAGGCAGTACGCGAACAGCGATGCCACGGTGCTCATCCTCGGCGAAAGCGGGACCGGCAAGGAGTTGGTGGCGCAGGGCATCCACGGTGCGGGGCGGCGTGCGGAGCAGCCTTTTCTGGCCGTCAACTGCGCAGCGCTCAGCGAAAGCCTGCTGGAGAGCGAGCTATTCGGTTACGAAGAAGGGGCTTTCACCGGGGCCAGGCGCGGAGGCAAGACCGGGCTGATCGAGGCCGCACATACCGGGACCCTGTTTCTCGATGAAATTGGCGACATGCCGCTTGCGCTGCAGTCGCGGCTGCTGCGCGTGCTGCAGGAGCGCGAGGTGCTGCGCGTAGGGTCCACCACCCCCATTCCTGTGGATGTCCGCGTGATTGCCGCCACCCATGCGGATCTGGCGGATCTGGTGGATCGCGGTCATTTCCGGCGCGATCTCTATTACCGGTTGGCAGTGCTGCGCCTGGACACGCCTTCGCTGCGAATGCGTGGTGCCGACGACATTGCGGAACTGGGCCGCTCCATGCTGGCTCAGCGCCTGAGCGCTGCAAACCGGCTGCCCCGCACACTGCATGACAGGGAGGAGCATCAGCTCGATGCGTTGCTTGCCAGAGCTGCGGGGCATGACTGGCCCGGCAATGTGCGTGAGCTGGACAATTGGGTGGAGCGTCTGCTGGCCTGCAGCGACTATCTGGCCCCGGACCGGGGAGGCCTTCTGGACATGGCGCGCCTGCTTGAAGTCTTCCCGGAGTGCGCCGACGGGCTGGCCTTGGACGAGCCGGCTGCGGCCCGCAGAGTGCAGCTCAGAGACACGCGCAGACTGGCCGAGCAGAAGCGGCTGCGCGAGGTGCTGGAGTCGGTCAACGGCGATCAGCGGCAGGCCTGCGAGATTCTCGGCATCAGCCGGGCCACGCTGTGGCGCCGCATGAAGGCCTAGCCTCAGCGCTGCGCGGTCACGCGTGGTATTTCAGCCAATGGCTGGGTCGCGTGGCCTGAAATCTGGCATCCGGCGCAACAATCTCCTGCAAGCCTCGGGCCTTGAGGGTCTGGAGGACCGGAGGCGGCAAGGTCGGGGATTGACCACAGGGCAGGCCGGGGTTCATCGATGGGGATCGGGAGATAGACGGCTTATGTCCGATGTGAGCGAGCTGGAGAGCGAGAGCACGGTCTATAGAACCTTGCTGGAGTCCACCAGGGCCATTCCCTGGAAGATTGACTGGGCGACCATGAAGTTCGCCTATATCGGCCCGCAGATCGAGAGTCTGCTCGGCTGGAGTCGCGACAGCTGGGTCAGCGTCGAAGACTGGGCCATGCGCATGCACCCCGAGGACCGCGAATATGTGGTGAATTTCTGCGTGAGCCAGTCCCAGGCGGGCGTGGACCATGAGGCAGATTATCGCGCCCTGACCAAGGACAACGGCTACGTCTGGATTCGCGATGTGGTCCATGTCGTGCGCAATGCGCAAGGCGAGGCTGAAGCGTTGATCGGCTTCATGTTCGACATCAGCGAGCGCAAGAAGACCGAGGAAAGACTGCTGAGCCTGCAAAAGGAGCTGGAAGTGCTCTCCTTCAGGGACGGTCTGACCAGCATTGCCAACCGGCGCTGCTTCGATACCAGTTTCGGGCGGGAATGGGAGCGCGCGCGCAGCGAGGGCAAGCCGCTGTCCATGTTGCTGTTCGACGTTGACTTCTTCAAGCAGTACAACGATTTGTACGGCCATATCCAGGGCGACAAATGCCTGGTCGATATTGCCCAGACCCTGAGTCTGGCGCTGGACGGGCAGCGTGATCTGGTGGCGCGTTATGGGGGCGAGGAGTTCGTGGTGCTGCTGCCCGAAGCCGATGCCGAAACCGCGCAGAAAGTGGCCGAGCGCTGCCAGCGGCTGATCCAGAAGCAGTCCATCGTGCATGCGCTGTCGCCCCATGGCCGGAGGGTGACCGTGAGCATTGGCGCGGGCACGGTGTTGCCGGCAGAGCATATTCGACCTGCCGGCTTCATCGAGGCGGTGGACCGGCAGCTGTATGCGGCCAAGAACAAAGGCCGCCACCGGATAGAAAGCGTGACCTTGATCGACTGAGCCTTGCCGCTGCCTGCACGCCGCAGGCGGGCGGCAGGGCAACACCCGGTTCAGGCCTGCAGCACCTCGGCCGGCACCCGTACCCAGCCTTCCATCAGAATGCGGGCACTGCGGCTCATCAAGGCCTTGGTGACCTGCCATTGGCCATGCTCGCTCCTGGCTTCTGCCCCCACACGCAGGCTGCCGCTGGGATGGCCAAAGCGCACGGACTGGCGCTCGCCCCCGCCCGCCGCGAGGTTGACCAGCGTGCCCGGAATGGCGGCAGCCGTGCCGATGGCGACGGCTGCTGTGCCCATCATGGCGTGGTGCAGCTTGCCCATGGACAGCGCCCGCACCACGAGATCGATGTCCTCGGCGGCAATGGCTTTGCCGCTCGATGCGATATAGCTTTGCGCAGACGCCACAAAGCCGATCTTGGGCGTGTGCTGGCGTGTGGCGGCTTCACCCAGATCCTTGATCAGGCCCATCCTGAGTGCACCGTGGGCGCGGATGGCCTCGAACCTGGCCAGTGCGGGGCCGTCGCCGTTGATGGCCTCCTGCAGTTCGCAGCCGGTGTACCCCAGCTCTGCAGCATCGAGAAAGACGGTCGGAATGCCGGCGTTGATGAGGGTCGCGGAAAAGCGGCCGACGCCGGGCACATCCAGTTCGTCGCAAACATTGCCGGTGGGGAACATGGCGCCGCCATCCTCGCCTTCATCGGCAGGATCCAGGAACTCCAGGGCCACTTCGGCAGCGGCAAAGGTCACGCCGTCAAGTTCGAAGTCCCCGGTTTCCTGCACCTGGCCGTCGCGGATCTGCACATGGCTGATGATGGTCTTGCCGATGTTGGCTTGCCAGATGCGAATGGTGGCCACGCCGTCGTGCGGAATCCGGTCGGCGGCAATCAGACCCATGTGAATGGCGCAGGGGCCGACGGCAGCGCTCAGGTTGCCGCAGTTGCCGCTCCAGTCCACCAAAGGCTGATCGATGGAGACCTGGCCGAACAGATAGTCGACATCGTGATCGGCGCTGGCGCTCTGGCTGAGGATCACGCCTTTGCTGGTGGAGGATGAGGCATTGCCCATGCCGTCAATCTGTTTGCCATAGGGGTCTGGGCTGCCCAGTGTGCGCAGAAAGATGGCGTCCCGAACGGGGCCGGGCTGCCGGGCCGCTGGGGGCAGATCCTGCAGGTTGAAGAACACCCCTTTGCTGGTGCCTCCGCGCATATAGGTGGCGGGAATGCGGATTTGCGATGTGAAAGACATGGAATGGCTGACAAACAGGAGGGGGCAAAGCTCAAGCCAGGGCTTGCACCTTGACCCCGTGAAACAGGCCTGGCGGAGCGCAGCGCGAAGCAGCCTCTTGTCCGGACCCCAGGCGCTGATCCGGGCCGGATGCGGGCGATGAACTGCCGGGGCAGGTCACAACCCGCAGGCATGCCTGGCCCATAGCTGCTCGCTAGCGCACCAGTTCCGCCGCTGACGCGGGGGCGGCTGCGGTGCCTTGCTCCAGGAAGTCCAGGGCAAAGCGCTGCAGCACGCCGCCGGCCTCGTAAATCGAGACCTCTTCCGCGGTATCGAGACGGCACAGAACCGCTATCTCGATGCGGACACCCGTCGTGCGGTGGATCAGAAGTGTAAGCGTGGCCCGGGGTTGACGCCGGCCGATGACATCGAAGCTCTCGGTGCCATCCAGCGCCAGTGTATGGCGGCTTGTGCCGGACGGGAATTGCAGCGGCAGCACCCCCATGCCGATCAGATTGGTGCGGTGGATGCGTTCGAAGCCCTCGGCCACGATGGCTTCCACACCGGCCAGGCGCACGCCCTTGGCAGCCCAGTCACGGCTAGAGCCCTGACCGTAATCGTCTCCGGCAATGATGATCAGCGGCTGCTTGCGCTGCATATAGGTTTCGATGGCTTCCCACATGCGCATGACCCGGCCCTCGGGCTCGACACGGGCCAGAGAGCCCTGGCGCACCTTGCCCTGCTCGTCCAGCACCATTTCGTTGAAGAGCTTGGGGTTGGCAAAGGTGGCGCGCTGTGCGGTCAGGTGGTCGCCGCGGTGCGTGGCGTAGGAGTTGAAGTCCTCCTCCGGCAGGCCCATCTGGTGCAGATATTCGCCGGCAGCCGAGTCCATCAGGATGGCGTTGGACGGCGAGAGGTGATCGGTGGTGATGTTGTCGGGCAGTATGGCCAGAGGGCGCATGCCGCGCAGCGTGCGCTTGGCGGCCAGCGCGCCCTCCCAGTAGGGCGGGCGGCGGATGTAGGTGCTTTGCGGGCGCCAGTCATAGAGTGCATCGACCTTTTCGCCCTGGTCTGAGCGGATGGCAAACATGGGCTCGTAGACCGCGCGGAACTGCTCGGGTTGGACGGCAGCCGCATCCACGGCATCGATTTCCTCGTCGCTGGGCCAGATGTCCCTGAGACGGATCTCCCGGCCCTGGAAGATGCCCAGCACATCGTTCTCGATATCGAAGCGGATGGTACCCGCAATCGCATAGGCCACGACCAGGGGCGGCGAAGCCAGGAAAGCCTGTCTGGCGTGGGGGTGGATGCGGCCGTCGAAGTTGCGGTTGCCCGAGAGAACGGCCGTGGTGCAGAGGTCACGTTCCACGATTTCCTGCTGGATGGCGGGGTCGAGAGCGCCGCTCATGCCGTTGCAGGTGGTGCAGGCAAAGGCCACCACGCCGAAGCCCAGTGCCTGCAGGTCTTGCAGCAGGCCCGCCTGCTGCAGATAGAGCGGCACGGTCCTTGAGCCGGGGGCGAGAGAGGTCTTGACCCAGGGCTTGCGCACCAGGCCCAGATTGCGTGCGTTGCGCGCCAGCAGACCGGCTGCGATCACATTGCGCGGGTTGCTGGTATTGGTGCAACTGGTAATGGCGGCAATGATGACCGCTCCATCGGGCATCTGGCCCTCGGTCTGCGTCCATTCACCGGCAATGCCTTGGGCTGTCAGTTCGCGGGTTGCCAGATGGGCGTGCGGATGGGAGGGGCCAGCCATGCTGCGCACGACGGCGGACAGGTCAAAGCCCAGCGTACGTTCGTATTCGGCATGCTCCAGGCTGTCCGCCCACAGGCCGGCCTGTCTGGCATAGGTTTCCACCAGCTGCACCTGGGCGGGCTCGCGCCCCGTCAGGCGCAGATAGGCGATCGTCTGCTCGTCAATCGCGAACATGGCGGCCGTGGCACCATATTCCGGCGCCATGTTCGAGATGGTGGCGCGGTCGCCGATGGAGAGGCTGCGCGCGCCTTCGCCATGGAACTCCAGATAGCAGCCCACCACTTTCTGCCGGCGCAGGAATTGGGTCAGGGCCAGCACGATGTCGGTGGCGGTGATGCCGGGTTGCCGCCTGCCCGTGAGCTGCACGCCCACGATCTCGGGCAGGCGCATCCATGAGGCGCGGCCCAGCATCACGTTCTCGGCTTCCAGTCCGCCCACGCCCACGGCGATCACTCCCAGTGCATCGACATGTGGCGTGTGGCTGTCGGTGCCCACCAGAGTGTCCGGATAGGCTTCGCCATCGACAGCATGGATCACAGGGCTCAGGCGCTCCAGATTGATCTGATGCATGATCCCGTTGCCTGGCGGAATCACTTCCACATTCTTGAAGGCCTGCTGGCACCATGCGATGAAATGAAAGCGGTCCTCATTGCGCCGGTCTTCGATGGCGCGGTTTTTCTCTAAGGCCTGGGGATCGTGACCGCCGCACTCCACGGCCAGCGAATGGTCCACGATCAGTTGCACGGGCACTACGGGATTGACGGCGGCGGGGTCGCCGCCTTGCCTGGCAATCGCATCGCGCAGGCCGGCCAGATCCACGAGAGCAGTCTGGCCCAGGATGTCATGACAGACCACGCGGGCCGGAAACCAGGGGAAGTCGCGCTCGCGCTTGCGGTCGATGATCTGCACGAGGCATTCGTCCAGAATGGCCGGGTTGCAACGGCGCACCAGGTTTTCGGCATGGACGCGGCTGGTATAGGGCAGTGTGTTCCAGCTGCCGGGGCGTATGGCCTCGACTGCAGATCGGGCGTCGAAGTAATGCAGCGCCGTTCCGGGCAAGGGTTGACGGTAGGGATGGTGGGTCATGGTCTCGGGGGCCTCTCGGGGCATCAAGGGGGCGGGTCGGAGCTGAGGCGGCAGCACTGCGGGGACTAGGGCTTCACTGGAGCAATGCCGGCTGTCCCCGACGCGGACATGAAAGCCTGGCTGGCCCGTTGCGAGCCCAGCGCCAGCTGCAGCCGCGCCAGGGACACGCGCAACAATTGTTCGCCCAGTTGCGTGCAGGCGGCAGGCGTCTGCCGTTGCTGCACCAGATGCCCGACCAGCAAGCGGCTTAGCAGGCAGGCCTCTGCCAGCTGGGCGGCACTGAGGCGGGTGACGCTCAACCCGCGCCGGGGCAGGGCCGTGAGCAGGCCTTCATGGCATAGCAGCTTCATGGCCTCGCGCACGGGAGTGCGGCTCACGCCGAACTCCCTCGCCAGTGCGCCGTCGTTGAGGTCCGAGCCGGGCGGCAAACGGTGGCTCAGAATGCGCTCGCGCAGCTTGTCGGCGATGGCAATGCACAAGGAATGGACTTGAATGGGCTGGGCAGGCATGGTGCGCAAAGGCTTACTCGCGGGCTTCGATGGGAACGAACTGGAGGTCGTCCGGGCCCACATAGTTGGCGCTGGGGCGGATGATCCTGTTGTCCTGTCGCTGTTCGATGATGTGGGCTGCCCAGCCGCTGGTGCGCGCAATCACGAAGAGCGGCGTGAACATGGCAGTGGGCACGCCCATCATGTGGTAGCTGACGGCACTGAACCAGTCGAGGTTGGGGAACATGGCTTTCACCTCCCACATCACCGACTCCAGGCGCGCGGCAATGTCGTACAGCTTGGTGCTTCCGGCTTCCTCCGACAGTTTTCTGGCGACGCGCTTGATGACGGCATTGCGGGGGTCGCTCACGGTGTAGACCGGGTGGCCAAAGCCCGTCACGACCTCCCTGGCATCCACGCGGCGGCGAATGTCGGCCTCGGCTTCGGCCGGGCTGTCATAGCGCTTCTGGATCTCGAATGCCGCCTCGTTGGCGCCGCCATGCTTGGGGCCGCGAAGTGCGCCAACCGCAGCGGTAATGGCCGAATACATATCGCTGCCCGTGCCGGCCACCACGCGGGCCGTGAAGGTGGATGCGTTGAATTCATGTTCGGCATACAGATTGAGCGAAGTATGCATGGCATGCACCCAGCTTTGGGAGGGGGGGGCGCCATGGAGCAGATGCAGAAAGTGCCCACCGATGGAGTCCTCGCTGGTTTCGACTTCGATGCGGCGGCCCGCGTTGCTGAAGTGATACCAGTACAGCAGCATGGAGCCCAGGCTGGCCATCAGGCGGTCGGCAATATCGCGTGCGCCCGCAAGGCTGTGGTCGTCCTTTTCCGGCAGCGCGCAGCCCAGGGCCGAGACACCGGTGCGCATCACGTCCATGGGGTGGCTGGCGGCGGGCAGTTGCTCCAGCGCCGTCTTCACGCTGCCGGGCAGGCTGCGCAGAGCCTTGAGCCTGGCTTTGTAGGCCTTGAGTTCGGCCTGCGTGGGCAGCTTGCCGTGGACCAGCAGATGGGCGATCTCTTCAAACTCGCAGACCTCGGCAATGTCCAGGATGTCGTAGCCCCGGTAGTGCAGGTCGTTGCCGGTCCTGCCCACGGTGCAAAGCGCGGTATTGCCTGCCGTGATGCCAGACAGGGCAACCGATTTCTTGGCTGTGAAACCGGCCGAGGTGCTTGTCGGAATCTGCTGGCTGGCACGGCTTGCGGTGGCCGATGCCGTGGTTGCGGTGTGCATGGGTGTCTCCTTGAAGTGGTGGTTTCGGACGCTGCATGGTCTGCGATACTTCGCAATCTACGCATTTGTTTTGTTGGCGTACATAGCTGAATTGGCGAACATATGTGAAGAAAAATCCATATGTTTGCGAATTTTGCGAATTTCCAGGGCGACATTTAAGGAGCAAGCCAATGGCCAAGACCTTCATGGGCGTACGCCTGCGCAGCCTGCGCGCCGAACGTGGGCTGACGCAGGCTGCGCTTGCACAGGCACTGGAGTTGTCACCCAGTTACCTGAACCAGATCGAGCAGGATCAGCGTCCGCTCACGGTGTCCGTGCTGCTCAGGATTCACAAGGTTCTGGGCGTCGATATCCAGCAGTTCTCAGAGGATGAGGAAGCTCGCCTGCTGGCGCAGCTGCGCGATGCGGTGGCAGCCATGCCTCTGACCGCAGGTGCGGTGCCGCTGCCCGAGCTGCGCGAGGTTGCGGCCAGGCTGCCACAGATTGCACAGACACTGCTGGCCATGCACCGGCGCCACCTGGCCGATGCCCAGCGGCTGGAAGCCTTGAGCGCCCATCTGGGTGACAGCCGTGCCGGTCAGGATGCAGGTGGCGCCGTCAAGGGCAAGCAGGCATTGAGCGGCTTGCTGACCGAGCCCTCGCGCCAGATGCCGTTCGAGACCGTACGGGACTTCTTTTTTGCCCACCGCAATTATTTCGATGGGCTCGATCGGGCGGCCGAATCACTGGCTCGGCAGGCCGCGGAGCAAGGTGCTCATCTGCAGGACTGGCTGCAAGACCGGCTGCTGGCGCGGCATGGGGTACAGGTCCTGCGCGCCCCTGCGCGAAGCGCCGAGACGGCCGGCAGCCATAGGCGCTACGATGCGGCCACACGCACCCTGCATGTGGCAGCGCAGCTCAGTCCCATGCAGCAGGCATTCCAGCTGGCCACGCAGCTGGCGCTGCTGGAGTTTGATGTGCTGATCGCCACGGAGCTGCGCGGCGCGCCCTGGCAGGACGAGGCCACGCGGCGGCTGGCGCGGCTGGGACTGGCCAACTATGTGGCAGGGGCGTTCCTGCTGCCATATGGCGAGTTCCTGCATGCTGCCGAGGGCCTGCGCTACGATATCGACCTGCTGGCCAGGCGTTTCGGCGTGGGCTTCGAGACCGTCTGCCATCGCCTCTCCACCCTGCAGCGCGCCGATGCACCGGGGGTGCCGTTCTTCCTGATTCGTGTGGACCGGGCAGGCAATATCAGCAAGCGCCAGTCGGCCACGCATTTCCACTTCTCCAAGACCGGCGGCACCTGCCCGTTGTGGGGCGTGTACGAGGCCTTTGCCCAGCCGGGACGCATCGTGCCCCAGCTCGCCAGCATGCCCGACGGGCGGATCTACCTGTGGGTGGCCCGCACCATCAGCCATGGGGGCCCGGGGTGGGGAGCGCCGGGCAAGACCTTTTCCATCGGCCTGGGCTGTGACTTGCAGCATGCAGCACGGCTGGTGTATTCCCAAGGCATGGATTTGCGCAATACCGCCGCTGCGACTCCCATCGGCATGGGCTGCAAGGTCTGTGAGCGCGGCGCTTGCCCGCAACGCGCCTTTCCCTATGTGGCTGCCCCTCTCAAGGTCAATGAAAACGAGAGCGGTTTCGTGCCCTATGGCGGTTAGAGGCATGCCTGCGAAGCCTGGCCGAGGCCGCTGCGGCGAGATGGATGGAGCCCGCTGATCCAACGCCACAGAAACTCGGTGGAGCGCCATGCCGTCTGGCGCTGAAGCTGTTGATGCAGTCGCGATGCGCGCCAATTTGCTTAGTCTTGTTGGACGATGGGCGCAGGCAGATTTCTTTTTACGCTGTCTTCACGTTTTGATTGCACATCAACCAGGAGACAACAATGCGTTTAGCAGGAAAAGTGGCCGTGGTCACGGGAGCAGGCCAGGGCATGGGGCGTGCGATTGCACAGCGCTTTGCCGATGAGGGGGCGACCGTGGTGGCCGTGGACCTGAACGGTGAAGCTGCCAGACAGACTTTGGAAGGCAAGGATGGCCAGCACCTGGCCCGTTCCGTCAACGTGGCTGACAGCGCAGCGGTCGACACGCTGTTTGTCGAGATCCGCGAAAGGCTGGGCGCTGTCGACGTGCTGGTGAACAATGCCGGCGTGGGTTCGGTAGACCAGTTTGCCGATATTCCCGACGCAACCTGGGAGCGCGTGATCGGCGTGAACCTGAACGGCGCGTTCTACTGCGCCCGTGCGGCGGTCAGGCACATGCAGCAAGGCAAGGGCGGAGCCATCGTCAACATCTCCAGCACCTCGGCAGTCAGCGGTGACGGTCCCGCGCATTACTGTGCTTCCAAGGCGGCTCTGATGGGGTTGACCCGTGGCATGGCCAAGGAGCTGGCCTCCAGGAAGATCCGTGTGAACACCCTGGTTCCTGGCCCCACCAACACGCCCATGATGCAGGGCATTCCCCAGGAATGGGCCGACACCATCATTGCCGGCGTGCCCATGGGCCGAATGGCCGAGCCGGAAGACATCGCCAAGGTGGCGGTGTTTCTGGCCAGCGACGACAGCGGCTTTGTCACGGGGCAGAACCTGGCGGTCAACGGCGGCAGCGCCTTCTTGTAAGGAGAGACAGGCATGAGCAAGCGTCTGCAGGGCAAGATTGCATTTGTGTCGGGTGGCGGCTCCGGTATCGGTGCGGCGACGGCCGAGCGTTTCGCGCAGGAGGGGGCGACGGTGGTGATCTGCGGTCGCCGCAAGGAGCCTCTCGATGAGGTCGTGGCCAGGATCCTGGCGGGTGGCGGCAGGGCCGAGGCCATCGTGGCCGACGTAGGCAACGAAGCCCAGTTTGTCGGGGCGCTGGAACAGACGGCCCAAAAGCATGGCAGCCTGGACATTCTGGTCAACAACGCCATGGCCTATACCTGGGGCGGTATCGACGGCATGACCACGGCGGACTGGCATGCCAACTTCACCACGTCGGTGGACGGCACGTTCTGGGGCACCCGCACGGCACTGAAGCTGATGGGCGCCAAGGGCGGCTCCATCGTCAATATCAGCTCCATCTGCGGCACGCTGGGCACGCCTTACATGTCGGGCTACTCGGCGGCCAAGGCCGCCATCATCAACTTCTCGCGTGCTGCGGCCGCCGAAGGCGCGCCCTCAGGCATCCGTGTGAACGTGGTGATTCCCGCCGTGGTGGAAACCCCCTCCACGGCCGGCATGCTGGCCGACGATGCCTCACGCAAGAACACCGAAAAGCTCATTCCCATGGGGCGTGTGGGCCAGTCCGGCGAGCTGGCCAATGCCGTGCTGTTCCTGGCCAGCGACGAAGCCAGCTATGTGACGGGGGCCGCCCTGCCCGTGGATGGCGGTCGTTCCGCCGTACTGGTGACTGCGCTGTGAGAAAGAGTCTGAAGAGATGACTGAATCCGTGAATCAGTGGCCGCAAACGCTTGAAGAGCGCATCGACAGGCTGGAGTCGCTGGATGCGATCCGGCAGCTGGCCGGCAAGTACTCCCTGTCGCTGGACATGCGTGACATGGATGCCCATGTGAACCTGTTTGCTCCCGATATCAGGGTGGGCAAGGACAAAGTGGGCCGCGCGCATTTCATGGCCTGGCAGGACAGCACGCTGCGGGACCAGTTCACCGGGACCTCGCACCACCTGGGTCAGCACATCATCGAGTTCGTGGACCGGGATCACGCCACCGGCGTGGTCTATTCCAAGAACGAGCATGAGTGCGGTGCCGAGTGGGTGATCATGCAGATGCTGTACTGGGACGACTATGAGCGCATCGACGGTCAGTGGTACTTCCGCCGCCGTCTGCCCTGCTACTGGTATGCCACGGATCTGAACAAGCCGCCGATTGGCGACATGAAGATGCGCTGGCCTGGCCGGGAGCCCTACCATGGCGCTTTCCATGATCTGTTTCCCAGCTGGAGGGAGTTCTGGGCCCGGCGTCCCGACAAGGATGCACTGCCTCAGGTGGCGCCACCCGCGCCACTGGAGCAATTCCTCACAACCATGCGCCGTGGCACACCGGCACCGCGCATGCGCGTGCGCTAAGGAGCCGGCATGAGTCAAACGCTTTTCACGCCCGTCCATCTGGGCAGGATTGCTCTTCGCAATCGCGTGGTCATGGCTCCCATGACCCGCAACCGGGCCGATGCCGACGGCACGCCCACGGACATCATGGCCGAGCATTACGGGCAGCGCGGTGATGCCGGCCTGATCGTGGCCGAAGGGGCCTGGCCCGAGGTCACGGGTCAGGCCTACTGCCGCCAGCCCGGCATCGAGACGGCCGGTCATGTGCGCGCCTGGCGCCGTGTGACGGATGCCGTACATGCCCGAGGCGGCTCCATCGTGCTGCAGATCATGCATTCCGGGCGCATCGGCAGCCGCCATATCAAACCTGCTGGCGTGCCCACGGTGTCGGCATCTGCCATTCAGGCGCAGGGCAAGATCTGGACCGATGCTGCAGGCATGCAGGATTTCGACCCGCCCCAGGCATTGACCACCGAAGAAGTGCGGAAGACGATCGCCGGGCATGCCGCCGCTGCCAGACGCGCGATGGATGCCGGCTTTGACGGTGTCGAGTTGCACGGCACCAGCGGCTATCTGAGTCTGCAGTTCCTGCACTCCAGTACCAATCGGCGCACCGACGAGTATGGTGGCAACGCCCGCAGCCGCTCGCGTTTTGCCGTGGAGTGCCTGGGCGCCATGGGGGAGGCCATCGGCATTGACCGTGTGGGGCTGCGCCTGAACCCCGGCAACACATTCAATGACACGGCCGACGAAAACTCGGCGGAAACGCATGCCGAGCTGATGCGGCAGGCCGCCACGCTGGGTATTGCCTATCTGCATGTGATGCGTGCGGTCTTCGATCCTTCCATTGATGCCTTCAGGCTGGCACGAGAGAACTTTGGCGAGAACCTGATTCTCAACGACGGATTTGATGCGCAAAGCGCCGAAGCAGCGCTTCAGGCCGGCGAGGGCCGGGCGGTGTCGTTTGCGCGGCATTTCATTGCCAACCCGGATCTCGTGAAGCGCTTGCGCCTGGGTCTGCCTCTGTCGAAGTTTGACCGCAACACGCTCTACACCCCCGGTGCTCGGGGCTACAACGACTATGCATCCTCGGATGAGGTGCAGGCCGTCTGATCGGTCCCAAACGGAGTTCATCGTGTTGGCCGCATTCCCTCGGGGATGCGGCTTTTTTTGCGGGTTTTCACGGCTGTCGCCAGAGTGTCGGAGCCGCCCGTGCCAAAGGCGTGAGCTCCTCTAGTCCGTTCTGTTCAATCTATTGCAGGTCATGGAGTGAATGCTATGAAATTTGGGTGAGTCAGCCGCGAATCGTTAGTCTCAATGGACGATGTTTGCCAAGACTGTCCTCTCCAGAATCCTCTGCATCACGACAGGATTTGGGTTGGAGGCCCCGACATCATGATGGAAATACGTGGACTTGCGTACGTTGTCGCCGAGAGCTCTGATTTGGATCGCTGGGTCCGCTACGCACGTGATGTGCTTGGCATGATGCCCAGCATCACGGCCGACGGCGATCTGCTGATCAAGATGGACGAGCGCCAGTTTCGCTTCCAGGTGCAGCCCGGCAGCAACGACAGGTACAGCGCCTCGGGCTGGGAAGTGGCGGGCAAGGATGCGTTCGAGCAGGCGCTCAAGGCGCTGGCGGCCGCCGACGTGCGCTATGAGATGGGCAGCCCCGAGCTATGCGCCAAACGCCATGTGCAGCAGCTGGTTGTGGTGACCGATCCGTCCGGCAACCGGCACGAGATCGTCTGGGGCTTCAAGTCCGACTTCGGCCATTTCGCGTCGCCGCAGGGGGTGGCGCGCTTCGTCACCGGTGACTATGGCCTCGGACATACCGTGCTGCCTGCTCCCGACTTCGACAGGACCGTGGCCTTTGTGCGCGATGTGCTGGGCTTTGGTCTTTCGGACATCTACAACTTCAAGCCTGCAGGCGATGCCGGTCCCACGGTCCGCATCCATTTCTTCCACTGCGCCAACGGCCGTCACCACAGCCTGGCACTGGCCGAGTTCCCTTCCGCGTCAGGCTGCGTTCACGTGATGGTGGAAGTGGACAACATGCCTGACGTGGGCCGCGCCATGGACCGCATGCAAAAGAGCCAGGTCAAGCTCTCCGCCACCCTGGGCCAGCACACCAACGACAAGATGATCTCGTTCTACATGAAGACGCCCTCCAACTTCGACTTGGAGTTCGGCTATGGCGGCGCCATCATCGACTGGGATCACCACATCACGCATGAGTTCACGACCGTAAGCCTCTGGGGGCACGACTTCAGCGTGGGCCGCCCCGAAAACAACTGATAGGAGGCTTGGAGACATGGCCAATAAATTGATGACAGCGAAGGACGTTGTGGCATCCATCAAGGATGGCATGACGATTGGTATCGGTGGCTGGGGTCCCAGGCGCAAGCCCATGGCCCTGGTGCGCGAGCTGTTGCGCAGCCCCGTCAAGGATCTGACCGTGGTGGCCTATGGCGGCGCCGATGTGGGCATGCTGTGCGCGGCCGGCAAGGTCAGCAAGCTGATCTTCGCCTTCGTGTCGCTGGACTTCATTCCGCTGGAGCCCTATTTCCGCAAGGCGCGCCAGAGCGGCGAGATCGAAGTCATGGAAATTGACGAGGGTCATATGGTGCTGGGCCTGAAGGCGGCCGGCATGCGCATTCCCTATATCCCGACCCGGGTCGGCCTGGGTACCGATGTGCTCAAGCACAACCGCTCCATCCGCCTGATCGAGTCGCCTTACGACGGCAAGGAATGGGTGGCGATGCCCGCCATCGATCTCGATGTGGCCCTGCTGCATGTGGATCGCGCGGACTCCCGCGGCGTCTGCCAGATTGCCGGCCCCGACATCTATATGGACGACCTGTTTGCGCGCGCCGCGACCAACACCTTTGTGAGCTGCGACGAACTGGTCGAGAGCAGCAGCTTCGAGTCGGAGCAAGCCGCGCGACTGGTGTTCTGGGAGCGTTCCGAAACCACGGGCGTGGTGCACCTGCCAGGTGGTGCCCACCCATCGTCCTGCGCGCCCCTGTATGGCTTCGATGTCAAGCACTTCAAGGAATACGTGGCCAGCAGCAAGGAAGAGGGCGGCTGGGACAGCTACCAGCAGAAATACGTGCAGTGCACGGAGCAGGAATATCTGGAAAAAGTGGGTGGCATGGACGCGATCAAGCGCCTGCCCCTGCCTGTGTTCTGAGGAGGCCAAGAGATGAGTGAAATTGCATTGGTAGATCGCGTCATCTGCGCTGCGGCACGTGCCTGGGAAAACGACGGCGAGGTGCTGGCCACCGGCATCGGGCTGGTGCCACGACTGGCGGCCTCGCTGTGCATGCGATCCCTCAACACCGATCTGATCATGACGGACTCCGAGGCCTGGGTGGTCAGCGAGCCGGTGCCTGTGGGCCCTCGCGGTGACTACAAGATCAGGCGAGAGAACTGGATGGGCTTCTCGCGCATCTTCGACAACGTTTGGGGGGGCAAGCGCCATGCCATGGTGGGGCCCGTGCAGGTGGACCGCTTCGGGCAGGGCAATATCTCCATGGTGGGTGGCGACTACGCCCGTCCCAAGTCCATGATGCTGGGCGTGCGCGGCTTTCCCGGCAACTCCATCAATCATGCCAATTCCTTCTTCGTGCCCAATCACAGCACCAAGGTTTTTGTGTCGGGCGAGGTCGATGCCGTGGGCAGCGTGGGCTACAACAGCGCGCGCCTGGCCAAGGGCTGGACGCTGGAGGAGACCACGGACATCCGCTTCATCTTCACCAATCTGTGCGTGATGGACTTTGGCGGTCCCGGCCATCAGGTGCGCCTGGTGTCGCTGCACCCCGGGGTGACGGCGGCACAGGTCAGGGAAGCCACCGGCTTTGAGATACACGTTCCCGAGAATGTGGGCGTGACACCCGACCCCACGCCCGAGCAGCTGGCCTTGCTGGCCCAGCTCGATCCGCACAATCTGCGCGCCATGGCCATGGGAGCCTGATATGCAGCATGCATCCAGCGAATTTGTGACGCGCGAGGACAACGCCGTCTATGAAACCGGCGAGCCTGTGCTCTATGGCGTGGACAACGGTGTTGCCACGGTCACCATGAATCGGCCCGCGTTCCACAACGTGCAGAACTCGCAGATGACCTATGCGCTGGATGCCGCCTTGCGCAAGGCGACCGACGACGACAGCGTCAAGGTCATCGTGCTGCGCGGCGAGGGCCGGCACTTCAGCGCAGGTCACGACATCGGCACGCCCGGCCGCGACATCAACAAGCCGTTCGACCGCGTTCACCTGTGGTGGGATCACACCAACAAACCGGGGGGCGAGCAGCTGTTTGCCCGCGAGCAAGAGGTCTATCTGGGCATGTGCCGGCGCTGGCGCGAGATCCCCAAACCCATGATTGCCATGGTGCAGGGCGCATGCGTGGCGGGCGGCCTGATGCTGGCCTGGGTCTGCGATCTGATCGTGGCCAGCGACGATGCCTTCTTCCAGGACCCCGTGGTGCGCATGGGCATTCCCGGCGTGGAGTACTTCGCCCATGCCCACGAGTTGCATCCGCGCATTGCCAAGGAATTCCTGCTTCTGGGCGAGCGCATGCCGGCAGAGCGCGCCTACCAGATGGGCATGGTCAACCGCGTGGTGCCGCGTGCCGAGCTTGAGGACCAGGTCTATGCCATGGCCCAGCGCATGGCGGCCCAGCCGCGTCTGGGCATGGCGCTGACCAAGATGGTCGTCAACAAGGCCGAGGAACTGCAGGGCCTTCGCTCCACCATGGACATGGCTTTTGGCTACCACCACTTTGCCCACGCGCACAGCCAGGCGATGGGCATGGGGCAACTGGGCGGCCAGGACGCCAGGTCCATGGCAAAGGCCAACAAAGAAGCGTCAAAGGCATGAGCAATATGAACGACATGGGCAGTCTGCGCACTCCTCTTTGCGACCTGCTGGGATGCCGCTACCCCGTGATCCAGACGGCCATGGGCTATGTGGCCGGCGCCGATCTGGTGATAGGGACCACCAATGCCGGCGGCTTCGGATTCCTGGCAGGGGCCACCATTGCAGCCGACAGAATCGAGGCCGAAATCCTTCGCGTCAAGCGCGAGACCGACGACCAGCCTTTCGGACTGAACTTTCACATGTTCCAGCCCAATGCCCAGCAACTGCTGGATCTGGCCGTGAAGTACCGTCTGCGTGCAGTCAGCTACGGCCGTGGCCCGGACAAGAAGGTAATAGGCCGCCTGCGCGAGGCCGGCATCGTCTGCATGCCCACCGTGGGAGCCCTGAAGCACGCTCAAAAGGCCATCGAGATGGGGGCCAACGCCATCACCGTGCAGGGCGGTGAAGGGGGCGGCCATACCGGCAGCGTGCCCACGACGGTGCTGCTGCCCCAGGTGGTGGATGCGGTCCAGGTTCCGGTGGTTGCCGCTGGCGGCTTCTATGACGGCCGCGGTCTGCTGGCCGCACTGGCCTACGGCGCATCGGGCATTGCCATGGGCACGCGCTTTCTGATGACCAGTGACTCCAAGGTCCCGCAGGCCACGCTGCAGCGCTATCTGGCCGCCAGGGATGCGGAAAAGATCGCCATCTCGCATCTGGTCGATGGCATGCCGCAACGCATGATTCCCAACGAATACCTGGCCATGCTGGAAAAGGCCAGTCCCATGAAACGCTTGCGCATTGCCCTGAGCCTGGCGCTGCAGTGGAAGGCCGAGACCGGCATGACCACGGGCCAGGCCCTGAGCATCTTCATGAAGGCCCTGCGCGAGGACTCTTCTTCGGTGGCCCAGACCGTGATGGCCGCCAACGCACCCATGCTGCTGCAGCGCTCCATGGTGGATGGAAACCCGGCCGATGGCGTGATGTCAGCCGGTCAGGTGGCCGCGCTGATCGGCAGGCTCGACAGCTGCGAGGACATGATAGGCGGCATTGTCCGCCAGGCCATGGAGCGTCGCAACGCACTGAACGCATTGACTCCCGCATAACAACAAGCCAACGAGACCGGATATGTCCACTCAACAATTTCATTCCCATATTCATGACAACGGCGTGGCAGAGCTGGTGATCGACCGCGCTCCGGTGAATGCCCTGAATGCCGCCGGCTGGAATGGTCTGGCCCGGGAAATCCAGGCGCTGGGCGACAGGCCCGAGGTGCGCGTGATCGTCATTCGCGCCGAGAACCGGGGCTTCTGTGCCGGTGTGGACATCAAGGAGCTGGCCGAGAACGACAAGCTCATCCTCGACGTGAACGCCGGCAACTACGCGACCTTCAAGGCCGTGCATCTGAACCGGGTGCCCGTGATCACCGCCGTGCACGGCTTTGTGCTGGGCGGCGGCATCGGTATCTGCGGCGCATCCGACATCGTGATCGCGGCCGAAGACGCCACCTTCGGCCTGCCCGAAGTGGACCGCGGCGCCATGGGCGGGGCCGCCCATCTGCAGCGCATGTTCGGCGTGCAGAAAACCCGCTACCTGTTCTTCACGGGCGAGATGATCGCTGCGGCAGAGGCCCTGCGCCTGGGGGCCATCGAGCGTGTGGTTCCCCGCGAGCAACTGCGCGACACCGCCATGGACATCGCCAACCGGATTGCCGCCAAGAGCCCCGCCATGATCCGCATCGCCAAGGAGGCGCTGACCGGCATCGAGGACGGCAATCTCGAAGACAAGTACCGCTGGGAGCAGGGTTTCACCCTGCAAGCCTATATGAGCCCCGACTCCGCCGAGACGCGCAGCGCCTTCGTGGAAAAGCGCGAAGCCAAGTTCTGAGCACCGATAGCGCGAAGAGGAGACGACCATGGATTTGACATACACCCCAGCGCAGAAGGCCTTCCGTGCCCAGGTGCGCGAGTGGCTCAGGGACAACGTGCCCAGGCAGCGTCTGCAAAGCTATGACACCCGCGAGGGCTTCGAGCAGCACCGCCAATGGGAAGCCCGGCTGGCAGACGCAGGCTACAGCGCCGTGACCTGGCCCAAGGAGCTGGGCGGCAGCGGCTGCGACCTGACCGAGTGGCTGATCTTCGAGGAAGAGTACTGGGCGGTCGATGCGCCAGCCCGCGTGAACCAGAACGGCATCCTGCTGCTGGGTTCCACCCTGATGGAGTTCGGGACGCCCGAGCAGAAGGCCCGCTTTCTGCCCCGCATGGCGCGATGCGACGATATGTGGGCCCAGGGATGGTCCGAACCCAATGCCGGCTCCGACATGGCGGCCATCAGCAGCCGTGCCATCCGCAAGGGCGACAAGTTCATTCTGAACGGCCAGAAAATCTGGTCCACCCGTGCCATCTTCGCCGACTGGGTGTTCGGCCTGTTTCGCAGCGACCCGACGTCGAGCCGCCACCACGGTCTGAGCTACATCCTGGTGCCCCTGAACACGCCCGGCATCACCGTGCGCCCGATCCGTGCCATCAACGGTCGTGAGCACTTTGCCGAGATCTTTTTCGATGAGGTGGAGGTCCCTGCGGAAAACCTGCTGGGCGCCGAAGGCAAGGGCTGGCACGTGGCAATGGCGACGGCAGGCTTCGAGCGAGGACTGCTGCTTCGCTCTCCCGCCCGCTATCAGCGCAGCGCACAGAAGCTGGTGGATCTGTATCTGCGCAACCAGGTCGATGCCGACCGCGATCACTCCATTCGCGATGCCGTTCTGCGCGCCTGGCAGGGGGCTGAGGCCTATACCCTGTCCTCCTATCACACGGTGGGGCGCTTGAACAAGGGGGCTCAGATCGGCGCCGAGGCCAGCACCAACAAGATTGTCTGGTCCGAACTGGACATCATGATTCACGAGACTGCGATGCGCATTCTGGGCGCGCGGGCAGAGCTCATCGATGACGCCGAGGCCAACGAATGGCTGGAAGGGTTCCTGTTCTCGCAGGCCGGCCCCATCTACGCGGGCAGCAACGAGATCCAGCGCAACATCATCGCCCAGCGCATGCTGGGCCTGCCCAAATCCTGACCGGCAGGGAGACAATCATGGACTTCACCTTTACCGAAGATCAAATCGCATTCCGCGACTCGATCAGCCGTTTTCTGATGACCGAAGCAGCTCCTGAGCTGCTGAGGGATATCTGGGAAACCCCGAGCGGCCGCAGCCCCGAGCTGTGGGCCAGGATTGCCGAGCAGGGCCTGATGGGTCTGTCGGCACCCGAGGCCGATGGCGGCATGGGGCTGGCCGATGTGGACTGGGCACTGCTGCTGCAGGAGGTGGGCTATTACGCCTTGCCCGATTCCCTGAGCGATACCGCCTACGTAGCCGTGGGCATGCTGGACGCCTTGCCTCAAGGGCATGAAAGCCGTGTCTGGCTCTCCAGGATCGCCGCAGGCAGCTGTCGCGTGGCCGTGGGCCATCCCGTCAATCCCCAGGTGGCGGACGCCGCGCTGGCCGACGTGTTGCTGCTGCCGCATGCCACGGCCACCGGTCTGGAGCTGCATCTGGTCCAGCCCGCACAGTGCGAGATCACGACACTGCGCAGTATTGACTCCTCGCGCCGCCTTGCTCAGGTGTGCTGGACTCCGTCCGAAGCCAGCCGCCTGCTCGACGGCACGCAGGGCCAGAAGGTCTGGGACACGGCGGGTGAGCGCGGCGCGCTCGCTGCTGCTGCGCAGATGCTGGGCCTGGCCCAGCGCATGCTGGACCTGTCCGTGGACTATGTGGCGCAGCGCAAGCAGTTCGACAAGGTCATCGGAAGCTTCCAGGCCGTGCAGCACCACCTCTCCGACATCGTCACCAGGATCGAATTTGCCAAGCCCGTGCTCTACCGCGCCTTCTATGCGCTGCAGCATGGAGAGTCGGATCTGGCCGTGCGCATCTCGCACGCCAAGCTCCAGTGCAGCGAAGCGAGCTGGTTTGCAGCGCGCCACAGCCTGCAGGTGCATGGGGCCATGGGCTACACCTGGGAAGTCGATCTGCAGATGTTCATGAAGCGGGCCTGGGTGCTGGATGCCGCCTGGGGCGACAAGGCCTGCCACGCGGCCCGTCTGACCCAGGGCCTGCTGCGCAGCCCCGATGCTCCCGTGGGACCCGGCTCGACCTTTGACCGGGACATCGATTCACGCGGCTCCTGCTCTGCGCAGGATGCCGTCAGGAACATGGATGAGGAGGTGGCTGCATGAGCGCCCAGGCCTATATCGTTGATGCACTGCGCTCGCCCACCGGCAAGCGCAAGGGTTCTCTTGCCGCTGTGCACGGCGCCGACCTCGGCGCCCATGTGATCAAGGCACTGGTCGAGCGCAACGACATTCCCGCAGCCGATTATGACGACGTGATCTTTGGCTGCGTGGACACCATCGGCTCCCTGGCCGGTGACATCGCCCGCACTTCCTGGCTGGCGGCCGGCATGCCCCTGAATGTGCCCGGCACCACGATCGACCGCCAGTGCGGCTCGTCCCAGCAGGCCATTCATTTTGCAGCCCAGGCCGTGATGAGCGGCACGCAGGATGTGGTGCTGGCCGGAGGCGTGCAGACCATGAGCGCGATTCCGATCTCCTCGGCCATGCTGGCCGGACAGCCCCTGGGATTCAGCACGCCGTTTGCCGAGAGCAAGGGCTGGCAGTCCCGCTTCGGCAACGCACCTGTCAACCAGTTCTATGCCGCCCAGCGCATTGCCGACCACTGGGGCCTGAGCCGCGGCGACATGGAAGTGTTTGCCAAGGAAAGCCATGACCGGGCCCTGAAGGCGATTGCCGAAGGCCGCTTCGACCGTGAAATCGTGCCATTCGGCGATTTCGGGATGGACGAAACGGCACGCCTTTCGACCCTGGAGAAGATGGCCTCCCTGGAGCCTGTGGACCCGTCCTACCCCGCCATCACCGCAGCCGTCTCAAGCTCGACCTGCGATGCGGCGGCCGCCGTTCTGGTGGTGTCCGAGGCTGCGCTCAAGCGCTACCACCTCACGCCCCGCGCCCGCATTCACCACATGAGCGTGCGTGCCGATGACCCCATCTGGCACCTGACCGCGCCGATTCCAGCCACGGAATATGCGCTCAGGAAGGCGGGCATGACCATGTCCGACATCGACCTGGTCGAGATCAACGAGGCTTTCGCTTCCGTGGTCATGGCCTGGCTCAAGGAAACCGGATACGACCACGCTCGGACCAATGTCAATGGCGGCGCGATTGCGCTGGGCCATCCGCTGGGGGCTTCGGGAGCCCGGCTGATGACCACGCTGCTGCACGAGCTGGAGCGCACCGGCGGTCGCTTCGGCCTGCAGACGATGTGCGAAGGCGGTGGTCAGGCCAACGTCACCATCATCGAACGACTCTGACGGCCTTCATGAAGGCGCGGCATCCCTGCATCGAGCCGGATTTCAGGCGTGAGCGCTCGGGCAAGTCGTCCAGAAAGCCAGCGCAGACAGCAGCGCCATGCAGGACGATCCGACAGCTGGAGCCAGCGCGGTTCTGGGGGCATCGCGTGCCGGTGCAGTCCATACCCGCAATCCGAATCCCGAATCCCGAACAACCAAAGGATGGAGACCATGCAAACATTGAATCAAGGTGTGGATCGTCGCGGCTTTCTTCAGGGGGCAGGTGCCGTGGCCGCCGCCGCGACCCTGCCCTCCGTCGCCGCGCAGAAGAAGAACGCAGCAGCCGTGCCCGACGGCTATGCCTGGGCCGAGCAGATCCGCCGCGGCGATATCACGCCGCTGGAAGCGCTGGAGGCCGCGATTGCACGCACCGAGGCCCTGCCCAAGCTGAACGCCGTGGTCATCAAGGATTACGAGCTGGCGCATGAGCAGGCCAGGCAGATGTCGGCGCTGGGCAGCGCGGCACGCGCCGAAGTTACGGCCAGGGCGCCCATGTGGGGTGTTCCCTTCTTGCTCAAGGACCTGAACCAGTATTTGAAGGGTACGGTCACCACCAACGGCTGCCGCTTCTTCAAGGGGGCGGTGGCGGAGTTCGACAGCACCCTGGTGGCACGCTACAAGGCGGCCGGTCTCAACATCTTCGGCAAGACGGCTTCGCCCGAGTTCGGCCAGACGCCCACGACCGAATCCTTGCTGTACGGCCAGTCGCCGAACCCCTGGAACGCGGCCCACACCACGGGAGGCTCCTCGGGAGGTGCGGCATCGGCGGTGGCAGCGGGCATTGTGCCTGTGGCCCATGCCAGCGACGGCGGGGGCTCCATCCGCATTCCCGCCTCGCACTGCGGCCTGTTCGGTCTCAAGCCCAGCCGCGGGCGGCTGCCCGCCGGCCCGGCCAGCATGGAGGGCTGGATGGGACTGTCCATGAACCATGTCATCAGCCGGAGCGTGCGCGACAGTGCTCACCTGCTCGACCTGACGCAGGGACGCGAGCCCGGCTCGCGCACCATTCCTCCGCGCGATGTGGAAGGCAGCTATCTGGACGCTCTCAGGCAGGCGCCACACAAGCTCAGGATCGCCGTCTGGTCGAGGAACTACTTTGGCATTCCCGTGCATGCGGACTGCCAGGCAGCCGTGGACAAGGCCATCCAGGCCTGCCTGGCGCTGGGTCATGAAATCGTCGAGGACATGCCCGAGCTGCCGGTGGCCGAGGTGTTCTCGGGTCTGGGCGTGGTGACCTCGGTGGGCATGATGGCCAGCATCCGCGCCCGCGAAAAGGAACTGGGTCGCTCCGTGCGCCAGGATGAGCTTGAGAAGATGGACTGGCTGTACCTGGAAAAGGCCCGCTCCTATACCGCCGAGCAGATGCTGATGGCGCGCACCCACTTCGACACGGCCGGTCAGATTCTGGACCGATTCTTTCTCAAGTACGACCTGATCCTGACTCCGGTGATGGCGGTTCCGCCTCCGTTGCTGGGCGTGCTGACGCTGGATCAGCCCTATGACTCGTTCGCGCGCGAAGCCGTCAAGGCATCGCCCTACACCGCACTTTTCAACATGACGGGCCAGCCCGCCATGTCCGTGCCCATGCACTGGACGGCGGATCAGTTGCCGATCGGCGCGCACTTTGCGGCACCTTTCGGGCGCGAGGGCCGCCTGCTGGCACTGGCCGCGCAGTTGGAGCAAGCCGTGCCCTGGGCCCATCGTCGGCCCGATCTGTCGGTTTTCAAAGCGTGATTTCAAGAGCGCAGACTGGCTGCGTGCCTGCTCTGCACCGCAAGCAAAAGGGGAAACAAATGGGTATTTGCAACCAGAGAACCGTCGTCATCACGGGTGCAGGCGGTGGCCTGGGGCGCGCCTATGCGCTGGCCTTCGCACAGGAAGGTGCAAATGTGGTGGTCAACGACATTCGCGCCGAAGCTGCCCAGGCCGTGGCCGACGAAGTCAGGGCTGCCGGGGGACAGGCGCTCGCCAACACCGGTGACATCACTAGCGTGGCCGGTGCGCAATCGATTCTGGAGGCCACGCTGGCCGCCTTTGGCGATGTGCAGGTCATTGTCAACAATGCCGGCGTACTGCGCGACCGCATGTTTCTGAGTCTTTCCGAAGAAGACTGGGACATGGTCATGCGCGTGCATCTGCGCGGCCATTTCTGCATGGCCAAGGTCTTCGGCAGCTATTGGCGCGACCAGAAGAAGGCAGGCAAGCCCGTGGATGCGCGCATCATCAACACCAGCTCCGGTGCCGGTCTGCAAGGCTCCATCGGTCAGAGCAACTATGCCGCAGCGAAGGCCGGCATTGCCGGTCTGACCCTGGTGCAGGCGGCCGAGCTGGCGCGCTACGGTATCACCGCCAACTGCCTGGCACCGGCGGCGCGCACTTCCATGACCGAAGGCGCAATGCCCGATATGGTCAAGAAGCCCGAAACCGGCTTCGATGTCTGGGACCCCATGAACGTGGCCTCCATCGTCGTATGGCTCGGCAGCGCAGAGTCCGCCCATGTGACGGGGCGCTGCTTCGAGGCCAAGGGTGGCGAGCTGTCCGTGGCCGACGGCTGGTTCACCGGCAAGGTCCACGACAAGCGGGCACGCTGGGAGCCTGCCGAGCTGTCTGCTGTCGTCGATCGACTGATTGCCGAGGGCCGGACTCCCCAGAAGGTTTACGGGACCTGAACGCCGCCAGCGGCCGGGTCTTGGAGTCCGGCCTTCCTACTTGATGAAGAACTCAGGACGCGAGCCATCATGGATTTAAGTCTGAACGAAGAACAAAAGATGATTGCCGAAAGCGCCGCGGTCTTTCTGCAGGAAAAAAGCAGCACGGCCCGGGTGCGCAAGGTCTGCGAAACCGAAGGCGGCCTGGACCGCTCCCTTTGGCAGGAAGTGCTGGACATGGGGTGGTGCAGCGTGGCCCTGCCCGAAGCGGCAGGCGGCATGGGCCTGGGGTGGCGTGAACTGGTGTTGCTGCAGGAGCAGATGGGCTATCACCTGGCCTGCATACCTTTCTTCGACGCCGTCGTTGCGGTGACGCCGTTGTGGCAGGCGCTGAGCCAGACCGCAAGCGGGCTGGGCGTGGTCGAGCGCCTGGCGGTCTCGGGGCGGATCTGCGTGCTGGGCATGACGGTGCAGGGTGAGCTGCCCGCCGCAGCGACCGTGAGGCTCGAAGGCGACGTGCTGGTGCTCAATGGTCAGTGGCGCCAGGTCGGCTCCGGCGCTCATGCCGATGTGTTTCTGCTTCCGGCCACGCTGCCTTGCGGATCTCTGGGGCTGCTGGAGGTGAATGCCGGGGCCGAAGGCCTGAGCGTGCAGGCGCTGGCGACGATGGACGCCACGCGCAGCAGCGCCGATATCTCGGCCGTGAATGTGAGGCTCACTGGCTCTGCCGTGCTGATGCATGGCGATGCACTCGAGCAACTGTGGGCGAAGACGCGCCATCTGGCCGCCATCGGCCTGGCGGCCGAGCAGGTCGGCGTGGCCGAGCGCGCGCTGGATCTGGCCGTGGCGTACACCAAAGAGCGCCAGCAGTTCGGCAAGGCCGTCGGCAGCTTTCAGGGCGTCAAGCACCGCGCGGCGCAGATGCTGGTGAAGGTGGAGACTGCGCGATCTGCCGTCCATGCTGCAGCTTTCATGGCAGATACCGCTGTCCCTGCGGGCGATCTGGGCTATTTCGCCGCTCAATCCCGCACGGATGCGACGGAGGCAGCTCTCTTTTCCACACGTGAATGCATTCAGCTGCATGGCGGCGTGGGCTTTACCTGGGAGTTCGATCCGCATCTGTTCTTGCGCCGTGCGCAGGCGTCGAGTCAGCGCCTTGGAACGGTGGAGCAGTGGCGCGAGCAGGTGGCGGCGCGTTTGTTGGACGAGAGCGTGACGGAGGCAGCATGAAGATGCAGGAATCGGAAATCAACGAGGCCTTTCGCGCCGAGGTGCGTGAATGGATGGCGAAGCATCTGACAGGGCGCTTCGCCCCGCTCAAGCATGCCAGCGGCCTGGGTGCCGAAGGCTATGACGCACAGCTGGCCAAGGAATGGGAGCAGGAGCTGGCCAGGGGCGGCTGGACGGGCCTGGGCTGGGAGGGCCGGTATGGCGGACGCAATGCGCCGCTGGCCCAGCAAATCATCTTTCACGAGGAATATGTGCGCTGCGGAGGCCCCGGCCGTATCGGCCATATCGGCGAGACCCTGCTGGCGCCCACGCTGATGGCGTATGGCACGCCCGAGCAGAAGCAGCGCTTCCTGCCCGGCATTCTGGCCGGCACCGACTACTGGGCTCAGGGTTACTCCGAGCCCGGCGCGGGCTCCGACCTGGCCGGCATCCGAACCAGGGCCTGCCGCGACGTGGACACGGGCGAATGGGTGATCCATGGCCAGAAGGTCTGGACCTCCTGGGCCCACGAATCCGAGTGGGTGTTTGTGCTGGCCCGTACGGACGAAGCACCGTGCAGCACAGCCAGCGCGCGCCATGCCGGCATGGTGCTGCTGCTGGTGCCCCTGAAGCAGCCGGGCGTGGAAGTGCGTCCGATTCGCCAGATCACCGGCACCTCGGAGTTCAACGAGGTCTTCTTCGACGGCGCACGCACCGAAGGCGATCTGCATCTGGGCCCTGTGGGCGAGGGCTGGAAGGTCGCCATGTACCTGCTGGGCTGCGAGCGCGGTGCATCAACATTGGGGCAGCAGGCGCATTTCCGGCATGAGCTGGATCTGATCATCGCCCTGGCCAAACGCAATGGCGCGGTCCGCGACCCGCTGCTGCGCCAGCGCCTGGCCAAGGCCGACATGGGGCTTCAGACGCTGCGCGCCCATGCCTTGCGCTCCAGTGGTGATAACACGGCGATCCGGGTGGCCTCGGTCTCCAAGTATGCCTGGTCCAACTGGCACCGCGATCTGGGCGAGCTGGCCATGGATGTGCTTGGCGAGCAGGGCGAGCTGGTGCTCAAGGATCCCGCGCTGGCCGCGCTGCAGCAGCTCTGGCTGGTCAGCCGTGCCGACACCATCTATGCAGGCACCAACGAGATCCAGATGAACCTCATGGCCGAACGTGCGCTGGGCATGCCACGCTGATCAGGTGCGTGCGGCCTTGCACCGGCGGAGCCGGCAGATGCGCTGCCCGGCTCAGACGACGATGCGCAGGAGCTCCGGGTTGTCCCTGGAGCTGGCCGCATCCTCTGCGTTGAAATGTCCTTGCGGCGACATTAGGGAATGACCTATCGTCCAAAGTGACGATGCTGCAGCGCAGCGGCGACCGGAAGATCCAGGCAACAACCTTCTGAATGCAAAATGATTAGCGCTCCCTCCTACGTTGCTGCCCACGGTCTGCTCAAAGACAAAACTGTGCTCGTGACCGCTGCCGCTGGCGCCGGTATCGGTTTTTCCGCTGCCAAGCGTGCAGCAGAGGAAGGCTGCAAGGCCTTGTTCATCTCCGATGTGCATGAGCGGCGGCTGGCCGAAGCCGTGGAGCAGATCAAAAAGGATACGGGTTTGACCCAGGTCTTCGCCAGGCTCTGCGACGTGAGCCGCGAAGACCAGGTGCAGGCGCTGATTGCTGAAGCCGACAGCGCCATGGGCGGCATCGATGTGCTGATCAATAACGCGGGCCTGGGCACCAGCTGCAAGGTCGTCGACATGGGCGATGACGAATGGAGCAAGGTCATCGACATCACGCTGACCGGCACCTTCCGCATGACGCGCGCAGCACTCAAGCGCATGCAGCCGCGCGGCAAGGGCGTGATCGTGAACAATGCCTCGGTGCTGGGCTGGCGTGCCCAGACCGAGCAGGCACATTACGCGGCCGCCAAGGCCGGCGTGATGGCCTTCACGCGCTGCTCGGCGCTGGAGGCGGCCGAATTCGGCATCCGCATCAACGCCGTGGCGCCATCCATCGCCATTCACGCCTTCCTCAAGAAGTCCGCCTCCGAGGAACTGCTGGCCAGGCTCTCCGAGAAGGAAGCCTTCGGCCGCGGTGCCGAGCCCTGGGAGGTGGCCAATGTGATGATCTTCCTGGCCAGCGATTACTCCTCGTACATGACGGGCGAAGTCGTCTCCGTGAGCTCGCAGAGGGCCTGAGCATGAACACAGTCGCAGACAAGATGCTGTTTGACTCGGCGGCCTCGGTGCTGGCCTCGGTGGGCCGTCAGCTGGGCGAGACCGAATGGATGCAGATCCGCCAGGAGCGCATCAACCAGTTTGCCGATGCCACGGGCGACCACCAGTGGATCCATGTGGACCCCGAGCGGGCCCGCAGCGGCCCGTTCGGCACCTGCGTGGCCCATGGCTATCTGACGCTGTCGCTGGCCAACCTGTTTCTCCCCCAGCTGGTTCGCTACGAGGGGCTGAAGATGGGCGTCAACTATGGCTGCGAGAAGGTGCGTTTCCCGGCCCCGGTACCGGTCGACAGCTGGGTGCGTGGCAGCGGCGAGGTCGTGGCGGCGACGCCTATCGGGGAAGACGGCGTACAGGTCACGATCCGCATCAGCGTGCAGGTCATGGATCAGGACAAACCCGGCTGCGTGGTCGAAACCATCAGCAGGCTGTTCTTTATCCAGGAAAATTGAGTGTGTGCAAGCGCCTGCTCCGGCAGACGTTTGCATTTTTTGTAAAGAGGCACGAGCCGCCGACAGAGTGGCCGGCCTCGATAGGGCAGCCCGTACTGCCCAGGGCGCGACGACAAGACAGTTAGGAGACAAAGACATGAAAGACGCAGTCATCGTTTCGACGGCACGTACTCCCATTGGCAAGGCCTACCGGGGTGCCTTCAACGACACCGAGGCTCCGGTGCTGGGCGGGCATGTGATTCGTGCGGCGCTCGGCAAGGCGAACGTGGCCGGTGCCGATGTGG
>NZ_SPEY01000040.1 GCF_009360615.1 Comamonas sp.
GCCACCGGGTCAAGCAGCTGGAGCAGATTCTGGGCGCGCGCCTGTTTGGCCGCACGGATTTCTCGCTGACCACGGACGGCAGCTCCTATCTGGCCCACGTGCGCGAAGGCCTGGGCGCCTTGCAGCGTTTTCCCGGCGCATCGGCCTCGCCCGGACGCAGGCGCCTGAAACTGGCCGTAACCCCCACTTTTGCGCGCGTGATACTGATTCCTCGGCTGCGCCAGTTCACCGAGGCCTATCCCGAAATCGACATCGCGCTGCAGGTTTCGATTCCGCTGCTGGATGTCATCGGCGAGGATGCCGATCTGATGGTGCGCTTCGGCGCCGGCCACTATGCCGACGTGGAGCATATCGAGCTGGCCCGCGACACCGTCACACCGCTGGCCTCGCCCAGCTTCATCCGGGAACACGGACCGTTCGAACGCCCGGAAGACCTCGAAGGCATGCCGTTGCTGCGCAGTCCGCTGGAGCCCTGGCGCACCTGGTTCGCCGCGACCGGCCTCGACATGGCGGAGCCCAACGAAGGCTCCCAGTTCAACGATATCGGCCTGATGTGCGACGCTGCATCGGCCAGCATGGGGATCGCCCTGGTGCGTCACAAGCTCGGTGCCCCCTGGCTGGAAAACGGCACGCTGGTGCGCCTGTTCGACGTCGACGCACCCAGCCCCCATGCCCACTATCTGTGCTGGAAGACCGGCATCATGGACCGCTGGGAATGTGCGGCCTTCGCAGAGTGGCTGCGCAAGGCCATGGGCTGAGCGCCGACCGGCCGCTTCGCTGGGACGCAGCCTGCTGCACGGACCGCGGGATCGATTACGAAGATGGAGCACTCACGGCATGAACCTGCAGCCCAGGCTGTACCCCGGCCTTGACCAGAACCAGGCACTCAACAGCGAGGCGTCCTCGCTGCTCATTCGCGCCCTGGCCGGCACGGGCAAGACAACCACGCTGACCATCAAGGCCGTCGACCTGATCCGTACCCAGGGCGCGCGCCATGTGCTGATGCTGGCCTACTCGGAGGCCGGCATCAAGGCCATCCAGGCACGCCTGGACCGGCTCACCACCGCCCCCCTCGAAGGCCTGCACCTGCTCACTCTGGAGCAGTTTTGCGCCCGCCTGCTCGAAGAGCAGGGCGACCCGGTGCCCAGACTCTCCTCCGGCCTGGAAAAGAACCTGCTCATCCAGCAGGCCCATGAAGCACTGTTGCAAGAGGTCGAGCGGCATGCGGAGCTCGAGATTCCCGAGCTGGCCGACTTCTTCGCCCGCCCCCTGGACATCAGTGCCTTCCTCGCCTTCGAGGCCCAGGCCAAGCAGTGCATGCTGGAACTCGGCATCGACGACAGCGGCCTCGGCGCGCTTGCCTATTGCCGCGACAACGCTCTGGACTACGGTCTTTGCCGGCTGCTGCGCAGCTATGAGCGGCTGCGCGCGGGCCCCACTCGGGAGCCGCTGTTCTATGCGCCCGGCGACTGCACCTACGCCCTGGCCTGCCAGCTGGCCGCACTGGACTTCGATGCCGGCTTCCCGCTGCTGCAGGGCCGCTTCGACGCCGTACTGTTCGACGAGCTGCAGGACCTGGACGAGGCCGCCCTGCTGGTGCTGCGCCATCTGGCCCGCGGCAACGGGCGCTTCATCGGTGTCGGCGACTTCAATCAGCGCATCCTGCCGGGTGCCTCCTCCATTTTCGGCGACAGCGCCCAGCGCATCCTTCAGGAGCTGCCCTCGGGCACCGGCCTGGCCACGCTCAACACAACCTATCGTTTCGGCCCCGTCATCTGCCAGGCACTGAACCGGCTTTTCGGCGTGGGGTTCGACGCCCATTACCGCAACGCCTCGGCCTGGTTCGAACATCGCCGTGGCGATGATGAGGACTGCGCCCGGCAGTTGCTGGACATCCATGCCGCCGTGGCCCGTCTGCCCCGCAAACCGCAGGACCCGCCCGCCGTGCTGCGCGTCATCCTGCGCTCGCCCGAAGATTCGATACGGCTTGAATGGCTGTTCGCCCACGAAGGCGTGCACTATGCCTGCAAGGGCATGCAGCGCTTCTACCAGCGCCGTGAAATCGCCCTGGTGCTGGCCATGCTGTGGGCAATGCCCGGCTGCAGCGGTGCCGCCCGGCTCTCGCAAGGCATTCTGAACAGCGCCGCCGAAGGCCTGATGCGCTATGTGCGCCATGCCAGCCCACCGGACCGGGATCTGCTGGCCAACGGCCTGTTCGACATGAGCGCATTGGGCGAAGCCCCGCCGGAGTCCGACACGCTGCGCATCGCCGCCGAACTCATGGGACGGCAGAGCGCCATGCGCCGTTTCCTTGCCGTCCAGATCGCACCGGACTCTGCCGCCGCCCGCTTGCTGGCCCTGCCCGCCGAGCAATGCGCCGATGCCGGACAGCTGTGCCGTCATCCTCTGCTGCGGCAATTCTTCGCCCAGGCTCCCATCAGCCGGGAGGAGCTGCGCCAATGCCTGGCCAGCCTGCAAGCGCTGTCGCAGATCTGCACCGGGCTGTCCGTCGATGAGTTCCTGGGCCGCCTCAGCCTCATGGTCCAGTCGAGCATCGCGCAGCATCAGCGCCAGGAAAAACCCAGCCTGCAGCTGCTCACGGTGGAGCGCAGCAAAGGCCATGAATACGAATATGTGGCCGTGCCCTTCGTTCACGCCAGGCATTTCTCCTCCGATGCGAACGACCCGCAGCGCAATCTGCTCTACGTCGCCATGACCCGCGCCAGCAAGCGGCTGTGGCTGCTGGAAAGCCGCTGACAATGCAAGACCAGGGACTGATGCAGGTCAAGCCTGCGCCCCGCATGCGAGTCAAAACTGCGTAACGTCGCTGCGTGCAGACACTGCCGCAGTTGCCCTCTTTCCCCGCTCCGCTCCGCCGCCCACCATGAGCGCACAACAAGGAGGAGGACACCTATGCCAAACCGATTGCGCTGCGCCTGGCTTCTGGCCGGCGGCATTGCCGCCCTGCCCCTGCATGCGCAGGACAGCCCCGTCACCATCGGCGCCAGCCTGCCGCTGTCCGGTGCACAGGCCGAGGCCGGCAAGGAAGGGCTGAGCATCATGCAGGCCCAGGTGGAGGCGTTCAACAGGCAGGGCGGACTGGGGGGCAAGTCGCTGACGCTCAGGGTGCTGGACGATGGCTACGAACCGCAGCGCGCCGCCGGCAATGCACGCCAGCTGATCCAGGCAGGGGCCGTGGCCCTGCTCAACTGCTGGGGAACGGCGAGCTGCGCCGCCATGCAGACCGAAGTGCAGCAAGGCCAGACCGCGCTGGTAGGCGTGATTGCCGGAGCCGGCAGCATGCGCCAGCAGCCCAGCCGTTTCGTCTACCCGCTGCGCGCCAGCACCCAGGCCGAAATTGCGGCCATGCTGCAGCAGATGCAGACACTGGGCCTGAAACGAGTCGCCATCGTCCACCAGGACGACGACTTCGGCAAAGACAGCCTGCAGATTGCCCTGGCCGCCTTCGCCGCCAAGGATCTCCAACCCGCCATCACGCTGGCCGTGGAGGCATCCGGCGGCAACGCCCCGGAGCTGGCCAGACAGCTGGCCGCCCAGCCCGATCTCCAGGGCGTCATCGTGCTGGCGGGCGCTCCGGCCACCATCGGCCTGATCACCCTGGCCAGGCAGGCCCATGTCACCGCACCGTTCTACAACCTGGCCGCTCAGGCCAATCGCGCCGTGGTGCAAGGGCTGGGGTCGTATACGCGCGGCATCGCCTTCACCACCCTGGTGCCCAGCCCCTGGAAGGGCGCGATCCCGGCCATCAAGGATTACCAGCAACTCGTTGGCCAGCCAGGCATGCCGCCAGCCTCCTATCTGGGGCTGGAAGTCTTTCTCAACACTCGCACCCTGCTCGATGCGCTGCGCAAGGCCACGCCCTCCAATCAGCGTGCGAGCCTGACTGCTGCACTCGACGCCATGGGGGAGGTTCGCTATGGCGCCATGCACCTGCGCTTCACGCCGCCACGCAGCGGCTCCAGCTATGTCGGGTTGACCATGATCGACGCAGGCGGCCATTTCAGAGAATAAATCGACTCAATCGCTTACCCAAAAAGCGGTTGATGCTCTCATTTCAAAAGCCTTCTTGACTGTCATCGCAAAGCATTTCAAGCAGCTTTGCAATAAAGCTCACACCAAGGCGCGGGCGCATCCCCTACATTTGCAGGCATGACGTCCGCCAGCACATTCACCGATCTCGTCGCCACCTCCAGCACGGCGGCCAACGCAGCGCATCACCTGCCCGAGCCGTCCGAGCGCGCCAGACGCCAGGCCGAGGTGCTGGCGGCACTGCGCCCCCATGTACCGGTGCATGCCCTGCTCTATCAGAGCGAAGACACCACTCCCTACGAGTGTGACGGACTGACCGCCTACCGCCAGCGCCCACTGCTGGTCTGCCTGCCCGAGACTGATGCACAGGTGCAGGCCGTGCTCAAGGCCTGCCACGCCATCGGTGCCCCCGTCATCGCGCGCGGTGCGGGCACAGGGCTTTCGGGCGGCGCCATGCCCCACCCCATGGGCGTGACGCTGTCGCTGGCGAAGTTCAACAGAATCCTCGACGTCGACGCCTACAGCCGCACGGCCCTGGTGCAATGCGGCGTACGCAACCTTGCCATCAGCGAAGCCGCTGCCCCGTACGGCCTGTACTATGCGCCCGACCCCAGCAGCCAGATCGCCTGCACCATCGGCGGCAATGTGGCCGAGAACTCGGGTGGCGTGCATTGCCTCAAGTACGGGCTGACGGTGCACAACGTGCTCAAGGTCAAGGGCTTCAGCATCGAAGGCGAGCCTGTCGAATTCGGCTCGGATGCACTCGACACCCCCGGACTGGATCTGCTGGCCATCATGATTGGCAGCGAGGGCATGCTGGCCGTGGTGACCGAGGTCACGGTCAAGCTCGTGCCCAAGCCTCAGCTGGCGCGCTGCATCATGGCCAGCTTCGACGATGTGCGCAAAGCCGGCGACGCAGTGGCCGCGGTGATCGCGGCCGGCATCATTCCGGCCGGGCTGGAAATGATGGACAAGCCCATGACGGCCGCCGTTGAGGACTTTGTGCGTGCCGGCTATGACCTTACGGCGGAGGCCATCCTGCTGTGCGAGAGCGACGGCACGCCCGAGGAGGTGGAAGAAGAGATCGCCCGCATGAGCGAGGTGCTGCGCCACGCCGGAGCCACGGCCATCACCGTGAGCGAGAGCGAGGAAGAGCGCCTGCGCTTCTGGAGCGGGCGCAAGAATGCCTTTCCCGCCAGCGGCCGCATCAGCCCCGATTACATGTGCATGGACTCCACCATTCCACGCAAGCGCCTGGCCGACATCCTGCTGGCGATCCAGGAGATGGAGAAGAAATACCAGCTGCGCTGCGCGAATGTGTTTCACGCCGGAGACGGCAATCTGCATCCCCTGATCCTGTTCGACGCCAACAACCCCGACGAGCTGCACCGCTGCGAACTGTTCGGAGCCGACATTCTGGAAACCAGCGTGGCCATGGGCGGCACGGTGACGGGCGAGCATGGCGTCGGCGTGGAAAAGCTCAACAGCATGTGCACCCAGTTCACCACCGCCGAGAATGCGCAGATGTTCGCGCTCAAGTCGGCGTTCGACCCGCAGTCCCTGCTCAATCCCGGCAAGGTGATCCCCACGCTCAACCGCTGCGCCGAGTACGGCAAGATGCTGGTGCGCGGCGGCCAGATCGCCCATCCCGACCTGCCGCGCTTCTGACAACGTATCCAGGGCCTGCACGCCACCGCCCCATGGGCCGGCCATGGCAAGATCACGGCTGCTGAATGCATTTGTGGAGCCGTTTGATGATCTCTTCCATCGGTAGGACACTGGCCATGCTGCTGGTCCCGGCACTGCTGACGCTGGCTGCGAGCCCGCCCGCACAAGCGCGCGGCTACACCTCCACCGGCAAATGCGGCAACTATCCGCGCCTGGCCATCACCAGTCCTGCCGGCACCTGTGTGGGGCTGATTGCCGACGAGGCCCACGGCCTGCGCTTTCCGCGCCGCGTGCTGGAGATTGCACCGGGCCGCATCTGGGTGCTGGACATGGGCAACTGGATGCCCCATGTGGGCCAGCTGATCGAGCTCAGGCTGCCGCCTGACGCGGCCACTGTGGCCAATGCCAACACCACGGCCAAGGCGGTGGAATCCCGGGTGCTGCTGAGCAAGCTCAACTACCCTTCGGGCATGGTGCGCGGGCCGGACGGCAAGGTCTATATCGGCGAGGCCGACAAGATATGGCGCACCGCAGTGCCCGCACTCGGCCAGGCACCTCAGCCCGAGATGCTGGCCAGCGGCCTGCCGGCCGACGGCGCCCACCTGCTCAAGGAACTGGCGTTTGCGCCGGACGGCAGCCTCTACGTGAACATGGGCTCGGCCACCGATGCCTGCCGGGGTGAAGACCAGAAGCAACCCGTGCCCTGTCCCGAACGCGGCACGGCCATGCCGCGCGCTGCTGTCTGGCGCATGGTGTTGCAGCACGGCCCTCAGATCGTCAGGGAATTCAAGCCCTTTGCCGGCGGCCTGCGCAATTCCATGGCGCTGGCCGTGATGCCCGACGGCCCGGCGGCAGGCACGATCTGGCAGGGCGAAAACAATATCGACTACCGCGATCCCAGGCAGCCGCCCGAGGAGCTCAACCTGCTGCGCGCTGGCGCCGACTACGGCTGGCCTTATTGCATAGGTGCACGCCAGAGCGCGCAAGGCTATGAAAAACGCTTCGACTGCAGCAAGACTGAAGCCCCGCACATGCTCTGGCCCGCCCATGTGGCTCCGCTGCAAATGCTGGCGACTCCCATCGGCAGTGCATTTGGCGGGCAATTGCTGGTGGCATGGCATGGACAGCGAGCCGAGGGCCAGCGCCTCGTGGGCTTTGCACGCGACGGCAAGGGCCAGCCCTCGGGACCGGCGATTCCATGGCTGAGCCACTGGGATGCCAGGCCCGGCCTGCGCCCCGGCGGCCGCCCCACGGGCATGGGTATCGACCATGCGGGCCGGCTGCTGGTGGTCGAGGACTTCAACCGCAGCCTGCTGATGCTGATGAGCGAATCTGGCATGGCACCGCTGCCCAGGGGAGCCAGGTAGGCCGCGCTCAGCGCAGCAGATCGCGTCCGCGCGCCAGAAACCGCGCGTACTCTTCGTCCGGAACAAACAGACCGCCCGTGGTCCATACGATATGCGTGGCGTTCGCCATATGTGCCTGCAGCTTCTGGCGCTTCAGATAATCCTGTCCCGCAGCGCTGTCCAGCAAGGCGTGCGGACCGCCAAAGCCCGCTGCGGCCGATGGCTCGATCTGCAATCCCTCGCTGCCTTGCAGCAGGGCCAGATGGCGAAACAGGGTTTCGTCCTCCACCGTGAACACACCGCCGAGAAAGCCGCGCACCACGTCTGCCGCCAGCTGCGACGCTTGCGGCACGGCCAGGCCGTCGGCCTCGGTCCGGTTGTCCAGGCCCAGGTCATAGACCGAAGGATGAGCGCCCAGACCTGGCAGGGCTGCAGCGCCGGACAGCATCTCCACCATGAAGCACGGCGACTGCACGGGTTCCGCAAAAAAGCAGTGCGCGTGTGGCCCGAATGCCTGCTGCAGACCCAGCGCCACGCCACCAGGCGCGCCCCCCACTCCGCAGGGAAGGTAGACAAACAGGGGGTGCGACTCATCCACGACGAGCCTGTTCCGTGCAAGCTGAGCGGCCAGATACGGAGCCGCCGCCGCATAGCCGAGCAGCAGCGAGAGCGAATGCTCGTCATCCACAAAGTGACAGTGCGGATCCTGGTCGGCCAGCGCTCGGCCTGCAGCCACGGCCTGGGCGTAGTCGCCGGCATGCTCCACGACCTGCACGCCCCGCGCGCGCAGGCGCTGCTTTTTCCAGTCCTTGGCATCGGCAGACATATGGACCACCGCCTTGAAACCCAGGGCCGATGCCATGACGCCAATCGACAGGCCCAGATTGCCCGTGGAGCCGACCGCCACCTGGTACCGGGCAAACACCGCACGCGCAGCATCGGAGGCAAGCTTCCGATAGTCGCCATCGGCCAGCAGGCCATGCTGCAAGGCGATCCGTTCCGCATACTCCAGCACCTCGTGCACGCCGCCGCGCGCCTTGATGGAGCCGGCCACCGGCAGGCTGTGATCGGCCTTGAGCCAGAGTCGGCCCATCTGCTCGGGCAGTTGCAGCGACCGCTGCATCTGCGGCACGGGCTGCAGCGCCGATTCAATGCGCCCGCCAGACACCTCCAGCTCGGGAAACAGCCGCGCCAGCAAGGGGGCAAAACGCTCGAAGCGCTCTACGGCCTGCTGAACCTGGGCCGCGTCTATGACCTGCGAGGAGTGTTCTGCATCGCTGCGCCCGGCCCACAGCGTGGGCCGGGCATGGCGCAGATCTTCAACCAGGTCGTGCAGCACGGAAAAAGTCATGGCATGCATCCATCGTCATACAAGACAGCCATATTAGGGCCAATGGAGCATGCCGGACGGGACGGCCAAGGCGTGGCTGCTATGCCTCTCCCATGGCAGGGTCGCTGACCGTGTGCTGACCGGTTTCCACGCGGCCCGCAAAGCGCCGGTAGTACGCCGGATCGCTGTCGCAGGTCACGGCGAAGTCATACCACTGGCCGCTGGCCTTCAGCTCCCAGTGCCTCTCGGCACTGGCGGCGGCGCCAACTTCGACCGTCCACGGGCCGTCGCTGCGGTAGGCCATGGGCGTGATGGTGAACACCGCAGCCTGCACGCCCTTGTTCATCAGATCCACATAGACATTGCCGTTGGCGATGTCGTAGCAGACCCGCACCTCGGGGGATGCCTGCACACTGCCCAGGTGATTCAGGTCGCCCTTGAAGTGGCGATGGAATCCGTTGGGGCCCAGTACCCAGAGGTCGTACTTGCCGAAGTTGTCGCGCACGGCATCCCAGGTATCGGACAGCGTCTTGCCCGCTTCCACCATGTAGCGGCGAGGCGTGCGGTCCAGCTTGTAACGGTCATAGACATGAAAGACGGCTGCCTGCGTGCCGGTATTGGCAAACACCAGCTCCACCGGGCCGTTGCTCTGGCAGCGCGCACTGGTATGCAGTTCGTAGGGCAAGGCCCGCGACGGACGTGTGCCTGCGGCCTGCAAAGGCAGCTGCATATCGCGAGGCACAGGCACGGCGGGCAGCTTTTGCTGATCGGCACGCAACTTGTCGGCGACATCGCGCGTGGAGCGGCCGGCCAGCACGGGCAGGGTCTCGTTGTTCGGCGTCTTGAAATTGAAGCTGCTCAGCAGATCGCCGCAAACCGCCCGGCGGAACGGGCTGATATTGGGCTCCTTCACGCCAAAGCGGGCCTCCAGGAAGCGCAGCACCGACGTATGGTCGAACACCTGCGAGTTGACCCAGCCGCCGCGGCTCCAGGGCGAGATCACATACAGCGGAACGCGCGGCCCGGGGCCGTAGACACGGCCATCGGGGGCAGGCTGGCTACGGCTGCCGGCCGGTGCGCCATGCGTGAAGTATTCGGCCTGCAGATCGGCCTCCGGCAGCGTGGTCTTGCCTGCATAGCTCTTGTCGGCGTTCTGCGATGGTGCCGAGGGCGAAGGCATATGGTCGAAGTAGCCATCGTTCTCATCGAAGTTGACAAGCAGCACGGTCTTGCTCCAGACCTCGGGATTGGCCGTCAGCGCATCCAGCACTTCCTGCAGAAACCAGGCGCCCTGCACCGGGCTGGATGGGCCGGGGTGCTCGCAATAGATGGACGGCGCGTTGACCCAGGACACCTGGGGCAGCTTGCCTTCGCGGATATCGCGCTTGAAGGCGTCCAGATACTCCTCGGGCTGATTGCCGGGCAAGGTGTTGGCCACGCCTTTGTACAGCGGGTTGGCAGCGTCGTCGCTGGCCGCGTCATAGGCATGGTAGGGCAAAGCCTGGCCGGTGTTGGTATACGGTGCATTGGGCGCGCCGCCACTGGAGACAGGAAAGCCCGAAGCCAGATTGGCGCGACGAAAGCTCTGGAACGCGCCCAGCATGTTGTCGCCCCACTCGTCAGGCATGTTCTGATAGCTGATCCAGCTCACTCCGGCCTCCTGCAGCCGCTCCGCATAGGTCTTCCATGTATAGCCGGTGGTGGCATCGCTGGTCACGCCATTGATGGCATCCCACTCGTTATTCACGAAAGCCACGTTCTGGGGCATGGCCCCGTTGGTGCCCGTCATGTGGAAGGACCGGTTGGCATCGGTGCCGGTGTGCATGGCGCAGTGGTAGGCATCGCAGATCGTGAAGGCATTGGCCAGCGCGAACTGATAGGGCAGCTCCTGCTCCTTGAAATAGCCCATGGAGGTGTCCGTCTTGGCCACGGGCCAGCGCGACATGCGGCCGTTGTCCCAGGCCTGCTGACTGTCCAGCCAGGAATGGGGGGTGCCGGAAACGCGCTGCGCATTGTTGGCCGTACCGTCCAGGTGATAGGGGGTGATCACCGTGCCGTTGGCTCGCTCCTGCTGCCAGACCTTGCGGCCGTTGGGAACGGGAATGGTCATGCGGTCGCCAAAGCCGCGCACGCCCTTGAGCGTGCCGAAGTACTGATCGAAGGAGCGGTTTTCCTGCATCAGGATCACCACATGCTGCACGTCCATGACCGTGCCCGTGACATTGTTGGCGGGAATGGCCAGCGCACGGCGGATGCTGGGAGGAAAGGCGGCCAGTGCGGCAGCGGAAAAGGCAGCGTTCTTGCCGGCCTGCAGAAGATTGCGTCGCGAAATCATGGTGAAGCCTTGTTTGTCACCGCGCTCAGGGAGCACAGCGCATCTCCGGCTTGGCCGGCTCGGTGGGGTTCGTGGGGGTCGTGGGATTGGTCGGGTTCGTGGGAGCAGGCGGGCTGTCATCGCTGCCACCACAGGCGGCCAGCGTGGCGGCCGTCAGGCAGGCGAGCGCCAACGCCTTGATCAAACGCTTGTTTTGCATGGAGTCTTTCGCTTTGATGTCGACAGGTTTCGACCGGCAAGAATCTAGGAAAAGCTCATGTCATCCCGATGACGTCCATGTTTGAGTCCGTTTGCTCGCATCGCTGCTGCGTTCGAAGCTCGCGAGCCCTCTTCAGCGCGAAGCGCCATGCAAAAAGGGCCGACGCACCCACGTCGGCCCTTTGCAAGAAACATCGCAACGCCAGTCAGAACGCTGGCGCTTGCGCGGCTATTGCCGCTTTCCGTATCCCAGCCGATACAGCAGCGGCAGCACCAGCAGGGTCAGTACCGTGGACGAGAGAATGCCGCCGATCACCACCGTGGCCAGGGGGCGCTGCACCTCGGCTCCGGTGCCGGTGGCAATCGCCATGGGCACAAAGCCCAGCGATGCCACCAGGGCCGTCATCAGCACGGGACGCAGGCGCGTGAGTGCCCCTTCGGTCACGGCCTGTTCCAGATCCATGCCCTGCTCGCGAAGGCTGCGGATATAGGAGATCATGACCAGGCCGTTGAGCACGGCCACGCCGCATAGCGCGATGAAGCCGATGGCCGCCGAGATGGACAGCGGAATGCCGCGCAGCCACAGCGCTGCAATCCCGCCCGTCAACGCAAACGGAATGCCGGTGAAGACGATGAGGCCGTCGCGCACATTGCCGAACATGGCAAACAGCAGGGTGAACACCAGCGCCAGTGCCACGGGCACCACGATCATCAGGCGCTTGCGGGCGGACTCCAGGTTCTCGAAGGTACCGCCCCAGCGGCTCCAGTAGCCGGCCGGCAGTGCAATACCTTCAAGCTCCTGCTGGGCCTGGGCCACGAAGGAGCCGATATCGCGCCCGCGCACATTGGCGCTGACCACAATGCGGCGCTTGCCGTCCTCTCGGCTGACCTGGTTGGGCCCCGGCGCCAGCTCCACGGTCGCCACGGAGGACAGAGGCACAAAGCCCAGACGTCCGTCTCCGCCGCGCGGCAGCGCGATCGGCAGGCGACCTATGCCGTCCACATCGCTGCGCATGGCCTCGGGCAGGCGCACCTGGATGGCGAAACGTCTGTCGCCCTCGAATACCGTGCCGGCCTCGCGTCCACCAAAAGCCGTGCTGATGGCATCCTGCACATCGCCCATATTGAGGCCGTAGCGCGAAGCTTTCTCGCGATCGATCTGCACCGTGAGCATGGGCAGGCCCGTGGTCTGCTCGACCTTGACCTCGGAGGCACCGGGGATCTTCTGCAGCATGGCGGCCACGGCCTGCGCAGACTTCTCCAGCTGGGCCATGTCGTCACCGAAGATCTTGACGGCCACATCGCTGCGCACGCCGGAAATCAGCTCGTTGAAGCGCAGCTGGATCGGCTGCGAGAACTCGTAGTTGCTGCCTGGGATCCCTTCCACGGCCTCCTGCACGGCGCTCAGCAGATCGTCGCGCGAACGCGCCGGATCGGGCCACTGATCGCGCGGCTTGAGCATGATGTAGCCGTCCGAGATATTGGGCGGCATCGGGTCCGATGCGATCTCGGCCGTGCCGGTACGCGCAAACACGCGCTCGATTTCTGGGAACTGCTTCTTGAGCTCGCTCTCGAGCTGCATCTGCATCTGCACCGACTGCGTGAGGCTGGTGCCCGGTATGCGCAGCGCCTGGATCGCAAAGTCGCCCTCGTTGAGATTGGGCGCAAACTCGCTGCCCATGCGGGTGGCCAGCAGCAGGCTCAGTGCGACGATGACCCCTGCCGCCGTCAGCACCACGGCTGGCGCATGCATGACCTTGTCCAGCACCGGAGCATAGACACGGCGCGCCCAGGCCATGAGACGGTTTTCCTTCTCGGCCACCTTGTCGCCCATGAACAACGCAATTGCGGCGGGGATGAAGGTGATGGACAGCAGCATGGCACCCAGCAGCGCAATCACCACCGTCAGCGCCATGGGATGGAACATCTTTCCTTCCACGCCGGTGAGCGCAAAAATGGGCAGATAGACCACCATGATGATGAGCTGTCCGAACAGCAAGGGACGTCGGGCCTCCCTGGCTGCCGCAAACACTTCCTCGAAACGTTCGCTGCGGGTCAACGATCGGCCTGCTGCGGCCTGCGCATGGGCCAGACGGCGCACGCAGTTCTCCACGATCACCACCGCACCGTCAATGATGATGCCGAAGTCCAGAGCTCCCAGGCTCATCAGATTGGCGCTGACGCGCATCTGCACCATGCCCGTGAAGGTGAACAGCATGGACAGCGGAATGATCAGCGCCGTGATCAGCGCGGCGCGCAGATTGCCCAGGAACAGAAACAGGATCGCCACGACCAGGGCCGCGCCTTCGATCAGGTTCTTCTTGACCGTGGCAATGGCCTTGTCCACCAGATTCGTGCGGTCGTAGACCGTCACGGCCTTCACGCCGGGCGGCAGGCTTTTATTGATCGCCTGCATGCGCTCGTGCACGGCCTGGGCCACGGCACGGCTGTTCTCGCCAATCAGCATGAACACCGTCCCCAGCACCACTTCGCGGCCGTTGTCCGTGGCCGCACCGGTGCGCAGCTCGCGGCCCAGGCCCACGTCGGCCAGATCGCGCACGCGGATGGGCTGGCCTTGCGCCGAGCCCACGATGACTTCTCGAATATCGGCAATGCCGCCCACCTGCCCCGGGGCGCGGATCAGATACTGCTCGCCCTGGCGCTCGATATAGCCGGCGCCCACATTGGCGTTGTTGCGCTCCAGCGCGGCCACGATATCGGCCAGCGTGAAGCCGTAGGCCGCGAGTTTCTGCGGCTGCGGTGCCACCAGGTATTCCTTGGCGAAGCCGCCAATGGAGTTGATCTCGGTCACGCCCGCCACATTGCGCAGCTGGGGCTTGATGACCCAGTCCTGGATCTCGCGCAGATCCATGGGCGTATAGGGCGTTCCGTCGGGCTTGGTGGCACCGTCCTCCGCCTCCACGGTCCACAGGTAGATCTCGCCCAGACCCGTGGAAATAGGCCCCAGTGCAGGCGCTACGCCCGCAGGCAGCGCATCGCGTGCCTGCTGCATGCGCTCGTTGACCAACTGCCGCGCGAAGTAGATATCCGTGCCGTCCTTGAACACCACAGTCACCTGGGACAGGCCGTAGCGCGAGAGCGAACGCGTCTGGTCCAGCCCCGGCAGGCCGGCCATCACGGTCTCGATGGGAAAGGTGACGCGCTGCTCGGTTTCCAGCGGTGAATATCCGGGTGCCGACGTATTGATCTGCACCTGCACATTGGTGATGTCGGGCACGGCATCGATGGGCAGGCGCTGGTAGTTGTAGATACCCAGGCCCACCAGGGCCAGCGTGGCCAGCATGACCAGCCAGCGCTGGGCAATGGCAAAGCGGATGATGCGCTCAAACATTCAAACTCCAAAACAGGATTCAGGGTCCGCGCTCATTTGCGAGCTGACAGAGGGACACCGAGCAAGGGCCGCCTTGCGGCGGGGCCAGGGGATCGTCCCCTGGTGGAGGGCGCGCCGCAGAGGCTTCCATTCAATGCACATGCTCGGCCGATGCCTTGCCCAGCTCGGACTTCAGCACGAAGCTGCCATCCTTCACATAGCGCTGGCCGGGGCTCAGTCCCTGGAGCACCTCGGTGTTCCGGCCGTCGGTCTGGCCCAGCTTCACGGCCTGCGCCTTGAAGCCGCCGTCCACCGGCACGAACACCACGGGCTGGTCGCCGTCGATCTTCCGGATGGCCGCATTGGCCACCGCCACCGCCGCCTTCTGGCCTGCCGCCGTCAGCTGCACATTCACAAACAGGCCCGGGCGCCAAATGCCGTCCGGGTTGTCCAGCGTGATGCGCGCGGGCGCCGTACGGGTTTCCTGCCCGATCAGCGCGCCGACATAGGCCACGACTCCCGTGGCCCGGGATTCGAAGGCTGTCGCCTGCACCACGGCCTTTTCGCCCACGCGCACAAAGGGCAGATCGCCGGCCGCCACCTTCATTTCGGCCCATACCGAGCGCAGGTCGGAGACGGTGAACACGGCCGTGCTGTCCTGCACGGCTTCACCCACGGCGAGGTGCTTTTCCACCACCACGCCATCGAAGGGCGCGCGCAGCTCGAAGCGGTTCAGAGCGCCGGCAGAGCCTGAGCCAGCACCGATCGCGGCCAGCTTCTGCTGCGCATTGGCAGCCGCGATCTCGGCCTCGCGCAATGCCTGCTGGGCCTGCAGATAGTCCTGCTCGGCCGAGATCTTTTCCTGCCACAGCTGCTTTTCGCGCTCATAGGTGGTGCGCGCCAGCGACAGGCGCTTTTGCGCCGCCATCAGCTCGCTGCGCTGCTCGGAGACTGCCGGGCTGGTCAGCGTGGCCAGCAACTGTCCCTTCTTCACCACCTGCCCCAGATTGGCCGCCACGCTCTCCGCCACGCCAGCCACCCGCGGCACCACATGGGCCGTCCGGTCCTCGTTGAAACGGATTTCGCCGGGCAGCTGCAGCGTGCCGGCGATCGATGCCGGGCCGGCCTCGGCCAATGTCACGCCCGCCGCACTGGCGCGTTCGGCATCGAGCTTGAGCAGGCCTTCCTCCTCATCGGCATGGCCGGCCTCGGCAGCGGCTTTGCCCTTGTCCGGGCTCTGCCCGGCATGCCCGGCTTCGCTGCCATGGTCATGCTCCTTTTCTTCATGGGAATGGCCTTGTTCTGCAGCGCCGTGTTCATGGCCTTGGCCTTCCACGGCTAGGGCTGCCGGCCGGGTGCCGTAGACAATGGCCACGGCAGCTGCCGCGCCCAGCGCCAGAATGATGGCAATCGCAATCGCCGTGCGGCGGGGCTTTGGGGAGGTGGAATTCATGATGCGTGCTCTTACTCAAGGCCGGGCACATCGCCCAGCTGGCGGGTGATGTCGGCGGCCGCCTGATGGGTGGCCACCAGCTGCTCCAGATAGAGGCTGCGTGCCTCGGCCAGCGTACGCTGGGCATCCAGCACGTCCAGATAACTGAACTTGCCCAGGGCAAAGCCCTTGGCTGCGACTTCATAGGCCGATTCGGCCGCCGGCAGCACCTGCTGCGCGAGCTGCTCGGCCTGGGCCCGACTGGTCTGCAGCTGCTCGCGCTGCTGCTGCAGCAAGGCCTGCATCTGCTGGCGTGTGGCCAGCAGCTCGTCCTCGGCCTTGTCGGCCAGGCGCAGCGCCTGCAGCTGATTGCCGCGGTTGCTATCCAGAATCGGCAGCGGCACCGAGAGCCCCACCACCAGCTGATTGCGGCCCACTTCCTGGGCACGCTTCATGCCCAGGCTCACGCTGGGGTCGGGCAGGCGCTTGGCGCGCTCCAGTTCGGCGATAGACCTGGCCTGGAACACGGCCTGCTGCCCGCGCAGCATCTGAGGCGACTGCTCCAGTCTCTCCAGCATCAGGGCTTCAGCGGGCAGCACCGGAAGCTGCGCCAGATCCCCCACCGCTGCACCGAACGCTGAAGGCTGCGCTCCCCACAGCGCTGCCAGTTGCTGACGCGCCACACGCAGACCGGAGCGCGCCTGGGCCAGCGCCAGTTCGGCACTGCTCTCGGCCACGCGGGCCTTGGTTTCCTCGAGCGGCGCCACCTTGCCCGCCTGTACACGCTTGGCCGCCGCATCGCGGGCACTGCTGGCGATCTCCAGCGTCTTCTGGTGCAATTGCACGCGTTGCTGGCCGGCCAGCACATTGGCAAACGCCGTGCGCACATCGGCACGCAGGCCGGCCTGGGCGGCCTCCCACTCGGCCCGGGCCAGCTCGCGGCCATGCTCGGCCGCCTTCATGCGCGCCTCGCGCTTGCCGCCGATCTCGATGGACTGGTTCCACTGCAGCGTCATGGACCGGGTTTCGCGACGCGTGTCCTCCTGCGAATAGGCCAGCTCGGGATTGGGGCGGGCGCGGCTCTGGATCAGCGCCCCTTCACTGGCCGCCAGGGCCTGCGCCGCCGCCCGCAGACCAGGGTTGTGCGCCATGGCCAGTGCCAGCGCGCCCTGCAGGCTGATGGGCGCGGCCGCAGCGGCGCTTGCCGCTGCAGGCTGCTGGGCCCAGGCACCGGGCACGAAAAGGCCCAGGCCGCTGCCCAGCAACGCAGCGGCCGCCTTGGTAATGAATGTCATGGTGATGCTCCGCCTGCATGCCGGCCCCTGAGTGGGCGGCCCTCTCTGTACAGACCGGGCAAATCTAGCGTGCCGACACCCACAGGGTTCTGACCTCAAAATGACAAATTTGTCATCTTCGCCAGAGGCCGACTTGCTCGACAATCCGTCCCATGAAGCTTCTAGTCATCGAGGACGAAACCAAGCTCGCCGAGTACCTGAAAAAAGGCCTGGGCGAGGAAGGCTTCGTGGTCGATGCCGCGCACAACGGCATCGACGGCCTGCATCTGGCCACCGAGCAGCCCTACGACCTCATCATCCTGGACGGCATGCTGCCCGGCATCGACGGCCTGGCCGTGCTGGCCGCCCTGCGCCAGTCGAGCCAGACACCGGTGCTCATGCTCACGGCCCGCGCCCAGGTGGAGGACCGCGTCAAAGGCCTGCAGGCAGGTGCCGACGACTATCTGGTCAAGCCTTTTGCCTTCTCGGAACTGGTGGCTCGCATTCATGCGCTGCTGCGCCGCGGACTGCAGGCACAGGTCACGCTTGAAGCCACGGTGCTGCGCATGGCCGACCTGGAGCTGGATCTGCTGCGCCACCGCGCCACGCGCGCGGGCCAGCGGCTGGACCTGACGGCCAAGGAATTCAATCTGCTGAGTCTGCTGCTGCGGCGCCAGGGCGAAGTGCTCTCTCGTACCGAACTGGCATCCCAGGTCTGGGACATGAACTTCGACAGCGAAACCAACGTCGTCGAGGTCGCCGTGCGCCGCCTGCGCCTCAAGCTGGACGCGCCCTTCCAGCTGCCTCTGCTGCACACGGTGCGCGGCATGGGCTATGTGCTGGAGCTACGCCCCGATGTCTGAGCCCCGGAGCCTGCCTCTCGCACTGGGCGATACGCTCCTGCGCATCGGCATCTGCAAGGCCATCCGCCCTGGCGATGGCCTCGAAATCCGCCGCAACGCACTTCGTTGCACCGCCCCGTTCTCCAAACGCCTGCTGCAGCTTGCCAGGAAAACGGCGGTCCCGCCATGCCTCCTTCGGGCAGCCGTGGACATTCAGAATGGCACTGCCAGCACTCTCGGCTTCCTCCGCAGCAAACCATCCATCGCGCCGCATCGCTGCCTCCATGACCGCTGATTCCCGCACCCCGAACCTGAGCCGACGGCTGTCGCGCTCGCTGGCCCTGCAGACCATGCTGGGCCTGGGCCTGGTCTGCGTGGCCGTGTACTGGGGCAGCTGGCTGGCCCTGGCACAGCGCCAGCAGGAAAGCCTGGAGCAAAAGCAGGTCACGGTCACGCATCTGCTGCAGCAGGCACGCGCCAACCGCTCCGCTTCGAACATGCAGCACATGCTGTCCGACTTTCTCACGGGCCACGAGGACATGTCGATCCGCGTCAGCCATGCCGACGGCACGCTGCTGTTCGAGAAGCTGAACCAGCCGCTTGACGATGTGCACAGCGCGCGGCGCAACTTCGGCGTCGAACTGCCGACGCAGGCAGATCCCTCAGAGCGGCAGCTCGTACAGGTGCTGCTGGTGCTGGACCGCCGCCCCGACGATGCCCTGCTGCGCCAGCTGGCCTGGATTCTGGGCCTGGCGGCCGTCAGCGGTGCGCTGCTGGTGTCGCTGTTCAGCGCCTGGCTGGTGCGACGCGGGCTGGCGCCCCTGCATTCCCTGGTGGAGCAGACGCGACAGCTGGGTGCCAAGGACCTGAGCCGCGACTGGCAGACGCGGCTGGACGACAGCAACCAGCCCCAGGAACTGCGTCCGCTGATCGCCCAGTTCAACGCGCTGCTCGAACGTCTGGCCGTGGCCTACCGCCAGATGGAGGCCTTCAACGCCGATGTGGCCCATGAACTCAACACCCCGCTGACCACGCTCATCAGCAGCTGCGAGCTGGCCCTGCGCAAACCCCGAGAAGCCCGCGAGCTGCGCGACATCCTGGCTTCCAACCTGGAAGACCTGCAGCGCATGGCCGGCATCGTGGCGGACATGCTTTTTCTCTCCCATGCCGATCGCGGCGAAAGCGCGCACCGCATTCAGGTGGCCAGCCTGGCCAGCCTGGCCGCCGAAGTGGTCGAGTACCACGAAGCGGCGCTGCAGGAGGCCGATCTGCAGGTGAAGGTGCAGGGCGATGCCCGGGCCCAGGTCGATGCGCGATTGCTGCGCCGCGCTCTGTCCAATCTGCTGGGCAATGCCACGCGCTACGCCACGCCGGGCAGCTGCATCGAGATACAGATCAGCACACCGCAGGCCGGACAGGTCACGCTGGCGGTGCAGAACCTGGGCCTGGCCATAGCGCCCGAGCACCTGCCCCGGCTGTTTGACCGCTTCTACCGCTCGGACGCGGCGCGCAGTCAGGCCGATCGCAACCATGGCCTGGGCCTGGCCATCGTGGCCGCCATTGCACGCATGCACGGCGGACAGGCGTTTGCGCGCTCCGAGCAGCCTGTCACCACCATCGGCCTGAGCCTGCCGACGGATCCATCCGCCCAGGCACCTGCCAGCGGAGGCCACCAGGCGTAAATGACGGGGATGCCCACAAGCCGCGTCGTGCGAGGATGACAGGAAGCGGCGCGTTCAGGCCGCAAGATGGACCGCCCGTGTATCGCTGAGGGGAAACACCATGCACTGCTTGAGCAAGCCCGCCTGCCTGGCCGTGGCTGCCAGCGCCGGCCTGGCCCTGAGCGCTCTGGCCCAGACCCGGATGCCCGAGATGCAGCAGGCCGGCGCTTTGCACTACCGCTGCGGCGGCATCGGCGAAGACGAGTCCACGGCCATGCGTGCCGCGATGAAGGACTACCCGCTGTCGCTGCTGTTTGCGCAAAGGGACGGCGCCTATCTGGCCAATGTGGCGGTCGAGGTCGGCTCCGGCGAGGGCATCAGCCGCTTCACGGCCAACGGGCCAATCTGCCTGATCCAGCTGCCCGCCGGCAGCTACCGGATAACGGTCACCACCAGGGAGGGCGCAAGCCAGACCCAGGCGGCAGAGATCGGCAAGACTCCGCATCAGCTGGACTTTCGCTACTAGCGACGCACCGCTGGCGGGCGGCGGCAATGCCCCGGGCTCGTCCAGGGGAGATGCGCGCGGGCGCGCTCCGCCATTGGCGGCAATGAAGACAATATGAGCCATGTCCCAAGATCAAGACGCATCCACCTATCAGGCCCACCTGCAGGCCGGCAACGCGCTGGTGCAGCAGGCCCAGAAGATTGCCACGCAGGACTTCGAGCAGGCCCGCGCCTTCTGGCAGGCCGCCGGCAAGGAGTTCTATCGGGCGCACAAGGCCGACATGAACGAGCCGGAAGCCGCCTTTCGTCTGGCACAGGCCTGGATGGCCGAGGCCCATGCCTTGCAGAAGGAAGAAAACCGCAACGCATTGCTGATGTGGGCCAACGCCGCAGCCCAATGCGAGCTGGCCTTCGACCTGGAGCCCGACAACGGCCGCATCGCCATGACCGCGGCCAGCTGTCATCTGTTTGCCGGCCAGGCCGATGCCGCCAAAGCCTGGCAGCTGATCGGCCGGCAACTGCTGCCGCCCGAGCCTTCCGCACCCGATGCCTGATGGTTCTTGATCGCTGGCAACGCATGAAACAAGGGTTTTCGATGCGCTGATGCACAGGGCTCTGCGGCATAGGGTCCTTCGATGGGCGTGCCTGGCTGAGCCCAGGATTGCGCCAAGGCCTTCCCGTTGCGAACAGCGTCCGCTCCAGAGGGACCATCACAAGCACGCCAAGACCACGTTTCTCGAAGAACCGCGGTCGCGTGGAACTGCATCCCGCAGTTGACCAGGCCTGCGCGCTATCCCAGCCAGGCCAGCAGGCTGCGCCACAAGGCCGCGGCATGCGAGATCAGAAACAGCAGCAAGCCGATGGCACCGCCCACCAGCGTGCCGTTGATGCGTATGTACTGCAGATCCTTGCCGATATGCGCCTCGATCAGCGTGGCCAGTTGCCCGGCATCCCAGCGCTGCACCGTGTCGGCTATATGGCGGGCGATGAATTGCGAGACATCGGGTGCCAGCGCAGTCGCCCAGCGCTTGAGGCGCTCGTTCATGGAGCTGCGCAGCGCCTCGTCATGCGCCAGCGCCTGGCCCAGCCAGCGCCCCATCACGGCGGCGCGGCGGGCCATGGCCGAGTTCTCGTCGGCCAGGTCGTGCTCCAGCCTGGCGCGCCAGCCCGCCCACAGCTCGCGCAGATAGAGCGCCAGCTTCTCGTCATGCAGCAGGTAGTTGCGCAGTGTCTCCACCCGTTCGGCATAGGCAGGGTCATGCTGCAGACCGTCGATCAGGCGCTGCACGGAGCTGTCAAAGGCCTGGCGCAGACGGTGGCCGGGGTTCCGGGCCACGTCCTGCAGCAGACTGTCGAGGGCACTGGCAATCACGCTGGCGCCCTTGTCGCTGAGCCAGTCCGTGGGCAGCATTTTCTCCTTGATCGGGTGCTCGCGCTTGAGCCAAAGCACGATGGTCTGGGCCATCAGCACATGGGTCTGCTCCTGGCGCAGCACGCGGCTGATGCGCGCCAGCACATCGTCGAGCACCTCCTGGTGACGCCCGCCCGCCGTCAGCCCCGACAGCAGCGATGCGGCAGCGCGCGACAGATCCACATGCTGCATCACGGCCTTGAGCGACTGGGTCAGAAACTTCTCGACCTGCTTGTCCTGCACCATCTCCAGCGCAGCCAGCGCCAGCCGCGCCACCTGCCTGCCCAGCAGCTGGCTGTTGGCGGGGGCCGTCAGCCAGTCGGCCAGCGCCTGGGCAGGGTTGTGGCGCTCGATCAGCGCCACCAGCGAAGGCGCATCGAGGAACTTGTCGCGCACGAAAGTGGCCAGGTTGCGCCCGATGCGATCCTTGTTGCGCGGGATGATGGCCGTGTGCCGCCCCACCAGAGGCAGAGGAATATGGCGGAACAGCGCCGAGACCGCAAACCAGTCGGCCAGCGCCCCTACCATGGCGGCCTCGCAGATGGCCCGCAGACACACCAGCCACAGCGGAACGGCCCGGCCCTCGATCCCCCAGCGTGCGCCGGCCAGCGCGGTGGCGATGAAGCCGGCCGTCACCAGCAGCAGCAAAATCAGCGGCAGCCGCTTGGCGCGCTGCAGGGTCAGGCGTTGTTCTTCGGTAAGCATGGCGCCAGCATAGGCGAGTCGGACCGGCTCGCCTATGCCTGCGGCCCCGATGGACACGCATGGCCTTCGCTGCGCCATTGCGGCAACCGGCGGCAGGCTTTTGCAATTGCACCGAAAATAGCGCTCCTGTATTCCCTGACTCTCGAGAAATCATGACCGAAGCCACCCGCCCCGAACTGCCAGACCATCTGTCCGTTGACCCTCGCAGCCCCCACCATGTGGCCGCCGTGTTCGAGCACGACATCGGCATCCGTTTCAACGGCAAGGATCGCTTTGACGTCGAGGAATACTGCGTCAGCGAAGGCTGGGTCAAGGTGCCCGCCGGCAAGACCCTGGACCGCAAGGGCAAGCCCCTGCTGATCAAGCTCAAGGGCACGGTCGAAGCGTATTACCGTTGACCCCGAGGCGCTTGCGCGCCGGGGCGGCCCCGCCCACCAGGCCTTTGCTCGATGTCTCTCACTGGGCGTTCGCCCAGTTCAAAGAGCAATGAGCCCAATCGCCGCCTCAATAAAGAGAGCTGCTTGCGCTTTATTTACATGGATTTCAAATGCTTTAAGCACTGAAACCTAGTAATAAAATGCGCTAGTAGCTCTTTTTTTATGAGCAGCCATTGGTTTGCAGATCACAGCGCTCAAAACCGGCGCGCCCAAAACGAGGGACACCGAGCAAGGGCCGCCCCGCAGTGACGGTGTCGTCCCCCTCCCCTAGCGCGCAGCGCGTAGAGAGAGGGGGAAGCGGTGGGGCCGCCTAGGCAAAACCGCTCAGGGGGGTGCGATAACTCAGGCCAGGGCTTCGGCCGGGCCAAAGAACTCGTAGTGCACCTGGGCGTCGGGCACGCCCAGCTCGCGCAGCGATTGCCTGACGCTGTGCATGAAGCCGCGCGGGCCCAGGAAGTAGACATCGGCATCGCGCGAGGCGGGCAGCCACTGGGCCAGTCGGTCGGTGTTCAGCAGGCCCTGGGCGTCGACTTCGTCGCCTGCGTCCGCCTGGTCGTAGCAATAGCGGCGCGTGAGCTGCTCGTGGCGACTGGCCAGAGCATCGATCTTCTCGCGAAAGGCATGCACGCCGCGATCACGCGCGCAGTGGATGAAGGTGATCTCGCGACCCGTGGGCAGCGCCGCCTGCAGCATGGGCAGCGTGGGCGTGATACCCACACCGCCGCTGATCAGCACCAGGGGCCTGGCACCGGCCTGCAAGGTGAAATGGCCGGCCGGCGGAAACAGCTCCAGCGTATCGCCCAAGTGCAGCTGGTCGTGCAGATGGTTGGAGACCTTGCCGCCGGCCTCGCGCTTGACGCTGATGCGATAGCTCCTGCCGTTCGCAGGTGCCGACAGCGAATAGTTGCGGCGCTGCTCCAGGCCGTCGACCACCAGGCGCAGGCCGATGTACTGGCCGGGCTGGTGGGCAATCACCGCGCCGCCGTCCGCAGGCTCCAGATAGAAGGACGTAATCTCAGCGCTTTCGGCCTCTTTGCGCACCAGCTTGAAGGCACGCGCACCGCGCCAGCCGCCTTCGGCGGCAGCCGTCTGATCGTAGGCGCTGCGTTCTGCCGCCATCAGGATATCGGCCAGTTGCTGATAGGCCGCCGCCCAGGCGGCGATAACCTCGTCCGTGGCAATCTCGGCGCCCAGCACTTCGCGAATGGCGCGCAGCAGGCAGGCACCCACGATGGGGTAATGCTCGGCCTGCACCTGCAGCGCCACATGCTTGTTGATGATTTGCGCGGGCAGATTGCCCAGGTTTTCCAGGCGGTCGATGTTCTTGGCATACATCAGCACGCTGTGCGCCAGGGCGCGCGGCTGGGCACCGCTTTGCTGGTGCGCCTGGTTGAACAGCGGACGCACCTCGGGGTATTCGCCCAGCATGGTCTGGTAGAAATGCGTGATCAGCGCCTCGCCGCCGGTTTCCAGTAGCGGCACGGTGGCCTTGACGATCTCGCGTTGACGTTCGGTAAGCATGCAAATCTCCTGGTTGCTGCCTTGCCAGCTGCAAGGCTTGTACCAGTGAGTGCAAGCAGCATGCCAGCCTCAATACCACTGCAAAACAATGGCTTGCAGGAATATGCGTCAATATGACATTGCTCAATCAATGTCTTATTGACACCGAACGCTGTCGTTATGACAACATCCCACATTCTCAATGCTGTCAGCCCGCTGATCGCCGATCTGGCCCAGGACCTGCCCGAGCGCGAACGCCTGCGCCGCCTGCTGGCTGCGCTGCGCAATCTGCTGCCCGCCGATGCCGTCGCCCTGCTGAAACTGGAAGGCGAATGGCTGCGCCCCATGGCGATCGACGGCCTGATGCCGGACACGCTGGGCCGACGCTTTCGCCTGGCCGAGCATCCGCGCTTTGCCCAGTTGCTGGCGGCCGGCCAGGCCATGCGCTTCGAGCCCGACAGCCCCCTGCCCGACCCCTATGACGGGCTGGTAGCGCACAAGGGCCATGCCATCAGCGAGCTGCACGTGCATGATTGCATGGGCTGCGTGCTGCAGCTGGGCGGCCTGCCCTGGGGCCTGCTGACGCTGGACGCAATGGAGCCGGGCCGCTTTGCCGACCCTGCGGCGCTGGCCATGCTCCAGGCCTTCAGCAACCTGGCTGCGGCCACCGTGGCCACGGCCGAGCGCGTGCAGCAGCTGTCGCAACTCGCGCGCGGCGCCACCGGCTCGGCCAGTCCAGCCGCGCCGCCGGAGCGCGGACTGCAGGGCGCAAGCCCCGTCATGCGCCAGCTGCAAAAAGACATTGCCCTGGTCGCCGCCAGCGATCTGTGCGTACTCATCACCGGCGAAACCGGCACCGGCAAGGAGCTGGTGGCCCAGGCCGTGCATGCGCAGTCAGACCGCGCCAACAAGCCCATGATCAGCATCAACTGCGCAGCCCTGCCCGACAATCTGGTCGAGAGCGAGCTGTTCGGCCATGTGCGCGGGGCCTTCACCGGAGCGCTGAGCGAGCGCAGCGGCAAGTTCGAGCAGGCACATCAGGGAACGCTGTTCCTCGACGAGGTCGGCGAGCTCTCGCTGCCTGTGCAGGCCAAGCTGCTGCGCGTGCTGCAAAGCGGTCAGCTGCAACGCCTCGGCTCCGACCGGGAGCACCATGTGGATGTGCGCGTGATCGCCGCCACCAACCGCGATCTGGCCGCAGAAGTCGACGCCGGCCGCATGCGTGCAGACTTCTATCACCGCCTCAACGTCTATCCGCTCCATGTGCCGCCGCTGCGCGAGCGCGACAGCGACGTTCTGCAGCTGGCGGGCTATTTTCTCGAGGAGAATCGCTCCAGGCTCAGGCTCGGTGGCCTGCGCATGGATGCGGCCGCACAGGCGGCCTTGCTCCATCGCAGCTGGAGCGGCAATGTACGCGAGCTGGAGCACTGCATCAGCCGCGCCGTGCTCAAGGCCCTGAGCCGCCATGACGGCAGCTCCGGTCGCAGCGGGGCCAGGCTGCGCATCGTGACGCTGGGACTGGCCGATCTCGGGGAGCGAACCGAAACGCCGCTCACCACACAAGCTGCCGGGTCCATGGACGCGGCCACGCCGGCTGCAGCACCTGAGGGTGGCCTGCGAGCCGCTGTCAGCGCCTATGAGCGCCAGCTGGTCAGCGCCAGCCTGGCCCGCCACCGGGGCAGCTGGGCTGCCGCAGCGCGCGAGCTGCAGCTCGATCGCGCCAATCTGCAGCGCCTGGCCAGGCGGCTGCAGATTGCAAGGCCTTGATCAGCGCCCCTGGATGCCCAGCAGCTCCACATCGAAGTTGAGCGTGGCATTGGGCGGTACGGCACGGCCCGCGCCGCGTGTGCCGTAGGCAATGGCTGGCGGGCAGGTGAATCTGGCCTTGCCGCCGACCTTCATCTTCTGCACGCCCTCGGTCCAGCAAGGGATCACGCCATTGAGCGGAAACTCGATGGGCTGCTTGCGTGCATAGGAGCTGTCAAACTCCTTGCCGGTATCCGGGAAGTAGCCGCGGTAATGCACCTTGACGGTGTCCGTCGCCTTGGGGCTGGGGCCCGTGCCTTCCACCAGGCTTTCATAGATCAGACCGCTGGCGGTCGTGACCGGCGCAGCATGAACCACTGCGCCAGCACCGATGGCCCATACAAGCCCGATCACGGAGATTGCTTTTTTCATATCGGATGCGCTGAATGAACAAAACCCGACTTTAGTACGAAGTCGGGTCGAAAAAAATGTCACGGCCCCATGCCGCAGGCCGCATTTGGACTCAGCCGGCGATGCCGATATCGTCCAGCGCCTTGGACAGATGCGCCACGGAGCGATCCGCGTCATGCCATTTGTCCAGGCCGAACAGACCGATGCGGAAGGTCATGAAATCCGGGCCCTCGTCGCATTGCAGCGGCACGCCCGAGGCGGTCTGCAGACCGACCTTGAGAAAGGCGCGACCGCTCTGGATTTCCGGGTCGGTGGTGTAGCTCACGACCACGCCCGGGGCCTTGTAGCCCTCGGCGGCCACGCTGGGAAAGCCGCGCGACTGCATCAGCTCGCGCACCTTTCCTCCCAGTGCCAGCTGCTCCTCGCGCACCTTGGCAAAACCGTACTCGCGTGTCTCCAGCATCACATCGCGCAGGCGCAGCAGTGCATCGGTCGGCATGGTGGTGTGATAGGCGTGCTGGCCTTTTTCGTAACCCTCGGCAATCTGCATCCATTTCTTCAGGTCGCAGGAGAAACTGGAGCTTTGCGTGTGCTCTATGGCCTCGCGGGCGCGCGCCGAGAGCATGACCATGGCGCAGCAGGGCGAGCTGCTCCAGCCCTTCTGCGGAGCCGAGATCAGCACGTCCACGCCGGTTGTCTCCATATCGACCCACATGGCGCCGGAGGCCACGCAGTCCAGCACGAACAGCGCGCCGACCTCGTGCGCGGCATCAGCGACGGTGCGCAGGTATTCGTCGGGCAGCATGATGCCGCTGGCCGTCTCCACATGCGGGGCAAACACCACCTTGGGGCGCTCCACGCGAATGGTCTCCGCCACATCCCCGGCCGGGCATGGCGCCCAGGGGTCCTGGCTGCCCTCGCCCTGCTTGCGCGCCTTGCAGACCACGGAGCCGCCGCCCAGGCCCGCATCGGCATCGAAGATCTGCGTCCAGCGGTAGCTGAACCAGCCGTTGCGCACGATCAGCACCCGCTCGCGGTTGGCGAACTGGCGCGCCACGGCTTCCATGCCGAACGTGCCGCTGCCGGGAATCAGCACGGCCGTGTGGGCGTGATAGACCTCCTTGAGCATGCCCAGGATGTCCTGCATCACGCCCACGAATTTTTTCGACATGTGGTTGAGCGCCCGGTCGGTATAGACCACCGAGAATTCAAGCAGGCCATCGGGGTCGACGTCGGGCAATAGTCCGGGCATGGGGTATCTCCAATCGCAAAAGCTGGGCAGTCGAAGTCACCCCGGGGCCGCCGGGGCGCTGGTGCAGGACATTCAGCTTAGCATGAGCCGGAATACGGCTTTGCATATGCAGCTCATATCAAAAACATGAGCTGCAAGCGCTTTTCACATCGCTGACTCCTGCCGACCGAACACTGCAGATGCGGAATCTCCACCTGCCTCTACCAGGTGTCCACAAAGCGGCTTTCGCCCTCGCGCAGGCGCGCGCCGGCCAGGCCCCGCACCAGCCAGCCGCGGGTGTCTGCGGGGTCGATGACGGCGTCGATCTCCAGCGTGGCCGCCATGTGCATGGCCTCGCCATGCGCGTACTGCTGGGCCAGCAGCTTCTGGAACAGCGCTGCGCGTTCAGCCCCCTCGGGCAATGCCTCGAGTTCCTTGCGAAAGCCCAGCCGCACCGCCCCTTCCAGGCCCATGGCGCCGAACTCCCCCGTGGGCCAGGCCACATTGAAGATGGGCGCATGGAAGCTGCCGGCCGTCATGCCCATGGCACCCAGTCCGTAGCCCTTGCGCAGCACCACGCTGAAGTACGGGACACGCAGCTTGGCAGCGACGACGAACAACCGGCTGACATGGCGCACCTGGGCGGTTTTCTCGATCTCCGGACCCACCATGAAGCCGGGCGTGTCAACGAGGCTGACAATGGGAATGCCGTGGGCATTGCACAACTGCATGAAGCGCGCTGCCTTGTCGGCTGCATCGGCATCGATGGCACCGCCCAGATGGCCCGGGTTGTTGGCCATCAGTCCCACGGGCCGCCCCTCGATGCGCGCCAGCGCCGTGTGGATGCCAGCGCCGAAGCCGCTTCTGAGCATCAGCAGGCTGCCCTCATCCACCAGCCCGGCCATGGCGGCGCGCGTGTCGTAGACACGCAGACGGTGCTCGGGCACGACCTGGCGCAGCAGGCGCTGATCGGGCGCGGACCATTCGTCGATGCACCCCTGAAAGAAGGACAGATAGTGCCTGGCCGCAGCCACGGCCTGGGCCTCGTCGTCGACCAGGATGTCGATCACGCCGTTCGCATGCTGCACGTCGGCGGGGCCGACGTCCTCGGGCCGGAAGACCCCCAGCCCGCCGCCCTCGATCATGGCCGGTCCGCCCATGCCGATATTGCTGCTGCGCGTGGCGATGATCACATCGCTGCAACCCAGCAGCGCGGCATTGCCTGCAAAGCAACGGCCGTGGGTGATGCCCACCACCGGCACCCGACCCGAGAGTGCCGCATAGGCCGCGAAGGTATGCACATGCAGGCCCGCGACCACGGGCGTGTCGGTATCTCCAGGCCTGCCGCCGCCGCCTTCGGCAAACAGCACCACAGGCAGTTTCTGCTGCAGCGCGATGCCCAGCATGCGGTCGGTCTTGGCATGATTTCGCGCCCCCTGGGTGCCGGCCAGCACCGTGGCGTCATAGGACATCACCACGGCGCGCGACCGCTCGGCACCGAACTGTGCGGCATTGATGGAGCCCATGCCCGTGACCATGCCATCGGCCGGAGTGTTGGCCACCAGGTCGTCCAGGCTGCGCCTGCGTGTCTGGGCGGCGATCGCCAGTGCCCCGTACTCGATGAAACTGCCCTCGTCGCAGAGATCGGCAATGTTCTCGCGCGCGCTGCGGCTGCCCTGGGCATGGCGCCTGGCCATGGCCTCGGGCCGCGCGGCATCGAGCGCGAAGGCATGGCGATCCATGACGCGCCGGAGATCGGCCCGGATATGGTCCGGGTCCTGCCGCTGCGGCATCTCTTCGGCATGCGCAGCATCGCCCAGTCCGGGCTCGAGCACCAGCAAGGCCTGGTCCTGCGCCACATGGCTGCCGGGTTGCGCCAGCAGGGCCTGGATCCGGCCGGCGTCCTGCGCAAGCAGCACATGCTGCATCTTCATGGCTTCGAGAATGCCCAGCTCGGCCCCCTTGGCCACCGTCTCGCCCACCGCCACAGACCATTGCACGATCCTCGCAGGCATGGGGGCCAGCACCGCATTTTCAGGAGCAGCTTGCGCAAGATTCTCGGCGCTTTCCACGCCGATCAATGCGGGATTCATCGTTTGATTTACGTTTGCAGCTATCTTTTCAGCTGCTTCCACCAGCTGCGGCAAGACCGCCTCCAGCCAGCGCGTATGCACGTCCTGGTCCTGCATCTCGGGCCGCAGAGCGAGTGCCTGCAGCAGCGGCAGATTGGTGGACAGGCCCGCAATGCGGCATTCGGCCAGCGCGCGCCGGGAGCGGCGCAGCACATCCTCGAAACGCGGCGCGTGGCTGTGCACGACCAGCTTGGCCAGCAAGGTGTCGTAATGCGGCGACGGGCTGACACCCTGCTGCGCATGGCTGTCCAGGCGTATGCCCGGGCCTTGCGGCCAGTGCAGCTCGGCAATGCGGCCGCTGCCGGGGCAGGCGTGGCCATGGGCATCCAGGGTCTCGGCATTGATGCGCCACTGCACGGCATAGCCGCGTGGCCGGGGCGGGGCATCCGCGTTCAGGCCCAGATCGGCGAAATGGTCGCCCGCCGCAATGCGGATCTGGGCCTGCACCAGATCGACGCCGTAGACCTCTTCGGTGATGGTGTGCTCCACCTGCAGACGCGGGTTGGCCTCGATGAACACATAGGGCAGAGACTCGGACTGCAGATCGACCAGAAACTCGAACGTCCCCAGGCTTTCGTAGCGCAGCCTGGCAGCCATGCGCAGCGCATCTGCGGTGATGCGCTCGCGCAGCGTCTGCGTCAGGCTCGGACTGGGTGCAATCTCCACCAGCTTCTGGAAGCGCCGCTGCAGCGTGCATTCGCGCTCGCCCAACGCCATCGGCCATTCGCTGCCGTCCCCCAGCAGCTGGATCTCGATATGGCGCGCATTGCTCATCAGCCGTTCGACATAGACACCGTCCACGCCGAACGCGGCCTGGGCCTCGCTGCGGCAGCGCTGGTAGGCGGCCGCCACCTCGCTGGCCTCGGTGACCGCACGCATGCCGCGGCCGCCGCCGCCGCCGATGGCCTTGATCATGATGCCGCTGGCACCGTCGGCCTGCTGCCGCGCAAAGAACTGCCGAGCCTGCTCCAGCGTCACGGCCTCGGTGCTGCCGGGCATCAGGGGCACGCCGCATTGCTGCGCCAGCGCACGGGCTTTGGCCTTGTCACCGAGCAGCGCCAGCTGCTCGGGCGTCGGGCCGATAAAGCGCAGCCCCACGGCGGCACAGGCCCGCGCAAAGTCTGCGTTCTCGCTCAGGAATCCGTAGCCCGGGTGCAGCGCGTCGCAACCTCGCTCCTGCGCGATCCGCAGCAGCTGCGCGCCATCGAGATAGGCCGCCGGGCCGCTCGCACCCAGCGCCTGCGCCTCGTCCGCAGCCAGCACATGCGGGGCAGCCGCATCATCGCAGGCGTATACCGACAGGCTGGCGATTCCCAGTTCCTGCAGCGCTCGGATGATGCGCAGGGCGATTTCACCGCGATTGGCGATCAGGACTTTCTTGAACATAGGTCTTTCGTCTGAAGGGTTCTCAACTTGCACCGACACGGGCCCGTCAGGGCGTGCCGATCAGGGGATGTCCCTGAGAAGGCGGCGCAATACCTTGCCGGCACCTGTGGCGGGCAGCGCATCGATGAAGCGCACCTCGCGCGGAGCCTTGTAGCTGGCCATGTTTTCCTTGCTCCAGGCCAGCAGCCCGTCTTCGTCCAGGCTTTGCCCCGGCTTGCGCACGATGAAGGCGCGAACGACCTCGCCTTTCTGGGCATCGGCGACGCCGATCACGGCAGCCTGGGCAATGGCCGGATGCTTGATCAGAATCGTCTCCACCTCTTCGGGGAAAACGCTGTAGCCCGAGACCTTGATCATTTCCTTGAAGCGTCCGATGAAGGTCAGATAGCCGTCCGCGTCAAATTTGCCCATATCGCCGGTATGCACCCAGCCGTCCCTGAGGGTCTTGGCCGTGGCCTCGGGCTTGTTCCAGTATCCCTTGAAATTGCCGGGGCCGCGAATGATGATCTCGCCCACCTCGCCTGCTGCCAGCGGTGCCCCGGTCTCCGGGTCTATCACCCGGATCTCATTGCCCGGAGCCGGCTTGCCATGGGTGCCCCAGCGGATGGCGTCGCCCGGCATGAAGGTATCCATGGTGTGGGTTTCGGACAGGCCGTAAGCCGCCTCGCTGGAGATGGCATTGGGGGCAAACCGGCGCCATTGCTGCGCCAGATCCTCGGTGTAGGTGATGCCGAAGCTGGTGACGGTGTTGCGGCGCAGCGCGCTGAAGTCCATCTTCTCCACGCCGGGAAGCTGCATCAGCGCCACATTCATGGGCGCGATGCTGTACCACCAGCTGACGCGATAGCGCTCGAGCGCCTGGGCCACGGCCAACGGATCGAAGCGATGCAGAAGCACACAGGTCGCCCCCGAGTGCACGGGCATGTTCACTCCCATGGACATGCCGGCGATGTGATAGAGCGGCGCCACCGCCAGCAGGACATCCTCGGCGCTGACGCCGGTCACCCAGGACGCACCGGCCGTCTTGTACGCGGCCGCGCCAAGACTCAGCATGGCGCCCTTGGGCAGGCCCGTGGTGCCCGAGGTATAGGTCATCAGCGCCACTTCGTCCAGGTCCACCTCGACAGGCGCGGGCCTGGCACCGCTGTGCATGAGATCCCAGAAAGACGTGACATCGAGGGGCAGCTGTTGCAACGGAGCCTGCAGCTCGGCAGGCAGCGGCAGCGTGGTTCTTTCGGGCAGCCAGTCGCCGTAGCGCACGGCCAGCACGTGCTGCAGCGCGGTAGTGCTGCGCACCTTGTCCACCACGGGCAGAAGCACATCGGCCGCGATGATGACCCTGGCCTGCAGGTCGTTGAGCTGGTATTCGAGTTCGTGCTCCTTGTTCAGGGGTCCGCAGGGGCAGACGATGGCTCCGATCTTCTGCACCGCGTAATGTGCCACGATGTACTGCGGACAGTTGTTCATGAACAGTGCGACAGGCTCGCCCGGCTTCACGCCCAGTTGCTGCAGGTGCGCGGCCACGGCATCGCTGGCCTCATCCACCTGGCGCCAGCTGATGTGCTGTCCATACCAGATGTAGGCATCGCGCTCCGGATGCCGGCGCGCATTGCGGCGCAAGGCCTCGTGCAGGGGGATGAGGATGTCGGACTCAGCCATGGTTGTCTCCTGGGTGTCTCGTGAAGACCGGGCAAAGGTGCCACTTTTCGGGATGTCTCAGGGATTGCCTTAGGGCAATCAGCTGCTCGGCGTCTTGTCAATGTATACCTGCAGGTAGAACAATGCTACCCATCGGTATAACGAATGCGACACCCGCAAACCCTCATGCCCGCCCCGTCCAGAAAGACTGAGAAAAAGCCGGCCGCGCCCGTGGCGCCGCGCGGCCGCCAGCGCCTGCCCACTGCCGGCTCCGACGAGAAGCGCGAGCGCATTCTCAAGGCTGCCGAAGCCTTGTTCGACCGCTATGGCTATGCCAACACCACCATCGAGCAGATCGTGCAGGCGCTGGGCGTGACCAAGCCGTTCGTCTACTACTACTTCCGCAACAAGCAGGAGATCTTCGAGACCCTGTGCTGGGCACCGACCGAAGCCTGCTTCACGGTGCTGGACTTTGCGGACGACGACCCGAGGCCCGCCCATGAAAAAGCCATCGACGGCCTTCAGCGGCTGATCGCAGCCACCATTGCGCACTATCCGGCGGGCTTTTTCCCCTATCGCGAGCCGCAAGCCTTCAGCCCCGCCTATCTCAAGGCCTCGCGCAATGTGGCCCAGCAGTTCTACAAGCAGTTCTGCGCCCTGCTCGACGAAGGCCGCGCCAGCGGGCACTTCGATTTCCGCGACACCCGCATCACGGCCCAGGCAGCCTGCAGCCTGCCAGGCTTTCTCTACAACTGGTATCGACCCGGCGGCAAGCTGGGCCCGGCCGAGATGGTGGTCGAGCTCACCGACCTGGCCTCGCGCGTGCTGGGCCTGCGAAGGACTGCGGCCCCAGCGCGCAAACGTGCGGCCAGGACCACGCCGACGCCGACACCACAGAACCCTCCTCCGCCCAGGCGCCGCAAGAGCGCATCCTCCACCAGCCCCAGCGCCAGCTGAGTGCCCCGCAGGCAAAGGCGCCATTCCAACTCCCTGGAGACAAGACCATGTCCATTCGCTTCTCAGCCCTTGCGCTGGCTGCCAGCTTGTGTGCCGGCTCCGTATCCGCCCAGACGGCAGAGCCGTTCAAGATCGCGTTCATCGACCCGCTCTCCGGCCCCTTCGCCAATGTGGGAGAGGTCATGCGCAACCATGTGCTCTATGCCGTCGATGATGTGAATGCCAGGGGCGGCCTGTACAACGGCGCCAGGTTCCAGCTGCTGCAGTTCGACAGCAAGCTCTCGGCCCAGGAAAGCCAGAGCGCGCTGCAGGCCGCCATCGACCAGGGTGCACGCGTGGTGGTGACGGGTGGCTCGGGCTCATCGGTGGTTACGGCGCTGGTGCAGGCGGCAGCGCGCTACAACCAGCGCAATCCGGGCAAGGAGGTGCTGATCCTCAACCACAGCTCCATCGATCCCGAGCTGACGGGAAAATCCTGCAGCTTCTGGCATTTCATGTTCGACGCCAACACGGCCATGCGCATGCAGGCCATCGCCAACTACATCCAGACACAGCCCGAGATCCGGAAAGTCTTTCTGCTCAACCAGGACTATGCCCACGGCAAGCAATGGGCCAGCTTCGGCCGCACCATGGTCGGCAAGGCGAGACCGGATATCCAGTTCGTGGGCGAGACCCTGCACCCCATGGGCCGCATCAAGGACTTTGCGCCCTATGTGGCCAAGATCAAGGAAGTCGGAACCGATTCGGTCATCACCGGCAACTGGGGCCAGGATCTGGCCCTGCTGCTCAAGTCTGCCGGCGACTCCGGCTACAACCTGCGCTACTTCAACCATAGCGCAGGCGGTTTTCCGGGCACCGTGACCTCCATTTCCCAGGCGGGGATCGGCCAGGTGACCTGGGTCGCGGAATGGCACCCCGGCATGGCCGACCACGCCCAGGCCGACGCGCGGGCCAGGGAGTACAAGGCCAGGATGAACCAGGACTTTCTGGCGCCGCGCATGGATCTGGTGCCGCGCATGCTGGCCGCAGCCATGGCCAAGGCCCAGTCCACCGATCCCGTGAAAATTGCCAAGGCCATGGAGGACATGTCCATGGACACCATCTTCGGTCCCGTCAGGATGCGCGGCAAGGATCACCAGCTGCTGCTGCCCCAGGTCGTCAACACCATTGCACCGGTGGATGGCAAGCGGGTCAAGACCGGCTGGGAGGGCTCGAACTACGGCTTCAGAACCGACGCCGTCTACTCCGCCCAGCAACTTGATCTGCCCACGGAGTGCCAGATGAAGCGGCCGTAAAAATGGGACGAGTCTTCGACTCTGTCACTGGGCTTGTAGCGGGCATGGCCCCACACCAGAGACAGCAAGCAAGGGCCGCCCCGCCGCGAAGCTGTCGTCCCCCTCCCATAGCGCGCAGCGCGTAGAGAGAGGGGGAAGCCGCGTGGCGGCTCAGGGGGTGGGCGTACCGTAGGTGCGCCTTCCAAATATCCCGCTGCCCACGCGCACCATGGTGCTGCCTGCGGCCACGGCAGCTTCCAGATCGCCGGTCATGCCCATCGACAGCGTATCGAAGTGCTCCAGCCCCGCGAGACCACTGGACTTTATGGCATCAAAAATGGATGCAGCCCTTTTATGGACTGCGCATTGCGCTGCGAAATCAGGAGTATCGTCGGGAATGCTCATGATGCCGCGCAGGCGCAGATTGGGCAGTTTCACCATGGCTTCGGCCAGCTCCAGCGCTTGCTCGGCCACAACGCCGGACTTGGTGATGCCGCCATCCACATTGACCTGGATGCAGACATTGAGCCGTGCCATGCCCTGGGGGCGCTGGGCCGAAAGACGCTCGGCGATCTTGAGCCGGTCCACGGTCTGGGCCCAGTCGAAATTCTCGGCCACCAGCCGGGTCTTGTTGCTCTGGATGGGCCCGATGCAATGCCATTGCAGCGCCTCAGCGCCCTCCAGCTGCATGGCGCGCACTGCGGCAATCTTCTCCACGGCCTCCTGGATGTAGTTCTCGCCAAAGCTGCGCTGGCCGGCCAGCACCGCCTCGCGCACCGCATCCGCGCCGAAGGTCTTGGAAACGGCCAGCAGCTGCACCGATGTCACGGGCCGGCCTGCACTGGCGCAAGCGGCTGCCATGCGGGCATGAATCTGCCCCAGATTGTTTTCAATCGTCGTCATAATTGGCGCCAGAGTACCAAACCAGAGAGGGATCTCCGTGGATATCACGCAATTGCTGGCATTCAGTGTCAAGAACAAGGCTTCGGACTTGCATTTGTCGGCAGGCCTGCCCCCCATGATTCGCGTCCACGGCGATGTGCGTCGCATCAACATCGATCCGCTGGACCACAAGACCGTGCACGCCATGGTCTACGACATCATGAGCGATGCCCAGCGCAAACAGTACGAAGAGTTTCTGGAAGTGGACTTTTCGTTCGAAATTGAAGGCCTGGCGCGGTTTCGTGTCAACGCCTTCAACCAGAACCGCGGCGCGGCGGCCGTGTTCCGTACCATTCCCAGCAAGATCCTGACGCTGGAGCAGCTCAACGCCCCCAAGATCTTCTCCGACCTGGCACTGAAGCCGCGCGGCCTGGTGCTGGTGACGGGCCCCACGGGCTCGGGCAAGTCCACCACGCTGGCGGCCATGGTCAACTATCTCAACGAGACCGAGTACGGCCACATCCTGACGGTGGAAGACCCCATCGAATTCGTGCACGAGTCCAAGAAATGCCTGATCAACCAGCGCGAAGTCGGCCCCATGACGCTGTCGTTCGCGGCAGCGCTGAAGTCCGCGCTGCGTGAAGACCCGGACGCGATTCTGGTTGGCGAAATGCGCGACCTGGAAACCATCCGCCTGGCCATGACGGCGGCCGAGACCGGTCACCTGGTGTTCGGCACGCTGCACACCTCGTCGGCCGCCAAGACCATCGACCGTATCATCGACGTGTTCCCGGCCGAGGAAAAGGAAATGGTGCGCGCCATGCTCTCAGAGTCGCTGCAGGCCGTGATCTCGCAGACGCTGTGCAAGACCAAGGACGGCCAGGGCCGTGTGGCCGCGCACGAGATCATGCTGGGCACGCCCGCCATCCGCAATCTGATTCGCGAGGCCAAGGTGGCACAGATGTACTCCACCATCCAGACCAGCCAGAACATGGGCATGCAGACCCTGGACCAGAACCTGACCGATCTGGTGCGCCGCAACCTCATCAGCCCGGCCGAAGCCCGCAGCAAGGCGAAGATCCCCGAGAATTTTCCTGGATGAGGCTCCCCCTGAGCGGCGCTGCCGCGTCCCCCTGAGGGGGACAACACCTTCGCAGCGGGGCGGCCCTTGCTCGGTGTTTCTCGTCCGGGCCGCGCAAGTTTTGAGAGTGGCTGTGCAACGGCCACGGCACAAGGAGTGATCATGGAACGCGATCAGGCCAGTAAATTCATCAACGATCTGCTGCGGCTCATGGTCAGCCGCAACGGCAGCGACCTGTTCATCACGGCGGATTTTCCGCCCGCGATCAAGATTGACGGCAAGGTCACCAAGGTCTCGCCACAGCCGCTGAGCCCGCTGCATACGCTGGCCCTGGCACGCTCCATCATGAACGACAGGCAGGTGGCTGAATTCGAGCACACCAAGGAGTGCAACTTCGCCATCTCGCCGGCCGGCGTGGGGCGCTTCCGCGTCAATGCCTTCATGCAGCAGGGCAAGGTCGGCATGGTGCTGCGCACCATTCCCACCACCCTGCCCACGATTGACGGCCTGGGCGTGCCGCAGGTACTCAAGGAAGTGACCATGACCAAGCGCGGCCTGTGCATTCTGGTCGGCGCGACGGGTTCGGGCAAGTCCACCACGCTGGCAGCCATGGTGGACTGGCGCAATGAAAATTCCTTCGGCCACATCATCACGGTGGAAGACCCCGTGGAGTTCGTGCATCCGCACAAGAACTGCGTGGTCACGCAGCGCGAGGTGGGACTGGATACGGACAGCTGGGAGGCCGCCCTCAAGAACACGCTGCGCCAGGCACCCGATGTGATTCTGATGGGTGAAATCCGCGATCGCGAAACCATGGAGCACGCGATTGCCTTTTCGGAAACCGGTCACCTGTGCCTGGCCACGCTGCATGCGAACAATGCCAACCAGGCGCTGGATCGCATCGTGAACTTCTTCCCCGAAGAGCGCCGCCCGCAGTTGCTGATGGATGTATCGCTGAACCTGCGGGCCATCATCTCCCAGCGTCTGATTCCCAAGCAGGACAGCAAGGGCCGTGTCGCCGCCATCGAAATCATGCTCAACTCTCCGCTGATTGCCGACCTGATCTTCAAGGGTGAGGTCGTCGAGATCAAGGAGATCATGAAGAAAAGCCGCAATATCGGCATGCAGACCTTTGACCAGGCGCTGTTCGACCTGTTCGAATCCAATCTCATCACCTATGAGGATGCGCTGCGCAATGCAGACTCGGTCAACGACCTGCGTCTGCAGATCAAGCTCAACAGCCAGCGCGCCCGGACTCTGGATCTGGCGGCCGGCACCGAACACCTGACTATCGTCTAGCTGTCAGGGCACCGATACGCCCTCCCACGCAAGGGCGGCTGTCGTGCTGCGGACGGGCCGGCGCCGTCAGCCAGGGCCCTCACTGCGGCGCTACCATGATCGAACTGTTCCGCACCAAGTCTTAGAGGATTCCATGAGCACAGCCATCATCGCCTCCCGCAGCTACGCCCCCTGCACTTCCACGCCTGTGGCCTTTCTGGGCCTGGGTGTCATGGGCGCCCCCATGGCCGGGCACCTGGCGGCCGCAGGCCACCAGGTCGCGGTCTACAACCGAACGACCGCCAAGGCCGAAGCCTGGGTCGAGGCGTTCCCCGGCGGCCGGCTCGGGGCCACGCCGCGTGAGGCCGTCAAGGGCGCGCGCATAATCTTCTGCTGCGTGGGCAACGATGACGACCTGCGCTCGATTGCACTGGGAGACGACGGTGCTTTTGCCGGGATGGAGCCCGGAGCCATCTTCGTCGATCACACCACGGCATCGGCCCAGGTGGCGCGCGAGTTGTATGCCGAGGCCCGCCAGCGCGGCCTGCACTTCATGGATGCCCCGGTGTCCGGGGGCCAGGCCGGCGCGGTCAACGGCCAGCTCACCGTCATGTGTGGAGGCGATCAGGAGGTATTCGACCAGGTTGCCCCGGTGGCAGAAGCCTTCTCGCGCGCTTTTACCCATATGGGCGCCTGCGGCAGCGGCCAGTTGACCAAGATGGTCAATCAGATCTGCGTGGCCAGCGTGGTGCAAGGCCTGTCCGAAGCCATCGCCTTTGGTCTGCGTGCAGATCTGGATGTGGACAAGGTCCTCGACGTCATCGGCAAGGGGGCGGCCCAGAGCTGGCAGATGGACAATCGCGGCAAGACCATGGCCGTGGGGAAGTTCGACTTCGGCTTTGCCGTGGACTGGATGCGCAAGGATCTGGGCCTGGTGCTGGCCGAGGCCCAGCGCAACGGTGCGCGTCTGCCGGTCACCGCGCTGGTGGACCAGTTCTATGCCGACGTACAGGCCATGGGCGGCAATCGCTGGGATACCTCCAGCCTGATCCAGCGTCTGCGCTGAACGCCGGCCCCATGCAGAAAGCCGGACGCGAGTGCGGCTTGTCTTGGCCTGTGAAGCCGCTTCAGTTCATGCTGGAGCGGTCTTCGACCAACGGCGCAGCCCTGGATGTGGACGCGGCCAGTTCCTCTTCGGAGATGACGTCGAACAGCCTCACCACCTTGCTCACATCATTGACGCCACGGGCGATCTCGGCCGCGCGCTTGGATTCGCGCGGCGTGACGATGCCCATCAGATAGACCACGTTGTTCTCGGTCACGACCTTGATGGCCGAGGACGAAATATCCTTGGCATTGACGAGGCTGGCCTTGACCTTGGTCGTGATCAGGGAGTCCTGGGAGCGCTGACCCAGCGTCGCCGTGAAAGGAACGACCTCGATCTCGTTATAGACCTCGCGCACGGTGGCCTGCTCGCGCACCAGCTTCTCGATGGTCGCCTTGTCCGTCGCATTGCCGGCCTGGCCGGTCAGCAGCACCACGCGGTTGTAGCTGGTGGCGCTGACGCGGGCCTTATCGCCCATCACCTCGCTGATGCGATTGCCGGCACGCAGCTCGATGCCCTGGTCCTCAACCTGTGTGCCGGTGGTGCGTCTGTCCACGGCCGACATGCCCGCCACGGCGGCACCGCCGCCCACCAGAGCCACGCAACCGCTCAAGGCGCCACCCAGAGCGGCAACGGTCAGGGCCGCACATGCAACACGGGTCCACTTCAACTTCATAGAGGCATCTCCTGGTCACCAAGCAGTTGAGAGTCCACACCGTCGGCCAGACAGTGCAGGATCAAGGTATGGGTTTCTCGGACACGCGCCGCACGGTCGTGGGGCACGCAGATCAGTACATCGGTCTCGCGCACGGCGGTAGCCAGATTGCCGCCGGTGCGGCCTGTCAGCACCACGGCCATCATGTCGCGCTCGTGGGCGGCTTCCAGGGCCTCCAGAACGGCCATGTCGTTGCCGGTCACCGATATGAGCAGCAGCAGGTCGCCGGGCTGGCCCAGCGCCCGCACCTGACGCGCCAGGTACTGGCTGGCATTGCCGCCCGAGCCCGTGGCGCCCACGCTGCCCAGCAGGCCTCCGTCGGAAGTCAGGGCCACGGCCGCCAGCTCGGGACGGTCGCGCTCGAACCCTGTCACGCACAGGGAGGCAAATAACTGGGCATCGCTGGCCGAAACACCCGTACCGCAGGCCAGTACCTTGCCGCCGCCCGTCACGCAGGCCAGCAGGGCCTGTACGGCGGAAGCAATGGGTTGGCTCAGCGCCTGGGCGGCCTGGTACTTCAGGTCGGCACTGTCGATGAAATGCTGTTGAATTCGTTGCTCTAGCATGGAGGCCCGATGATACCCGCCACCTGTTATCTCTTTGGTAGCAAACCGTTATTTGCGCATCAGTGTTGCGCACAACCATGACGCGGCGACTAAAGTGCCTCGAATGCCGCTTGGAGCCACTCGATGCGCATCTGGTTCCCGGAGCTGTCGACCAGCACCACATCAAAGCGGCATGGCGGCGCTGCCGCAAGCCTCATCAGATAGTATCTGGCGGCCAGCACAATGCGCTGCTGCTTGAGGCGGCCGATGCTGCCGCCGGCACCGCCGAAGCGCTCGGTGTTGCGGCTGCGGACTTCGACGAACACCAAAGACCCGTCGCGGTCACGCAGGATCAGGTCGATTTCGCCGCCACCACGGCCTGGCGTCCGATAATTGCGCTCGACAAGCTTCAGGCCCCGCGCCTGCAGATGGGCCAACGCCGCATCCTCGGCCTGTTGCCCGCGTGCGGTGGTGCTTTGCGCCGGCTTGGGCCGCCTTCCAAGGAAATCCATTGACTACCTCTTTCGCCTCTGCACTGACTGCCGCACATGACGCGGCCGCTTCCCAGCATTATCCGCAGGGAGCCCTGTATGTGGTGGCGACGCCGATCGGCAATCTGGCCGACATCAGCCTGCGCTCGCTGCATGTGCTGCAGATCGTGGACTGCATCGCCTGCGAAGACACGCGTCACACCCAGGGCCTGCTGCGCAGCTACGGACTGGAGCGCCCCGGCAGCCAGTTGCTGGCCGTGCACCAGCACAACGAGGCAGAAGCCGCCCAGCAGGTGATCGAGCGGCTGCAGCAAGGCCAGCGCATCGCCTATGTCAGCGATGCAGGCACACCCGGCGTCAGCGACCCCGGCGCGCGCCTGTGTGCGGCCCTGCAGACCGTGGGTCTGCGCTGCATTCCCCTGCCCGGCGCCAGCAGCGTGACGTCGGCCATCAGCGTCGCCGGTGCCGTCACGCCGGCCCAGGGAGAAAGCGGCTTCGTGTTTGCCGGCTTCCTGCCCACCAAGAATGCAGAGAGGCTGGCCGCCGTGCAGAAGCTGGCTGGCCAGCCGCGTTGCACCGTGCTGCTGGAAGCCCCGCACCGCATCATCGAGCTGGCCCAGGCGCTGGCCCTGCTGGGCGAACGTCGCGTCACGCTGGCACGCGAGATCACCAAGCAGTTCGAAGACATCGCCAGCATGCCGGCCCATGAGCTGGCGGCCTGGCTGCAGGCCTCGCCGCAGCGTGTGAAGGGCGAATTCGCCATCGTGCTGCACCCCGTGACGGTGCAGCAGGAGTCGGGCGAGGCCGAACGCGTGCTCAAGCTGCTGCTGGCCGAGCTGCCCACCAAGACGGCCGTGAAGCTGGCCGCCGAAATCACGGGCAGCAGCCGCAATACGCTCTACGACCGGGCGCTGGAACTCAAGCGGGCCGCCGAACAGGAATAGGAACGCCAGCCGCAACGGTACAAACCAGACCACCCCGCCACGGGCCGCCCTCGCCTTGGGGAAAGCCGCGTGGCGGCTTCGAGGGCTTCAAGCTCAGGCATAGGCCAGACCGGTCGCCACGCCACCAAACAGGTCGCCTTCGACCTGCGGCACATCCGGAAAGGCGGTTCCCAGCGCATCGCGCAGGGTCCGCAGGGCCGACGAGCCGCCGGTCAGATAGATGGCATCCGGCACCGCCACGCCGGCCTGCCGCACACAATCCTGCGCACATTCGACCACCTGCAGCAGCAAGGCCTGCAACTGCTCCTGCAGAACCTCTGGAGAAATGAACGCGGGCAGATCCTTCTCCAGCCAGTCCAGAGCGATGGCCGAAGCCGCATGACCTTGAGAAGCGGCAATCTTGGCCTGTTCCACCGCATCGGCCAGACGATGGCCTTCGCGCCAATCCAGCACCTTCATCAGGCGCTGGTGCAGTTGCGGATCGCTGTAATCACTCCTGAGGCCGCGCGCCGCAGCCAGGGCCTTGGCGGTGTAGAGCCACTGGATCAGATGCCAGGTGGAGAGATCGAAGAACACGCTGCTGGGCACCTCGCGCCCACTGGGGCCGATGTGCTTGTAGCCCAGCAGCGGCATGACCTGCGCCACATTGAGGCGATGGTCGAAATCCGTCCCTCCGATATGTATGCCGGTGGTGGCCAGAATATCCCGGCTACGGTCGGCATGCCCCGCCTGCTGCGGACCCAGACGCACGACCGTGAAGTCCGAGGTGCCACCACCGATATCGACCACCAGCACCAGTTGCTCCTCGCTCAGGCGCTGCTCGTAGTCGAGCGCCGCCGCAATCGGCTCCAGCTGAAAGCTGACTTCACCCAGGCCGGCGGCGCGCGCCGCTGCGGCCAGCGCATCCTGCGCCTGGCGGTCCCGCTGCGGGTGCTCGTCGACAAAATGCACGGGACGCCCCAGCACGACACGCTCGGGCAGACGGCCGTCCAGCGCCCGGCGGGCCTGATCGGCCACCCGCTTGAGGAAGATCGCGATGATGTCCTGGTAGCTGACCAGCTGATCATGCACCGCAGTCTTTTCCAGCAACAGACTGCTGCCCAGCAGGCTCTTGAGGGAACGCATCAGACGCCCCTCTTCACCCGCCAGATACTGCTGCATGGCATCGCGGCCGAAATGCGTGCTGTGCTCCTCGGCATTGAAGAACAGAGCCGTGGGCATGCCGGTGGCGGTGCCTTCCAGTGCCAGCAGACGCGCGACCTTGCCAGGCAGGCGATAGGCAGCAGCAGAGTTGGAGGTTCCGAAATCGATGTCCAGAGTGGCAGGCGTGAGAGCTGTGGTCATGAAAGGCGGCGCTGCGCCGCGTCCCCCCGCAAAGGCTGACGCGGCCGCAACGAAAACGCCCACCGAAGTGGGCATGGGTGTCAGCGGGGGCGCTATTCTAGCGCCCTGTCATTGGGCCTAGGCGGCGGCGGTTTCCGCCTCTATCCCCGACGGCCGTGCCAGTTCAAGGCGCACCCGGTGCGTGGCAGCTTCGTCCAGTTTTCGCGCCGACTCCTGTCGCGGCACCGACAGCACGACGGCATAAGGGCCTTCCCCGCGCGTGTCCAGTCTTTGGGCCAGCTCCCCTGCCGCCTGGAGCGGAGCGGCAAGCACCAGCTCGGTGGAGCCCAACCTGAGCGATACCCGCTCGCTGCGGCCATCGGCCGAAGCCTGCAGCGGACCGACATCCACGCCTTCACCCAGCAATGCCCGCCAGCGCGCCAGGCTGGCCTGCAGATCCCGCACTGCCACTTCCAGACGGGCCACGCCGGTCACCCCATTGGGATGGACGCGGGCCTGGCCTTCGGGCACGCGCAAGACGCGCGGTGTCAGGTCGCCGCACAGAAACGGGAGGTCCTGGCTGCGGGCACGTGCATTGCGCCAGCGCAGCTGCGCTCCATCGGGCCGAAGACGCCCTCCCTCGTATGGCGCTTCATAGCTCAGGCCGCGCGCCTGGGCCTCCGCCACTGCGGTGCCGGTCTCGGTGGGCAGCAGCGCGAAGTCGACCAGCCCCTCGCCGTGCTGCTGCAGCTGCTGCCACCAGCGCTCCTCGGGCGCGGGTGCCCGCCAGGCAATGAGTTCGAAATAGACGCCGTCGGCAAACACCACCAGCGCGTTGTGCGTGGAGCGGCCCGGGTGCTCGCCGCCACGCAGCACATTGAAACCCAGGGTCTGGTAGTCGGCAATCGTGCGTTCCAGGTCCTGGACCGCGATGACGATATGGTCGAGTGGCAAGCGCATGGCTAAGGCTTTCCGAACAGGGTCTCAGGCCGCCAGGCGCTCGGGCGCGCTGGAATCGGTATGGCGCACTTCGGCGCGGATGGACTGGGGGTTGCGCAGCAGGTTGAGGATGGGGCAGGTTCGCTCCACGGCCTCGAACAGCGCATCGATCTCGGCGCGGCTGGCCGGCGAATCGATATGCACGGTGTAACCGATATCGTGCGGCCAGATCGGCGTCGCCTCGTGGCCGGGCTTGCCGCCACGCGGGTCGATGACGCCCGTGACCTCGACCTCCAGGCTCTCCAGCGGCACCTGGCGCTCGGCCGCCTGGATCAGAAAGATGTGGGTCACGCAGGTGCCCAGCACGCCCAGCTGCAGCTCGGGCGAGCTCGGGCCCAGGTTGTAGCCCGCGAAGTCGGGCGGGCTGTCGCTGATGACCTGGTGTTCGCGGATACGCAGACGGCGCACGCCGCTGCGCCCCTCGGCACGCACGCTGGCCTTGAGTCTGGCGGCCTGCGCCGTGCCCGCCGCAATGGCAGCGCTGCGTGCCAGCACGGCCGCGCGTTTTTCGGAAAGATATTCGTTGAGATGGCTCATGAGCGGGCTTTCGGTAGAGGAATGCCAGTCCATTGTTGTGAGAGTTGCACGCCAGGCCAACAAAGGATTTCGTCTGCGCTTATGCGCTCCGCAAATATGCAGGCCCACGCCTCTTAGTTGTTTTTCGAATAACGATGCTACCCAATATATGAGCATGAATATTTGCCGTCGATAGCATGACAACCATGAATCCGGTCGGCCGCTGCGGCGAAGCCCCCGGAACCTGAGTTTTCAACGCCATGCGGCGATGAGGTATGAACGTGTTTTTCCCTTCGCAGACGGATCCATCGACAAAACAGCCGGCAAACAGGTCGGCCCGACGCCGCGCCCTATGGGCCGCAGTGGCGGTACTGACGGGCAGCATGCTGCTGGCCGGCTGCTCCAGGCAATCCGGCTCGGCCCAGGCCGATGCCTCGGCAGAGCCGGTTCAGGGCGGCACCCTGGTCTACCTCGAACAGCAGGCACACACCAATCTCTATCCGCCTGCCGGCGGCTTCTACCCCAATGGCGGCGTGCTCAACCAGATCACGGACAAGCTGACCTACCAGGACCCCGAGACGCTGGAGATCCAGCCCTGGATCGCCGAATCCTGGACCGTGAACGCCGATGCCACCGAGTACCTCTTCAAGCTGCGCCCGGGTGTGAGTTTCTCCGACGGATCACCACTGGACGCAGCCGCCGTGGCGCGCAACTTCGACACCTACGGCCTGGGCAACAAGGCGCTCAAGCAGCCGGTTTCCGAGGTCATCAACAACTACGAGCGCAGCGAAGTCGTCGATCCGCTGACCGTGAAGTTCTTCTTCAAAAAGCCCTCGCCGGGCTTTCTCCAGGGCACATCGGTGATCGGCTCGGGCCTGGTCTCGCCGGCCACGCTGGATCGGCCCTTCGAGGAGCTGGGCGATGCCACGCGCATCATAGGGTCTGGACCCTTCGTGGTGGCCAGCGAGACCCTGGGCAAGGAGCTGGTGCTCAAGGCGCGCAAGGACTACCGCTGGGGTCCGGCCAAGCTGGCCCACCAGGGCCGCGCGCGCCTGGATGAAGTCCGATTCGTCGTGACGCCCGAGGACAGCGTACGCATAGGCGCACTGCTGGCCGGCCAGGCCGGCTTCATCCGCCAGGTCCAGGCCTATGACGAAAAACGCGTGGAGCAGCAGAAGTTCACCATCTACGCACCGTCGACCCGCGGCGTGAACAACAGCATTGCCATCCGGCCCGACAACGCCCTCGTGGCCGACCTCAAGGTGCGTCAGGCCCTGCTGCACGGGACCAATACCAAGGAGATTGTGGAAACCCTGTTCTCTTCGCGCTACCCGCAGGCACGCTCGGTGATCGCCTCTACGGCGGCCGGCTTTGTGGACCTGTCGGCCAAGCTGGTCTTTGACGAGGCCAGGGCAAAGCAATTGCTGGAAGAAGCCGGCTGGACCCTTGGGGCTAACGGTGTACGCCAGAAGAACGGCCAGGAATTCGTCCTCTCCACCTACGAATCCCTGCCCCAGCCACAGAACAAGGAGACCTTGCAACTGGTGGCCCAGCAATGGGCCAGGCTGGGCATCAAGCTCAATGTGCTGGCCGGAGATTCAGGCAGCCGCACGGTGGACACACTGGACCCCGACAAGACCGGTGTGCTGCCGGGTATGGTGGGCCGCGCCGATCCCGATGTGATCAAGAGCAACTACTACCCTGGCAATCGCAATGTGCTTCTGCAAAAAGGCGGTGTGAGCCAGAAGGTCAAGTCCTTCGAGGACCACAAGCTCAACCGCCTGTTCGAGGCCATCGCTGCAGAGACCGATGCGGCGCGGCGCCTGGCGCTGACCGGCGAGGTGCAGAACTACCTGATCGATCAGGCCTATGTGATCCCGATCTTCGAGGAGCCCCAGGCTTTCGCGGGTGCAGCCTGGGTGCGTGACGTGGGCTTCGAGGCCGTGGGCCGCCCCAGCTTCTACGGCACCTGGCTGGCCAAGCGCTGAGTGCGCACCGATCAAGGAAGCGCACCCATGCCACGCCGCTATCTGCTTGGCCGCATCGCACAGGCCGCCCTGGTGCTGTGGGCGGCTTTCACGGCCTCCTTCATCCTGCTGCAGCTGCTGCCGGGGGACGCCGTGCTGATCAAGTTCCTGAACCCGGAACTGGGCCTGGGCCCGCAGGAGATCGCCGACATCCGCGCCGCCTACGGAGCCGACCAGCCCGTCTGGCAACAGTACCTGCACACCCTGGGGCAATTCCTCACAGGCCATTTCGGCTACTCCTTGCAGGCCGGGGTGCCCGTGAGCCAGGGGCTGGCCACCAGTCTGCCGCCCACGCTGCGTCTCGCGGCCCTGGGCTTTTCCACAGCGGCGCTGCTGGCCATCGCGCTCGCGGCAACGGCAAGCCTCGCGCCGCTGGCCTGGCTGCGCAATGCCTTGCATGCGCTTCCCTCGGTCTTCGTTTCCGTGCCGGTGTTCTGGCTGGGCATCATGCTGATCCAGATCCTGTCCTTCCGTCTCGGCTGGATCTCCGTCATCAATCCCGGCCCCTGGGAAGGTCTGATCCTGCCCACGCTGACGCTGGCCGTGCCGATCTCCGCGCCACTGGCCCAGATCCTGCTGCGCAACATCGACACCGTGCTGGCCCAGCCTTTCGTGGCCGTGGCACGCGCCAAGGGGGCCTCGCGCGCCTGGGTATTGCTGCACCATGTGGCGCGCAATGCCTTGCTGCCCACCCTGACCATTGCCGGCGTGCTGTTCGGAGAGCTGCTCGCCGGTGCCGTGGTCACCGAGGCCGTGTTCGGCCTCAACGGTCTGGGCACGCTGACCCAGCAGGCCGTGGGCAACCAGGATACGGCCGTGCTTCAGGCCGTGGTCGTCGTTTCGGCCGCCGCCTTCGTGCTCATCAACCTCGCCGTGGACCTGCTCTACCCACTGCTCGATCCTCGTTTGCGTCATTCTGTGGAGAACCGGGCATGAATACCGCCGTCTCGACCGTCATTCCCAAGCCTCTGGCCTCCGGGGTCGCGTCGCCCCCAGCGCCCAAGCAGCCGATCCCCCCGGCACCGGCCGCGAAAAGCCTTCGCCCCGTGTTGATCGACCTGCAAAGGGTCAGGCGCCTGCCGCCCACGCTGGCCCTGGCCTGGCTGGTGATCGCCACGGTCACCCTGTGGGCACTGGCGCCAGCCTGGTTTGCCCATCAGAATCCCGTCGCCGGCCTGTCCGGCCAGCAGTTGCTGATGCCCGGCCTCGCGCACTGGCTGGGCACGGATGCGCTGGGGCGTGATCTCTGGGCCCGCGTGGTGCATGGCTCCGTGCACTCGCTGTCCGGCGCTTTCCTGGCCGTGGCCGTCGGCCTGGTGGCGGGCACGCTGATCGGCCTGCTGGCCGGAGCCACGGGGGGCCGCACAGAGGACGCGTTGATGCGTCTGGTCGACGTGCTGCTGGCCGTTCCATCGCTGCTGCTGTCGCTGACCATCATCATCCTGCTGGGCTTTGGCACCATCAATGCTGCCATCGCCGTCGGGGTGGCATCCGTGGCCAGCTTCGCGCGCCTGGTGCGCTCCGAAGTGGTGCGCGTGCGTCGATCCGACTATGTGGAGGCGGCCTTCGGCAGCGGTGGACGCTTTGCGCAGGTGCTGTGGCGCCATGTCTTGCCCAACTCGCTGACTTCCGTGGCGGCATTGGCCGCGCTGCAGTTCGGTTCGGCCATTCTGTCGATTTCCACGCTGGGCTTTCTGGGCTATGGCGCACCGCCTCCCACGCCCGAGTGGGGTCTGCTGATCGCCGAAGGGCGCAACTACATCGCCACTGCCTGGTGGCTGACCACGGCACCAGGCCTGGTCGTGGTGGCCGTGGTGCTGGCGGCGAACCGCATCGGCGCGTCATTCGCCCGGAGGCCGGCATGAACACCGTGCTGCAAGAGCGCCCCGCCGCGCCGGTTCCTGCCTCCGCTGTCGCCCCGCTGCTCGAGGTCAAGGATCTGGTGATCGCCTACCGCGATCACGGCGGCCAGGAACAGCGCGTGGTCCACGGCCTGTCGTTTTCGATCGCACCAGGCGAGGTCGTGGCCCTGGTCGGCGAATCGGGCTCTGGCAAGACCACCACGGCCCAGGCCGTGATCGGCCTGCTCGCCGACAATGGACGCCGCGAGCAAGGCAGCATCTGGCTGCAGGGCACCGAAGTCTCGGATTGGAGCCCCGCGCGCTGGAACAGTATTCGCGGCCGCGTCGTCAGCCTGGTGCCTCAGGATCCAACCACCTCGCTCAATCCCGTGCGCACCGTGGGCGACCAGGTGGGCGAAATCCTGCGCATCCACGGCCTGCGGGATCGTGCCGCCGTCGAGGCACGTGTGATCGATCTGCTGGCACGCGTGGGCCTGTCCCAGCCTGCGTTGCGCGCGCGCCAGTATCCGCACGAGCTGTCGGGCGGCATGCGCCAGCGTGTGCTGATCGCCATCGCCATCGCGCTGCGGCCTGCGCTGATCATCGCCGACGAGCCCACCAGCGCGCTCGATGTGACGGTACAGCGGCGCATCCTGGATCTGATCGACGAGCTGCGCCGCGAGACCGGCACCGCGGTGCTGCTCGTCACCCACGACCTGGGCGTGGCCGCCGACCGCGCGCATCGCCTCATCGTCATGCAGGGCGGTCGCATCCAGGAACAGGGCCCGACACTGGAGCTTCTGCGCAATCCGCAAAGCGCCTATACGCGCCGCCTGCTGTCCGACGCACCCTCGCTCACACCCGCCCCTCGTCGCACTGCGTCATCGACGGCGGAGGCTGTCCAAGACTGGGCCATCGAGGTCGAGGACCTGATCCACGATTTCCGGACACCCGGCCATGGGCGCGGCGCCTTCCGTGCCGTGGACGGCGTGTCGCTGCGTGTACGCCGGGGTTCCACGCATGCCATCGTCGGCGAGTCGGGCTCGGGCAAGACCACGACCATCCGCGACATCGTGGGCCTGGGACGCCCGACCTCCGGTCGCATCCGCATCGCCGGCACCGAGCTCACGGGCCTGCGCGGCGAGGCCCTGCGCCAGTTGCGGCGCAAGGTCCAGCTGGTCTACCAGAACCCGTTCAGCTCGCTGGACCCGCGCCAGCGCGTTTTCGACATCATCGAGGAGCCATTGCGCAACTTCGCCCCATTGCCGCCCCTGGAGCGCCGCCGGCGCGTGCTTGACATGCTGGAACGCGTGGGCCTGCCGGCCGCCGTGCTGGAACGGCGCCCGCATGCCTTGTCGGGCGGCCAGCGCCAGCGCGTGGCCATTGCGCGCGCCCTGGTGCTCAAACCCGAGGTGGTGGTGCTGGACGAAGCGGTTTCGGCGCTGGACGTCACCGTGCAGGCCCAGATCCTGACCCTGCTGGCCCAGTTGCAGCAGGACCTGGGCCTGACCTATCTCTTCATCTCGCACGATCTTGCCGTGGTGCGCCAGATCGCCGACACGGTGTCGGTGCTGCGCGCAGGCAAGGTGGTGGACGCTGGCAGCGTCGAGGACGTGTTCCTGCGCCCCGCCAGCGACTACACGCGTGAACTCATGGATGCCATTCCCGGCAAAAGGAGCATTGATTTTGTCCCCCACCCCGCCTGACAGTCTTCACCCCGCGCGAGCGGCCCCGCGCCTGGGCTTCTTCAGCCGCTTGCTCGATGACGCACCCGCCGGTGAACGCTACCGCCTCGTGACCGAGCAGATCGCCCATGCCGAAGCCCAGGGTTTCGACACGGCCTGGGTCGCCCAGCACCATTTCCACGAAAGCGAGGGTGGCCTGCCATCGCCCTTTGTGTTTCTCTCGCATGTGGCGGCCCGCACGCGGCGCATCCGACTGGGAACCGGCGTGGTCACGTTGCCGCTGGAAAACGCGCTGCGCGTGGCCGAGGATGCGGCCGTGCTGGACCTGCTGTCGGGCGGCAGGCTCGAAGTAGGCCTGGGCACGGGCGGCACGGCAGAGTCCTTCGAGGCCTTCGGCGTCGCAGGCAGCGAGCGTGGTGCCGTCTTCGCACACAACTTCGCCCGGCTGCAGGATGCGTGGGCCGGACGCGAACTGGCAGGCGGCGTGCGCCTGTACCCCGCAGCCCCCCAATTGCTGAAGCGCGTCTGGCAAGCCACGTTCTCGCCCGATGGCGGCGCGCGCGCGGGTGCCAACGGCGACGGACTCATGCTGTCGCGCACCCAGCCCCGGCCCGAAGGCAGGCCCCTGGCCACCCTGTCGGAGATACAGAATCCCATCATCGACGCCTACCTCGCGGCCCTGCCCACCGGGCAGGCACCGCGCATTCTGGCCTCACGCACGCTGCTCGTCGCCGACCAGCGCACGCAGGCACTGCACTGGGCCGAGGCCGGCCTGCGCCGCTCGGCCCTGCGTCATGCGGCCCTGGCCTCGTCCTCGTCCGCGCAATGGGCAACACGCATCGACCCACAGGCGCCGCTGGAGCAGCTCATTGCGGCCTATGACGTGCACGTGGGAACGCCCGAGGAGGTGATTGCCTCGCTCAGTGCCGACACAGCGCTGGCGCGTGCCACCGACATCGTATTCCAGGTCCACTCCATCGACCCACCGCACACGGCCGTTCTGCGCTCCATCGAGTTGACGGCGGGCGTCGTGGCTCCCGCCCTGGGCTGGCGCCGCAGCGATGCCTGCACCAGCGCATCCCACCCCGTGGCCCGGCCCGAACTGCTTCAACCCGCATGACCATGAGCACCACCGCACAGACCCGCTTCCCTGAAGACGTGATCGACCACCTTGCCGAAATCGCCGCCGGCAGCGCGCTGGATCAGGTGCGTCGCCATCGCAGCGAAGCGCGCATCCAGGCCCAGCAGAGCTTTGCCGCGCTGTTCACCCCGACCGAGCCCATCGCCGGAACTGTCTCGCTGCGCGAGCGCCTGGCACTGGCGGCCTTCACGGCTGGCCTGCATGGGGAGCCGCGCAGCACGGCCTTCTACTCAAGCGCCCTGGCGGCACAGGATGCCGGTCTGGCAGAAGCCGTGAACGCGGAAGTGGTGCGCGGGCGCGCTGCCAGCCTGCGGCCCGGCAGCGGCCCGCACGGCCCCTACGGGATCTATCCGCCCGGCCCCCTGAGCCGTGAGAACCAGAACGGCCCCAGCTACGCCACGGACCCGGCTCATGCGGCTTTGCTAGGTCCGCGCCTGATCGCCGCACTGGCCCATGCCCATCTGTTGACCTATCACCCGCGCGATGCGAGTGCACAGGCCCTGCTGGCGCTGCAGCTGGCCGGCTGGAGCGAGACCGATATCGTCATCCTGTCCCAGCTCGCCTCTTTTCTGTCCTTCCAGATCCGCCTCGTGGCGGGGCTGCGCGTGCTGGGCGCACGACCCACCGTCAGCACTGCATCTTCCACCATCCCCCTGCAAACCCAGCCATGACCACGACCACATCCAATGCCTCTCCCCAGGTCTTTACCCAGGACCAGCTCGACTGGCAGCCATGGATCGCTCCACTGCACGAGAGCGAGCTGACCGAGCGCCACAATGCCGGACTGGTGGATGCCGCACGTGCCAGGTCGCCCTATTTCCGGCTGCTGGCGCGCGACCCCGACACCCTGGGTGCGCGCACGCGCACCGACAAGGACATCTTCTACAACCCCGACGCCGGCCTGCCACGCGCCGAACGCGAGCTGGCAGCGGCTGCAACCTCACGCGCCAACGGCTGCATTTACTGCGCGTCGGTACATGCGCGCTTTGCCACGCATTTCTCGCGCCGCGATGCCGATGTGCAGCGCCTTCTCGATGAAGGCCCCGGTGCCGATCTGGGCCCTCGCTGGAATGCGATCGTCGCCGCCGCCGTGGCGTTGACACAGACGCCGCCTGCGCTGGAAACCCGTCACATCGACGCACTGCGTGCCGCTGGCCTGGACGACGCAGCCATCTCCGACGGGCTGCTCGGCACGGCATTCTTCAACTGGGCCAACCGGCTGATGCTGTCCCTGGGCGAGCCCCTGCGCGCTGCCGGCTGACATCACAGCTCACCAGAGCCCCAGCAACTTCCACCAGGCACTGCCGACCGCCGCGAAGATCAGCAGCTCCAGAACGCACATCGCAGCCCCCACGCGCCACCAGACGCCCAGGGTCACGTAGCCACTGCCGAAGATGATGGGCGAAGTACCCGTCGCGTAATGCGTCAGCGTCATCATGATGGCCGAGCCGGCAGTCATCATCAGCATGAAGGGAACAACGTAGTCGGCTGGGATCAGCTGCGCTCCCACGGTCAGAAAAGCCAGCATCATGGCGCTGATATGGGCGGTGGTACTGGCAAACAGATAGTGCGAGAAGACGAAAACGCCCACCAGGATGGCCGCCACGGGCAACCAGTCAAGACCGCTGGCGACGATGGCATTCCTCAGCCCCTCGGCAAACCAGGCGACCACCCCCAGCCTGTTGAGCTGCTCGGCCAGCATCACCAGGGCCCCGAACCAGATCAGGGTGTCCCAGGCGCTTTTCTCGGACAGTACGTCATCCCAGTCGATGGTTCCCGTGATGATCAAGGTGAACAGCCCCAGAAAAGCCACGACGGTCGGATCCAGCGTAAAGGCAGGACCAAACAGCATCTGCGGCACATTGGCCCACAGCAGCAGCATCATGCCGAAGGTTCCCAGCATGACTCGCTCCTTGCCCGACAGCGGCCCCATGCGGGCCATCTCGTCACGGGCGTACTGCACGGCATTGGGCGTGGCCTTGAGCTCCGGTGGCGACAGCAGGTAGACCGCCAGCGGCATCAGCAGCAGACACAGCAGGCCTGGCATCAGCATGTACAGCGCCCAGCTTGTCCAGCTCAGATGCAGGGACTGGCCCGTGGCCTTGGCCACCAGATCCACGACCAGAGGATTGGGCGCCGTCGCGGTCAGGAACATGGCCGACGTGATCGGATTGGAATGGTAGTTGACCAGCGCCAAATAGGTCCCGACCTTGCCCTGGGTCCCCTTGGCCGGATCCGAATCGAAGGCATTGGCAATGGACTTCATGATCGGATGCACGATACCGCCGCCGCGTGCGGTGTTGCTGGGCGTGAACGGGGCCAGCACCAGCTCGCAGATCGCAAGCCCGTAACCGATGCCCAGGGTTCGCTTGCCCAGCAGCGCGATGAACAGCAGACCGATGCGGTTGCCGAGCCCCGTCTTCTTGAGACCGCGCGAGATCAGAACGGCGACGACGATCAGCCAGATCAGGGGATTCGCAAAGCTGCTCAGCGCATCCGTGATCGCGCCCTTGGAAGAGCTGGAAGTGACCTGGGACAACGACACGATGACAATCGCCATCAGCGCCATCACACCTATGGGCATGACCTTGAGGATGATCGCCACAATGGTCGTCAGAAAGATGGCCACCAGTTGCCATGCCTTGGGATCCAGCCCTGCGGGCACCGGCGTCAGCAGCAGACCGATCAGCACCAGCGAGGCAATCAATGCAGGCACGACGCGAAACGGTACGGCCGATTTGAAGTAGCGGAACATCGAGACGATTTTCTCGAACATACAAGTCCTTCTCTTTACCTGCGGCGCATCGGGACACCATACCTCAGCTGGGAGAAATCCAACAGATCCGGGCAGGCATTGGTGCTCAGCTCGCAGACTGGCATCATGATGCCGTGCCGCATGGCCTCGACGCTGCGCCGACCTTCACCTTATCGATGTTTGACAGGCGTCAAGACTTGTAGCCGCACAGCCGACGGCCACAGCCCGGTTATGCCAGCATCCTGGCCTGACAGATGTCCATGGATTGAGCAGGAGAACCACCCGACATGCCAGCGAACCGATTCATGCCCGATGAATGGGAAAACCGCCTGGGAGAGATAGACCTGGAGATCCTGCATCAGGCGGCGATCTGCAAGATCCATCTGTTCGACCCCGGTGCCGTCGAACGGGTGCTGGCCAATGATGCCGGCATCTGCGGAGCCGAGCATGGGACGGCATTCCGGACCTTGCGCGGCCTGCTCTATCTGCACTACACCGAGCTTCTGCATATCAGCGAGGTGCTGAGCCCGGAAATCGCACAGGTGATCGCCAACCGGGTACGCGAGCATCTGCGTCATCGCTCCGGCGAGCAGCCAGGGGTATGACGAGTCAAGGCGGGTGCTGCCTTCTGGTCCATGGAGAAAATGGACAAAAAAAAGGTCACGACAATGTCGTGACCTTTTCAATTTGGTTGCGCGAGAAGGATTTGAACCTCCGACCTTTGGGTTATGAGCCCAACGAGCTACCAGACTGCTCCATCGCGCGGTATTTCCAAATTATAGCAGGCTTTGCAGCCTGCTCGGGCTTATTCAGCTGCTGCAGCGGCTTCTTCAGCGCGCTCAACCAGTTCCACATAGGCCATGGGAGCGTTGTCGCCCACGCGGAAGCCCATCTTCAGGATACGTGTGTAGCCGCCAGGACGCTGAGCGTTGCGGGGACCCAGCACGTTGAACAGCTTGGTCACGCTGTCGCGGTCGCGCAGACGGTCAAAAGCCAGACGGCGGTTAGCCACGGTGTCAACCTTGGCCAGAGTGATCATGGGCTCGATGACGCGACGCAGTTCCTTGGCCTTGGGGACCGTAGTCTTGATGGCTTCGTGCTCGATCAGCGAGTTCATCATGTTCTGCAGCATTGCCTTGCGGTGTGCAGAAGTGCGGTTCAGTTTGCGGAGGCCGTTGCCATGACGCATGGTGCTTTTCCTTTGCTCCCCGTTTTTATCCGGAGATCTTTATTAAATTAATTCGGGCAGCCGTATCAGGTACTGCCCGAGGCACTTGGACTCAGCCAAAACCCACTCGGTTTCAGCCAAGTCCTCCATTGTAGCGATTAACGCTTTTCCAGGCCAGCTGGCGGCCAGTTTTCGAGCTTCATGCCCAGCGTCAGACCGCGAGAAGCCAGAACTTCCTTGATCTCGTTGAGCGACTTGCGACCCAGGTTGGGAGTCTTGAGCAGCTCGTTTTCGGTACGCTGGATGAGGTCACCGATGTAGTAGATGTTCTCTGCCTTGAGGCAGTTGGCAGAACGCACGGTGAGCTCGAGCTCATCCACGGGACGCAGCAGGATGGGATCGAACGACGTGGCAGCACCACGGCCACCGGCAGGAGCGTCGAAGACGCTGGCAATATCGCCACCGTCGAGCTGGGCAAACACTGCCAGTTGTTCCACCAGGATCTTGGCGGATGCGCGCACTGCGTCTTCAGCGGTGATCGCACCGTTGGTTTCGATTTCCAGGACCAGCTTGTCCAGATCGGTACGCTGTTCCACACGTGCGGATTCGACAGCATAGCTCACGCGCTTGACGGGCGAGAACGAAGCGTCGAGCACGATACGGCCGATCGACTTGGTCGATTCGTCACCATAGCGGCGCACGTTGCCGGGCACATAGCCGCGGCCCTTTTCCACCTTGATCTGCATGTCCAGCTTGCCGCCTTGCGACAGATGGGCAATCACATGATCAGGGTTGACGATTTCTACGTCGTGGGGGGTCTGAATGTCACGGGCAGTGACAACACCTTCGCCATCCTTGCGCAGGCTCAGGGTGACTTCGTCACGATTGTGCAGCTTGAACACCACACCCTTGAGGTTCAGCAGGATGTTCGTCACATCTTCCTGGACACCGTCGATGGAGGAGTACTCATGCAGCACTCCAGCAATCGTCACTTCCGTCGCTGCGTAACCCACCATGGAGGAGAGCAGAACACGGCGCAGGGCATTGCCCAGCGTATGACCGTAGCCACGCTCAAACGGCTCCAGAACAACCTTGGCACGATTGTGGCCAAGTTGTTCGACATTGATTGTCTTGGGCTTCAGCAAATTCGTTTGCATGCAGACTTCCTCTCAATACCCTCGGCTCGTTACACCGGTAAGGCTGGTGAAGCACCCACGGCGCGATGCCTCGCGCCGTGGGGACGGTTTACAGAAATGTCGCTGCTAAAGATTAACGCGAGTACAACTCAACGATCAGGGATTCGTTGATGTCCGAAGCGAATTCGTCGCGGTCAGGAGACTTCTTGAAAGTACCTTCTGCCTTGTCGGCAGACACTTCGACCCACGCGGGGAAGCCCACTTGAGAAGCCAGTTGCAGGGCTTCGACGATACGAGCCTGCTTCTTGGACTTTTCACGCACGGCAACCACATCGCCTTCCTTCACGGAGTAGGAAGGAATGTTCACGGCCTGGCCGTTCACAGTGATGGCCTTGTGGGAAACCAGCTGACGTGCTTCAGCACGTGTGGAGCCGAAGCCCATGCGGTACACGACGTTGTCCAGACGCGATTCCAGCAGAGACAGCAGGTTGGCACCAGTGTTGCCACGCTTGCGGTCAGCAGCTTCGAAGTAGCGGCGGAATTGCTTCTCCAGCACGCCATACATGCGCTTGACCTTCTGCTTTTCACGCAGTTGCAGACCGTAGTCGGAAGTACGCTGACCGGAAGTGCGGCCATGCTGACCGGGCTTGGTGTCGAACTTGGCCTTGTCAGCGATGGAGCGACGTGCGCTCTTCAGGAACAGATCGGTGCCTTCGCGGCGGGAGAGTTTGGCCTTGGGGCCGATATAACGTGCCACTTGATTTCCTTTGTGTCATCTACCGTGCGCAAACACGGGAGCCGCCCGCGATGCTAATGCACCTGGGCGGCGGTGGGCTTGATAAAAATTAGATACGACGACGCTTTTGAGGGCGGCAGCCGTTGTGGGGAACCGGTGTCACGTCCGAGATGGAGGTGATGCGGATACCCAGAGCACCCAGGGCGCGAACCGAGGATTCACGACCAGGACCGGGACCCTTGATTTCAACTTCCAGGTTCTTGATGCCCTGTTCGATAGCAGCACGACCAGCCACTTCCGAAGCGACCTGAGCAGCAAAGGGAGTCGACTTGCGCGAACCCTTGAAGCCCTGGCCACCCGACGAAGCCCACGACAGAGCGTTGCCTTGACGGTCGGTGATGGTGATGATCGTGTTGTTGAACGAAGCGTGCACGTGCGCGATACCGTCAGAAATATTCTTACGGACCTTCTTGCGAACGCGAGCAGCTGCGTTGTTTGCGGGAGACTTAGCCATAATGATCTTTCAATCTCTTATTTCTTCAGAGCCGCTGCACCCTTGCGCGGACCCTTGCGAGTACGGGCGTTCGTGCGGGTACGTTGACCGCGCATGGGCAGGCCGCGACGATGACGGAAACCGCGGTAGCAACCGATGTCCATCAAACGCTTGATGTTCATGGTGGTTTCGCGACGCAGATCACCTTCCAGAGTCATGGGATTCAGGAAGTCACGGATCTTTTCCAGATCAGCGTCCGTCAGGTCCTTGACCTTCTTGGAATACTCGATACCGCATGCTTCGCAGATTTTGCGAGCTGTAGTGCGACCGATGCCAAAGATGGCAGTCAGGCCGATTTCAGCATGCTTGTGCGGCGGGATGTTAATGCCAGCAATACGTGCCATATTAGTCCTCTAATGCTTTCAATCAACCTTGGCGCTGCTTGTGGCGCTGGTCAGTGCAGATCACGCGCACAACACCTTTGCGGCGGATGATCTTGCAGTTACGGCAGATTTTCTTGACCGAAGCCGAAACTCTCATTCTTTTCTCCTAAAACTTTCCATCCACTATCGGCCTATCGACCGGGAAACAATGCCCGCGATAGATCGATGGGCGTCTACTAACTTTTGGCAGGCTGCCCCCTTGGGCAGCCTTGTCATCAAATACCAGCCTTAAAGTTCGCTTTTTTCAGGAGCGACTCGTATTGCTGCGACATCACGTAGTTCTGCACTTGCGCCATGAAGTCCATTGTCACGACCACGATGATCAGCAACGATGTACCGCCGAAGTAGAACGGAACGTTGTACTTCAGGATCAGGAATTCGGGCAACAAGCACACGAAGGTAATGTAGATCGCGCCAGCCAGGGTCAGGCGAACCAGAATCTTGTCAATGTAGCGTGCTGTCTGTTCGCCAGGACGAATCCCGGGGATGAAAGCGCCACTCTTCTTCAGGTTGTCGGCAGTTTCCCGGCTGTTGAACACCAGGGCCGTATAGAAGAAGCAGAAGAAAATGATCGCGGCAGCATAAAGGATGACATAGATTGGCTGACCAGGGGTCAGCGTGCTCGCAATATCCTTCAGCCAGCGCATGGATTCTCCTGCACTGAACCAATTCACCACCGTAGCAGGCAGCAAGATGATCGACGAAGCGAAGATGGGAGGAATCACACCTGCCATGTTCAGCTTCAGTGGCAAGTGCGAAGACTGTCCACCGTACACCTTGTTGCCGACTTGCCGGCGTGCGTAATTCACCAAGATCTTGCGTTGACCTCGTTCGACATACACGACGAAATACGTCACGGCTGCCACAACGAGAACAATGAAGATTGCCGCCAGAATGCTCATGGCACCGGTGCGCACCAGTTCCAGCAGACCGCCGATAGAGCTCGGCAGGCCTGCGGCGATACCGCCAAAAATCAGTATCGAGATACCGTTGCCCAGACCACGTTCAGTGATCTGTTCACCGAGCCACATCAGGAACAAGGTGCCGGCCGTGAGACTGACGACCGCAGTCATGCGGAAGCCAAAACCAGGGTTCAGAACCAAGCCTGCGGAGCTTTCCAGAGCAACAGCAATTCCCAAGGACTGAAACAGCGCCAGGCCCAGAGTGCCGTAGCGGGTGTACTGGGTAATCTTGCGACGACCCGCTTCACCTTCCTTTTTCATCTGCTCGAATGTCGGGACCACGTAGGTCATGAGCTGCATGATGATCGATGCCGAGATGTACGGCATGATCCCCAGTGCGAACACTGTGAAGCGCGAGAGCGCTCCACCCGAGAACATGTTGAACAGATTGAGAATGCCGCCCTGCTGGCCAGAGAACAGCTGCTGCAGCTGCGCTGGATCGATGCCCGGAACGGGGATATGCGCCCCGATGCGGTATACGACCAGCGCAAGCAACAGAAAAACCAGACGACGACGCAGGTCGCCGAATTTTCCAGTCTTTGCAATTTGAGCTGCGCTAGTAGCCACGGATGTCTTCTTTCAGAACTTTAATCAGGCGATGCTGCCACCGGCAGCTTCGATGGCAGCCTTGGCACCGGCGGTAGCGCCGATACCGTTGAGCTTGACAGCCTTAGTCAGTTCACCGCTCTTGATGATCTTCACGACCTTAGCGATAGAACCAACCAGACCGGCTTGCTTCAGAGCAGCCAGATCGACTTCGGCCAGGCCGAGCTTATCCAGCTCGGACAGGGTCACTTCTGCATTGAACTTCAGCAGATGCGACTTGAAGCCACGCTTGGGCAGGCGACGCTGCAGAGGCATTTGACCGCCTTCGAAGCCCACCTTGTGGTAGCCACCCGAACGCGACTTCTGACCCTTGTGACCGCGACCGGCGGTCTTACCCAGACCAGAACCGATACCGCGACCCACGCGACGCTTGGCGTGCTTGGCGCCGTCTGCAGGCTTGATGCTATTGAGTTCCATCATCAATCCTTTCAGAGAACCTTCACCAAGTAGGCGATCTTGTTAATCATGCCGCGCACTTCAGGAGTGTCCTGCAGTTCGCTGACGCTGTTCAGCTTGCGCAGACCCAGGCCACGCACAGTCGCACGGTGCGACTCTTTGGTGCCGATGGGGCTACGAACCAGCTGAATCTTGACAGTTTGTTGTGTTGTCATGTGCTGGACTCCGATCAGGCGGTGAAGATGTCTTCGACCGACTTGCCGCGCTTTGCTGCCACGTTCGCAGGGGTCGTGGAGTTCTTCAAAGCGTCGAAAGTTGCGCGAACCATGTTGTAGGGGTTCGACGAACCGTGGCTCTTGGCCACGATGTCGGTGATACCCACCACTTCAAAAACAGCGCGCATGGGGCCGCCAGCGATGATGCCGGTACCCTTGGGAGCTGGGTGCAGTTCGACCTTGGCAGCGCCGTGATGGCCCTTCACCGAGTGGTGAATGGTGCCGCTCTTCAGTGCAACCTTCATCAGGTTGCGACGGCATTCTTCCATCGCTTTTTGCACGGCAGCAGGCACTTCCTTGGACTTGCCCTTACCCATGCCAACGCGACCGTCACCGTCGCCAACCACGGTCAGTGCAGCGAAGCCGAGAATACGACCGCCCTTCACAACCTTGGTGACGCGGTTGACCGCGATCATTTTTTCGCGCAGACCGTCGTCACGACCTTCGTCTTGCACTTTGGGGGAAAATTTAGCCATTTGTATCCGCTCCGCTTAGAACTGCAGGCCCGCTTCGCGAGCGGCTTCTGCCAAAGCCTTCACGCGGCCGTGGTATGCAAAACCGGCGCGGTCGAAAGCCACTTTCTCAACGCCAGCAGCCTTAGCCTTCTCAGCAATGCGCTTGCCGATCAGCGTGGCGGCGGCCACGTTGCCACCCTTGCCAGCGGCGCCGAGTTGCGAACGCACTTCGACTTCTGCAGTGGAGGCCGAAGCCAGCACGGTAGTGCCGTCTTCCGAAACCACGGAGGCGTAGATATGGAGGTTGGTGCGGTTCACGCTCAGACGTGCAACGCCTTGCTGGGCAATGCGGATGCGAGTCTGACGGGCACGGCGCAGACGCTGCTCTTTCTTGTTCAACATCATGCAGCTCCTTACTTCTTCTTGGTCTCTTTGATCACGACCTTCTCATTCGCATAGCGAATGCCCTTGCCCTTGTAAGGCTCGGGAGGACGAACGGCACGGATCTCAGCAGCCAATTGACCGACCACTTGACGGTCAGCACCCTTGATCACGATTTCAGTCGGAGTGGGGGTAGCCACAGTGATGCCGGCAGGCATCTCGAAGTTGACGGGGTGCGAGAAGCCCACAGCCAGGTTCAGCTTGGAACCTTGTGCAGCGGCCTTGTAGCCCACGCCAATCAGCGTCAGCTTCTTCTCGAAGCCTTCAGTCACGCCCTTGACCATGTTGTTGACCAGCTGGCGGAAAGTACCGGCCAGAGCGTCAGCTTCACGGGAATCGTTGGCGGGAGCAAAGGACAGCTTGCCGTCGTTGTTGCCGATGGCCACCAGACGGTTCAGAGCCAGGGACAGATCGCCGCCCTTGCCCTTGACCTTGATGGATTCAGCGTTGATGGACACATCCACACCAGCGGGGATGGTCACAATAGCTTTTGCTACGCGAGACATTTCAGTATTTCTCCTTAATGTCCGTTAGGCCACATAGCACAGCACTTCACCGCCGATACCGGCAGCACGTGCTTTGCGATCGGTCATCACGCCCTTGGGAGTAGTGACGATGGCCACACCCAGGCCGTTCTGGACCTGAGGGATTGCGTGACGACCCTTGTAGACGCGCAGGCCGGGACGGCTCACACGTTCGATACGTTCGATCACAGGGCGACCGGCGTAGTACTTCAGGGTAATTTCGAGTTCGGACTTGCCACCTTCGGACTTCACTTCGAAGCCGTCGATATAGCCTTCTTCCTTCAGCACTTGTGCGATGGCAACCTTGACCTTGGAGGAAGGAGCCGACACAGTGGCCTTGGAGACCAGTTGTGCATTGCGGATGCGGGTCAGCAAGTCAGCGATGGGATCACTCATGCTCATGTTTAATCTCTCCTGCTTGCTTACCAGCTGGCCTTGGTGACACCGGGGATGTCGCCAGCAAAGGCCAATTCACGCACCTTGGCGCGACCCAGACCGAATTGGCGGAAGGTACCGCGAGGACGGCCAGTGATCTCGCAACGGTTACGCTGGCGAGTGGGGTTCGAGTTACGGGGCAGCTTCTGCAGACCCAGGCGAGCGGCGTCGCGCTCTTCGTCGGAACGCTTCACGTCGCCGGCGATTGCCTTCAGTTCTGCATACTTGGCAGCATACTTGGCTGCCAGCTTTTCGCGCTTCAGTTCGCGCTGAATCATTGCTACTTTAGCCATGCGCCACCTCAGTTCTTGAAGGGGAATTTGAAAGCGGCGAGCAGTGCCTTGCACTCTTCGTCGTTCTTCGCTGTTGTCGTGATGCTGATGTTCAGACCACGCAGAGCGTCCACCTTGTCGTACTCGATTTCGGGGAAGATGATTTGTTCTTTGACGCCAACGTTGTAGTTGCCGCGACCATCGAACGAGCGACCCGAGATACCACGGAAGTCACGCACGCGGGGCAGAGCCACGGTCACGAAACGGTCCAGGAATTCGTACATCTGAACGCCACGCAGGGTCACCATGCAGCCGATAGCTTGGCCTTCGCGGATCTTGAAACCAGCGATAGCCTTCTTGGCCTTGGTCACCACAGGCTTCTGACCAGCAATCTTGGTCAGGTCAGCCACGGCGTTGTCCATCACCTTCTTGTCGGCCACGGCTTCGCTCACACCCATGTTCAGAGTGATCTTGGTCAGACGGGGCACTTCCATAGCGGAGGTGTAGCCGAACTTTTCTTTCAGTTCAGCCGCGATCTTTTCGCGATAGAGTTTTTGCAGTCGTGCCATGTGTTGCTCCTTAGGCGGCGATTTCAGCGCCATTGGACTTAAACACGCGAACACGTGTGCCGTCGGCGTTCACCTTGATGCCCACGCGATCGGCCTTGCCGGTCGCTGCATTGAAGATAGCCACGTTGGATTGGTGGATAGGCATAGCCTTTTCCACGATACCGCCGGTGGTGCCCTTCATGGGGTTAGGCTTGGTGTGCTTCTTGACCAGGTTGATACCGTCCACGATCACGTGGGAGTCATCCTTGCGCAGAGAAACCACGCCACGCTTGCCCTTGTCACGGCCGGTCAGCACGATAACTTCGTCGCCCTTGCGAATCTTGTTCATGGTGCTATTCCTTTAGAGAACTTCAGGGGCCAGCGACACGATCTTCATGAACTTTTCGGTACGCAGTTCACGAGTCACGGGGCCAAAGATGCGGGTGCCGATAGGCTCCAGCTTGGCGTTCAGCAGCACGGCGGCATTGCCGTCGAACTTCACGAGCGAACCGTCTGCACGACGGATGCCCTTGGCGGTGCGCACAACCACAGCACTGTAGATCTCGCCTTTTTTGACGCGACCACGAGGAGCTGCTTCCTTGACGCTCACCTTGATGATGTCGCCAACACTTGCGTAGCGACGATGAGAACCGCCCAGCACCTTAATGCACTGAACAGACTTCGCGCCGGTGTTGTCGGCAACCTCTAACCGAGATTCTGTTTGGATCATTTCAATATTCCCAACTTGCTCCAGCAACGCTCGACAGCCCCAGAGTCTTCTCAAGGGCCGTGCAAGCAGCCGGTCAGTCTTGGGCCCGTCGTCCACCTCTCGGACCATTCCGAAGGGCTTCCCGCTGGGCAGAAAGTTCCACGCTTTTACACGTGAAGCAGGAGATTGTCGCAGGAAAACCTTTGTGCGTCAAGCGTTTAGCCCGCAATACCCGCACTGATTTCACTGGCGCCAAGCCTGGCAGACAGCCCGTTCGCACTTGCAAACAAAACAATAGCGCACAGCGCTTTTAGTGCATTGATTTCAAACAGTATTTCATTTGAAATCAACAGATAGAAAGCGCTGACAGCTCACATTTTCGCAGTGCCTGCAGGTCATAGCCTGTTGCCTGCACGCCACGCCCCGTGGAGCGGCCGCACAGATCAGCCCTGAGCGGGCAGGTATTGGCGGGTCAGAGCCAGGAAGTCGTTGAGATGCACATCCTGTCCCAGCTCCTCGGTCAGGATGGCCGCCACGCGGGGCGCAATTTCGGCCGCCTTGCGGGCATCGAGAAACAGCAGGCGGCTGCGGCGCGCCAGCATGTCCTCGACGGTGCGCGCATACTCGAAGCGCGCAGCAAAGCGCACCATGGCCTCGCAAAGGCCATCGACCAGCCAGTTCTGCGCACCGGGTAGCGCTGCCACGGCCGCCGCATCCGTGCCGTAGGAGTGCAGACCCTGGCTCTGGTTCATGCGGTGGGTGACAGCCCCCTCGGCCGGCGCGCCGACCAGGGGCAGGTTCACGGTGACGCCGGCAGGGCGGCTGGGCAGGCGCCCGATCCGGAAGCATTCGGCCAGCACATCCTCGGACATGGCCCGGTACGTCGTCCACTTGCCGCCGGTGACGGTCACCAGACCCGTCTTGCTGGACATCACCGTGTGCTCGCGGCTGATCTTCTTGGTGTTCTCGCCGTCGTCGTCCTGGGGCTTGACCAGCGGACGCAGGCCCACCCACATGCTGCGCACATCGGCCAGCGTGGGCTGACGACTCAGATACTTGCCGGCCTCGCCAAGTATGAAGTCCAGTTCTTCGGGGAAGGGCAAGGGCTCGCGCGCCAAGTCATGGCGCGGCGTGTCGGTGGTTCCCAGAATCACCTTGCCCAGCCATGGCACGGCAAACAGCACGCGGCCATCGGCGGTCTTGGGGATCAGCAGCGCGTGATCCGTGGGCAGGAACTCGCGGTCCACCACCACGTGCACGCCCTGGCTAGGCGCCACCATGGGCTTGACGGGCTTGCCCTGGGCCTCGGCATCCTGCTGACGGAACAGATCCACCCAGGGCCCCGTGGCATTCACCACGCACTTGGCGCGCACGGTGAAGTTGCGACCCGATTCCGCATCGCGGCAGATCAGTCCGGCAATCTGGTGGTTTTCATAGATCAGCTTTTCTGCCGGGCAGTAGTTGATCAGCAAAGCGCCCTTGGCCGCCGCGGTACGCGCCAGCGCCAGCGCCAGGCGCGCATCGTCGAACTGCCCGTCCCAGTACTTGACGCCGCCCTTGAGACCTTTTTGCTGCACGGTCGGCAGGTATTTCACGGTCTTGGCGCTGGAGAGGAATTCGGTCGCCCCCAGGCCGGCCTTGCCGGCCAGCGCGTCGTACATCTTGAGGCCGATGCCGTAGAACGGCGTATCCAGCAGCTTGTACGAGGGCATCACAAAGGCCAGAGGCTGCGCCAGGTGCGGTGCGTTGTGCAGCAGCGTGGTGCGCTCATGCAGTGCTTCGCGCACCAGGGAGATGTTGCCCTGCGCCAGGTAGCGCACGCCGCCGTGCACCAGCTTGGTGGCACGCGAGGAGGTGCCCTTGGCGAAGTCCAGCGACTCCAGCAGCACGACCTTGAAGCCGCGTGCCGCCGCATCCACTGCCACGCCCAGCCCCGTGGCACCGCCGCCCACGATGGCCAGATCGAAGGTCTCCGTCTGCGCCAGACGCTCCAGCAGCTGAGCACGTGTTGTAGCCAAGGGTTGAGTGGACTGGATCATGGAACGACTTCTGCGGTGATCGCCGTGCCGCCATCATCGTGGATGAGACGCACACAGCAAAGAACAAATTTCAGATCGAATATTTTCGCTCTTTTTCGCTTTTAGTGCATTACAACTCCCAAATATCGATTCGTTTTAGCGCGATTCAAGCTTTCGGGGGAAGAGCATGCACCGATGGAACAGCGCATGGACATCGGTGATCGCTGCCTGAACACGCCCTCAGGGCATGAACTGTCGCCTTCCTGCCGACCTTGTTGTTACTACTGCAACAATTCGCGACGATGCCATCTTGCGCGACCGGCGGTCGGACTTCGGACACCCTGCAGATTCATTTTTGTTTTTTACCGGGCAATTCCATAGAAAATCACCCTATTAGAGGTTCGTTTGGATTCGCTCACAATCTCGGCACTGCTCGCCGCTCGCCCGCAGAGCCCTGCGCAGGCAAGCCCTGTCACCGCGCAGACAGCATCTACATCACCAGTCATCAGTCATGAACAGCAATCCACGCCAGTTGCAGCTTGTCGAAGAAGTCCGCGCCCGCCAATCCACCTCGGTAGAGCAACTGGCAGAAATCCTCGGCGTCACGCTGCAGACCGTGCGCCGCGACATCCAGAAGCTGGCCGATGCCGGATTGCTGGTGCGCTTTCATGGCGGCGTGCGCGTGCCCAGCGCCACCGTGGAGAATCTGGCCCATACCCAGCGCCAGGTATTGCATGCCGAAGGCAAGATGCGTATTGCACGCGCCATCGCCGAAGCCATTCCCAACGGATGCTCGCTGATTCTCAACATCGGCACCACCACCGAAGCGGTGGCCCAGGCCCTGCTGCAGCACAAGGGCCTGCGCGTCATCACCAACAACCTCAATGTCGCAGCCATCCTCAGCAGCAATGCCGATTGCGAGGTCATTGTGGCGGGCGGCGTGGTGCGCACCCGCGACCGCGGGATTGTGGGCGAGGCCGCCGTGGACTTCATGCGCCAGTTCAAGGTGGACATTGCCGTCATCGGCATCTCGGCCATCGAATCGGACGGCAGCCTGCGCGACTTCGACTTGCGCGAGGTCAAGGTGGCCCAGACCATCATCGGTCAGTCGCGCGAAGTCTGGCTGGCGGCCGACCACAGCAAGTTCAGCCGCCAGGCCATGGTGGAGCTGGCCCGGCTGAACCAGATCGATCGCCTGTTCACCGACGCCCCCCCCTCTGCGCCCTTCGATGCCTTGTTGCGCGATGCCGAGGTGCAATGCACCATTGCCCAATGAATGCTGCCCCCTATCTGATCCGCCCCGCACTCCCCGAGGATGCCGCGGGCATTGCCCAATTGCTGCATGGCATCGGCTGGTTCCAGGCCTATGAGCGCCATTCCGCGTCGCAGAACACGCAGGCCGTGCAGTCGCTGCTGGACGAACTGCAGGCCGGCCCCGAGCGCAGTCGGATTCTGGTGGCGCAAGACGATCAGCAATCCATTCACGGCTACTGCGCCGTGCACTGGCTGCCGGTCGCCGTGCAGCAGGGCTGGGAGGCCTATGTGAGCGAGCTGTTTGTCGCGGAAGCAGCACGCGGCGCCGGCCTGGGTCAGCAGTTGCTGGATGCGGCCACACAGGCAGCGCGAGAGCGCCAATGCCTGCGCATCTGGCTGGTCAACAACCGCGAGCGCCCTTCCTATGTGCGCGGCTTTTATTCCCGCCAGGGCTGGAGCGAGCAGGCCGAAATGGCGCGCTTCGTGCTCCCCCTCTGAACCACGGATCATTCATGACAACCTATCTGCTCGCCCTGGACCAGGGCACCTCCAGCTCCCGCTCCATTGTCTTCGACACGCAAGGCCGCATCGTGGCATCGGCCCAGCTGGAGCTGCCGCAGATCTATCCGCAGCCGGGCTGGGTGGAGCATGACCCGCGCGAGATCTGGCGCACCCAGCTGACCACCGCCAAGGAAGCGCTGGCCAAGGCGGGCCTCAAGGCTGGCGACATCCGCTCGGTGGGCATTACCAACCAGCGCGAGACCACCATCGTCTGGAACCGCAAGACCGGCGCGCCCATTCACCATGGCATCGTCTGGCAGGACCGCCGCGCCGAACCCACCTGCGTGCAACTGCGCGAAGCCGGTCACAGCGACGCCATTCTGCACAAGACCGGCCTGCGCATCGATGCCTATTTCTCAGGCACCAAGCTCAAGTGGCTGCTGGACAACGTGCCCGGCGCGCGCGCCGCAGCACAGGCCGGCGAGCTGGCCTTCGGCACGGTGGATTGCTGGCTGATCTGGCAGCTGACGGGCGGCAGGCGCCATGTCACCGACGTGAGCAACGCCAGCCGCACCATGCTCTTCAACGTGCACAGCAACCAGTGGGATGCCGATCTGCTGGCCTTGCTGGACATTCCTGCAGGCATGATGCCCGAGGTGCTGCCCTCGGCCGCCGACTTCGGACAGACGGCTGACGAGGTGCTGGGCGGCTCCATCAACATCGGCGGCGTGGCCGGCGACCAGCAAAGCGCACTGTTCGGGCAGGCCTGCTTCGACGCGGGCATGGCCAAGAACACCTACGGCACGGGTTGCTTCATGCTCATGCATACCGGCGGCAGCTTCCAGACCTCAAGCAACGGCCTGCTGACCACATCGGCCGCCCAGACGAGCCGCCAGCCCCGCTTTGCGCTGGAAGGCAGCGTCTTTGTCGGCGGTGCCGTGGTGCAATGGCTGCGCGACGGCCTGCAGGCCATCGAGCACAGCGGGCAGGTGCAGCAGCTGGCCGAAAGCGTGCCCGACAGCGGCGGCGTGATGCTGGTGCCGGCCTTTACCGGCCTGGGCGCCCCCTACTGGAAACCCGATGCGCGCGGCACCATCACCGGACTGACACGCGGCACGACGATGGCCCATATCGCGCGCGCGGCCCTGGAATCCATTGCCTACCAGAGTGCCGCCCTGCTGGGGGCCATGAGCCGCGACGCGGTCGCCACGGGCGGCACGCCGGTCAGCGAGCTGCGTGTGGACGGCGGCGCCTGTGTGAACAATCTTCTGATGCAGTTCCAGGCGGATCTGCTGGGCATTCCCGTGGTGCGCCCGGCCTGCGTGGAAACCACGGCTCTGGGTGCAGCCTATCTGGCCGGCCTGTCCAGCGGCGTCTACCAGAGCACCGAGGAGCTGTCGGCCTTGTGGAAGGCCGAGCGCCGCTTCCTGCCCACGCTGGGCAAGGACCGCGCCGACGCGCTGATGCAGCGCTGGGAGCAGGCCGTGCGCCAGACCACGGCACAGTGAAGCCGCGCCGTCCGGAGCTTGCCAGGCAAGCGCGTGGACCGGCCAAAACCATCAAAAAAGGGATGCCAGGGCATCCCTTTTCCCTTGGGCGACAACAGCCGCAGCGTTCAGTCTTCGTCGCCCAGCAGCGCCTTGTGGATCACGGCGCCGACGATGGCGCCCACGATGGGAGCCAGCCAGAACAGCCACAGCTGCTCCAGCGCGATGGCAGGACCGAACAGCGCCGGGCCGGTACTGCGGGCGGGGTTGACCGAGGTATTGGTCACGGGAATGGAGATCAGGTGGATCAGCGTCAGGCACAGGCCGATGCTCATGCCCGCAAAGCCCACGGCAGCCTTCTTGGTGGTGGAGCCCAGGATCACCAGCAGAAACACGGCGGTCAGCACCACCTCGGTCACCAGCGCTGCCAGCATATTGAACTGGCCCGGCGAATGATCGCCATAACCATTGGTGGCCAGGTCGGTCACATGGGCACCGGCCTTGCCGCTGGCAATGAAGTACAGCACGGCTGCCGCCGCGACGGCCCCGAGCACCTGGGCAATGATGTAGCCGGGCAGTTCGGCAAAGCGAAAACGCCCGGCCACCGCCAGTCCGACAGAAACCGCCGGATTGAAGTGCCCGCCGGAGACCGGACCGAAGGCATAGGCCCCCGTCAGCACCGTCAGACCGAAGGCAAAAGACACGCCCAGCAGGCCGATGCCCACCTCGGGAAAGGCCGCTGCCAGCACCGCGCTGCCGCAACCGCCAAAGGTCAACCAGAAAGTCCCCAGAAACTCTGCCGACCATTTTTTGACATTGGATGCCATGATTGCTCCCTATTTCAGATGGGCGTTGTCCGAGCCACCCCACGCGGCACGGAACCGCTGGCATCTTAGAAAGCGATCGGCGAAAAGTACAAGGCACAAATGTGAACAATCCACGACAGCTCCGGCTTTGGAGCCTCGCGCTGATCTGCGCCAGCCTCGCCGCCTGCACGACGGCGTCGTTCGCACCCCGCCGCATCTGCAGCACGCCCCAGGCCCGCCCCTGGTCGCTGCTGGGGGAAATTCGCTGGCCACATGACCAGCTGTTTGCCGGCACCACCGTGGGCGGACTGTCCTCGATCGACTACGACGCGGACGGCCATCTGTACTACCTGGTGAGCGACGACCGTTCCCACCACGGACCGGCACGCTTCTACACGGCGCGCATCGAGTACGACGCCAGCGGCCTGCATCGGGTCACCGTGCTGAGTGCCCAGCCGCTGCTCAGCCCCGCAGGACGCCCTTACCCCAGCGGCCGCCAGCCTGGGCCCGGCATCGCGACCCCGGACGCAGAGGCCCTGCGGGTTCTGCCTGGAGGGCAGTCTCTGCTGTGGAGCAGCGAAGGCGACTTTGCGCGCGGATTCGGCCCCCAATTGCTGCAATCGCGCATGGACGGGCGCTGGCTGCGCGAATGGCCGCTGCCGACCGAGCTGCGACTGCCGGCCAGCGAGTCCGAGGGACCGCGCAGCAACTTCACGCTCGAAGGTCTTGCGCTGAACCCGGATGGTCAGACGCTCTGGCTCGCCATGGAGGCGGCGCTGCGACAGGACGGGCCGCTGCCCGCAACTGGCCGTGCGGGCGGCCCGGTGCGCATCACCGCCTATGACATGGGCACGCAGCAACCGATGCGCCAGTTGGCCTATCGGCCCGATGCCCTGCCTGCCGACCTGTGGCTGCAACGCGGCGCCATCAACGGCATCAGCGAGGTGCTGGCCGATGGTCCCGAGCATCTGCTGGTGCTGGAGCGCTCCTTCGCGCCCCCACTGCGCTTCGGCGCCCGCATCTACCGCATCAGCACCCGCGCCGACGCAAGCAGCGACACGCTGGGCCAGGCCCAGCTGCGGCCCGGCAGTTACCGGCCCGCCGACAAGGAGTTGCTGCTGGACCTGGCCGATGTCGGCCTGCGATCGGTGGACAACCTGGAGGGCATGAGCTGGGGCCCGCCGCTGCCCGATGGCCGTCGCGTGCTGCTGCTGGTCAGCGACAACAACTTCAATCCCGCAGAAGTCACCCAGTTCGTCGCCCTGAGCGAGGAGCGCGGCGGTTGCGGCGCAGGTTTATAGTGCCGTCTTGCGCCTGGAATCCGAAGACAGGCCAGCCCACTTGCTGCATTGCAAAGCGAATCGAATCGAATCGAATCATCATGAGCCAGACCGACCACTCGACCTCCGTCTTCCCTCCCATCGCCTTTATCGGCGGCGGCAACATGGCCAGCGCCATCATCGGCGGCCTGATCCGCCAGGGCGTTCCGGCCAGCGGCATCACCGTGGTCGAGCCTTTTGACGCCACGCGCGCTGCACTCAAGACCCGCTTCGGCATCGACGCCCTGCCCGCTGCCACCGAGGCTCTGCAAAGCGCCCGGCTGGTAGTGTGGGCCGTCAAGCCCCAGAGCTTCAAGGAGGCGGCCGTCCCCGTGGCCGACCATACCAGCCACGCCCTGCACCTGAGCGTGGCTGCCGGCATCACCACCGACAGCATTGCGGCCTGGACGGGCACCCACCGCATCGTGCGCGCCATGCCCAATACTCCGGCCCTGGTCGGCAAGGGCATGACCGGCCTGTTCGCCCGCCCCGAGGTCGATGCCCAGGGCAAGGCCCTGATCGAAACCATGATCGGCAGCACCGGCGAGTTCATCTGGGTGGACCAGGAAGCGCATCTGGACGCCGTGACGGCCATCTCCGGCTCCGGCCCGGCCTATGTATTCCTGTTCCTCGAAGCCATGACCCAGGCCGGCGTCGACATGGGCCTCAGTGCCGAGCAAAGCTACAAGCTGGCCGTGGCCACATTTGCGGGCGGATCGGAACTGGCGGCACGCTCCAGCGAGAGCGCCGAGGTGCTGCGCCAGCGCGTGACCAGCAAGGGCGGCACCACCTATGCGGCCATCACCCATATGCAGGAGCAGAAGCTGCCCGAGCATTTCATCGAAGCCATGCGCAAGGCCCAGATCCGCGCGCAGGAACTGGCCGCCGAGTTCGGCAAATAAAGAAAACCGGCCTCGGCCGGTTTTCTTTGGATCTTTCAGACCTCTATCGCTTCTCAATCAAGAGATTCAAGCTATCAAAACAGGACTATTTCAACGCAAACCCTAGCGCCACGCCCGCAAAGATCGCAGCGCCAATCCAGTGACTCTTGCTGAAGGCGACAAAGCAGCCTTCGCGCGTGCGGTCCTTGATCAGGCTGAAATGCCAGACGATCTGGGCTGCTGCCACGCCCATGCCCAGCCAGAAGGGCCAGCCCAGCTGATAGGGAGCCAGCACCCAGGCGATCAGCCCCCAGCACAGGGCAAAGAACAGCATGATGGCCGTGACATCGAAACGGCCCAGGGTGATCGCCGAGGTCTTCATGCCGATCTTGAGATCGTCATCACGATCCACCATGGCGTATTCGGTGTCATAGGCCAGCACCAGAAACATATTGGCCAGCCACAGCGTCCAGGCCGTGGCATTGACCTCTCCCGTCACCGCCGCAAACGCAATCACGATGCCGAAATTGAAGGCAATGCCCAGAAAGGCCTGCGGCATGGCAAAAAAGCGCTTGGTGAAGGGATAGAGAATCGTGAACAGCACTGCGGGCACCGACCAGGCCACGGCCTCCCAGCGCGTGGACAGCACCAGGCCGAAGGCCACCAGCGTGAGCACCAGGCCGACCATGGCGGCTTCCCTGACCGAGATCTGGCCGCTGGTGATGGGGCGCTGGGTGGTGCGTTTCACATGTCTGTCGAAGTCGCGGTCCGCAATATCGTTGATGGTGCAGCCGGCGCTGCGCATCAGCACCGTGCCCAGCACAAAGACCACCAGCAGATGCCAGCCCGGAAAGCCCTGACCGGCCACCCACAGCGCCACCAGCGTGGGCCAGACCAGCACCAGCCAGCCTGCGGGACGGTTGAAGCGGATCAGATCCAGATACAGCGACAGCTTGGAGCGCGGCGAAGCAGGGATGGAGGCGGACATGAGAGGGGCTCCGGAAGGCAGGAGATCACGACCGGGCTCCAGGCCGCGGTCAGCGCAGCGGCCATTGTGCCTCGGCCTGCACCGCCCTGAGGGCGCCACCCCCATGCTCGACACGGTCTGTCAGCCAGAGTACCAGAGCCGTCCAGCCCAATCCCAGGCACAGCCCCGCCAGCACATCGCTGGCATGGTGCACGGACAGCAGCACGCGGCTCAAGCCCGTGCCCAGGGCCAGCAGCGCCGCCACCGCCAACACCCCGCCCCGCCAGCGCGGCGGCAGTCGGCGAGCGACCAACCAGGCCAGCATGCCGAAAATCGCGGCCGTGCCTGCGCTGTGACCACTGGGAAAGCTGAAGCCGGCCTCATGCACCAGACCGTCCAGCGGACGCTCGCGCTGCATGGACACCTTGATGAAGCGCACCCACAGTCCCGTGCCGGCCACGGCCACCACCCAACCCAGCAGTTGCAGGCCCTGGCGTCGCCACAGCAGCCACAGGCCCACGACCAGGCTCAGCAGCCCCATGACGCGCAAATCCCCCAGCATGGTCCAGCCCCGCACCAGGGGTTGCAGACTGGGCGGCAGGCCTGCGCTCACCGCGTTCTGCAGCTTCAGATCCAGGGCCATCAGCCCCTGCGGCGGCTGAAGGGACTGCGACTGCTGCACGCCGACGACCAGCAAGGCCAGAGCAGTGGCAGCCAACCCCGCCACCGCCAGCAGCCAGTTGCCGCCAGGCCTGAGATCCGTGCGGCGGTCCTGCCACAGCCACGCGGCCCGGCCTTGCGCACGCCAGCGCAGCATGCAGGCCGCAGCCAGCAACAGCAGCAGCAAAGCCCCGATGGCATGTCCATCCACCCACTGCACCAGCAAGACCACGGGTTCCACCACAGCACGCACGCGCATTCCTTTCGACATCAAAAAGCGAAAAAGCCCTGACGGGCCTCCAGAGGCTAACCCGCCAGGGCTTGAGCGAAACTGAAACTATGGCCGGGCCGGGCAGTTGCCGCGGCGCGGCTCACTCTTCGAGCAGGGAGCGCAGCATCCAGGCCGTCTGCTCGTGCACGGCCAGACGCTGGGTCAGCAGATCGGCCGTAGGCTCGTCGCCAGCCTTGTCGGCACGGGGAAACAGCTGGCGTGCCGTGCGCGCCACGGCCTCGTGGCCCTGCACCAGGATGCGCACCATCTCCAGGGCCTTGGGCGGCTGGGCCGGGGCATCGGGCAGGCTGGTGAGCTTGCCGAACTGCGCATAGGAGCCGGGCGCCGGGTGGCCCAGTGCACGGATGCGCTCGGCGACGGGATCGACGGCATTCCACAACTCGGTGTACTGCGCCATGAACATGGTGTGCAGCGTGTTGAACATGGGCCCCGTGACATTCCAGTGGAAGTTGTGGGTGGTCAGGTACAGCGTATAGGTATCGGCCAGCAGTGCCGACAGTCCCTTGGCGATGGCGGCGCGATCCTCGTCGCTGATGCCGATATGGATGCCGGCTGGCACCGGTGGTGCGGCGTCCGGCTTGTGTTTCTGCGATTTGTCCTTGCCTTGCTTGGTCATGCAATCACCTTTCAGGTTTAACGAATCCAGACTCCGGCCTTCCTGGAGCCACTCGGACAGCGCTCACTGCGACAGGCGCTGCACGCCCGGCAACGGGCAGGCGTAGACCGCATTGCGCAGCGCGGCAATCGCTTCATAGCGCGTGAAGCTGCGCCGCCAGGCCAGCACCACACGGCGGGTGGGTGGCGCAATGCCGTCCTCCTCGTGAATCGGAAGATAGCGGATATGAGGTTCATCGGCGCGGCGGCGGCGCTCTATGGGAGCCAGCGCATCCTCGGGCACGGACAGGCGCGGCACCAGGGTCACGCCCATGCCGGCCGCCACCATGTACTTGATGGTTTCCAGCGAGGAGCCTTCGAACGTGCGGCGAATGCCTTCGGAATTGCTGGCATAGCGCGCAAATTCAGGGCAGACCTCGAGCACATGGTCGCGAAAGCAGTGACCCGCGCCCAGCAGCAGCATGGTCTCGTTCTTGAGATCCGTGGTGGAGAGGCTTTTCTTCTGCGCCAGCGGATGGGTGCTGGGCACGGCGGCCATGAAAGGCTCGTCGTACAGCGGCGCCAGTGCCAGACCGGTATCCGGGAAGGGCTCGGCCATGATGGCGCAGTCGATCTCGCCCGTGCGCAGCATCTCCAGCAGCTTGACGGTGAAGTTCTCCTGCAGCATCAGCGGCATCTGCGGCGTCATGTTGATGGAATTGCGCACGAGATCGGGCAGCAGATAGGGGCCGATGGTGTAGATCACGCCCAGGGTCAGAACGCCGGACAGAGGGTCCTTGCCACGCTTGGCGATTTCCTTGATCTCGTTGGCCTGCTCCAGCACACTTTGCGCCTGGCGCACGATCTCCTCCCCCAGCGAGGTGACCGAGACCTCCCCGGCACTGCGCTCGAAAATCTTGACATCCAGCTCTTCCTCCAGCTTCTTGATCGCCACGGACAGCGTAGGCTGGGACACATAGCAGGCTTCGGCGGCGCGGCCAAAGTGCTTCTCCCGCGCAACGGCCACGATGTACTTCAATTCGGTAAGAGTCATAGAGAGTGGGTCATTGGGATCATCAACAACAGCATTGATTCATCCTGTTTTTGCATTCAATCACAAAGTGTCAAGGCAAAAGATTACCTATATTCCTGCAAAAACGTAACTCTTTACGTCTTCCAACGCAGTTTTGGGTATGTCAGGCCTTCAGATACTCGGCTTTTCCACCCAGCCAGCGGCTGACATGGCGTGCCGCCAGGGCAGGAAACTGCTCAAGCATAAGCGGTGCCAGCTCGCGCGCCCAGTCCAGCAGCAGCACATCCTGCTCCAGGTCGGCAAAGCGCAACATCGGGGCGCCGGATTGCCGGGCACCGAGAAACTCGCCCGGGCCGCGAATCTCCAGGTCCCGCCTGGCGATCTCGAAACCGTCGTTGGTCTCGGCCATGGCACGCAGGCGCTCCTTGCCGGTGTCGGACAGCCGACCGTTGTCGTTGACCGAGTACAGCAACACGCAAGCCGACGCGGCGGCGCCGCGCCCCACACGTCCGCGCAACTGGTGCAGCTGCGAGAGACCGAAGCGCTCCGAATGCTCGATGACCATCAGGGATGCATTGGGCACGTCCACCCCCACCTCGATCACTGTCGTGGAGACCAGCACGCCCATGACCCCGGCCGAAAACAGCTCCATCACGGCCTTCTTCTCGGCCGTGGGCATGCGCGAGTGCAGCAGCCCCACCATGACACCGGGCAGCATCTCGCTCAGATATTCATGGGTGGCCGTGGCATTCGACAGATCCAGCGCTTCGCTTTCCTCGATCAGCGGGCAGACCCAGTAGACCTGACGCCCGCTGGCGACCTGGGCACCGATGCGCTCGATCACCTCGTCCTTGCGGCTGTCCGAGATCAGCTTGGTGACGATGGGCGTACGCCCTGGCGGCAACTCGTCGATGGTGGAGACATCCAGGTCGGCGTAGTAGCTCATGGCCAGAGTGCGCGGAATCGGCGTGGCGCTCATCATCAGCAGATGCGGCTCTATGCCCGTGGCTGCCAGCTTTTGCCGCAGCGCCAGGCGCTGGGCCACGCCGAAGCGGTGCTGCTCGTCGATCACGGCCAGGGCCAGGTTCTTGAACTGCACCTGCTCCTGGATCACGGCATGGGTGCCCACCACCAGTGCCGCCTCGCCGCTTTCCACCAACGCCAGCATCGCCGCACGCTCCTTCTTTTTCTGGGCACCGGCCAGCCAGGCAACCTTTTTGCCCAGCGGCGCCAGAATCGGCTCCAGCCAGCCGACCAGCTTGCCGAAATGCTGCTCGGCCAGAATCTCGGTGGGCGCCATCAATGCGCACTGCCAGCCGGCCTCGATACAGGCCACGGCCGACAGGGCCGCCACCACGGTCTTGCCCGAGCCCACATCGCCCTGCAGCAAGCGGTGCATGGGAATGCGGCGCTCCAGATCGTCGCGAATCTCGCCCACCACGCGCTGCTGTGCCCCCGTCAGTCCAAACGGCAGCTGCGCCAGAAACTGCTGCGTCAGATCGGCCATTCCGTCCTGCGGCCTGAGCACGGGCGCGCGCAAGCGGGCGCGCTCGCGTTTGGCTTCGTACTGGGACAGTTGCTGGGCCAGCAGCTCTTCGGCCTTGAGCCTTTGCCAGGCCGGATGCGAGTGGTCCTCCAGCGTGGCCAGCGCTACATCCGGCGTCGGATGGTGCAAGAAAGTGAGCGCATTGCGCAAGTCATATGAGGGTTGAAGCCCGTTCTGACCATAGAACTGCGCAATCGGCGGACTGGCGCCCGGAGGCAGGGTTTCCGACAGGTCGGCACGCAGCAGCGCCGAAGCAATGGCCCGGCGCAGATAGGCCTGCGGCAGACTGGCGGTGGCGGGATAGACCGGTGTCAGCGCCGTGGGCAACTCTCCACCCGCCAGACGAAACGCGGGATGCAGCATCTGCCGCCCCCAGAAGCCGCCCTTGACCTCGCCGCGAATGCGCAGGCGCGCGCCCGGCGCCATGGTCTTTTGCTGCGAGGGGTAGAAGCTGAAAAAGGTCAGCAGACAGGTGCCGCTGCCGTCATCCACGGTGACCTTGAGCATGCGCCGAGGACGCAGCTGCACCTCGCTGTGCGTGACCGTGGCCTCGATCTGAACCGTCTCGCCGTCGCGCGCGTTCTTCAGCGCAACGATGCGGGTTTCATCCTCATAGCGCAGGGGCAGATGCAGGGCCAGGTCGATATCGCGCGTCAGGCCCATCTTCAGCAAGGCCTGCTGCGCAGGGCTGAGCGTCTTTTTGGGGGCCGCAACCAGATCCGTGCCCGCCGTCTTTTCACGAGTGGCAGCGCGCTTGGCAGCAGACTTCGGCTCGGCAACAGGCTTTTTTGACACAGACAAATGAGACTCCTTGGCTACACGCCCCGCAACAGGGAAAGCAATGTATGTATATACAGCATATTCAGGTTCGCGAACAACTGCCCGTCAGCGCAGGAAGCGCAAAATCGCTACCATTTCCGACTTGTTACTTTATGTTTCAGTAGAAGGCCATGTTGAAGCGAGTTGATGTCGAGCACCTTCGACCAGGAATGTTTGTGCATGAGTTCTGTGGCTCATGGATGGAGCATCCCTTTTTGCGTGCCCGCCTTCTGCTCGAACAGCCCAGGGACCTGGAGCGCCTGCTTGCCACCACCATCCGCCAGGTCTGGATAGACACCGGCAAAGGTGCCGATATCGCTCCGGGCATCACGCCGGCCGAGGTCTCCGAGCCGCCGTGCAATGAGACGTCTCCAGGCGCTCCGGCACGGCACACCAGAACCAGCGTCGAGCTGCTGCAGGCCCGTCAGATCATCGGGCAGGCGCGTGATGTGCTGAAGACCATGTTCAAGGACGTGCGCCTGGGTCGTCCGCTGGATCTGGCTGCCTCCGGTCTGCTGGTCGACGAGATGGCGGAGTCGATCAAGCGCAACCCGCATGCCCTGATCGGACTCGCGCGCCTGAAGACTGCGGACAACTACTCCTATATGCACAGCATCGCGGTGTGTGCCCTGATGATCGGCCTGGCGCACCGCATGGGCCTGGACGAGCACCAGGTGCATCTGGCAGGCATTGCGGGGCTGTTGCACGATATCGGCAAGAGCAAGGTGCCCCTGGATGTTCTCAACAAGCCTGGGGCGCTGGATGCCGAGGAATGGGTCATCATGAGATCCCACCCACGCTGGGGCTACGAGATCCTGCTGCCTCAGGGGCTGGACCATGCCGTCACCGATGCCTGCCTGCATCATCACGAAAAAGTCGACGGCACGGGCTATCCCGACGGCCTGAAGCAGGACGACATCAGTCTGATGGCGCGCATGACGGCCGTCTGCGATGTCTATGACG
>NZ_SPEY01000090.1 GCF_009360615.1 Comamonas sp.
TGCATGTCAACGACTACACGCCGGCACTGGAGGACTATGTTCAGCACTACGGCGGCAGCGCCTTGGTGGATGCGCTGCGCAAGGCGCTGGGCGGGCGCTTCGCGACGCGCTCTGCCGAGGGCAGGGACTGGTACCAGCAGACCCCCGAGGAGCGCCAGCACTACCGCACGCTGCGCTCGCCCTGGTGGGCCCGGGTGACGCGCAACACGCTGGATCTGGCGACCTACACCCTGCCCGATCTGCTCGCCGAGCGGCTTGAGGAGCAGGGGGCGGACTATTCGGTGCTGTTTCCCAACGATGTGCTGGCACCGGCTGCTGCGGGTGACGAGTTCCGCCAGCCGCTGCACCGCGCCATCAACCACTTTCATGCCGACCTGTATCGCAAGCATGCGCACCGGCTGACGCCCGTGGCGGGCATTCCGCTCAATACCCCGCAGGAAGGTATCGAGGAGCTGGAGTTCGCCGTGAAGACACTGGGTCTCAAGGTCATCAATATCGCGGGCGGGGTGCGCAGGCCGATTGCGGCAATTGCGGCCAGATATCCCAAGGCCGAGCACCCCGAGGTGGCGCGCCACGCGAGCTACACCGACTTCTACGGCCTGGACAGCCCCTACGACTACGACCCGTTCTGGGCCAAGGTGGTGGAGCTGGGCGTGCCCGTCACCACGCACTACGGCAGCCAGGGCTGGACCGGGCGCCAGTCCATCAGCAACTACATGTTCAACCACATCGGCCACTTTGCCGATGGCTCGCAGGCCTTTGCCAAGGCCTTGTTCTTCGGCGGCGTGACGCGCCGCTTTCCGAGGTTGCGCGTGGGCCTGCTCGAAGGTGGGGCCGACTGGGGATCGCATGTGTACACGCATCTGGTGGATCGCTTTGAAAAGCGCAACCGCCATGCCGTGCAGAACTACAACCCCGCGCATGCCGATGTGGAGTTGCTGGCCGCGCTGTTCGAACAATACGGCGCCGACCTCACCAAGGGCAGGCCGCTGAACAAGGAGACGCTGCTGCGCGACAGCCTGGGCATTTCCGCGCTGCCGCACAGCCGCGACCCGCAGGGCGACGAGCTGGACGATTTCCTGGCCGCCGGCATCGAGAGCGTGGAGGACATCCGCGAGCGCTGGGTCAAACCCTTTTTCTTCGGTGCCGAGGCCGACGACCGCACCGTGGCCGCAGCCTTCAACACCCGGGTGAATCCGCTGGGCGCCAGGATCAATGCCATCTGGTCCTCGGATATCGGCCACTGGGACGTTCCCGATCTGACCGAGCCGCTGGCCGAGAGCTGGGATCTGGTGGAGCAGGGCGTCATCAGCGCCGAGGACTTCCGCGCGCTGGTGTTCGACAACCCCTACCGCTTCTACACCGAGGCCAGGTCCGACTTCTTCGCGGGCACCGACATCGCCAGCAAGCTGGCTGCGCGCTGAGCGGCCGCGATCTCTCTCCCGAATTTTTCCCGTTCCGGCCCCGCACGGCGGCGCGCCACAAGCGCGGCGCCGGGGCAAGCCTTTGCCTTTGAAAGACTGCAGATGATCCATTCCCTGATTTCCCGGCCCTGGGGCCGTCGTGCCGCTCTGGCGGCCCTGGGCTTGTTGTTCGGCTCCCTGGCCCAGGCGGCGCCGCCCCAGGCCATACGCATAGGCGTGGCCACGGCGGGCGGCGGCGAGCCCATCAACTGGGGCGGCTCGCCCGGTGGTGTGGTCCGCGCCAACCAGTGGCTGGAGGAGGCTTTCAAGGACTCCGGCATCAAGGTGGAATGGCTGTTCTTCAAGGGTGCGGGACCGGCCGTGAACGAGGCGCTGTCGAACAAGCAGATCGACTTCGCCTATCAGGGCGACCTGCCCTCCATCGTGGGGCGCGCCAACGGACTCAGGACGCGGCTGCTGGTGACCAGCGGTGCACGCAACAATCTCTATGTGGTGGTGCCGCCGCAGTCGGGCATTCAGCGCATCGAGGATCTGAAGGACCGCAAGGTGGCCATCTTCCGTGGCACCAACGGCCATCTGGTGGCCATCAACGCGCTGCAAAGCGTGGGGCTGGCCGAGCGTGATCTCAAGGCCATCAACCTCGACACGGGAAGCGCCCAGGCAGCGCTGGTCTCCAACGGTGTGGATGCCTCGTTCGGCGGATACGAATGGTTCAAGATCCGCGACCAGGGTCTGGCCAGGGTGGTGTATTCCACGCAGGGCAAGGACCCCGCCCTGACGCGCCAGGCGGCGCTGCTCGTACGCGAGGAGTTCGAGAAGGCGCATCCCGAACAGGTGCAGGCGGTGGTGAACCAGTTCGTGCGTGCAGCCCACTGGGCTTCGGACGAGAAGAACCGCAGCGAGCTGTTCCGCCTCTGGGCGCGAACAGGCACGCCCACGGCCTCCTGGGAGGCGGAATTCGACAAGCAGTCTCTGGCCGTGCGCAACTCGCCGCTGCTCGATGACTTCATCGTGGCGCGCTACCGCTCGGTGGCCGAGGATGCGGCCAAGCTCAAGCTGATCCGCCGGCCGGTCTCGCTGGAGGGCTGGTTCGAGCCGCGCTATCTGCAGGCAGCACTCAAGCAGCAGGGGCTGGAAAAGCGCTGGACCGTGTTCGATGCCAAGGGCCAGGTCAAGGTCCGGGGTCAGAACCCTGATGCCAGCCCGGTGGCACTGCGCTGATGCCCATGGCCGATATCCTGATTGATGCCGCAGCGGCGCGCCAGCGCCCTGCCGGCCCGCCTTTCTGGCAGAACCTGCTGCGCAGTGCTGAGCCATTCTTCCTGCCCCTGGCTCTGCTGCTGCTCTGGGCCCTGGGCGCGGCGCGCGGCTGGATCTCGCCGCAGGTACTGCCATCGCCCCAGTTCGTCTGGGAAACCCTGGTCGATCTGGCCACGAATGGCGAACTGTGGACCCATACCGCAGCCAGTCTGCAGCGCGTGCTGGTGGGCTTTGTGGCGGGCAGTCTGCTGGGCCTGCTGCTGGGTGCGCTCATGGGCCTGTCGCGGTCCGTGGAAGCCTATCTGCTGCCCAGCTTCAATGCGCTGGTCCAGATTCCCGTTCTGGGCTGGATGCCTTTTGTGCTGCTGCTGGTGGGCATAGGCGAGCCGCTCAAGTACATCCTCATCGCCAAGGCCGCCCTGGTGCCCGTCACGCTGGCCACGCTGCAGGGCTTTCGGCAGGCGCCGCAGAACCTGCTGGAGGTGGGCAGCGTCTATGGCTACACGCGTCGTCAGCAGGTGCTGGAGATCGTGCTGCCCACGGCACTGCCCACGCTGTTCACGGGGCTGCGCCTGGGCTTCACCAAGGCCTGGTTGTCGCTGGTGGTGGTGGAACTGGTGGCATCGAGCGAAGGCCTGGGCTACCTCATCGTCTATGGGCGCCAGCTGTTCCAGCTCGATCTGGTCATGGCTGCCGTGATCATCGTGGGCGCTCTGGGCTATCTGATCGACCGCCTGCTCGATGCGGCCGAGGCGCGGCTGGCGGCGCGCAACGGTGTGCGCCCGGTCGTCGAGGGAGGACTGCTGTGAGCACACCGGACATCCTGTCTTCCGTGCCCGCGCGCTGGCGCGGACTCGTGCTGCCAGTGGCGGCTGTGCTGCTGTGGGTGCTGGCGTCGCACTTCCAGTGGGTCAACTCGGCGCTGCTGGTGTCGCCGCTGCAGGTGCTGGCCACGGGCCTGGATCTCGTCACCAGCGGTCAGCTCTGGCTGAATCTGCGGGCCAGTCTGCTGCGCGAGCTGACCGGCTTTGTCATCGGCAGCACGTGCGGGCTGGTACTGGGCGGGCTGCTGGGGCTGTGGCCGCGCTTCGGCCGTCTCGTGGGGCCCAGTTTCAATACCTTCAAGCAGATCTCGCTGTTTGCCTGGATTCCGCTGATCTCGGTGTGGTTCGGGCTGGGCGACGTGGCCAAGGTGGTCTTTCTCTCGCTCGCGGCCCTGGTGCCCGTGGTGGTCAACACCGTGGACGGCATCCGCAGCACGCCTGCCTCGCTGCTGGAGGTGGCGCGCGTCTATGGCTACACGCGTTGGCAGACCACCTGGCATGTGGTGCTGCCTTCGGCCGCGCCCTCGATCTTCACCGGCATCTACCTGGCGCTGGTCTATTCGTGGCTGGCCACGATAGGGGCCGAGTACCTGCTGGTGGCCGGGCGCGGCGTGGGCAATCTGCTCATCGAGGGCAGCGAGCATTTCCGCATGGATCTGGTGCTGTTCGGCATGGTCACCATCGGTTTCGTCGGCTGGCTCATGAACGCCGGTGCCCGTGCACTCGAACGCGCCCTGGCGCGGCGGCTCGGGCGCTGAGCGTCTTCTCTCTTCTTTCCAGGAAAGCATCTTCCCTATGGCAACGACGACCGCGACAGACGATCTGCACATCCACGTCGCCTCCAAACAGTTCGACCATGCCCAGGCCGCCAGCGGCAGCCTGCAGGTGCTGCAGGACATCGACCTGCAGGTGCGGGCCGGCGAGTTCATCAGCATCGTGGGCGCCAGTGGCTGCGGCAAGTCCACGCTGCTGCGTCTGGTGCTGGGCATCGATGTGGACTACGAGGGGCAGATCACGCTGGGCGACGAGCGCATCACGGCGCCCGGCCTGGACCGGGGCATCGTCTTCCAGGACCACCGGCTTTTTCCCTGGCTCACGGTGGAGCAGAACATTGCCGTGGGTCTGCGCAACGCCGACCGCAGCCCGGCCGAAAAGCGCGAGCTGATCGCCAAGCACGTGGCGCTGGTGGGCCTGCAGGGCTTCGAGCAGTCCTTTCCGCGCCAGATCTCGGGCGGCATGGCGCAGCGCGTGGCCATTGCGCGCGGCCTGGTCAACCGCCCGCGCGTGCTGCTGCTCGACGAGCCCTTCGGCGCGCTGGACGCGCTCACGCGCACGCGGCTGCAGGGCGAGCTGCAGCGCATCTGGCAGCACGAGCGCATCACCATGCTGCTGGTGACCCACGATGTGGAGGAAGCCGTCTTCCTCGGCGACCGTGTAGTGGTCATGCAGCCGCATCCGGGCCGCATCCGGCGCATCGCGCCCGTGGACCTGCCCCATCCGCGCAACCGCAGCGATCCGGGCTTCATCCGCATCCGCGATGCGCTGCTGGCTGACTTTCTGGGCCCCGAGCGGCGTGGCCCCAGCGATGTGCCGCCCCCGGCCGAGCCGCGCGCGGCGCACTGGCTGCCCCACGGCGGCCTGCGCTTTGCCTGGTGACTTTTCCCTTTATTGAAAGCCTCTCATGACCACACAGAAAAAGCAGATCAGGCTCGGAGCCTTCCTCATGCAGACCGGCCACCACATCGCAGGCTGGCGCCATCCCGGGGCGCAGGCCGATGCGGGCGTGAACTTCGGCCACTATGCGGCGCTGGCGCAGAAGGCGGAGGCCGCCAAGTTCGATGCGGTATTTCTGGCCGACGGCGTGGCGGTGCGCTCCGACAACGATCAGGCGCTGGCCCGCATTGCCCGCAGCGACCAGTTCGAGCCGCTGACCCTGTTGTCGGCACTGGCCGCCGTGACGCAGCGCATCGGCCTGATCGCTACCGCCTCCACCAGCTATCACGAGCCCTATAACCTGGCGCGCAAGTTCGCTTCGCTCGACCAGATCTCGGGCGGCCGCGCGGGCTGGAACCTGGTGACTTCGGCGACCACGGCCGAGGCCCTGAACTTCAACCGCAGCGCCCAGGACGCGCATGGCGACCGCTACCGCCGTGCAGCCGAGTTCCATGACGTGGTCGTAGGCCTGTGGGACAGCTGGGAGGACGATGCCTTTGTGCGCGACAAGGAAAGCGGCATCTATCTCGATCCCGACAAGCTCCATGCGCTGCACCATCAGGGCGCGCATTTCCAGGTGCGCGGCCCGCTCAATGTGGCGCGCTCGCCCCAGGGGCGACCGGTGGTGGTGCAGGCCGGTGCCTCGGACGAGGGGCGCGAGCTTGCCGCGCGCACGGCCGAAGTCATCTTTGTGGCGCATCAGACGCTGGAGGAAGGTCAGCGCTTCTACCGCAGCATCAAGTCGCGCGTGCAGCACTACGGCCGCCACCCCGACGATGTGAAGATCATGCCCGGCATCTTCCCCGTGGTGGGCCGTACCCAGGCCGAGGCCGAAGCCAAGTTCGAACAGCTGCAGTCGCTGATCGACCCCGTGGTCGGGCTGTCGTTGCTGGCGGGCATTGCCGGGGAGCTGGATCTCTCGGCCTATCCGCTGGACGGCCCTTTGCCGGAACTGCCGCCCACGGAGGGGCCGCAGAGCCGCCAGCGCCTGCTCGTCGATCTGGCGCGGCGCGACGGCCTGAGCATCCGCCAGCTCTATCTGAAGATCGCCGGCGCGCGCGGCCACCAGCAGATCGTGGGCACGCCGCAAACCATTGCCGACCAGCTGCAGCAATGGTTTGAGGAGGGAGCGGCCGATGGCTTCAACATCATGGCGCCCTGGTTTCCGGGCGGACTCGACGACTTCATCGAGCTTGTGCTGCCGGAGCTGCGCCGTCGCGGCCTGTTCCGCACCGAGTACGAGGGCCGCACGCTGCGCGAGCATCTGGGCCTGTCCAGGCCCGAGCATCCGCAAGCCCTGCGCAGGCTGCAGGCGTCCCGCAGGATTGCGGCCTGATGTCGCGCCGGTGATTTCAGTTGCTCTCAATAAGAGAGCTGATTACGTTTTTTGTGCATGAATCTCAGGTCATTGATGGCTTGAAATCGCTGCATGGAATGCGTAAAATGCTCTCTTTTTAATAGCAATAAAACTGCATGTCAGGTCAGCGCACCGCGCCCGTCGACCGTGAAGATGCGCTCGACCACGCCCTTGAGACGGCCGCCGCGCACGCCGATCAGATGGTCGTGCAGATTGACCGTGGGGTCGCAGTGGCCGGGAATCAGCCACAGCGTCTCGCCCAGCGCGGGCAGCCAGCCGCTGTGGTTGCCCGCATCGGCATCGGGGTGCAGCACGCCATGCTCGTCGCCGCCATTGGCAAAGCGCAGCGCGTTTTCGGGCGCCAGCGCATGCAGCCGGGGCAGGCCGGAATCTATGGCATGGGCCTTGTGGCCGGCGTCGCAGACAGCATGGTCGGAGCTGAGCGACATGACCTGTGTCTTGACGTAGAGCGCATGTTCGAACAGGGGCTGGGCCGCGTCGCGCTGGTTGGCCGCGTAGTCTGCGTCCATGAACAGGAAGGAGCCGGGCTGGATTTCGCCATAGATGCCGCTGGCGGCCTCGTTGACCATGGTGCCCGTGCCGGCACCCGTGATCAGCGGAATGGCCAGGCCGGCGCGGTCGAACGCGTGGCGCGTGCGGTTGACGAGCTTGAGCACCTGCTCGATGGCGGTCTTGCGCTCCTCGGCGCCGCGCAGATGCTGGGCGCCGCCGTGATAGGCCTGCAGGCCCGCAAAGCGCAGCACGGGCTGGGCTGCAATCGCCTGTGCCAGCGCCAGGGCGGCTTCGCCGGGCTCTGCACCGCAGCGGTTCTGGCCGACATTGATTTCCACCAGCACATCCATGGCTGCATCGCCTGCCTGCGCATCCTGCAGGGCCCGCGCCAGCCGCGTGATGCCTTCCTCGCAATCGACGGCCAGGGCCAGCCGGCCGCCCTGGGCATTCAGCGCCTTGGCCAGAGCCGCCACGCGCGCCAGCTTGGTCTGGGCAATGACTTCGTTGCTGATGAAGATATTGGTGATGCCGCCCTGGGCGAGGGCCTCGGCCTCGCTGACTTTCTGCACGCAGTGGCCGCAGGCGCCGGCATGCTCGAGCAGATGGGCGATATGCGCGCTCTTGTGCAGCTTGGCATGCGGGCGCCAGAGCACGCCATGCTGCTGGGCAAAGCGGGCCATGCGCTCGATATTGCGGTCCATGGCGTCCAGGTCTATGACCAGGGCGGGCGTGTCTATGCGTTTGACGGCCTGGCCGACCAGGGTCTGCAGATGCTCAGGAATGTGCTTCATCTCGGCTGCCTTGCTGAAGGTGTGCGGTATCTGCCCAGCCTACCAAAGACAGGCCGTCAGGCGTCCAGAGCAGGCGATTGATGGCGCAGTTGCTCAGCTCCCAGGTGCGGGCCGTCTGGAAGTCCTGGCGCGTGGCCAGGCGGTAGAGCACGTCCATCACGCCGCCATGGGCGACCAGCACGATCTGCTCGCCCTCGTGCAGGCGTGCAATCCCGTCCACCGTGGTGGAGATGCGTTCGCGCAAGGCCTGCAGCGAGTCGCCGCCGCCGGGCGGGGCATAGACCGGGTTGCGCGTGCGCCAGAGCTGTGCGTCCTCGGGCTGGGTGGCTTCCACATCCTTGAAGGTGCGGCCCTGGAAATCGCCGAAGCAGCGCTCGCGCAGACCGGTGGTGGCATGCAGCGGTGCCCCGGATGTGCGGGCAATCGCCTGCGCCGTGACATGGGCACGCTGCAGGTCGCTGCTGTAGATGGCAGCAATGCTCTCGTCGGCCAGCGCCTGGGCCGCCTGCTCGGCCTGCCACAGGCCGGTGTCGTTCAAGGGAATATCCAGATGCCCCTGGATGCGTCCATCGACGTTCCAGGTTGTCTCTCCGTGCCGGATGGCAATGATGCGCGTGGCGTGCATGTCTTGGCTCGTTCAGCGTAGGTTGTTTTATTGAGCAGTCATTGTCTTGCAAACAAAGTCTGCCTGTCCCCCGGTCTGTTGTTACAGACTTTTTGACGCCCGGCCTTCACCAGGGCGCAGCCAGCAAGAAAAAAGGCCTGCAACCACGGTTGCAGGCCTTTTGGCCATTGCAGCGCTTGCGCTTCAAGCGCCGGCTGCCATGTCTTGCGGTGTCAGATCAGTGACTTGGCATTGTCCAGCACAAAGTCGCAGGCCTTTTCCTTGAGGTTGCTCTTGACCTTGTCCAGGCTGAAGCTCTTGCCGTCGGCGCCCGTGACCATGCCCATCAGACCGTTCTGGTAGCCCTGATCCTTGGGCTCTTCCTTCTGGCCCAGGCCCAGCTTGCCCAGCAGCTGATTCTTGACCTGGGCGGCCTTGTCGGCGTTCAGGTAGTTGTTCTTCATGCAGTAGGTGAGGACACCGGCGGCATTGCTGGCCGTGCCGGAGCTCAGATTGCCCAGGCCCAGGGCCGACAGTGCCGAAGAGCCTCCGGAGCCACCGAGCATGCCGCCCAGGCCCGATGTGCTGGAGCTGCTCTCGGCCGCGCCGCCACCCAGCTGGCCGCGCAAGGCGTCGCCGAGACCGCTGGCATGGGCGCTGAAGGAGGCCGCGGCCACTGTGGCGCAAAGCAGAGTGGAGAGAGCAAATTTCCTCATGACTTCATCCTTTTCATGGCGGGGCCAGGCAGGCGGCCCCGGTTCAAGCCGAGCCGCACGTTAGCACGCGCCAGGCCCGGCAACTGTTGAAGATTGCAAATCAGCGTGCGGGGGCTGCGGCAGCCGGTGCTGCGGCAGCCGGGGCTGCCGGCGTGCCGCTGGCTGGCTGGGTTCCCGGCGGCTGGATGACGGTGCGCACATTGCGCTGGCCCTGCGGCGGCTTGGGGAAGCCCGTCAGCGCGGCATCAAACAAGATGCCGAAGATGGCCGGGTCGTCGGTCCATACATCCTGGCGCTGTGCCGAGGTTTCGTAGACGATCTGCTGGGTCTTGATGTCGCGCATGACGATGCTCACGGCGCGGTAATACTCCAGCGGCGGCTCGTTGAACATCATGCCGCCGCCAAAGCCCCAGCCGAAGCCGCGCCCGTAGCTCATGCCCCAGCCCCAGCGCGGACCCCAGTAGGGGTCGTAATAGGGCCAGCTGGCCCAGTCGCGCGCATAGCGGGCCATGGCGCTGATCTGCACCACCAGGCTGGCGCGCGAGTCATCGCGCGTCAGGCCGACGCGGGCCAGCGCATGCTGGGCCTGGGCTTCCACGGCCGCGAAGTTCACCTGGCCTTGCTGCGAGGGCAGGGTCTCCAGCCGGTAGGTGGCGGGCACAGGGATGGTGTTCAGTGCGGAAAAGCTCTGCACCGTGCTGTTGACCTCGCGCACCGTGCTGCAGCCGGCCAGCAGAGCCGTCGCAGTCAGGGCCACAAGGCCGATCCAGCGTAAGGAGGTTTTGCGCAGGTTCATGATGATTTCTCTGAAAACGACAAAGGCCCATGGGATGGGCCTTTGATTGGACTGCGGGGTCCGGTTTTAGTTCAAAAGTCCGCTCAGGACAGTTGTACCACTTGTACCCCGCCGGGCAGGGCGGCCATGGTTGGCAGCTCTTCATGGTCAAAGGCCATGTCGCCGTTGGGATCGGCAATGCCCGTGGCCTTGGCGTTCCTGAAGTCGTGCAGCTGGGGGTCCATCATGTGCGTGGTGACGATGTTGCCCATGGCGCGGAACATGCTCTCGATGCGGCCGGGGAACTTCTTGTCCCACTCGCGCAGCATATTGCCCACGGCCACGCGCTGCAGGCCGTCCTGGCTGCCGCAGAGGTTGCAGGGAATGATGGGGAAGTTCTGGTACTGGGCCCAGCGCGTCGTGTCCTTCTCGGGTACATAGCACAGGGGACGGATCACCACATGCTTGCCGTCGTCGCTGACCAGCTTGGGCGGCATGCCCTTCATGCGGCCGCCGTAGAACATGTTGAGCATCATGGTCTGCACGATGTCGTCGCGGTGATGGCCCAGGGCCACCTTGGTGCAGCCCAGCTGGTCGGCCACCTTGTACAGGATGGCGCGGCGCAGGCGCGAGCACAGGCCGCAGGTGGTCTTGCCTTCGGGCACGACGCGCTTGACGACGCTGTAGGTGTCCTGGTTCTCGATGTGGTAGTCCACACCGATGCTCTGGAAGTACTCGGGCAGCACATGCTCGGGGAAGCCGGGCTGCTTCTGATCCAGGTTCACGGCCACGATGTCGAACTTCACGGGCGCACGCTTTTGCAGCTTGCGCAGAATGTCGAGCAGGGTGTAGCTGTCCTTGCCGCCGGACATGCAGACCATGATCTTGTCGCCTTCCTCGATCATGTTGTAGTCGAGGATGGCCTTGCCCACTTCGCGGCACAGGCGCTTTTCGAGCTTGATCTGTTCGCGCTCGATCTTGATCTTGCCGGGCTTGGCGGCTTCTTCGCCGTTGGCGTTCTCTGCGGCCGCAGCATCGGCGGCTTCTGCCTCTTCGGCAATCCAGGGGTTGTCGTTTACTGCATTCATGGGGTTCACCATTGTCCGGTTTCGATGCGAATGGCTACTTCGCAGTCGTCAAAAATTTCCAGCTTCGCAATTTTCACACGCACGCCGCGCACGCCGGGCAGCTGCAGCAGGCGCTGGGCCAGCTTGCCGATCAGGCTCTCGAGCAGGTTCACATGCTCGGAGGTGCATTCGTCGATGATGATCTGGCGCACCTTGCGGTAGTCCAGCACATGGAGGATGTCGTCATCGCGCGGAGCCAGGGGCTGGGGGCCGAGATGGAGTTCGGCATCGACCTGGATCGGCTGGGGCTCTTGTTTCTCATGCGCGAGAATCCCCAGGCTGGCGTCGAAGCGCAGGCCGGTGAGCGTGAGAATCTGTTGTCCGGAAGTGGAAGTCATGGAAAAGGGTGCGGCCTCGGCGGGCTCACATCATCGAAAAATCGCGCTCGAAGCGCTGTAAATGTTGGCCGCCGTCCACCAGCATGGTGGTGCCCGTCATGGATCGGTTTTCCAGTGCAAAGCACACGGCGGAGGCAATGTCCTCGGGGGAGGAGGAACGTCCCAGCGGACTCATGGTGTGCAGGGCCTCGAACTTTTCCTGGCTCAGCATATGGCTGGTCAGTGTGAGGCCCGGCGCCACGCCCACCACGCGCACGCTTGGGGCCAGAGCCAGGGCCAGCATGGTGTTGGCGGCTTCCAGAGCTGCCTTGGAGAGGGTGTAGCTCAGAAAGTCGGGGTTCTGGTTCCAGAGCTTCTGGTCCAGCACATTCACCACGGCGCCCTGGGCCGACTCTTCGCCCGCCGCCACGCGCTCCTGCACATGGGCGTGCAGCGCCTGGGACAGCAGGATGGGCGCGCCCGTGTTGCTGCGCAGATGCGCCTCCAGCGCCACATAGCTGAAGCTCTGGGCATCGTCATGCTCGAACAGCGAGGCGTTGTTGACCACGGCATCGATGTGGCCAAAGCGCTCCACCACACGCGGCACCAGCGAGCGCACCGATTCCTCGTCAAAGAAGTCGGCCTCAAAAGCGGCACTATCGCCAGACAGTCCCGCGCAGGAAGCGACGGTCTGCATGGCCTGTTCGCGGGAGTCGCGGTAGTGCACGGCCACCTGCCAGCCCGCGCGGGCCAGGGCCAGGGCCATGTCACGTCCAAGGCGACGGGCAGAACCGGTCACCAATACTGTGCGTGGTCGGGCGGGTGAGGACATTCGTGGAAAATGCGGGTTGTGACGACAGAACCCTCAAGTTTAACGAGCGCCTTGCAATCCCGCATTGCCAAGGAGATTGCCGCCGTGGGCGGCTGGTTGCCTTTCGACCGTTTCATGGAGCTGGCGCTCTATGCGCCGGGACTGGGCTATTACGCCAATGAAACGGCCAAGTTCGGCACCATGCCGGAGTCGGGCAGCGACTTTGTGACGGCGCCTGAAATCTCGCCTATTTTTGGCCAGCTAGTGGCGTCCCAGTTACGGGAAGCGCTACAAAAAACGAATACCCGCGAGATCTGGGAGTTCGGCGCTGGCACGGGCGCGCTGGCGCTGCAGATCCTTGACGAGCTGGCGGCTCAGGGTGCGTTGCCAGAGCGCTACACCATCGTCGATCTCTCGGGCACGCTGCGTGCGCGCCAGAAGCTGGCGCTGACGCGGTACGAACATCTGGTGCGCTGGGTGGACGCGCTGCCCGAGGCCATGGAAGGCGTGATCATCGGCAACGAGGTGCTGGATGCCATGCCGGTGCAGCTGTTGCAGCGCACCGCAGGCCAATGGCATGAGCGCGGCGTGGTGCTCGGCGCAGGCGGCGATGAAGCGGCCTTTGCCTGGGAGGACCGGGCCACCGAATTGCGCCCGCCTGTGGAGATCGGCGGGCCGCATGACTTCCTGACCGAAATCCACCGTCAGGGCGAGGCGTTTATCCACACCCTGGGCGAGCGCCTGAGCCGGGGAGCCGCCTTCTTCATCGATTATGGCTTTGGCGAGAGCGAGTACTACCACGAGCAACGCCACATGGGCACGCTGGTCTGCCACTACCAGCATCAGGTGGACAACGATCCGCTGGTGCTGGTCGGCCTCAAGGACATCACGGCCCACGTCAATTTCACGGGCACGGCCGTGGCGGCCCAGGATGCGGGCTTCGACGTGCTGGGCTATACCAACCAGGCACACTTTCTCATCAACTGCGGGCTTGCGTCCCGCCTGGATGCGGTCGGCATGAAGGCGCGCTCCATGGCCTCCAAGCTGGTCATGGAGCACGAGATGGGCGAGCTGTTCAAGGTCGTGGCCCTGTCCAAGGGCGTGGAGCCCTGGACACCGCTGGGCTTTGTGCAGGGCGACCGCACGCATCGGCTATAGCGTCTGCGCGCCTGGCGCGTTTACTGCTTTTCCAGTCTGGCGGCCTGGATGATGCTGCCCCAGTGCCTGTACTCGGTGCGTGTGAAGTCGCGGAAGGCGGTCGAGCCGAGCAGACGCGGCTCACCGCCCAGGGCCGCGACCCTGACCTTGAACTCGGGGCTGCTGGCCACCTTGAGCGTGGCCGCTTCCAGACGCTGGACTGCGGCGCGCGGTGTTCCCTTGGGTGCCAGCACGCCGTTCCAGGTGGCAGTGACAAAGGACGGAAAGCCGCTTTCCTTCATGGTCGGAACCTGGGGCAGCTGAGGCAGGCGTTCGGCCGAAGTCACGGCCAGTGCCTTGAGCTTGCCGCCCTGGATGAAGGGCAGCGCCGGCGTGATGTTCTCGAAGATGAAGTCGATCTGGCCGCCGATCAGATCGGTCAGCGCCGGAGCGCTGCCCTTGTAGGGGGCGTGAACCAGGTCCAGCTTGGCGGCGCTCTTGAGCAGCTCGCCCGACAGATGCACGGTGGAGCCCATGCCCGGCGAGCCATAGCTCATGCCGGGGCGGCGCTCGCGCGCGTAGCTCACCAGCTCGGCCACCGACTTGACCGGCGTTTTCGACTCGTTGACCACCAGCACATTGGGAATCGAAGTCACCAGAGCGATGTACTCGAAGTCGTCCAGGCTTTTCTCGCTGAGATTGCGGTACAGGCTGGGATTGATGGCCTGCGTGCCCGCCGTGCCGAACAGCAGGGTGTAACCGTCATTGGCGGCCGCTGCGACGCGGCTGGCACCGATGGCGCCATTCGCCCCTGGGATGTTCTCCACCACGACCGGCTGGCCCAGGGCCTCGGCCAGCCCCTGGCCGACCAGGCGCGCCACGACATCGGTGTTGCCTCCGGGCGAGAAAGGCACGACCAGCTTCAGCGGGCGATTGGGGAAGCTGTCGGCCGCCGCCGGCAGGGCCAGGCTGGCGCCTAGCAGCGCAGCGGTCAGGAGAAATTGTTTGCGTGAGAGGGTCTGGGGCACGGTATGTCTCGTTGCTTGTTATGTACGGGCCGTGATGACAGACTGGCGGGCCCGGGCCCTGCATGCTGCAGAGCCCGGCCATCATGGGCAGAGGGGGGAATTGAGGTCAATCAATCTTTGGGAAGCATGTCATGCATAAACGGAATGGCTGCCTGACAGCATGGGCGCGCAGGCGGTCAGGACAGTGCGCCCCTATACTTGCGGTCTCATGATTCGCTGGTTGATCGTCATTTTCCTGGCCCTGTTGCTCGTCAACGGGCTGCACGGCTGGCTTCAGCGCATCGGGCTGGGGCGTCTGCCCGGCGACTTCCGCTTTCGGCTGTTCGGCAAGGAGTTCTTCCTGCCGGTGGCCAGCACGGTGCTGCTCAGCGTGGTGGCTGCGCTGATTGCCCGCTTCGTGAAGCTCTGAGAACGTCAACCCGTTCCGGGGCGGCTTGAATTGGCGGGCTTGGGCTGCACATACGGGTATGAGCCCGATCCGTGCCTGCACGCGCAAGCCAGGCGTTGCCAAGGAAAGCACGACTTGCGCCAAGCGGGTTCAGCCCAGGCGACAGCCCCAGGAAGCACGCCGCCGTCGCATTCTTGTTTGCGTAAATCCTTAGAAAGGTTGCCCCCGTGTCCGAATCCCTGCACTACGTCTGTCCTCACTGCCACACCACCAACCGCATCGCCAAGGAGCAGCTGGGCAACCAGCCCGATTGCGGCAGCTGCCACCGGCCTCTGGTGACGGGCGAGCCCGTGGCTCTGGACAACGACAGCTTTGCCCGGCACACCGGGCGCAGCCAGTTGCCGGTGGTCGTGGATTTCTGGGCTCCCTGGTGCGGCCCCTGCCGCATGATGGCGCCGGCCTTTGCGCAGGCAGCGCAACAGCTCGCGGGGCAGGCACAGCTGGCCAAGCTCGATACCGAGGCTTGCCCGCAGGCCGCCGCGCCTCTGGGTATCCGCAGCATTCCGACCATGGTGATCTTCAAGGAAGGCCGGGAGCTGGGCCGCATCTCCGGGGCCTTGCCAGCCTCGGAGATCGTGCGCTGGGTGCGCTCGGTGATCTGAACACCGGTTTCGCGGGAGCCGGGGCCGGTCAGCCTGTCAGGCGGCGATGTCCAGCACCACGCGGCCTTCGATCTTGCCTTCGTGCATGCGGGCAAAGATGTCGTTGATGTTTTCCAGCTTGTCGGTGGATACGGTGGCCTTGACCTTGCCCTGAGCAGCAAAGTCCAGCGACTCCTGCAGGTCCAGGCGCGTGCCGACGATGGAGCCGCGTACCGTGATGCCCTTGAGCACCATGGAGAAGATCGGCAGAGGAAAGTCGCCCGGCGGCAGGCCGTTGAGAGAAATCGTGCCACCGCGACGCACCATGCCCAGGGCCTGCTCGAAAGCCTTGGGCGATACGGCCGTGACCAGGACGCCGTGGGCTCCTTCGATCTCTCTTTGCAGATAGGCTGCCGGATCGGTATTCATGGCGTTGACCGTGACGGTGGCGCCCAGCTTGCGTGCCAGTGCGAGCTTGGTGTCATCGATGTCGACCGCGGCGACGTTGAAGCCCATGGCCCTGGCATATTGGACGGCCATATGGCCCAGGCCGCCGATGCCGGAAATCACCACCCAGTCTCCGGGCTTGGCATCGGTGACTTTCAGGCCCTTGTACACCGTGACCCCGGCGCAGAGCACGGGAGCGACGTCGATAAAGCTCACATTGGACGGCAGATGGCCCACATAGTTGGGGTCGGCCAGTGCATAGTCGGCAAAGCCGCCGTTGACCGAATAGCCGGTATTGGTCTGAGATTCGCACAAGGTTTCCCAGCCGCCGATGCAGTGGCGGCAGAAGCCGCAGGCGCTGTGCAGCCAGGGCACGCCCACGCGATCGCCTTCCTTGACATGCTTGACGTTCTTGCCCACGGCGGCCACATGACCCACGCCCTCGTGGCCGGGGATGAAGGGTGGCTGGGGTTTGACGGGCCAGTCGCCTTCGGCCGCATGCAGATCGGTGTGGCAGACGCCGGAGGCGGCAATCTTGACCAGGATCTGATCGTCTGCCGGTCGGGGAACCGGCATCTCTTCGATCGTGAGCGGTTTCCCGAAGGAACGCACCACGGCGGCTTTCATGGTCTGGGGTAAGGACATCAGAGCACCTCCTTGAAGCAAGAGGGCAAGGTCGTGGCCTGTGGGCCGGACACCTGCCCGTCAAAGAACCATGCCTGTATGGCGGCATGGGTGTTGCAGCGGGTTTCGTGATCCGCTGCAGGGCCTGGGCGGAGCGATCCACCGCAGCCATCTCTACTGTGCAGTGGCTGCAGCATACCTTCTTTGACGCAACTCAAGCCGCGTCCATCCCCTGTCACCGGGTTGTGTCGCGCGGACGGCTAGGCTGCGCCTTCAAGGTGGGCGGCAATCGCCTGCTCGCGTGCCTTGCCCACGGCATCGCCGATGGCCTTGCCCTTGAGACCGCGCTGCGCCGCCGCCTGGGCCACGGGCCCGGTCTCCACGGACAGTGCCGCCTTCAGGGCATGGCTCAGGCGCTGGCGCTGGGGGTAGGCCGCCTCTTCAAAACCCAGTCGGCCGCGTGCATCACATTCACAGGCCAGCAGGGCTTGCTCGAAGCGCTGTGGCTTGCGGATGGCATCGCATCGCTCCAGCAGGCGCAGCACGGCGGCGGCGTTGAGTTCGTGGCTGCGGTGGATGTTGCCGTGCTCGTGGGCCACGACCTCGGCCAGTTCCTTGCAGTCATTGGGCACGCGCCAGCGCTCGCAGACCTGGAGCAGCAGGCGGGCGCTGCGCTGTTCATGGCCGATATGGCGGGGCAGCACATCGGCAGGCGTCGTGCCTTTGCCGAAGTCATGACACAGGCAGGCAAAGCGCACGGGCAGAGGAGCCTGCAGGCGCGCCGACATGTCCAGCACCAGCATGGCATGCACGCCGCAATCGATCTCGGGGTGGTATTCGGCGCGCTGGGGGACCCCCCAGAGCCGGTCGAGCTCGGGCAGCAGCCGGACCAGCGCTTTGCACTCGCGCAGGATGTCGAACATGCGCGAGGGCCTGGCCTCCATCAGTCCGCGACTGATTTCCTGCCACACCCTCTCGGGGACCAGGGCATCGACCTCGCCGGCGGCCACCATCTCGCGCATGAGCACCATGGTTTCGGGGGCGACAGAGAAATCGGTGAAGCGCGCCGCAAAGCGCGCCAGACGCAGAATGCGCACCGGGTCTTCGCGAAAGGCATCGGTCACATGGCGCAGCACGCGGTCCTTCAGAT
>NZ_SPEY01000015.1 GCF_009360615.1 Comamonas sp.
GTCAGAAACTTGCGGTAGGCCACCATGTCGGTGATGGGGCCGGGGTTGGCCTTGTGCCAGGTATCGAGCTCCGTCTGCAGGCGATCGCGCTCGGCCAGCAATGCCGCGTTCTTGGGGGCCAGATCGGCCACGATGGCATCAAAGCCCTTCCAGTAGGTATCCGGGTCCACGCCCGTGCCTGGCAGCACTTGCGTGTTCACAAAGTTGTACAGCTCGGTGGCGACTTGCAGGCCGTGGACTTGGGTGCGATCAGTCATTGGAAACCTCTGGTTGGTGTCTCGGGATTCAAGAGTCGTTGCCCATCACGGGCAGCATGTGGAGAGACTGTATTTGAATTTTTTGAGTACATAAATAGCCTAAACAGTTCAGAACTCATGATGTTTTTATATGGAGTCGGCGGACTTTATGCGTTTGCTGCACGGCAGCTGCCAAGTCCCGTCCGTTCTGCGCAGTGGGCGCGGCAGTGGCTTCGGCCATGACCGGCAGCCTCTCAGGGATGCGATACGGGCTCTCTCCTGAAGCGATAGCGGTGATCGCTTGTCTGGCCTGGCTGATACAGCGGAGCAGACGGCTTCTGCGCGGTCTGCATCTGTCTTGAAGTGAGTGCATGCCATCAAATGACAGGGTTTTGTCTGTCATGCGTGGAAATCCGTACGCGGAAATGATTCGTTAAGCTTGAAACAAATTGAGCAACTTCCGGTGGCGGCCAGTCCATCTTTATCAAGGAGCTCGCTGATGGCGAATCTGAACGAAAGCCTGCAGGATCTGATGACTCTGGATGGCGCCATGTGCGCGGCAGTGGTGGATTACCACAGCGGCATGCTGCTGGGCAGCATCGGAGCGGGCGTGGACCTGGAGCTGGCTGCGGCCGGCAATACCGAGGTGGTGCGGGCCAAGATGAAGACCATGCAGTCCCTGGGCCTGAACGACAGCATCGAAGACATTCTGATCACCCTTGGCAAGCAGTATCACATCCTGCGTCCGGCCGAGAAGATCAACGGCATCTTCATCTATTACGTGCTGGACAACGGCCGTGCCAATCTGGCCCTGGCCCGGCGCAAGGTGTCGGACGTGGAGTCCAGGTTCGTGATGTGATGCAACAGGGCTGAAACGTGCGATGGTCCTGCGTGCCTGTTCTTGGCCTGTTGCGGGCCGCGTCGGCCTGGTCAGGTGGCGATCAGCGGGACGCGGAAATGGTCGCCCACCTTCTGCAGTGACTGCAGCGGCATGGTCGCAGGGGGCGTTTCGTGGTGGCGGCGCCACCGGTAGGTGGTGGCGTGTGCGCTGTTGTCGGACCCGGCTGCGCGGGTATGGGTCGGCAGGCTGCGGATGTGATCCCGGTGGAGGGGTTCCGCCCCGGGCCTGCAAAAAAGCATTCCCTCGGCATCGGGCCCGTGGTGCCCGGCTTCACGCACAGGCCGTGCGCGCGGTGATCATGATGCGCAGTGGCTCGGTGCCGGCCGCCCCGGGCCGCATCGGATCGAGCACAAAGCAATCGAAGCGATAGGCCAAGCCCTCGGTCAGCCGGTCGCTGCTGTCGTCGTATGCCATGACATCCATCCCTGGCCGCGCAGGTGCCGGGCCAGGAGTTCGCATGACAGCACCCGCTTGATCAGCGCGGGCAGATCGGTCTCGCTGAAGGCTCCGGCCACGAGGTTCGTGCCTGGCGGCCAGGGTGTTGTCCAGCGTGCCCGGCTGTTGCAGCACATGCTGCGGCGAGCCGCAAGGCTCTGGCGGCGGCTGCGCAGCTGTTCTTGCAGGGTCTTCAACTGCTGGCGCTGGCGGGCCATGACTGCGCCACTCGCATATTTCCGCCTAGCTGCATCGGCACTTCATGCCGGCCCTGGGCATCGGTGGCACCCCGCGCGAGTTGTATGCGGCGGTGGCGCAGCGCAATGGAATCACCGGCGCAGGTGTCCTCATATTCCTGGCACAAGCCCCGGGCGGCGGCGAAGCGCCGGCCCTGGTTTTCCTGATCCGGTCGTGCAGCCGCTGTGGCGGCGGCTGGCCGATGGGGCCGGCGTTCTTGTCCATCTCCAGCCATTGACACCAGGCCGGAGTGGTCATGCGCAGCACTCCTGCGGTATTCCAGAGCGCGTAGCGCTGACCCGATCGGCCCGGCAGATCGGTCAGCCGGGCGACCGAAATGGATGAAAAAACCATGGGGGCGGGCGGCGGCGGATTTGTAAATGTGTTTTGCAAATCATCGGCTTACCGCCTGGCGATGCCCGCAAGCCCATGGCGCTGGCGAATAAGCGATATTCCTGCCTCAGGGAAAACGGTAAATTTTGATATAAACATATGTAAACATCAAAGATTCGCTGTCAACTTGTGACTTCTAAGTAAGATATATCGCAATGAAGTCACATGCGGGACAGTCATGAGGCGCTGATTGATGACTTTTATCGTCATGGCAGCCAGCGCTCTTGTTTTAAGAACTTTCGATAAAAACATTTGAAAAATCAAGACTGCTTGTGCGGTATGTGCTCTTGTATTAATAGTGCATGTGACCGCCGCAGGAGACAACACGGACCAGACAGGAGCAGCGGTCATGGACAAACTCAAGGCTTTTGAGTCTTTTGTATCGGTAGCGACCCGGGGCAGCTTGACGGCTGCCGCCAAGGCAGAAGGTGTGGCACCCGCCATCATGGGGCGCCGCCTGGATGCGCTGGAGGAGCATCTGGGGGTCAAGCTCATGGTGCGCACCACGCGGCGCATCTCGCTGACCCATGAAGGCAGCGCCTTCCTGGAGGATTGCCAGCGCCTTCTCTCGGATGTGTGCAATGCCGAGGCCAGCGTGTCGGCGGGGGGGGTCAAGGCCACGGGCCATCTGCGCATCACGGCACCCGCCGGTTTCGGCCGTCGCCATGTGGCGCCGCTGGTGCCGCGTTTCCGCGACCTGCATCCCGATGTCACCATTTCCCTGAACCTCAGCGACCGCGTGGTCGACCTGGCGGGCGAGGGCTTTGACTGTGCGGTGCGCGTGGGCGATCTGCCGGATTCGGCCCTGGTCAGCGTGCGCATTGCCGATAACCGTCGCCTGTGCGTGGCCACGCCCGGCTATCTGGAGCGACGGGGCACGCCCAGGCATCCCAGCGAACTGACGCAGCACGACTGCCTGACGCTGTCGTCCGACGCTTCGCAGACCCGGGGCTGGGCCTTCCGCATTCCGCATCCCGAAAGCGGCACCAGCGAGGTCGTGCACTTCAAGCCGGGCGGCCCGCTGGACTGCTCCGATGGCCAGGTGCTGCACGACTGGTGCCTGGGGGGCTGGGGCATTGCCTGGCGCAGCACCTGGGAGGTGGAGGCCGAGATCGCCGCAGGCCGCCTCGTGCCCGTGCTGGAAGAGTTTGCGGCGCCGCCCAACGGCATCTTTGTGGTCTTCCCCCAGCGCAAGCATATGCCGCTGCGCGTGCGCATGTGGATCGACTACCTCAAGCACCATTACAACCAGCCGGACTTTTTTCGTCTCGGCGTGGATCTCTGAATGCGCCTGAAACGGGAGACAATGGACCGGTTGCCGTGGCCCGGTGCGGGCTGCGCAATCCGTCCATTTTTTCTACCGAGAAGCCATGACCTTTGAAGCTGTTCTTGCCAGCGCCCATTTGTTGGCGATTCTGACCCTGGTGGTATTCCTGACCAGCCAGGCCGCCCTGTGCCGTGTGGAGTGGATGAATGCCGCCGTGGTGCAGCGCCTGGCCCGGCTGGACCTGATTTACGGCATTGCCGCCGTCGTCCTGCTGCTGACCGGCATTGCGCGCCTGCTATGGGGCGTCAAGGGCATGGGAGCCTATATGGCCTCGCCGTTGTTCCATCTCAAGATGACGCTGTTCGTCATCGCCTTTGCGCTGTCGCTCAAGCCCACTCTGACCTTCCGGCGCTGGAAGAAGGCGCTGGATGCGAGCGGTCAGCTGCCGCCGCCCGCTGAGATCAAGCAGACCCGCAAATGGGTGATGTGGCAGGGCCATGTGGTGCCGGTGATCGCCGTGATTGCCATCTTCTGGGCGCGCGGCATGTAGGCTGCGCCAGCCTGTGCGAGAGTGCAAGGCCGCTGCAAAGCGGCCTTTTTCATGTCGGCGTCATGCGGTGCTTGGCGCGTGGCGCCGGTATCCCGTTAACAGCTGGTGTACCTGCTGCAGGGGTGAGAGAAGGGGGCATCCGCGATCCCTGAGGTCGTGGGCATTTGACGGGCTGCGAGGGGGTGCTGGCAGGCCATGCCAGGGGTGGATCAGCCGCGGTGAAGGTCCTGTCTGCTGAATGTCGCCGGGTGCCGTGGTGGATCGGGCTCCGGTTCGCCAGCCGGCGAACCGGCCCAGGAACAGGGGTGTGGTGCCAGCGATTCGGCAGGACTTGAATCCGGCACGTAAAATCCCTCGATGCTCTCCGTCAAACAGGAATTGCTCGCGGCCCTGGCTGCTGAGCTCGAAACACTCTCGCCCGGCGCCGGCGCACGCGCTGCGTTTGAAAACCCCAAAGTGGCAGCCCATGGCGATTTCGCCTGCACGGCGGCCATGCAGCTGGCCAAGCCCCTGAAGGCCAACCCCCGCGCCCTGGGCGAGCAGCTCAAGACCGCGCTGGAGGCCACCGCTGCTTTCCAGCAGTGGGTGGATGCGATTGAAATTGCCGGCCCGGGCTTTCTCAATATCCGCCTCAAGCCTGCTGCCAAGCAGGAAGTGGTGCGCGAAGTGCTGGCGCAGGCCGAGAGGTTCGGCTTCCAGGCCGATCGCGGTGCAAACATCCTCGTCGAGTTCGTCTCTGCCAATCCCACCGGCCCCCTGCATGTGGGTCACGGCCGCCAGGCAGCGATCGGCGATGCCATCAGCAATCTGTACGCCACCCAGGGCTGGAAGGTGCACCGCGAGTTCTATTACAACGACGCGGGAGTGCAGATCGACACCCTGACCAAGAGCACCCAGCTGCGTGCCAAGGGCTTCAAGCCTGGCGACGAGTGCTGGCCCACCGACAGCGAAAACCCGCTGGCCAAGAATTTCTACAACGGCGACTACATAGCCGACATTGCCAAGGCCTTCCTGAACCAGGAAACCGTCAAGGCCGATGACCGCGAGTTCACTGCCAACGGCGATGTCGAGGATTACGACAATATCCGCCAGTTCGCCGTGGCCTATCTGCGCAACGAGCAGGACAAGGACCTGCAGGCATTCAACCTGAAGTTCGACGAGTACTACCTGGAGTCCAGCCTCTATGAAAACGGTCATGTCGAAGCGACGGTCAACCGCCTGATCGCCAACGGCAAGACCTACGAGCAGGATGGTGCGCTGTGGCTCAGGTCTACCGACTACGGCGACGACAAAGACCGCGTGATGCGCAAGACCGACGGCGGCTACACCTACTTCGTGCCGGACGTGGCCTATCACATCCAGAAGTTCAAGCGTGGCTTCACCAAGGTGGTCAACATCCAGGGCACGGACCACCACGGCACCATTGCCCGTGTGCGCGCCGGCCTGCAGGCTGCCGATGTGGGCATCCCCGAGGGCTACCCCGACTACGTGCTGCACACCATGGTGCGCGTGGTGCGCAACGGCGAAGAGGTCAAGATCAGCAAGCGAGCCGGCTCCTACGTCACGCTGCGCGACCTGATCGAGTGGACCAGCAAGGATGCCGTGCGCTTCTTCCTGCTCTCGCGCAAGCCCGACACCGAGTACACCTTCGACGTGGATCTGGCCGTCGCCCAGAACAACGACAACCCCGTGTACTACGTGCAGTACGCCCATGCACGCATCCAGTCCGTGCTGCGCGCCTGGCAGGAAGCCGGCGGTGCCGGCCCGGCTTCGCTCAAGGATGTGGACCTGTCTGCCCTGGAGGGCCCGCAGGCGCAGGCCCTGATGCTGCTGCTGGCCAAGTACCCCGAGATGCTGACCGCAGCGGCCGAAGGCAACGCACCGCATGATGTGACCTTCTACCTGCGTGATCTGGCCTCCAGCTATCACAGCTACTACGATGCCGAGCGCATTCTGGTGGACGATGAGCGGGTCAAGCTCGCGCGTCTGGCCCTGGTCGCCGCCACGGCCCAGGTGTTGCACAATGGTCTGGCGGTGCTGGGCGTGGATGCGCCCGAGCGCATGTAATCCCAGTTTCCGGCCTGTCGCTCCCCCTGTTGGCCGCGCCACACAGGGGGGTGATCGACCTGAGAATGGAATAACCGAAGCAGAAAGCGTCAAGCGACAGATATGAAGAACCAGCAACGCGGTGGAACCATCCTGGGGCTTATCTTTGGTATGGTCATCGGTCTGGCAGCGGCTCTGGCCGTGGCCATCTATGTGACCAAGGTGCCCGTGCCCTTCCTCAACAAGGGCGGCAACAACACTCAGCGCGATGCGGCCGAGGCCGAGCGCAACAAGAACTGGGACCCCAACGCACCGTTGCAAAGCCGTCAGCCCGCACCGGCTCCGGTGACGCCGCCCGTCCCTCCCAGCGAGGTGACGGTGACGCCACCCACGCCGGCCGTTCAGCCCACCGCAACCGGCGGAGTCACCACCCCGCCGGCACCCGCCACGCCGGACAAGACGGCCAAGCCCGGATCGGGCGATCCGCTGGGTGATCTGGTCAAGGAACGCTCCGCAGCGGCCGACAAGGCCGACAAGGCGCGCGCCGACAAGGAAAAGGCGGCCCAGGCCGCATCGTCCTCGGACTCGGCATTCAACTACTTTGTGCAGGCAGGTGCTTTCCGCGGCCAGAGCGAAGCGGAAGCGCAGCGTGCCAAGCTGGCCATGCTGGGCTGGGAGTCGCGTATCAGCGAGCGCGAGCAAAACGGCATCACCGTGTTCCGTGTGCGCGTGGGGCCGTTCAGCAAGCGTGACGACGCCGAGCAGCTCAAGGGCAAGCTGGACGGCGCGGGTGTGGACTCGACCCTGGTGCGTGCGGCTCGATAATCAGCCCTGCGAGGCGTTGCGCGCCTTCTTTCCCCGGGATCCTTGGGCTGTCGCCTGAGCCGTCCCGCGCAGAGGGGGCGGGATTGAGGACTTTGCTGAACTTTTTGGAGCCAAGCGGCTCTGATACTGCAGACCTGATACAGGAGTTTGTTTAGATGAAACGTCGCGAATTCTCTCTGGCTGCCTCGGCAGCTGCCGCCGGTGCCCTGACTC
>NZ_SPEY01000091.1 GCF_009360615.1 Comamonas sp.
ATCTGCGTTCCACACCGCTGTTTGCCCTGCACCAGAAACTGGGTGCCCGCATGGTGCCGTTTGCCGGCTACTCCATGCCCGTGCAATACCCTCAAGGGCTGATGGCCGAGCACCTGCACACCCGCAAGGCCGCCGGCCTGTTCGATGTCTCGCACATGGGCCAGCTGCTGCTGCGCGGCCCCGATGCCGCCGCCGCGCTCGAATCGCTGATGCCCGTCGATGTCATGGACCTGGGCCTGCACAAACAGCGCTACGGCCTGCTGCTCAATGAGCAAGGCGGCATTCTGGACGATCTGATGTTCGTCAACCGTGGTGAAGATCTGTTCCTCATCGTCAATGGCGCCTGCAAAGAGGCCGACATCGCCCATATCCAGAGCCGCATCGCCAGCCGCTGCGAGGTCATTCCTCTGCCCGAGCGCGCCCTGCTGGCCCTGCAAGGCCCGCAAGCCGCCACAGCCCTCGCGCGCCTGATTCCCGGTGTGACGGCTCTGGTCTTCATGACCGGCAACCACTTCGACTGGCAAGGCCATGCGCTCTACATCACGCGCAGCGGCTACACGGGCGAGGACGGTTTTGAAATCTCCCTGCCCGGCGAAGCGGCAACAGCTTTTGCCGAGGCTTTGCTGGCCCTGCCAGAGGTGGCACCCATCGGTCTGGGCGCGCGCAACTCGCTGCGCCTTGAAGCCGGACTTTGCCTGTATGGCAACGACATCGACACCAGCACCACGCCCGTCGAAGCCGCGCTGAACTGGGCCATGCAGAAGGTGCGCCGCAGCGGCGGCGAACGCGCGGGAGGCTTTCCCGGTGCGGCCATCGTGCTGGAGCAATTGCAGAACCCGCAATCGCTGCGCCGCAAGCGCGTGGGCCTGATTGCGCTGGAGCGCATTCCCGTGCGCGAGCCCGCTGTGCTGGAGAACATGGACGGGCAGCATATCGGCCACATTACCAGCGGCCTGCTCAGCCCCACGCTCAACCAGCCCGTGGCGCTGGCCTATGTCGAGCCCGACTACGCCGCCATCGATACGGAAATCTTCGCCATGGTGCGCGGCAAGCCCGTGCCCATGAAAGTGGTCGCCACGCCCTTCGTTCCCACCCGCTACTACCGCGGCTAGGTCTGCCGCCGCGGATGAGACGGGCCAGTTTGCCAAACAGCGGCCAGAACACCGCTAAAGTGCGATCTGGACCTTTCTCAAACAACACCCGATTCCCCTGAATCCCCCATCTGGAGCTTTTCATGAGCATCAAGTATTCCAAAGAACACGAGTGGATCAACGCCGCTGACACCAATGCCGCCATCGTCGGCATCACCGTACACGCACAGGATGCGCTGGGCGATGTGGTGTTTGTGGATCTGCCTGCCGTGGGCTCCACCTTCAAGGCCGGCGATGTCGCAGGCGTGGTCGAGTCCGTCAAGGCTGCTGCCGATGTCTACATGCCCGTGACCGGCGAGATCGTCGAAGTCAACGAAGCCCTGCGCGATGACCCGTCGCTCGCCAACAGCGACCCGCTGGCCGCAGGCTGGTTCTTCAAGGTCAAGATGAGCAATGTGGGCGAGCTCGAAGGTCTGATGGAAGAGACCGCCTACAACGACTTTGCCAAGGACAACTAAGCGTATCGACGGCCCTCGCATTGCGAAGGCCGTTTTTGCATGCAGCCATGAGCACCGACCAGTACTTCGACGATCCGGAAGTCGGTCTCGCCCGCGAGACCAGCCACCCGGCCTTTGTGTGCGTCGCGACCCAGGACTTCTACTACGACTGCGGTGACGACTTCAGCCCCTTCGGCAACGATGACGGCAACGACACACTGGCCGCTCTTGAAGCGTGGTACCAGGAGCAGACGGGCGTCAAGCCCGCCAGGGCGCTGCGCTTTCTGCGCCAGCAACTGAGCGACTGGGATCTGCCCGTGCCCGGGGACATGCTGGCTCATGACAATGCAGCCAAGGCGCAGTGGCTGGCCAGCGACGACATGAACCAGCGCTATCTGCGCTCGGTCTGCCGCGCCCACGTGGCCACGGCCTTTGGCCAGTTCAAGATCACGGGCTGCATCGATGCCGATCTGCACCAGCAGGCCCTGCTTGCCCTGGCCTGCCAACAATGGCTGAACACCGTGGCACGCAGCAAATATCCCGATTGGGAATATGCCGACCAGGAAAGCGAACGCCTGGCCCTGATGAACACCGCGCTGGAACAGGCCAGCGCTGCTTGAAGCACCGGCTGTATGCCTGCAGGCATACGGCATTCACGCATGCCTGGCATGCACACCGTCAGTCACAGTATTTGAGAATAGGTCCCTCCCATGCTGATGTCGCCTCCTGCCCCCGTCGCTTCCCTGGAAGCGCTGGAAAACAGTCACGAATTCATCCCCCGTCATATAGGCCCGGACGCCGATGAGCAGCAAAAAATGCTGACCGCCATCGGCAAGCCCTCGCTGGACGCCTTGATTCGCGACGTGATGCCCGACTCCATCGCTCGCACCAGGCCCATGGATCTTCCCGCTCCGGTGACCGAAGCCGCTGCGCTGGCCGAACTCAAGGCCATCGCCAGCAAGAATCAGGTTCTCAAGAGCTTTATCGGCCAGGGCTACTACGGCACGCACACGCCGGGCGTCATCCTGCGCAACATCCTCGAGAACCCTGCCTGGTACACGGCCTACACTCCCTACCAGGCCGAGATTTCGCAGGGCCGCATGGAGGCACTGGTCAACTTCCAGACCATGGTGACCGACCTGACCGGCATGCCGATTGCCAATGCATCGATGCTGGACGAGGCGACTGCTGCCGCCGAGGCGATGACGCTGGCCCGGCGCTCTGTCAGATCCAGCAGCAACCGCATCGTGCTCGCCGGTGATCTGCATCCGCAGACGATTGAAGTCATAGCGACCCGCGCACGTCCGATCGGCATCGACGTGATAGTCGCCAACAGCCAGCAGGAATGGGAGGCCGCGCTGGCTGGCGATCTGTTTGCCGCGGTCATCCAATACCCCGCGTCCAGCGGCTGGATCGTGGACTGGAAGGCCGATGTACAAGCCATTCACGCCAAGCAGGCGGCTGCCATCGTGGCTACCGACCTGCTGGCCCTGACCCTGCTGACACCTCCCGGAGAATGGGGTGCCGATATTGTCGTGGGCAACAGCCAGCGCTTCGGCATGCCCATGGGCGCAGGCGGCCCGCACGCAGCCTTCATGGCCTGCCGCGACGAATACAAGCGCAGCCTGCCTGGTCGCCTGGTGGGCGTCAGCGTCGATGTGCATGGCAAGCCCGCCTACCGCCTCGCGCTGCAGACGCGCGAACAACATATCCGCCGCGAAAAGGCGACGTCCAATATCTGCACGGCCCAGGTCCTGCCCGCCGTGATCGCCAGCATGTATGCCGTCTACCACGGCCCCCAGGGGCTGAAGCGCATCGCCCAGCGGGTGGCACGCCTGACGGCGATCCTGAGCCGGGGTCTGGCCCAGCTGGGCTTCAGCGCCCATCACCACGACACGGCCTTCGACACACTGAGCCTGCATACCCGGGAGGCAACCGATGCCCTGGCAGCCCGTGCCGTATCCCGGGGCGTCAACCTGCGCAAGGCCTGGGATGAATATCTCTGCATCAGCCTGGACGAAACCACGACCCGGGCCGATGTCGAGCTACTCTGGAGCATCTTTGCCCAGGAGGGTCAGACGCTGCCCACGATCGAGGCCATGGACGAAGGCCCGGCCTCCCTGATCCCCGAGTCCCTGCAGCGCAGCACAGCCTATCTGACCCACCCGGTCTTCAACACCCACCACTCCGAAACCGCCATGCTGCGCTACATCCGCAGCCTCAGCGACAAGGACCTGGCCCTGGACCGCAGCATGATCCCATTGGGCAGCTGCACCATGAAGCTCAATGCCACCAGCGAGATGATCCCCATCACCTGGCCCGAATTTGCCAACGTTCACCCGTTTGCGCCCTCCAACCAGCTGCAAGGCTATGCCGAGCTGGACCGGCAGCTGCGCGACTGGCTGTGTCAGGCCACGGGCTACGCGGGCATCAGCCTGCAGCCCAATGCGGGCAGCCAGGGCGAATACGCGGGTCTGCTGGCGATCAAGGCCTTCCATGAGTCGCGCGGCGAGGCACACCGCAATATCTGCCTGATTCCCAGCAGCGCCCACGGCACCAACCCGGCCAGCGCGCAAATGGCGGGCCTGCAGGTCGTGGTCACCCAATGCGATGACAACGGCAACGTGGACATGGCGGATCTGAAGCGGGCCTGCGAGAAGCACAGCGCCAATCTGGCCTGCATCATGATCACCTACCCCAGCACACACGGCGTGTTCGAAACCCAGGTCAAGGAACTGTGCCAGCTGGTGCACAGCCATGGCGGCCGCGTCTATGTGGATGGTGCCAATATGAACGCCCTGGTTGGCCTTGCCGCGCCCGGCGAGTTCGGCGGCGATGTCAGCCATCTGAACCTGCACAAGACCTTCTGCATTCCTCACGGCGGCGGCGGCCCCGGCGTCGGCCCCGTGTGCGTGGTCGAAGATCTGGTGCCCTTCCTGCCGGGGCACGCCACCGCAGGCGACATCCGCCCGGTGGGAGCGGTCAGCGCAGCGCCTTTGGGCAATGCAGCCGTGCTGCCGATCAGCTGGATGTATATCCGCATGATGGGCGAACCGGGCCTTAAATTGGCGACCGAGACCGCCATCCTCAACGCCAACTACATCAGCGCGCGGCTCAAGGAGCACTTCCCCACGCTGTACGCGGGCGAGTATGGCCACGTAGCCCATGAGTGCATTGTGGATCTGCGCCACTTCAAGGAAAGCTGCGGCGTGATGGCCGAGGACGTTGCCAAGCGTCTGATCGACTACGGCTTCCACGCTCCGACGCTGTCCTTTCCCGTGCCCAACACGCTGATGGTGGAGCCGACCGAGAGCGAGAGCCTGCATGAACTGGACCGTTTCATCGAGGCGATGATCGCCATCCGCGCGGAGATTGCCGACGTGGAGGCCGGCAGGCTGCCCCGGGATGACAACCCGCTCAAGAATGCCCCCCACACGGCAGAGTCCCTGCTGACGTCAGACTGGCAGCATGGCTACAGCCGCGAGACAGCCGCCTACCCCCTGCCGGCGCTTCGGCGCGCCAAGTACTGGAGCCCCGTGGGCCGCGTGGACAACGTCTATGGCGACCGCAACCTGTTTTGCAGCTGTGTGCCCATGGAGGCATACGCGGGCTGAGAGAGCGCCCCTCCGCCGCCAGAACCAGTGCGCTCCGGTCGCACTGGCTTCCTGTCCTCCCGACTCAAGCAACGAACCGCACCTTGCTGTCGTGCGGATGGGTCTGCGGGTCCCATGCCCTGCGCGCAGCTGAGGCCGGGCATAGCCTCGAACGGAGCGAAAAACCGACCGGCGGCCCTCTTTTTCTAGGCCAATGGCGAGGACCGGCTTACACTGCCGGCAATTGCGCCTGTCCCATGAGCTCCTCCGAAACCACGCCCACCCCCTTGCTGCCTGCGATCGACAGCGGTCTGCCCCTGCATGCCCTGCTGGCACCAGGAGCAGCCCCGCTGGGGCTGAGCGCCAGCACCCAACCGCTGGTTCCGGAGGACGAGGACCCGCTGCAGGCTCTGGTGGCGGAGTTGCGCAACTACCAGCACGAACTGGAACTGCAGAACGAGGTGCTCAATTACAGCCAGGCCGTGGCCGAGAGCGCGTCGGAGCGATTCGAGACACTGTTTGCCAGCATTCCTTTGCCGCTGCTGGTCGTCGACGAATACGACATGGTGGTGCAGGCCAATGCCATGGCGCACCGCGCATTTCAGCCCACCGAGAAAGACCGGCTGCTGATCAATTTCAGGCCTTTCGTGCACTTCAAGGATGCAGAGCGTGTGACCACGGCCTTCGAGCAGGCCAAGGCGCTGGGCCGCGCCGAAGTGCACGAGGTGCTGTTCCAGATCACCGAAGAATTCGAACTCTGCGGCGACCTGCATGTGGCCGGTGTGGTCGTGCCCCAGCAAAATGGTCCGGCCACATGGCAGTATCTGTGCGCCGTGGTCAACCAGGGTCCGCTGCTGGCCGAACGCAAGGCATTGCAGGAACGCAATCAACAGCTCTACGCCAGCGAAAGACGGCTGGAATCGGTCATCAACTCCGCGCTGGATGCCATCATCTGCGTCGACCAGTACCAGCGCATCACCGTCTTCAACCCCACGGCAGCGGCCCTGTTTCTGTGCTCCCCCCAGGATGCGCTGGGCAGCCCGCTGGAACGCTTCCTGCCCGATGCGGCACGGGCTCTGGCCTTTTCCTCCCTGACCACGCAGGCTGTGCTGGGAGAAATGACGGGGCTGACCCTGGCGGGGCGAGAGATCCCCATGGAAATCAGCGTCTCCTTCGAGCACCACAGCAGCGGCGACACCACGACCATCTTTGCGCGAGACCTGACCAGCCGCAATCGTGCCGAAGCCCAGCGCAATGCACTGGAAACCCAGCTGCGCGAATCCCACAAAATGCAGGCCGTGGGCACCATGGCTGGCGGGATTGCCCATGACTTCAACAACATCGTGGGCGCCATCCTGGGCAATGTGGAACTCGCAAAGGCCGACAGCGCCAGCAACCCGGCCGCCATGGAGAGCCTGCGCGAGATCGAAAAAGCCGGTCGCAGAGCGCGCGACCTGGTGCGCCAGATTCTGACCTTCAGCCGCAATGACCTGCCCGAGCGGCGCCCCGTTCAGGTACAGGAAGTCATGTCGGACACGGCACGCCTGCTGCGGGTGACCCTGCCGCCTTCCATCGAGCTGCAGGTACTGGACTGCCCGGAGCTGCCCCCGCTGATGGCCGATCCCACCCAGGTGGAACAGGCGCTGTTCAATCTCTGCAACAACGCCATGCAGGCCATCGGCAACCAGCGCGGCATCATCCAGATGCGGGCCATGCGCATTGCGCCCGACCACTACCAATGCGAACGCCTGGGGCTGCCCGTGGCCGAATACCTGGTCTTCATGGTGCAGGACTCAGGCCCGGGCATCGACATCGTGACCCAGCGCCGCATCTTCGAGCCTTTTTTCACGACCAAGCCGGTGGGCCAGGGCACGGGCCTGGGTCTGTCGGTGGTCCATGGCGTGATGCGCACCCATGGCGGTGCCGTCGATGTGCACAGCGAACTGGGCCAGGGCAGCTGCTTCACGCTGTACTTTCCCCTCAACCAGCCGACCGGAAGTCAGCCGGCATCCGCGCCGGTGCGCACGGACAAGCCCGAAACACCGCTGGCCGAGCCGGTTCAGGCCGCGCGCGCCAGCCATGTCATGTATGTGGATGACGATCAGGCCCTGGTCTTTCTTTTCCAGCGCCTGCTGCGTCGCCGCGGCTACGAAGTCTCGGGCTTTACCGACCCGCGCGAGGCCATGGCGGCCCTGCAAAGCGAGCCCCAGCGCTTTGATCTCATCGTCACCGACTACAACATGCCCGGCTTCAGCGGCCTGGACCTGCTCAGGCAGGCCCTGCAGATCAACCCGCAGCTTCCTGTGGCGCTGGCCTCCGGTTATGTGACGGCCGAGATCGAGCAGGCCGCGATAGCAGCCGGCGCCAGGGCCCTGATCCACAAACCCAACGATGTGCAGGAGTTCTGCGCCACCGTTCATGAGTTGCTGAACCCCGGAAACAACCGACAGATGCCTGAATGAGTGCATTGAACTGTGTCTATGAAGACGAGCATCTGCTGGTGCTGGACAAACCCGCGGGCCTTCTGTGCGTGCCCGGCCGCGGCCCGGACAAGCAAGATTGCCTGAGCCTGCGCGCCCTGCGGCATTTCGGCGATGCACTGGTGGTGCACCGGCTTGATCAGGCCACCTCAGGTCTGGTCATCATGGCGCGCAATCCGGGCGTGCAGCGTCAGCTCGGCCAGGCCTTTGCGGAGCGCAGGGTCGACAAGCGCTATATCGCCGTGGTGGCCGGCGATCTGCAGGCCTCACCGGAAACCGCGGATGCTGGGGGCTGGCAACTGATCGATCTGCCGATTGCGGCCGACTGGGAGCGCCGGCCGCTGCGGGTCATCGACCCTGCGGCCGGCAAAAGCAGCCAGACGCTATGGAGGGTGCTGGCGCACGCCGAACAGCAAGGGCTGCCCTGCACGCGCGTGCTGCTCAGCCCTCTGACAGGCCGTACGCATCAACTGCGCCTGCATATGGCGGCCCTCGGCCATGCCATGCTGGGTGATGCCCTCTATGCCGACGATGCGGTAGCCAGCGCCAGCGCCCGGCTGCTGCTGCATGCGACCGCACTGGAGCTGGCACACCCGATCACCGGCGCCTTGCTGTGCCTGAACAGCGCGCCTGGTTTTTAAGCAGAATCAAATCTGCAGCAGCCGTCAAGCACCAAGAGTTGCTGCACCGCAACAGAAACCCTTCGACACCACGCCGAAAAACCCGGAAATCGGCCCCGGATGAGCGCTGATACGGACACTTGCAGCCGTGTTGAGGCCCGGCCCACGCATATACATCACAAACGAAAGCCAAGCCATAGCCCTTGGGTAATAGCTGCTATGCACGGCATAGCAAAAACCGAAAGCCTGCACCAGCCCCTGCATACCCTGTTGCCTTCGTTGGCCACTCGATTAATCTGAGCTTCTTTGCGCGAGCTGCTATGGCAGCAATCGCGCTTTTCGAACATCTCTCGAGATTAAGGAAGTCCTCATGAGCATTCCGTTCCGCATGCAAACCGTTGTTGCCGCCCTG
>NZ_SPEY01000105.1 GCF_009360615.1 Comamonas sp.
ACTCTGCCGCCATGCAACTGAACCAGCATGCGGCAGGTCTCCATCAGATGCTTGGCCTTGCTGCGGTACAGGCCTATGGTCTTGATATAGCTCTCCAGGCCCTCCAATCCCAGATCCAGAATCGCCTGCGGCGTGTTGGCGACCGGGAAAAGCCTGCGCGTGGCCTTGTTCACCCCCACATCGGTAGCCTGGGCAGACAGGAGCACGGCAGTCAGCAGCTCGAACACCGTGGTGTATTCCAGCTCGGTCTGAGGCATGGGATTGGCAGCCTTGAGCGCAGCAAAAAACGGCGCGATATCGTTTTTCTTCATGGGCGTATTGTGGCGTGTCGTTCTGGGTGCGGGACAAAGAAAAGCCGCTGCGGCATGCAGCGGCTCGGGGGTGGACCTGCTGCGAGTCAGGGATCCAGGTTGTAGCTCAGCACAAGGCTGTAGCGCAGTTCCCGATCGGGATTGTTGACGGAGCGGTCGCCCAGCGGCTTGCTCATGGCAAGGTCGAGTGCGTAATGGCGGCTGTCGGACAGGCGCAGCCCCAGGCTGGCCGAGCGCAGCGTATTGCCTTTGACACCGCTGGTCTGCTGATGCGTGCGCGCCCATTCGTAGAGCAGATAGGGCTCGGCCGACTTGATCCAGGCCTGGTTGATGAGGAACTGGTAGTTGAGCTCGGCACTGGCACCCATACCGGAATCGCCTGAAAACTCGCCGGCCTGATAGCCGCGTCCGAAGCGGGTGGAGCCAAAGGAGATTTTCTCCGGTACGGGAAGAATGTCGGCGCTGTATTGCCCGCCCACGGCAAAAGCGGCTCCCACCTTGTTGGCGAAGCGATGGCGTTGTGCGTAGTCGGCGGCGATACGCGTGAAGTCCAGCTTGGCCGGGTTTTCATATTTTTGCAGAGTGCCCTGCCGAAAGTAGAGGTCCAGATTCTTGTAGGCTCCCAGGCTGTCCAGGCCATGGGCGAGCAGAACCGATGCCGAGCGGGTGGTGGTCTTGCCGTAGGACGCCCAGGCCATTTGCGCATAGAGCGTGCGAACCTTTTCCTCACGCAGCAGGGAGGCCTGGCTATCGGCCAGTTCACGGCTGTAATTGATGGCATACAGACCTGCCGTGGTGCTGAGCTGGGTGGTATTGCTCAAGATCCAGGGGTGGCTGATATTGAAGTCCAGCTTGCGCTGCTGTGTCAGGTCATCAATGCCGGGAACGCGCGTTGCCGGAGGGTTGAAGCTGCGGTAGTCGGAATAGCTGACGCGTGCCTGCGTGCCCTCGGGTGTCAGCTGCTGCGTGAACCCTATGCTGCCGAACCTCTCCTTGTCGGGGTTTTGCAGCATGGCCGAGGCCTGAAGCTGGCTGCCTGCCCACAAGGGGTCGTTCAGGGTCAGGGAGGCAATGATGCGCGGCGTGGGCCTGCGCGCCTCACCCCCCACGGTGACGGCAACGGGCTTGTGCTTGGACTTGATGACCAGGGGCACGGCACCGTCCGTGGTGGTCGGTAGATTGGCCGAGGCCGTGATCTGCACTCCGGGCAGGCGCGCCATCAGCTGGGTCTGGTGCTGAAAGGTCTTGGTGGTCAAGGGCCTTTCACGGAGCAGCGGCTGGGCCATCTCGCGTATCTGATCCTCGGAGCGTCCGAAATTCCCTTCTAGATTCAGGCTCTGCACATAGCCCTCGACCACGATGACCTGCACCGCACCATTGGCGAAGTCCTGCGGAGGCAGGTAGGCAAAAGACAGTGCGTAGCCATGGCGCTGGTACAGCTCGCCGACCTTCTGGGTCGCCGCGTTGAGTTCGCCAACCGTATGCGTTCCGTTGATGAAAGGGGTGAAAAGCGCGCTGACTTCTTCGAAAGGAATCGCCGTGCTTCCCTGGACGTTGACGCCGCGCACCGCGACCCGGAGGTTGATGAGATCCTCAAGGCTTGGTTGAGGCTTGTCGATCTCAACCGGCACCTGCCTGGGCTGCTGGAGATTTCTTGCCGATTCGGGTGTCGGGGGCAGGCTGTTGAGCGGATTGCCCGCCTGCTGCGACCAGGCCAGAGGTGTGCAGGCCAGCAATGCCATCACCTGAATTGCGGAGCCGATGCGGCCCTGTGTTCTTGCTTCTGACTGCAAAAGTCCCTCCTGTTCTGTTCTTGTGGCTTTCATTGTTCCCTACATCCCCAGAACTGGGTATGGGAATGTCGTAAAAAAGCCCGCCTGAAGGCGGGCCAGGCTCAAGCGGTGCGCTGACCACCGCTGTCTCCCTTATTTGCTGGTGGCTACCGCTCCACCGCCCAGGCCAAGCGCCAGATTGCCGCCCAGCAGACCGCCGAGCAGGCCGCCCGAGGCGCTTGCACCACCCGCAGCGCCTGCGCCAGCCGTGACATTGGTCGCGCCGCCCAGCACGCCGCCCACCAGTCCGGTGACCGTGCCCACGGTGTTGCCGACCAGACCGGTCACGGCAGATCCTGCATTGCCGCTGCCTCCTGCGGGAGCGCCGGTCGATCCGGTCACGCCTCCGACGAGCCCGGTGACGCCGCCGAGCACGCCGCCCACCAGATTGCCTGCGCCTGCAGCCGGGTTGCCGGCACTGCCGCCGCCGCTCACGCCACCGGTCACGCCGCCTACGAGGCCCGTGACCGAGCCCAGCACGCCGCCGACGATGTTGCCGGAGCCGCCGGCAGAGCCGCCCGTGCCGCCCGTGACATTGCCGAGCACGCCACCGAGCAGGCCGCCGCTAGGCGTGCCGGGACCTGTCACCACGCCACCCAGACCGGCCACGGTCTGACCGACGCCCGAGACCACACCGCCCAGCGGAGCCACAACCGGAACTCCGGTGCTGGTGACGGAAGCCCCCACATGATTGACGACTCCGCCCACGGTGCCCAGCAGGTTGTTCACCGGCTGTCCCAGGCCTGTGGTCTGCACCAGATTCTGGGTGCTGCCCAGAACAGTGCTCAGTACCGGCGTGGCAACCTGGCTGACCTGGGTGGTCAGACCCGAGACCAGCGGATTGCCGGTCAGCTTGGCAACCGTTCCTTCGACACCGGAAACCGTGGTGCCGAGGATTTGCACCGTACCGCCTGCCAGACCCGCCACATCACCGACCACGCCAAGCTGAGGCGTATCCAGGGCACTGACCGTCTTGCCTGCCGAAGTGACCGCAGCCCCCAGATAGCCGACGGCGGGAGCCACGCCTTGCAAGGTGGTGCCTATGGGGTCGGCCGTCTTGCCGATTTGGCCCAGGCCCGCACTGACGCCACTACCGACGCTGTTGACGGCATTGTTCACGTTGCCAAGAATGCCGCCGGCAGGCTGGGCCACACCGCTCAGAGGCGTGCCGCTGGTGGCCGTGCCCAGAGTGGAGGTCACGATATTGTTGACATCGCTGATGACGCCGGTGGTGCCGGTCAGCGTTCCCGTGACATCGGCCACGGTTTCGCGCACGGGAGTCAGCGGGGTGCTTGCAACCGGCGGATTCCCCGTGCCGCCATCGCCGCCACCGGTGTTGCCGCCACCGGTACCGCCGCCCGTGCCGCCACCGGTACCGCCGCCAGTGCCACCACCGGTACCACCGCCTGTACCTCCACCGGCAACCACGTCTCCGCCGCCGGTGCCCCCAGGGCCGAGGTCGCTGCGCAAGGAGCCGCTTGAGCCGCAGGCTGCCAGGCTGGCTACCAGAGCCACGGCACATACGCTGCGCAAGCTTAACGGAGCCCTGGCGTCAATCGCGGCAGCCAAGGCCTTGCTGGTCATAGTGGTAGTACGCATAAATCCTCCATCCCAAAAACAAGTGAAAAAATCCGTTAAATCCGCGGTCCGTGAATCGGTAGGCGTATGTTCTTGTCATAGCGGTGGCCCTGTCCAATTCAAAGTTTGAGACACGAAGTTATGCGCAATTAACAATTGCTATCAACTTCAACGGTTTGGTAGGAGTTTGATTACTCGCCGCATGGAATAGCGCCTACATAAAAGCCACTTCCTCTCTCTGGAGGCGTTTCGCGCGCCACAATGGATGCCTGCCGCTCAGGCAGGGACGAGATTTTTGTAGCGCTTTAACCCCCAAACCGTATGCAATTTGCCAAACGACTCGATAACGTAGAAACCTCTGCGATCCGCGAACTCTTCAAGCTGCTGGGCAAGCCCGGGATCATCAGCTTTGCGGGCGGCTTTCCGGACAGCGCCATGTTTGACGTAGCCGGCATCAGCGCAGCCTCGGCAGCGGCGCTGCAGCAGGAGGCGGGCGCTGCATTGCAGTACGGTGCGACCGAGGGCTACCAGCCGCTGCGTGAGCAACTGGCTTCCTTCATGGCCGGCAAGGGCGTGCCCGATGTGGCGCCCGATCAGCTCGTCGTCACCACCGGCAGCCAGCAGGCACTGGACCTGCTGGGCAAGACCATGCTGGATCCAGGTGACAAGGTCATCGTCGAGGGACCGACATTTCTGGCCACGATCCAGTGCTTCCGTCTCTACGGCGCGCAGGTGATCTCCGCGCCCGTGGACGCGCACGGGGTGAAGACCGACGAGCTCGAAAGCCTGATTGCCGAGCACAAGCCCAAGCTGGTCTACCTGATTCCCACCTTCGGCAACCCCAGCGGAGCCATGCTGAGCCTGGAGCGCCGCAAAAAGGTGCTGGAGCTGGCGGTCAAGTACCAGACGCTGGTGGTGGAGGACGACCCCTATGGCGATCTGTACTTCAACGAGGCCCCGCCTGCCAGCCTGCTGTCGCTGACGCGGGAGGTTCCGGGCAGCCGCGAGTGGCTGGCTCACTGCGGCTCCTTGTCCAAGGTGCTCAGCCCCGGCCTGCGTATCGGCTGGCTGATCGCACGACCCGAATTGCTGTCCCGTGCCGTGATGTGCAAGCAGTTCAGCGATGCCCATACCAGCACCTTTGCCCAGGCGACCGCCGCCCAGTACCTGAAGTCCGGCGTCATGCCTCAGACCCTGGCCCATGTGCGCGAGGTCTATGCCAGGCGAGCCAAGACCATGGGTGATGCGCTGCGTGAGCAACTGGGCGATGCCGTCGAGTTCGTGCAGCCGGCGGGTGGTCTGTTCATGTGGGTGCGCCTGACGGGCGCTCGCGGCCAGTTGGCGGATGCCGGGGTGCTGGCCAAGAAGGCCATCGAAGAGGGCGTGGCCTTTGTGCCCGGTGCTCCGTTCTATGCGCAAAACCCCGATGCGGCGAGTTTCCGCCTTTCATTTGCCACCGCCGACGAAGACAAGATTCGCGCAGGCATCGCCCGTCTTGCCAAGGCACTCAAGGCATGAGCGACAGCCCGGAAGCGCTGCAGGAGCGAATCATGGAGCTGGAGATCAAGGCCAGCTACACCGAGGATCTGCTCGAGCAGCTCAATATGACCATCTATCGCCAGCAACAGCAGATCGACCTGCTGATCGGCGAGGTGCGGGAACTCAAGCGCCAGGCACCCGAAGGCGGCGGCGCGGCGGTGCGAAATCTGCGCGACGAATTGCCGCCGCATTACTGACTGCGCCTGGCGCTGGCGCCAGCAGGCTGCAAGGCGGTGGCCGGCAACCGGGGGCCGGTGGCTTCGCCCTCGCCGCAGTCTCTGGCTTGCCTTACCGATGTGGCGCAACAGCCCCATGGCTGCGAGGCCGGTACACCACCTGGGCATCGGGTTCGCCCGGTTTGGCGGAATCCACCGTCAGCACAGCCATGCGGGCCGCCTGCGGCGGCCGCTTGAGCTATGGCAGATTCAGGACGCCAGCAGCGCCAGGGACCGCAGGAATTTCCGCTGCAACTGCCATCCGTACGCCGAAAGCGGGCTTCGGCCGCATGAGATCGCGGGCCCGCGCATTGCAGACAGCCTGCTCCGGAGGCGGCAGGAGGCCGGCTGCTCAGGCTGGCGATGGCTGGCAGGCAAGGTCGGCAGGGCCTTATTTCAGCGTTGCGAACTCTTTTCGGAGCGCCTGGTTTTTGCGCTGGTAGGCGCGTGGCGGCAGGCCGCACCAGCGCTTGAAGGCGCGGGCAAAGACGCGCTCCGATTCGTAGCCGCAATTCTCGGCGACCTGTACCAGGGGCAGGCCCGATTCCAGCTGCTGGGCAGCATGGGCCATGCGCTGCTGCAGCAGATAGGCCATGGGCGATGCGCCGACCAGGGCCTTGAATTTTTCGGCAAAGCGCGAGCGCGACATTGCCGCGTCCCTGGCCAGGGTCTGCAGCGTCCAGTCATGGCTGGGGTTGCCGTGGATGGCGGCCAGGGCCGTGGCAATCTGCGCATCGGCCAGGCCGCGCACCCAGCCCTGTTCACTCTCTTGCTGAGCGGCGAAATAGTTGCTCAGCACATGGACCATGGCCAGTTCGCCAAGGCGCATCGCCGCCAGACGCCAGCCGGGGCGCCGTGCCAGCGAGTCCTCTATCAGCGTCTGCAGCACCTGGACCAGGATGGCCGGCGGTGCGGCTTGCTGTGCCGGTATATGCAGCAGCGGTGGCAGCAGGGGCAGGATGGTGTGGCGGCAGTGGGCCGATATCCATAGCAGCACCGAATCGATGCGGCTGCTGGCCCCGCTGCCGCCATGCTCGAAGGTGAGGGGGTTCTCGTCCTTGGGACCCTGGGCAAAGCGCTCGATCATCTGGGCGAACGAAATCGGTGGCAGCGCCAGGTCCGAGGCCATCACATGCGGGCTGCCCAGCGGCAGCAGCACCAGATCGCCGGGCATGACCTGTACCGGAGCCTGGCCTCGTACCTGCAGCCAGTATGGTTGGCCCTGGCCGACACGGATCATGGTGCCAGGCACGCCTTCGGAGGCCAGCGCCCAGGGGGCATTCAGGAAAAAGCGCGCCGTTACCGCACGCTCGGCTCGGCAGATGGCCAGGACATCGCTTAAGTGGTCGCTGCTTTGCTTCATGGAGGATTTGGGACGATTTGTGCCATTTTAAGGATGTGCTGCGCTTCACGTCGCAGCAGCTCTTGCCGACACTGGCTGGCACCGGGATCAGGGCGCCTGCATGGACCGACCCGAGAAACCCATACCCATATCAAGGAGCAAGCATGAGCAAGACAGGACTGAAGATAGGCATTGTGGGAGGCGGCATCGGCGGCCTGGCCGCCGCCAATGCGTTGCATAACTGCGGACACCAGGTGACGGTGTTCGAGCAAAGCCGGCAATATCTGCGCGTAGGGGCCGACATCAATCTGACGCCCAATGCCGTGCGCGCCCTGGACGGTCTGGGCCCGGGCATTGCAGCGGCTGTGCGTGCCTCGGCGGCCCGACCCACGCACCGCATCAGTCGCACCTGGGACAGCGGTGAGGAGACCTCACGCCTGACGATGGGCAGCGAGGCCGAGCGCCAATACGGCGCGCCACAGCTGACCATCCATCGCGCCGATCTGCTGGCTGCACTGGCCGATGCCTTTCCCGGCGAGCAGGTGAAGTTCGGCAGACGCGTCAGCCGGATTGCCCAAGACGATGCCGGCGTTGCCGTGGAATTTGCCGACGGCACGCGGGTTGAGGGCCTGGATGCGCTGATCGGCTCGGACGGAATTCATTCGGTGGTGCGTTCCGCACTGTTCGGTGCCGAGAGTCCGCGCTTTACCGGTGTGGTGGCGTTCCGTGCTGTGGTGCCTACCGAGCGCGTACGCGATGTTCCCGATATCGGGGCTTTCACCAAATGGTGGGGCCAGACTCCGGACAGCCAGATCGTGACCTTTCCGCTCAACCAGGGGCGTGACACCTTCATCTTCGCCACCACGGCGCAGGAGTCCTGGCATGAAGAGTCTTGGACCACCGAAGGCAGTGTGCAAGAGCTGCGCGGCTTTTATGCCGGTTTTCATCCCCATGCGAGGGCCTTGCTGGATGCATGCGACAGTGTGCTCAAGACGGCTTTGTACGAGCGTGATCCGCTGCCGCACTGGTCGATGGGGCGAGTGTCGCTGCTCGGGGATGCCAGCCATCCCATGATGCCGTTCATGGCCCAGGGGGCCGGCATGGCGATCGAGGATGCCGTGGTGCTGGTCCGCAACCTTGATGCCGTGCAGGACACCGAAGGCGTGGCGCAAGCCTTGCAGAACTACGAGGCCATGCGCAAACAGCGTACCAGTCAGATCCAGATCGGCTCGCGCGGCAACAACTGGCTGCGTGCCGGAGGCAATGCCGACTGGGTCTACGGCTATGACGCTTGGCAGGTGGCTTTGCCGTCCGAGACCTCGGCCTGCGCGGTCTGAGCGGCCGCTGCCCCCGGCAGCCGTTCTGGTCGATGGCGTGCTGCTGAGAGGCCTGCAAGCTCGCGTGAGCGAAATCCGTGGCATGCAGGCCTGCGCTGCGGCCAGATCTGTCCAAAGGCGCTGGACGGCCGCATGGCAAGGCGCGATGTCTTGCTGCGATTCGGGCTGAGCCTGCATGGCATTTCAGAACTTGCCTAGCGCTGGCTTTTTGCGCGAGAGAGCGGGGCGATGGTGTGCGGGCTGGCTTGGACGGCCTTGCGGCGAGCCAGGGTCGGCGGTTTCTGATACAGCCCGGGAAGCTGCGGCTTCTGAACCTACTATCCTGAATTACGTGTCACTGGCGCTTCACTGACGCTGCGCCGCGCTATGCGGCCTGGCCAGCTGGCCCCGGCGCTTGCATGTGCATGTATTGCAGCAACTGCTCGGTGCTTGCCCGACACGCTACATCCCGCTTTACTCCAGACCCGCTTCGTCTTCGGCGGACCCGGTGGCTGTTTGTTCGCAATGTGCACGCAAGCGCATCAAGGCCCGGTACATGGCGTTGCGCTCATCTTCGGGCAAGGCCCGAATGGCGGCAGCCTGGCTGGCACGCGCCAAGGGCATGACCTGTGCATGCAGGGCCTCGCCTTGCTCGGTGATCCGGCAAAAAATCTTCTTGCGCGGCGTATTGCCTTCACCCTGCAGGTCCACCAGACCTTTGGCTTGCAGCCGCTTGAGAGCGCGGCTCACCAGGGCCTTGTCCGAGGTGGACTGAACGACCAGATCCGAGAAGGCCAGCCGCTTCGAGTGGGCGATCAAGGCCAGCAGGCGCCACTCCGAGACCGTCAGATCGTGCTTTTCGGCATAGGGCACGGTAATCGTGCGCCGCAGAGCATTTCCCACCTGGCTCATCAAGGTGGTGATGAAGTCGTCCACCGTCAATCCGTCGCCTTGCGCATTGAGCTGCGACCAGGGCGTTTCGCATGTTTTCTTGTTCATGCGCCATTGTTCCATCTGAAATAACAAATTCAGATGTCAATAGTGAAAACGGCAATTTGATCGATCAACTATAAGCGTATAACTTCGTTTACTGTTTCTCTTGCGATTCAATGTTTCATTAATGAATCAATTGAGATGAAGCACCAGATTTATACCCACGGCCCAAGGAGAGGCGACCATGTCAGTTGATAGACGCCAGTTTTGCTTTACCGCGCTTGCCTGCGGCACACTGCCTGCGCAGCCGGTGCTTGCTGAAGAGACTTATCCGAGCAAGCCCATCACGGTGATCGTGTCGTACCCGCCGGGCGGGGATACCGATGCCATCGCCCGCCTCTTTGCCGACAAGCTCAGCCACAGGCTCAAGCAGACCGTGCTGATCGACAACCGCCCGGGTGCTGGCGGCGCGATAGGCAACGGCATGGTGGGGCGTGCACGTGCCGATGGCTACACCTTGCTGTTCACTCCCAACCCCTTCACCACCGCGCCCCTGGTCATGAAGCTGTCGGGCGCTGCAGCCTACGACGTGCTCAAGGGCTACGAAGCCATCATCAACACCGCCACCCAGCCCCTGGTGCTGGTTACAAGCCCCAAGCTCGGTGTCAAAAATCTGCCCGAGTTGATTGCCAGGGCCAAGAGTGGCGCCACCGTCTCCTATGCCAGCCCCGGTGCCGGCTCGCCCATGCACATCGCCGGCGAATGGCTGAACAAGGCCGCAGGCGTCAAGCTGTCCCATGTTCCATACCGCGGCGTCGGGCCCTCGGTGACCGATGTCGTGGCCGGCCATGTCGATACTGCCTGGGTCACTTTCGGGCCGGTGCGCCAGTATCTGGACTCCGGCAAGCTGCTGGCGCTGGCCATAGGCGATACCCGGCGCTCATCGCTTGCGCCTGCCGTGCCGACCTTGACCGAGCTGGTTTACAAGGATGTGGTGGTTGGTGCCTGGAATGGCTTCTTCGCGCCGAAGAAGACGCCTCCAGCGGTGATCAATCTGCTCAACGAGCACCTCAATGCCATTTTGCGAGAGCCCGAAGTCGTGGAAAAGCTCGCGGTCTTCGGTGCCCTGCCTGCAGGCGGATCGCCCAAGGTCCTCAGTGATCTCAATCAACGCGAGTACATGGTGATGGGCCGGGCCATCAAGGAACTCGGCATCGTGGCCGAGTGAAACCGATGAATCGCGCAGGCGCAGGCCTGGGCGATTCGAACTGACCTCTATATGACTGACGTGGCACAAGCCTGGGGTCCACAGCGACCCGGGCTTTCTGCCGCGAGGCACGGATATGACATCTGCTCTTTCATCTCGATCCACGCTGGGCATGGACACTCCACAGGTAACGGCCAAGGCCAAGGTGCTTGGCCGGGCCGTCTACGCAGGAGATCTCAAGCTTGCCGGCATGTTGCATGGCAAGGTTCTGCGCAGCCCTTACCCGCATGCGCGCATCGTTCGCATAGACACTGCCGAGGCGCGCGCGCTGCCTGGCGTCAAGGCGGTTCTGACCGGCGAGGATGCTCCCGCCACTCTCTGGGGGGCGCATCACAAGGAACGCGCCGTCCTGGCCAAGGGGGTGGTGCGTTATTGCGGCGAGGAGGTGGCCGCCGTGGCGGCTGTGTCCGACGAGATCGCACGCGATGCGCTGGATCTGATCCGGGTCGAGTACGAAGAGCTGCCCGCCATTCTCACGCCCGAGGAGGCCATGGACGAGGAGGCCTTCGGCATCCATCCGGGACGCAACAATGTGGCCCAGCATATCCAGTTCGAGCGCGGTGACGTGGAGGCAGGCTTTGCCGCCGCGGATCTGATTCACGAAGCCACCTACACCACGCATTCTCAGTACCCCGGCTATATGGAGCCCATGGCCACGGTGGCTTCGCTGGACCCCGATGGCCGGCTGGTGCTCTATACCTCGACCCAGGCCGTGAATCTGGTGCGCATGCAGGTGGCCATGACCCTGGGTCTGCCCATTTCCCGCGTGCGCGTGATTCAGGCCGCTACCGGAGGCGGCTTCGGCGGCAAGATCGTGGAGGACGACAACCAGTTGCTGGCCGGCCTGCTGGCCTTGCATACCCGGCGCCCCGTGCGGCTGGTCAACAACCGGCTGGAGGACTTCCAGGCGGCATGTGCCAGCGTGCCCGAGCGCATCACGCTCAAGCTGGGCATGCAGGTGGACGGCCGCATCGTCGCCAAGCAGGTGGGTATTGTTGCCGAATGCGGCGCCTATGCCGGCCTTGCCGGCGATGTGATGCATGTCAGCGCCATGCGCAGCGACAATATGCATCGCAATCCCAATGTGCGCTCGCAAGCGACGCTGTACTACACCAACAATCCGCCGCGCGGCGCCTTCCGCGGCTTCGGCGGAACCCAGATGCAGTTCGCGCTCAACAGCCATATCCACACCATGGCGGAGAAGCTCGGGCTGGACCCGGTGCAGGTGCACAAGATCAATGCGCTCAAGGCCGGTGAAGTCTCGATCCACGGCTGGCATATCGGCAGCACCGGGCTTCTGGAGTGCATAGACCAGGCCACCGAAGCCATCGCCTGGTCAAGCAAGCGCCAAGCGGCAAAGGCCCAGGGCACCAAGCGCCGTGGCGTGGGCATGGCCGCAGCCATGCATGTGAGCGGCAACCGCACCATAGGCAATTGGGACGGATCGACGCTGGTCATCAAGATCAACGAAGACGGTCGCGTCTTTCTCATCAGCGGTGAATGCGATATGGGCCAGGGGGCGAGCACCATGCTCAGCCAGA
>NZ_SPEY01000057.1 GCF_009360615.1 Comamonas sp.
GATGGGCTTCCAGGTGCCGCCCATGACCGACAGCGTCACCTCCACGGCGCAGCCGCTCTTGCTGTTCAATCGTTTCATGGGCACCTCGCTGCAGTTCCAAAGTGCAAGCATCCTAACGCCAGCCCGCATTCATGCATTGCTTACATTTTTAATACTACCCAACAAATATGTTGGTACTGGCGGCTGGAGCGCATAGACGGCACCATGCAGAGCATCTGTTTCACCCCCTTTGAGGAGCACTCCATGAAAGTCATGCAACTGGCCGCCCCCGGCGGTTTTGAAAACCTGAAGCTTGTCGAGCGGCCCGCACCTGCGGCGCCTGCTGCGGGCGAGATCCAGGTGCGCATTCACGCCAGCTCGCTCAACTACCACGACCTGGGCGTGGTGCGCCGCCCCGGTGCGGCGGCCGATGGCCGCATTCCCATGGCCGACGGCGCTGGCCAGGTCACGGCCGTGGGTGCCGGTGTGACGGAATTTGCCGTCGGCGATGCCGTGGTCTCCACCTTCTTCCCGCAATGGCTGTCGGGCCGCCATGTGCCCTCCGACTTCCAGCTCGTGCCCGGCGACGGCGTGGACGGCTTTGCACGCGAATGGGTGAACCTGCCTGCCACCAGCTTTACCCATGCCCCCCAGGGCTGGAGCCATGCCGAGGCTGCCACGCTGACCACGGCCGGCCTCACGGCCTGGCGCGCGCTGGTGGTGGACGGCCATCTCAAGGCCGGCGACACCGTGCTGGTGCTGGGCACGGGCGGCGTCTCCATCTTTGCGCTGCAGATGGCCAAGAGCATGGGGGCCACCGTCATCGCCACCACCTCCAGCGCGGCCAAGGCCGAGCAGCTCAAGGCATTGGGGGCCGATCTGGTGATCAACTACAAGGAGCAGCCCGAATGGGGCGATGCCGTGCTGGCCGCCACCGGCGGTCGCGGGGCCGACATCGTGGTCGAGGTCGGCGGCCCCGGCACCTTGCCCCAGTCCATTCGCGCTTGCGCCGTGGGCGGCCATATCGCGCTGATCGGCGTGCTGACCGGTTTTGCGGGTGCCGTGCCCACGGTGGAGATGATGCGCAAGCAGCAAACCCTCAAGGGCCTGATCGTCGGCAGCCGCGAGCAGCAGCAGGACATGGTGCGCGCGCTGGAGAACTTCGGCTGGAAGCCCGTGATCGACAGCCGCTATCCGCTGGAGCAGATGGTGGCGGCGTTTGAGCACCAGGCGGCAGGCAGGCATTTCGGCAAGATCTGCCTCGAATATTGATGACTGATGGCGCTTTGTGCGCCTGGGTTTGAGGCTGATTGGGCTTGAGTTCTCTGCTTCAACGACATGCCTGATTTCTGGGTAGAGGGCGGGTCTCGGCCCGCCAGCCGACCTACTTTCTGCCGCCAGAAAGTAGGCAAAGAGCTGACCCCCACTGCCCAAGACCCCTTCGCTGCGCTCTGGGGCAACCTGCGCCGTCAACCTCTTGTGGCTGTGCGGCAAAACTCGCTGTGTGCTTGCAGCACTCCGCTCAAACACGTTGCCGCAAGTCAGAGCACGATGCGTCTGCACTCTGCGGTGCAGACGCGCGCCACAAGAGGCTGCCGTCGCAGGCATGGGCACAAGGGGCGAGATACCGAAAGATAGCTTTCATCAGATTTGATAGCCGCAACCGCAATTTGTGATTGGGCTAGAAGCCAATTTCGTCATAACTCTTGCAGGCCGCCCGAATTCACCCGTGTGTCTGTGCCTGCGGCACGCGGTTCGGGCTGCGGGCATTGGCACCGCAGAGTGCCAATGCTTCGTCTTCAAATTTGCGGCAACCTGTCTGAGCGGCACGCGTAGCGCAAAGCGAGTTTTGCCGCACCGCAGCCTGAATGGCGTGACGCAGGTTTGCCCGTAGCGAAGCGCAGGGACGCAGACAATCGGGCCACGTTCTTTGGTTACTTTCGTGCGTGAACACGAAAGTAACTCGCCAGCCGGGGCGAAATCCCGGCTCTTATCCTCATCGACACAGCAAACGCTGTTTTGATAGCTGCCGGCAATTGATGAGATTGAGCTAGAGCCTGATTTGCCTTGAATTCTGTTTTTTGACGGTACAGAGAAAATCCGCCCATTCCGAATATCAGCTCGCAGCCGATACCCGAAATAAACCCCAAACCCGCGCTGCAGCCAACGTGAGCGACAGATTTAATCGGTTTTGCAAGATTCAGAAAGGCTTCATCGGATATAAACACCTCCATTCATGAAACAAGAAGATACAAGTAAGAGGTGGAGGCAATGGCGGTATTAATTCCCGCGCTCGGCAGCTGCGCGGGGCGTATGACCAGCGGTGAAAAACGGTTGGCAGAGCGTTTGCAGCAAAAACTCGAAGAGGATTATTTGCTGTGGTGGGATGTGCCCATTGGCCCCAAGCAGACACGACCCGATTTTGTGGTGGTGCATCCGCGCCGGGGTGCGCTGATTCTGGAAACCAAGGACTGGCATCTGGAAACCATTCGTAGCGCAACGCGTGAACGTTTTGAAATTTTGGTCGATGGCCAGCTTAAAGTCGTTATCAGCCCACTGCAGCAGGCGCGCCACTGTGCGATTCAGGTCATCAATGCACTGGAGCGTGACCCGCAGCTGGTGCAGGGCGACGGCGATCACAAAGGCAAGTTGGCTTTCCCCTGGGGTCACGGCGTGGTCTTCACGCGCATCACGCGCAAGCAGTTCGATGCGGCGGGTCTGGGTGACGCACTGCCCGGCCATCTGGTCATCTGCCAGGACGAAATGGTCGAAGCCGTGGATGCCGAAGCCTTCCAGCAGCGCCTCTGGGATATGTTCCCGCACAGCTTTGGCCGCGCCATTACCCTGCCGCAGTTAGACCGCATTCGCTGGATTCTGTTTCCCGAAGTGCGCGTGCCCCAGCAGCAAAACCTGTTTGGAGACGGCGCGCGGGATGAGGAAGAGCTGCCCGACATCATGCGCGTCATGGACCTGCAGCAGGAGCAACTGGCACGCAGCCTGGGCGACGGCCACCGCGTCATCCACGGCGTAGCGGGCTCGGGCAAGACCATGATCCTCGGCTACCGCGCCGAGCATCTGGCCCAGACGCAAGGGCCGGGTAGCAAGCCGATTCTGGTGCTCTGCTACAACGAGCCGCTGGGCGTGAAGCTGGCGGCCAGCATGGAGGCCAAAGGTCTGGCCGACCGTGTGCATGTCGTGCATTGGGACAAATGGACGCGTGCCCAGCTGACTACCTACAACCTCTACACCCCGGACCTTGACCGCTTGCATGTGAGCCAGAAGATGGCTGAGTTTGCGCAGCGCGTCATCAAAGGCGTGGACGACAAACATATTCCCGCAGGCCAGTACCACGCCGTGTTGATCGACGAAGGCCATGACTTTGCGCCCGAATGGCTGAAGCTCGTCACGCAGATGGTGGACCCGAGCACCAACAGCCTGCTGCTGCTCTATGACGATGCACAAAGCATTTACGACCGGGGCCAGAAGCGCAACTTCAGTCTTAAAAGCGTGGGCATACAGGCATCTGGCCGCACCACCATTCTCAAGATCAACTACCGCAACACGCGCCAGATTCTGCAACTGGCGCACCGCGTAGCCGGTGACATGCTCACACCCGAGGATGCCAAGGACGAAGACGGCATCCCCCTGCTCAAACCGCTGAGCTGCGGCCGCGAAGGCCCCGAGCCCATCGTCATCGACCTGCCGACGTTTCCCGAACGCGCCGCCCGTGTGGCCGAACTGCTGGCCGACCAGCATGCCCAAGGCCATGCCTGGGGCGAGATGGCCGTGCTATGTCGCCATCACGACGAAATGGAGTTGTGTGCCGACGCCCTGCAGCGCCGCAGGCTGCCTTATCGCATGCGCAAGCGTGCGGGTGACTTCAAGCCCGAAGAGGACTCCATCAAGCTCATGACGATGCATGCGAGCAAAGGGCTGGAGTGGCCAGTGGTGGCTGTCGTTACTTCGGATGAAGAGCGAAAGGCCAAGGATGTGCAGAAGGATGGGGCGTTGGAGGCCAGGCTGGTTTATGTGGCTTCGACGCGGGCGACAAAAATTATCACTTTCTCCTGAATTTTAAGAGATCTAAATGAGTACGTTTGATATTTACCGATACCAAATCTTGCCTGCATCCCAGCAGCAGCAGTCACTTTTTAACGAACTAGTTTCTGCGGATGAGCTAAGACTGAGAAAAAACCATTATTTCTCTGAAATATTAAATGGAGAAATGAATTTCGAACACAAAGGTCTAATCATTAAATGTATAAGGGAAAATATTGGGGGCAATTTATATTTATTTAAGATTGGTGTTTATAAAAATGTCGATAGAGATAATGAAGATTTTCAAAGAGAAAAAATTCCTAGTTGGCCTAATGTGACGGTGATTATAAATAATCTTGATGATCGGCAAACAATTTTAATCTCTAGAAACGTAAAAGCATTTTCTACAACAAAAGTTGTTTCCAATATTTTGGAAAAAACCTTTGATCAAGCCTTGAATCACATGGGCTTAACTATTCAAATCAGAGAAACATTTAATCCAAACCATTTTTGGGGATTGATGAGGGAGAACGAAGGAAGAGTTGATCGAGTTAGGTTTGAGATGGTTGCACCTAACATGGCGAGCATAACAAAGGCTTTGAAAATTGACTTGCGCCAGCTTAATAGAGAATCAAATTGCCAAAAGGTTAGCTTGCAATTGGAGTCCTTGCCAAAAACAGCTTTAGAGATTGATCCTGAGGATGAGTTGATTAAAGGCTGTGTAGAATATGCCTCTCTGGGCGGGGGAGATATCGTTGTTAAGTTAAAGGGGGTGCGTAAAGAGATTAGAACTTCTGAAAAAATTCAGATTGTTGAAATTGACGAAATGACATTGAGTGGGCTGAATCAAGATACATTACTACTGCTTAACGAGAATTTATGATATTTGATTGGCTGAAAAATGTTGCATCGTATATATTATCATCTGTAGCTACAGTTTCATTCTTGAAATGGATTGACTCAGATTTTATCGAAAAAACGCTTGCCAGCAATTTAATGACAATTGTTGTTGGTATTCTTGCAGTGAATATCCAGACAATTGTCATTATTGCGGTTAGACTCAAGGATGTATCAGAGAAAGAAGGAATAGATTTTTCAAGAACTATTGCTCAGGTGAAAATCTCGTTGTATGAGCAATGTGCCCTGATATTTTTATCTTTTGTATCTGGCTCTTTATATGCGATTAAAAGTGGCTCTGTAGATGTTATTTATATAAATGTAATCACTGTATTTGCAATAATCGCTGCATTGCATATATTTATAGATACTGCTGTAGGAATGCTAGGTTGCTTATTTCCTGATGATTAATTTATTGGGGATAATATCCATCCCTATAAGTCATCTTATCGCTAGATAGTGGAAGTTTCATAGTTTGCAATGCCGCGTTGAATTCCTTGTGCTTGATGTATCCGGGCCAGAGGTTTTTTTGCTTGTTTTTCTATTTTGCGTGTATGCCTGTTAGCCCGCTGAGGCGGGCTCGACCCGCTAGTCGAGCTGCTCGTATTTGCCTCGTCACCGAAGCGTCGGCTGAAGAAAAGGCGACGGTGTTGCCCACGTCCCATTCGCTGCGCTACGGGGCAACCTGCGCCGTTAAGCTCTTGGAGCTGTGCGGCAAAACTCACTTCGAGCTTCGCTCTCCGTTCAGACAGGTTGCCGCAAATTTGATAACGATGCAGTTGCACTCTGCGGTGCAACTGCCAGCCCCAAGAGCTTGCCGTCGCCGGTGTGGGCAAAAGGGGCAATACCGGATGCGGGATAGCTTCTTTGAAAAATTAATAGCTGCTACCGCAATCAACAATTGGGCTAGAAGCCAATTTCGTCATAACTCTTGCAGGCCGCCCGAATTCACCCGTGTGTCTGTGCCTGCGGCACGCGGTTCGGGCTGCGGGCATTGGCACCGCAGAGTGCCAATGCATCGTGAACAAATTTGCGGCAACGTGTCTGAGCGGCGCGCGTAGCGCAAAGCGAGTTTTGCCGCACCGCAGACTGAATGGCGTGACGCAGGTTTACCCGTAGCGAAGCGCAGGGACGCGGACAGTCGGGGCGCATTCTTTGGGTTACGTTTCTTGTGCGAGCAAGAAAGGTAACTCGCCTGGCGGGACGAGACCCGCCCTCTATCGCCAGCAACAAAACAAGAGTCAATTTTTATAGCTGCAATCGCTTGCCATACAAGCGCTACAGCCCAAAAAACTCAATCCTCAGTCCCCAACACCACCCGCGCCGTCAAAACCGTCCGCCCCGGCGACGACTCAATCCCCAGCAGTCCGCCGACCCGTGCAATGCGCACTGCCATGGAGCGCATGCCCACGCCCAGGCCCGATGCCTCCACGGCCTGCACATCGAAGCCCACGCCGTCGTCCTCGATCTCCAGCAGCAGCTCCTGCGCCTGGGGTTGCAGCAGGGACAGGCGCACATGGCGCGCCTGGCTGTGCTTGATGACATTGGTCAGCGCCTCTTCGATCAGTCGGGTCAGCGCCAGGTATTGCAGCGCGTTGGGCGGCAGGCTCCAGCTTTGCGGAAACTGCCAGTCGCAGCGGATGTCCAGTGCCTCGAACAGGCCGTTGAAGCGGCGGCGCAAGGGGGCCAGCCATTCCTGAGGCGTGGCGGGAACGCGCACCTGGGCCGAGGCGTTGCTGTCTATGCTCTGGCGCAGATCGTTGCGGATGAGTTTGAGCATGGACAACACCTGGGGCCGGGTCAAGGTGTCGCTGCCCTGCTCGACGGAGGCAATCATGTGGACCAGCTCGCTTCCCAGGCCATCGTGCAGATCATGGGTCAGGCGCAGGCGCTCCTGCAGGCGGGCGTTGGAGAGCTTCTGGGCTTCCAGCTCGGCACGCAGCTGCTCGGATTTCTTCTGCTCGGTGATGTCGAAGGTGAAGCCGATCAGCGCCGTGGGCTGGCCTTGCTCGTCGCACATCACGTGCACGACCTCCTTGACCCAGACAAACCGGTTGTCGCTGGTCAGCGCGCGGTACTCGGCCTCGTGGTCCACGCCGGCCTTGCAAAGCTCCACGCAGCGCGAGACGGTTTGCGCGCGCTCGTCGGGGTGGATGCGCTCGGCCCAGTCGTTCACGGTTTCCCAGCTCTCGGGGCTCCAGCCCAGCAGGTCCGCGATCTGCGGGCCGATGTAGCGGTACCTCTGGCTCGCCCAGTCAATCTTGAAGGGAATCGCGAGGGTGGACTCCAGCAGCGTCTGGTAGAGGCCGTTGTCCGTGTCGGGTTCAAGGGTGCGCAGGCGGGGGCGGGCTTCAATCATGGGGCGCTCCTGTCATGTCCAGAAGGGGATGGGTGGTGGGCAGCTCGTTCCAGAACCAGTAGAAATAACCGCCTTCGGTCTGCAGCAAGGTCTGGGTTCTGACGCTGGAGCGATCGATCCCATGCCAGCAGGCCAGGGCCGAATTGCGGTTGCCGTGCAGATCCAGGCAGGCCTGACCCGGTACGTCGGGCCGGGGCGGCACGTACAAGGCCTTGCCACGTGGCACCCAGAGATCGGCCAGACAGATTTTCTGCTCTTTGGGCCAGTACCTCCCCACCGAAATCACCAGGGGCAGGTGCGGGTCGATGGAGGTGAAGACATGGGGAAAATCGTGATGTTCGAGATCGGTGCATACCTTGCCCAGCAGGCGGTAGCCGGTGCCCTCGTAGGGCGAGCGGTGCCCGGCAAACATGCCGTACTCATAGTCGATCAGCGAAAGCCGTGACTGCGGACTGGCGATGCGAATGCCCTGTCCGGGCTCGATCAGCGTCATCCCGAAAGCCGCCGCAGTTGCAGGGGTGGCGACAAGGGCTTCGTACGCGATCCGGTCGGCCCGGAACTCCAGCCGGGTCTGGTTGCCGTAGCGGGGATCTGGGTGGGTGGTGGTCGCCGATACAACCTGGTATGCGTTGCCCATGGCGACCCTGGGATCACTGGTGGCCGGCTCCAGCAGCGTCACGCCTGTGGGCGGCTCCGCGCAGTAGTGGGGGTAGCCGTGGATATTGCAGAAAAACGGTGTCCGCGACAGATCAACCGAAGTCGGTGCCTCCTCCTTGATGAACAGCACGGGATCAAAAAACTCTTGCGCCATGGCCTGTCGCTTCGCAGTGATTGATAGCATGGATCGCTGCCCTGTGCGACGGTACTGCACTGGCAGTCATGGGGTGGTTGACATGTCTGTCGGTGAAGCAGTCTAAATCAAGGCGGTTACAAGGACCCGGGTGCGCAGGTGCTGCGGGCCGGGGCACCTGAGGGTGTCAGTGGCCGTCACGGCAAAGTGCGCATTATTTGGATAGCTGCCGGCGCTTGATGCATAAGCGATGCGGCCATGAGAGCTTCTATTTCACGAGCACCGATTCGCCGATTGCGAAGAACTGCCCGCCAGCCACGTAGTGCAGGGTGCGCAGCTCGGCAGGCGCGGAGCCGAACTCCCAGTGTCCGTTGCGGAACACCCGCTCGTCGGCCCAGGCCGCCACGACGTCGGCGATGAACAGGTCATAGCTTTGCTGGTTGTGCGGCTCGGGGATCAGCCGGCAGATCAGCCAGGCGGCGCAACCGGCCACCAGCGGCACGTCGAAGTCCGGTGCGTCGAACAGTTGCACGCCATGCTTGACGAGCTTTTGGGGCTCGGTCGCGGCGCTGTCCGTGCCTATGCCCATCGTCAGGGCGGCCTGCGGCACGGTGGGCAGCTGCAGGGCGAAGAGGCCGCTGCCCTCGACCAGGGCGCGTGTGCGCGTGGCCTTGTCAAGGACCACGCTGATCTTGGGCGGGGCGAAATCGAGTGCGCAGGCCCAGGCAGCGCTCATGGCGTTGCGCTCGCCCGCATGCTGGGCCGAGACGATGACCGTGGGGCCGTGATTGAGCAGACGGTAGGATTTGTCCAGGGGAACCGGGGTGAAATGGTCTGGCAGCATGGTGGGCTGAAAATGGGTGACAGAAGAGGGCGGCACGCTCCCGTTACGATGGCCTGCCGATTTCCCATCTTCGCCCGAAACCGGGCTTTTCCAGGAGACAACCATGTTTAGCCACATCATGCTGGGTGTAAATGATCTGCAGTCCAGCAAGCGCTTTTACGACGCGATGCTGGGGCAGCTGGGCATTGCGCCCGGCGTTGCCAACAAGAATCGTTTCTTCTACCGCAGCCCCACGGGCGTGTTCGCCATCTCCACGCCCATCAACGGTGAGTCGGCAAGCTCGGGCAATGGCGCCACCACGGGTTTTCTGGCCCAGTCCACCGATCAGGTGAACGCGGCCCATGCGGCTGGCCTGGCAGCGGGTGGTGTGTCGATCGAGGACGCGCCGGGCTGGCGCGGCGACTCCATGTATCTGGCCTATCTGCGCGACCCCGACGGCAACAAGATCTGTCTGGCCTATCGCCCCGCCAAGGCGTGATCCACACCACATGAATCAGGGCTGCGCAAGCGGCCCTTTTACATGGCAGGAGTCAGCCCGTGTTATTGGGACTTGAGGGCGTTGGCCAGGGCCTGGATCTTGAGGTACTGACGCGCGAGATGGTTGCGCGCCAGCTGTTTTTGCTCCGCCGATACAGGCAGCTTGGCCACTTCGGCATCCATTTCGGTCAGCAGCTCAGGCGGGATCTTACTGAAGTCCACAGGAGCGGCATCGGCTGAAGCGGGCTGCAGCAGCGCCGGTGTTGTGCCGACCGAAGCAGGTGCCTCCACGGCTGCGGGCCTGGCCCTGGGCTGGAGCAGGGCCACGATTTCGGGTGTGCCCTGGGTCTGCGCGATCTGCAGCGCCGTCTTGCCGCTGCCGTCGATGGCGTCGAGATTGATGCCGCCGCCGTCGATGAACAGCTGCACGGCCACATCGTCCTTGCGTCGTATGGCATCCATGAACTGCGGCTGAGAGTGATAGGTCATGCCCATGGCTGTGAGGTTTTTGCGCGCCTCCACCTTGGCCTGCAACGGCGTGCCAACCGCAGCGGTGGTCGGCGAGGCGGCGACGGTAGCAGTGGCTTCGGGGGCCGGGGGAATCAGGGCGGTAACGGCCTGCAGATCCGGGGTTTCCTGCGGACGGCCGGGAATATCGATGCGTTCCACCAACAGCTTGGGAAGCTTGGTGCGAATGGCATCGATGTTTTCCTTGAGCTGGCCCGCAGCCCGGTCCTCGTCGCTGCCGCGTATGGCCTTGGTAATGCCGTTGAACAGGCCCGAGGTCAGCGACTCGGTGCGCTTGATGCTGTAGTACACCACATAGGCCTTGACACCCTGGGCAAAGCTGTAGAGGCAGACCTGATGGCCTTCGGCGATAAAGGCAAAGGCGTTCTTGACGGGTGGGGGCTTTTTAGAGATCTCGGCATAGGCGTCCTCGCAAAGGTACTCGGGCGAAGGTACGGCTCCCGACATCTGCCTGAGTCTGGGGGCGCCGGGGCGCGCGGGCGGTGTGGACGGCATGGCGCGGTAGCTGAGGTTGGCGGGAATCGCGAACTGGGACAGTGCGTCCTTGATGCCATTGGCCGCATCCTGCGGGGGCGTGCCGGGGAACACCAGTTCCGCCTTGCTTATCTGGATGTCCCACTGGTCGCGAATATCTGCCGCAAGCGCATTCATGCCCACCCCCGTGCCCACCATGGCCGCCAGCAACGTTTTCTTGTACACAAACCTCTCCCTTGTTGTTCGTTTGCTTCAGTCCGAAGCATAGCGATTCTGAATCATTTGGTAACAAATATGGGTGAAGAAGCATGGAAAAAGACGGGCCCGGGCCGGCTTCACGGTCGGTCATGCCCTACCTGCAAGCGGTGATGCTGCGACGGCTGCCGGTGCAAAACCGGGGCAGGCGGCACAATGGCTGCTTTGCAGCGCGGGCAGATGTCCGGCACCTGCACCACATTCAGTAGTTTTTTCATGACCAACACCACCACCCCTGCCGAAGACCATCTGTGCGATGCCTGTGCCGGCATTCAGCGCAACTGGCGCAAGGCCCCCGGCCATGCCGAACTGATGCAGCGCGGCAACCGCAAGGAGGAGCGCGGCTCGAGCACGGCGACGGTGACCCGTTATGTCTGCGAGCGCTGCGGCACGGTATGGGACTACGAGAACAACAAGCAGGACCAGCGCAAGGGCTGGTCCGTGGTCGGCAGAATTTAACCCCCTGAGGCGCTGGGCGCCTTCTTCTGGCGGGGGGCGACAGCCTCGCTGCGGGGCGGCGGGGCCGCCTGGGTCCTTGCAGGCTGCTCTTTCCTGAGTCAGCGTCGGTTTTTGAAGTTTCGGCGTCTTCGGGGCCGTTTGTTTCTTGAAGGAGGCTGCGTGCAATCAGCAAGCAACGAGTGGTTTGACGAGGCGTATTACCAGCGCTTTTACTTTGACAAAAAGACCAGCGTGATCGACCCCGAGCACGCGCGTCGGCTGGGTGCGTTCGTCTGCTCGTATCTTGCGTATCTGCGCGTGCCCGTGCAGCGGGTGCTCGATGTGGGCTGCGGCATAGGCCTGTGGCGCGAGGCGGTGCAGAGGCATTTTCCGGGCGTGCAGTATCAGGGCGTGGAGTTCAGCCCCTACCTCTGCGAGCGCTATGGCTGGGAGCGGGGCTCGGTGGTGGATTGGAAGCCCAAAGATGGCCAGCCTTTCGATCTGGTGATCTGCCAGGGCGTGCTGCCCTATCTGAGTCCGGCCGACCTGAAAAAGGCACTGGCCAATCTGGGCCGGCTGTCGCGCGGCGGGCTCTATATCGAGGCCGTGGCGCGCGAGGACTACGAGCGCGACATCATCGACGAGGACTTGACCGACCCGCGCCTGTACCGCCACCGTGCCGAGCTGTACCGCCGAGGCCTGCAGCCGCACTTCAAGGAGCTGGGCGGCGGTGTCTGGCTCAGCCGCGATGCCGAGATGCCGCTGTTCGAGCTGGAGTGCGTGGGAGGCTGAAACTTCCCGTGCTTGGTGATTTCGGGGCCTGCACCTATATTGCGAGCTGGTGAACTCGCAAGGACATGAAGATGCCTCATCGCTGGATCAAACGCTGCGGAGTCCGGACGGGGGTCATGGCGACAGCGGCACTGCTGCTGGCCTGCTCCGATTCCAGGACCGAAGCCACGGCGCCCCCGGCACAGGCCCCGACCGCTGCACCGGCCCCTGCGGCGGCACCGCCGGCTGCCGAAGCCAGGCGGGTGATTGACCAGCTCTTCGGCACCGAGACCATCGGCATGAATCTGGCCTATGCGCAGAAGATCGCCGGCCCGGCCATGCGCTCGGAATTCCACCGCCATCAGTTCCGCGCCGATGGCTGCGATATCACCCTGGTCAGCGACGAGGCCGACAAGATCATCGAATCTGTCGAGATCGATATCGCACCCAGCTGCAATCTCTCGCTCAAGAGCGTGCTGAACGTGGCCGAGGGCCAGCCCGACATCAAGCTCGGCGACCTGACTTTCGGCAGCTTCGAGCCCTTGCTGGACAGCCGTTACTACGCCGACTGCCTGACGCTGTGCGGCAATGCCGCCGACCCGGTGGTCTATCTGGAGGCCAAGGGCTCGCGCCTGACCCACTTCATCAATTACTCGGTGCAGGCCCCCATGGTGGACGGCAAGGTGCTGGATGCAACTTCGGCCTGGCGCGCCGCCATGATCAAGGCCGAGTCCGAGGACTATGTGCTGGATACGCGCTTCAACTGCGAGCCTGAACGCTTCAGGAGCGTGATCTCGACCGGGCTCAGGAATGCCAGGCCCACGGTGTTCAGCTTCGGGCGCGGGCCGACTTTCGAGCAGGGCGACTGCGATTGAGCGCGCTGCGGGAGCGCCAGCACCGGGATTGGCAAAGGCGGGACAATCCGGGCTCTGTCCGAACCCGCTGGTGTCCGTCTTGCCCGCTTCCACGCCCTTGCCTCCTGCTGCGCCGAGCCCTCACAAAGCCCTTGCCTCCACGCTGCCCCCACATGCCGTCTCGCGCTTGCGCCAGGCGCGGCTGGCGCGCAGCACGCGGCCGTTTCTGGCGCGCGGAGGCCCCAAGGGCGAGCGCTGCGAGGGCTGCAGGCTGCGTCCATCCCACTGCATGTGCGCGCTGCGCCCCGGGCTGGCCACGCGCGCGGCCTTCTGCCTGCTGATGCACGATGCGGAGCCGCTCAAGCCCAGCAACACGGGCTGGCTGATTGCCGATGTGGTGCAGGACACCCATGCCTTTGGCTGGTCGCGCACCGAGGTGGATCCGCAGCTGCAGGCCTTGCTGGCCGACCCGCAATGGCAGCCCTATGTGGTGTTTCCCGGCGAATATGCCGAGCCGGCAGGGCGGGTGGTGGAGGCGCTGGACGGTGGCGACAGCCGTGCGCTGCAGCCCGGCAGGCGCCCGCTGTTCATCCTGCTGGACGCGACCTGGTCCGAGGCGCGCAAGATGTTTCGCAAAAGCCCGTATCTCGATGGCTTTCCCGTGCTCAGCCTGCACCCGGATCTGATTTCGCGCTATCAGTTGCGCAGATCCAAGCGCGACGACCATTTCTGCACCAGCGAGGTGGCGGCCCTGTGCCTGGAGCTGGTGGGTGATGCCGGCGATGTGCAGGCCGGCCGCGTGCTGGAGAGCTATCTGGGCGTGTTCACCGAGCGCTATCTGCGGGCCAAGCACCAGCAGCCGGTCGATGAGGCCAGCAGCACCCACCAGTGCCTGCGCGAACGGATGGAGGCCGCCAGCGCCAAACGCGACGCATGAGGCGACGCGCAGGCATAAGCATTCCACCCAAAGCGATAAGCGAGCAGCGACAATCGGCCCAGGGCCCCATGCGTGCATGAGGTGTGTGCCGGATCGGGTGGGTGATGAGCGCCGATGACCAGAGGTCTCGGCGCTTTTGTTTTTTTGGGAGTGGGTGATGGGCAAGTCGTTGAAATGGGTGGGTCTGGCAGCTGCGCTGGCATGCGCGGGTTCGGTCATGGCTGCGGGCAAGACCGATGCGGCGGGCTCCACTTTCGGTGCCAATATCGACACGGCCGCGGATCTGTCCGCATCGCCCACGCTGCAGCGCTGGCAGGCGGGCGGCACCGTGGTGCTGGGCGTGCGCGAAGCCGCTGTCCCCATGTCCTACGCGATCGGTGCCAACGAGAAGTTCGTCGGCTATCACATGGACCTCTGCGAGCGCGTGGTGCATGCGATTGCGCCCAAGGCCCAGATCAAGTACATGGTGCTGACGCCGCAGAACACCATGCCGCTGATCAACAACGGCACGGCCGATTTCAATTGCGCCAGCATGACCCACAACCTCACGCGCCAGAAGCAGGTGGCGTTTGGTTTGACCACCTATGTCAGCGAGGTGCGCATGGTCGTGCGTGCCGACTCGGGCATCACCTCCTTCAAGCAGCTGCAGGGACGCAATGTGGGTGCTATCACGGGCACGACGGCGGTGCAGATTCTGCGCAAGTACGCCAGCGACAACGAGTTGAACTTCAAGACGCTGATGAGCAAGGACCAGTTCGAGAGCTTTCTGATGCTGGAGTCGGGTCGCGTCGATGCCTTTGTGCTGGACGACAACATGCTGGCCGGCGTGATCGGGCAGAGCAAGAATCCCAAGGGCTACAAGATTGTGGGCGAGGTGATCGGTGCCGAGCCGATTGCCATCCAGTTCAGCAAGAACGACCCGCAGATCAAGAAGGCCGTGGACGGCGCCATTTTGCAGATGATCCGCTCGGGCGAGCTCCACAAGCTCTACAACAAATGGTTCATGCAGCCCATTGCACCCAAGAGCGTGAACCTGAACCTGCCCATGGGCGAGGTGCTCAAGAAGCAGCTGGCCGCACCCAACGATACGCCGCTGGAGCAGTTCGTATTGCCCCAATAAAGCGGCAGGCCCATATCAGCCGATAGACTGCAAGGCAAACCTCAAGGGAAATGATTGCCGTGCTGGAGTACCTGGTCTATCCGCTGATTGCGCTGCTGTTCGTGGCGGTCTTCACGCGCGAGGTGATTGCGCCCGCCTCGCGCAATCTCTGCGACCGGCGCTGGCTGATCTACAGCAGTGCCCTGGGCGCGCTGACGCTGGCCTGCACGTTGGTATTGGGCGGGTTGCTGGAAGAGCGGATCCGCCAGCATGCGCTGTTCGATGTAGGCGTGCGCTGGAACCCGCTGCTGGTGGGGCTGCTGAGCTTTTTCATCACCAGCTTTGTCTTTTACTGGTGGCATCGCGCCACCCATGCCTCGGATCTGCTGTGGCGCGTGTTCCACCAGCTGCATCACAGCGCGCGGCGCATCGAGGTACTGACCTCGTTCTATGCCCACCCGCTGGACTCCTGTGCAGCCATGATGCTGAGCGTGATCTCCAGCTACTGGGTGCTGGGCGCCAGCCCGGCGGCGGCGGCGGTGGCCCTGGGACTGACGGCGGCCTTCGATCTGTTCACCCATGCCGACATCCGCACGCCGCGCTGGCTCGGCTATGTGCTGCAGCGCCCTGAGATGCATACCGTGCACCACCGGCATGGCCACCATGCGCAGAACTACGGCCTGCCGCTGTGGGACCTGTTGTTCGGCACCTGGACCAATCCGGCCGAGCGTGCGCAGCAGCTGGGCTTCGACGAGGACAAGTCCGAACGCGTGGCCGAGATGCTGCTGTGGCGCGATGTGCACCAGAGTGCGCCCGCTTGCGGGCGCCGCAAGTCATCCTGAAGCTTCGAAA
>NZ_SPEY01000123.1 GCF_009360615.1 Comamonas sp.
GCCATGGCGACGGCTGCCACAACGAGGACGACGAGTACACGCTCAAGCGCCGCCGCTTCCACCACCTGACCTTCTACGGCTTCATGCTGTGCTTTGCAGCCACGGGCCTGGCCACGGTCTATCACTATGTCTTCGATCTGCCTGCGCCTTACGAGCTACCCAGCCTGCCCAAGATTCTGGGCGCCCTGGGCGGCGTGAGTCTGATGATCGGCACGGCCGGCCTCTGGATGCTGAACCGCGCGCGCCATCCGCTGCATGGCGACGCCAGGCAAAAGCCCATGGATCTCGGCTTCATCGCCCTGCTGTTCCTGGTGGCATCAAGCGGCCTGGCGCTATGGCTGGGCCGCGCCACGCCGGCGCTGGCACTGCTGCTGTGTCTGCACCTGGGCGCCGTGATTGCGCTGTTTGCCACCCTGCCCTACGGCAAGTTTGCCCACGGTGTGTTCCGCACGGCTGCACTGCTGCGCCACAACACCGAAAAGCGCCAGCCCAGCCCCATCGGCCTGGGCGCTGATTGAACAAAGCCCCATGACAGGCACGCCCGCCGTGCCTGCTCTCAGAAAAATCAGCCGGAATACCGGCATTCCTTTCCGACCAAGGAGACATCCCATGATGAACAAACGCCATTTCCTGCGCGCCACGGCCGTGGCCGCCTCCCTGCTGAGCCTGGGCTCGGCGGCACAGGCCGCACCCGACTGGCTGCCCAACAAGCCCGTGACGCTGGTCGTGGGCTTTGCCGCTGGTGGCGCCGCCGACGCGGCAGCGCGCATGATTGCCAAGAAGCTGGGCGAGAACATCGGCCAGACCGTGGTGGTGGACAACAAGGGCGGCGCGGGCGGCAATATCGCCCACCAGTTCGTGGCCAAGGCACCGACCGACGGCTCGGTGCTGCTGTTCGGCTCCATCGGCCCGCTGACGATTGCGCCCCACATCATGAAGGTGGGCTACAACCCCTTCACCGATCTCGCGCCCATCTCGGGCGGCGTGAACTTCCCCAATGTGCTGGTGGTGCACAAGGGTGCCGGTGTGAAGAATCTGGCCGAGTTCGTGGCCAAGGCCAAGAAGAGCCCCGGCAGCGTGGACTATGCATCGACCGGCGCGGGCTCGGCCTCGCACCTGGCAGGCGAGCTGTTCAACCAGCGCGCCGGCGTGGAGATGGTTCATGTGCCCTACAAGGGCGGCGCACCGGCCCTGCAGGACCTGCTGGGCGAGCGTGTCACCTCCTACTTCGCCGCCCCTCCGACGGCCCTTCCGCACATCGAGACCGGCAAGCTGATTCCGCTGGCCACCACCGGCCTGACGCGCCCAGCCTACATGCCCAATATTCCCACCGTGGCCGAAGCCGGCTATCCGGGCTTCGAGGCGCTGAACTGGTATGCCTTCGTCGCCCCCGGCAAGACCCCCACGCCCGTGCTGGACCGCTGGAACCAGGAGATCGTCAAGGTGCTCAAGGACCCCGGCGTGGCCGAGGCGCTCAAGGTCCACGGCCTGACGCCCCAGCCCACGACGCGGGCTGAGTTCGCGGCCTTCATGAAGAAGGAATACGAGCAATGGGGCAAGGTGGTCAGGGAACGCAAGATCACCCAGAACTGAGAGCACAACCCCGCTCGTGCCAATGCATAAGGCATGAATTGGGCGCAATCCAGGTCAGGACGGCGAGCAAGGGCCTCGCCGGCCGCGCCGCTCCCGCAGCGAGGCCGTCGTCCCCCTCCCGTGCAGCGAGAGAGGGCGCCGTGCCACGGGGGAAGCCGCGCAGCGGCTCAGGAGGTGATAGGTTTTTTCTCCACGGGAGCCGCAAAGCCCACGCACAGACGGTTCCAGACATTGATGCAGCCGATCGCGTAGCTGAGCTCCACGATCTCGCGCTCGCTGAAGTAGGGGCGCAGGGCCTCGAAGTCCTGCTGCCCGGGATGGGCCTGGCTCAGTTGGGTGCAGCGCTCGGCCCAGTTCAGCGCGGCGCGCTCGCGCATCTCGAACAAGTCCACCTCGCGCCAGACCACCACGCTGTGGATGCGCTGCAGGTCCTCGCCGCGCGACAGCAGCTCGCGCACATGCATGTCCACGCAGAAGGCGCAGCCGTTGATCTGCGAGACGCGCAGATAGACCAGCTCCAGCAGTGGCACACCGAGGCTGGAGCGCGCGATCTGGGCGTTGAGGCCGGCCTGCGCCTTGTAGAGCTCGGGAGCCAGCGCACGGAAGTCCAGGCGCGGCGTGGGGATGGCAATGGGGTTGACGGTGGGGTTGGCGATGTCGGCCATGTGAATACTCCTTGAAGCATTGCAGGCCCGCCCCTGCGGCCGGCCCATACCTCTTAGACGCGGCAGCGGTGCGGTTTGTGACAAGCCTCGTCATCCATCGCCGGGCCATCAATAAACATAGCTGCTATCGCTCTGCATGAAACAAACTCAGCAACAAAACTATCTGAATTTGTTGATTGACTGGCGCTAGCAGCTATTGTTTTTTCACCTTCTGCGACGGGCCTCGCCCATCAGGCAATCAGGCTGCCGGCACCAGCACGCGGGTCAGCTTGTCCGGATTGCGCAATGTGTAGATGCGCCGGATCAGCCCGTCCTCGACCAGTAGCGTCTGCACCGACTCCACCCGGCCGTCCACGCAGCGCACCAGACCCGGCAGGCCGTTGACCCGCGCCAGATGCAGGGTCTGCTCCTGTCCTTCGCGGCGCAGACGCCGGGCCGTGGCGAAGTACAGCAGCGCAAGGCGGCGCCCAGTCTCCAGCACGCGGCCAAAGGATGCCACCTTGCCGCCGCCGTCGCTGATCAGCGCGGCATCGGGAGCGAAGAGCGCCTGGATCTGCGCCAGATCGCCGCCCCGCGCAGCCTGGGCAAAGCGGCGCAGCAGCTCGGCATGGGCCTGTGCGGGCGCCTCGAAGCGCGGCCGTCCGGCCTTCACATGGGCTCGCGCGCGATGCACCAGCTGGCGGCAGGCAGCCTCGCTGCGGCCCAGCGCCTGGGCCACTTCGGCATAGTCGGCATCGAAGACCTCACGCAGCAAAAAGGCCGCGCGCTCCTCGGGCGTCAGCTGCTCCAGCACGAACAGCAGCGCCGTGGAGACATCATGGGCCTGCTCCAGCAGCTCCTCGGCCGAGGGTGCGGCCTCGGTCCAGGGCTGGACCAGCGGCTCGGGCAGCCAGAAACCCGCATAGTGCTCGCGCTCCACGCGCAAGCGCCGCAGCCGATCTATGGCCAGCCGCGTGGCCGTGGTCACCAGCCAGGCCTCGGGCTGGGCAATGGCGGCGCGCTCGCTGTCCTGCCAGCGCAGCCAGACATCCTGCACCAGATCCTCGGCCTCGGCCCGCTGGCCCAGCATGCGATAGGCCAGCCCGAACAGGCGGGGACGATGGCGCTCGAAATCCTGCAGTCCCGCATCGGCGGGCGGCGCAGCGTGGGAAGTGGGGCTCACGTGATGTCTCCTGCAAATAGGCCAAGGGCCAGCCACCCAGTGTGACAGGCACCAAGCCTTAGACGCAGAACACGCAGCTTTTGTGACAACGCAGCCAAAACAGGCAGAGCCCAAGCCAGGGACGGCCTCGCAGCGGCTCAGGGGGGACCTCAGTACCCCACCGCGCACCCGTCCTTGCGCGGATCGGAGCCCGCGATGTAGTGCTCGCCGTCGCGCAGCACCAGTTGGGCGCCGCCAAAGGCGAACACGCCGTGGCCGGCCTCGATGCTGACCTCGTGCCCGCGTGCGCGCAGCTGCTCGACCACGGCGGCATCGAAGGACGGCTCCACGGCCACGCCCTTGCCGCCGGTCACGCGCCAGCGCGGTGCATCGGCCGCAGCCTGCGGGTTCTGGCCGTAGCGCAGCACGCGCAGAGCCATCTGCAGATGGCCCTGGCTCTGCATCGGGCCGCCCATGACGCCGAACGCCATTTGCGGCGTGCCGTCGGCATGCATGGCAAAGGCCGGAATGATGGTGTGCGAGGGGCGCTTGCGCGGGCCGACCTGATTGGCATGACCGGCCTCGGTGGTAAAGCCGTGGCCGCGGTTCTGCAGGCTGATGCCCGTGCCCGGCACGACCACGCCCGAGCCGAAGCCCATGTAGTTGGACTGGATGAAGGAGACCATCATGCCGCTGGCATCGGCGGCCGCCAGGTAGACCGTGCCGCCGGGCCGGGGCGCGCCGTAGGTGGGTGCGCTGGCCTGCTCGCGGTCTATGAGACGGGCGCGCTCGCGTAGGTAGTCGCAGTCCAGCAACTGCGCTGGGGTGACGCGCATATGGTCCAGGTCGGCGTTGTACTGATGCAGGTCGGCAAAGGCCAGCTTCATGGCCTCGATCTGCAGGTGCACGCTGTCCACGCCGTCGAGGTCTTGCTTGCCCACGCCCAGCTCGTCCAGCATGCCCAGCGCCATCAGCGCCGCAATGCCCTGGCCGTTGGGCGGAATCTCGTGGATCACCGAGTCGCCGAACTTCTGCGACACCGTGCCCACCCAGTCGGCCTGGTGCGCGGCCAGGTCTTCCTCGCTCATCACACCACCGCAGGCCCGCGAATGCTCGACCATCTTTCTGGCCAGCGCACCGCGGTAGAAGGACTCGCCCATGGTCTCGGCAATCTCCTCCAGCGTGCGCGCATGGGCTTCGCTCCTGAACACTTCTCCGGCCCGGGGCGCACGGCCGCCAGGCAGAAAGCACTCGGCAAAGCCGGGCTGATCGCCCAGCTTCTTGCCGCCCAGCTCCCACAGTGTGGCAATGGTGGGCGAGACCGCGAAACCGTTGCGCGCATAGTCGATGGCGGGCCGGGCCACCTGCGCGAAGGGCAGCTTGCCGAAGCGCTTGGACAGCGCCACCCAGGCCGACACTGCGCCGGGCACGGTCACGGCATTCCAGCCTTTTTCCGGAATGCCGCCCAGCTGGGCAAAGTAGTCGGGCGTCCAGCCCGCAGGCGAGCGGCCCGAGGCGTTGAGGCCGTGCAGCTCCTTGCCGTCCCAGACGATGGCAAAGCCGTCGCTGCCGATGCCGCAGCCCGTGGGCTCGACCACGGTGAGCGTCATCGCAGCAGCCAGCGCCGCATCCACGGCGTTGCCGCCGGCCAGCAGCATGGAGAGGCCGGCCTGCGCGGCCAGCGGCTGCGAAGTGCTAACCACATTGCGCCCCAGCACCGGCGAGCGGTGCGAGGCATAGGGAAGCGTCCAGTCCTTGACGAGGTTGGTCATATCTAAGTCCGATCAGTGATTCA
>NZ_SPEY01000087.1 GCF_009360615.1 Comamonas sp.
CGAGGCGCTTGACGATCACGCGATCGTGCAGGGGACGCAGGTTCATACCAACTCCTAAATACATCAACAAAGTTGAAACAAGACTTGCCAGCCATCCTGGCCGACATTCGGAATATCTAGGGCCAAGCTGTTAGCACTCAACCCTATCGAGTGCTAATAATAAGGCAATTTTCCGAGCTTTCAAGACCCCTCCCTCAGTGAACAGAGGGCAAATCTGTCAGGAAAAAGGGTTTGTGCCGGGTTATGTGTAACGTGTTTTTACAAATAGGCCTGGCTTTTGCTCTGGCAGAACATGCCTCTAGAAACCATGACTGCCCCGGCGCAGCGCGCCCAGGATCTGCTGCAGACAGACGTCTTCATTCCTCACATGCGCCAGGTCGGACGCTGCGAGAGTTCCCTCAGGGAGCTGAATCTGATGTGGCGGCTCATAGAGTCCTCCGCCAAGATGAACTGCCCGCAGGAAGCGCAGGCCTTGCTGCCCATGATGGCTGCCACGCGTGGCGGCTTCGAACGGCTGGAGCAGGATTTGGTGCAGTCCATGGTGATGCAGGCCGTGGCGGGGGTGACGGCAGGGCTGTCCAGTCAGGCACAGCATCTGATCGATACCCTGGTGCGCAATCTCTACGAGCGAACGGCGGATGTGGGGTTCTTGGCAACCGACGCCCTGCTGTGCGGTTTCATGGCCGGACTGGATGGCGATGAGGCTGCCATCACCCGGCGTCTGCAAGCGTACCGGAGCAAGTACACGGTCTACGCCGACATCCTGCTGCTGGATGCCGAAGGCCAGGTGCGAGCGAGTGCCCGCGAGAGGCGTCAGGCCACAGGCCAGCCGTGCCGGGATGCCTTGATTGAACGAGCCTTGCAAAGCCAGGGCTTTGTGCAGGGCTTCGGAGCCACCGACCTGTTGCCGGGACAGGACAGTGGACTGATCTATGCGCACCGCATGCTGCACCCTGTCAGCCGACAAGTCACGGGTGTGCTTTGCCTGTGCTTTGACTTCGACGGCGAGATGCAGGGCATCTGGAGCGGACGTGACGCAGTACACGACGGTGGCGCACCAGCGGCGCAGACCAGTATCGCCCTCCTGCTGGATGAGCGGGGCCAGGTGCTGGCCAGCAGCGATCTGCACTGGATTGGTGTGGGGGCGAATGTTCGGCCTCACCGAGATGGTGCGAGTGCGTTGTGTGTGCATGGAGGATGCACATATCTGGTGCAATCCGCGGCATCGGCCGGCTATCAAGGCTACATGGGGCCCCAGGGCTGGCGGTCGCAGATCATGACGCCGCTGGAGCTGGCCTTCGGCCTTCAGTCCCAAGCGGGCCTGGATGGAGTGGATGCGGCCGTGGCACAGGGCCTGCTGGCGCATGCCCACCGCTTCTGCCCGCCTCTGCACGCCATCCACAGCGCAGCGGACACCATACGCCGTGTGGTGTGGAACGGGCGGGTGATGACTGCAGGCAAGCAGATGGGCAACACGCGGCTGCAAGCGGTTCTGGAGCAGATTGGCGAGACCGGGGCGCGGACCAACGAGGTTTTCTCCCGCTCCATCGATGCGCTCTACGGCACGGTGCTCGATACTGCACTGCGGGACAACAGTCTGTTGACGAGCCTGCTGGTGGATCTGCTGGATCGCAATCTCTACGAGCGCGCCAACGACTGTCGATGGTGGGCGCTGACACCGCAGCTGTCCGAGTTGCTGCTGGCCCTGGCTTTGGGGGAGAGGGCTGCGGAGAAGGTGGAGGAGGTCTGCGGGCTGCTCACCGCCATTCACGACCTGTATACGGTCTATCAGCAAATCATGGTTTATGACGCGCGCGGCAAGGTCGTGGCCATCAGCCAGAGAGGGCCGGAGGGAAGCCGCGAGCTGCTGGGCACGTGCATAGAGGAAGATAGTCTGCTACAGGTCCTGGCGCTGGAAGGGACCCAGGCCTATCACGTGTCGCCATGGCGCGCGTGTGCGCAGTACGAGGATGACGGTCCGACCTATGTCTACCATGCGGCCATACGCAACGCAGACGGGGTTGCGTTGGGTGGAATCGGCCTGGTGTTTCATGCGGAGCGTGAATTCAAGGCCATGCTGGACGGCGTGATCGGTGCGCCGTCAGGTGACGCAGGCGCCAGATGGGTGGCCTATCTGGATCGCTCGGGCATGGTCCTGTCGTCCTCGGATGGACCGGTGCAGCCGGGCATGAGGCCGGATCTGCCGCCGCAGATGCTGGCCTTGGCTCCAGGCCAGAGCATGGCCCGTGCCATGGTGCACCAAGGCCAGTATTGCGTGGTGGCGATTGCGGCAGGCAGCGGCTATCGGGAGTTCAAGCGCAGTGACGGCTACCGTGAAGAGGTGCTTGCACTGTCCGTCCAGGCTTTCGGTCCTGTGCAGGAGGACGCCATGGCGGCTGTCGTTCGGCGCAACACCCGGGTGCAAGGCCTGGCGACGGCCAGTCAGGGCAGTGGGTCCGGCCTGGAGATGGCGACGTTCTTTGTGGGGCGCAGCGTGCTTGCCGTCGATGCTGCCTGCGTGCTTGAGGCCCAGAGTGCCTCGGCCATCGCGCCCGTTTCGGCCGGCCGCTTGCCGCACTGCGTGGGTACGCTGGCGCGGCGCAACCAGGGGGGTGTGGCCGGCTATGTCTGGGTGTTCGATCTGGGAGCGATGCTCTTTGGAGAGCCCGCGACCAGGACGGCACAAAGTCAGGTGATCGTGCTGGAGCACCAGGGGCTCAAGCTGGGCGTGCTGGTCAGCGATCTCGAAGGCGTGGTGCGCTTCGAGAGCGGGCAGTTGCGACTGGCTCCCGCACTGGCGGGAGCAGCAGATCAGCTGGTGGACCGCCTGATACGTGCCAATGACGGAGATCTGCTCATCCAATGCCTGAACGTTGCGGCTCTGGTGCGCACGCTCAAGGCTCCTTTGCCGATGGAGCAGCTTGCCGGTGGCTGAGCGGGCCGCGTCGCTTACTGAACCGGGAAGGGGTTCTTTTCATCGCGGGGGGCATTGAAGTCCACGGTGGGCGTGGACTTGATTTCGTACTGGCTGCGGTCCTTGCCTTCGATCCACTTCGGTGGCTTGCCGCGGCCGGTCCAGGTCGCGCCGCTTTCGGGGTCGTAGTACCTGGCTTCGACCTTTTTCTTTTCCTCGGGCTTCCAGGGAAAAACCTGCTGAGAGGTAAAGCCGAACGTGGCGATCAGTTGCTTGACGGTGGCCAGGGCTTCCTTGGCTTCGGTGCTGCGCGCTTCTTCGATGCGCTTGTCCAGCGCATTTTTCTGAGCGATGAGTTCTTGATAGCTTGGCATTCTGGATTCCACAGATGGTGTGAAAGGTCAGCACTGATTGCCGCCTTTGTTATTGTTTTGCAAAACCGTTCATTTTGGCGCAAGCGGGAACCGGACGCATTGTTGATGTTGCGTACACTCGGTCTGAAAAGGGCTGCGCATCATTTTGAAGGGCCGCACACATCACTCTGGGTGATCCGGCCTGTGTCTCAACCCTGTTTGTCGCCGGCGGCCATGGCCTGCAGGGCCGAGCCCGTCATGCGATAGCGGATCCATTCGTTCTGCGGAACGGCGCCCAGGCTGTCATAGAACTGGATGGAGGGCGTGTTCCAGTCCAGGCAGCTCCATTCAAAGCGACCACAGTCCTTTTCCAGGGCGATCCGTGCCAGGTGCTGGAGCATCGCCTTGCCGGCGCCGTGGCCGCGTGCGTCAGGGGTGATGTAGAGGTCTTCCAGGTACAGGCCGTGCTGGCCCTGCCAGGTGGAGTAGTTGAAGAAGTACACGGCAAAGCCCACAGCCTTGCCGTCAATTTCGCAGACCAGGCCGAACACCGCAGGGTTGGTGCAGAACAGCGTGCGACGCACATGGTCGGGCGTGGCCTTGACTTCATGCTCGGCCTTTTCATAGATGGCGAGTTCGCGCACAAAGCGCAGGATCAGGTCGATGTCTTGCTCGGTGGCGGGGCGGATATGGAGCTGGCTCATGGTGTAAAAGAAAAAAAGGTCTCCGGCGCTTGATGTGCAAGCGCTTGAAGCAATGGTTCTGAGGTATCAGGCGACCTGGCGCTCGGGCTCGCTCTGAGCCAGGGTCACGGGCAGGAACTGGCACAGGATCTGGAAATGGTCCTCGAAGAACTCAGCCTCCATGCGGGGCAGATCGGCAATCGGCACCCAGCGGGCCAGGGCGGCGTCGTCCGCGCCCTGCACCGGAGGCAGGCTGGGTTGCACGCCCAGATCCAGATAGTGCACATGGGTGATGGTACGCCCGCGCAGGCTGCGGTCCGGGTGATCGAAGACCTGCACGGCCTGCAGGGCTGCCAGCAGATCGGCTTCGCTGATCGAGGAGCAGGTCTCCTCACGCAGCTCGCGCATGCAGGATTGCCAGAGGCTGTCGCGCTGCTCCAGGAAACCGCCGGGCAGGGCCCAGAGGCCCTGGCCCGGAGCATGGCCGCGCTGGATCAGCAGCACCTGATCCTGGCCCTTGGCACGGCAGCGCAGCAGGGCATCCACGGTGACAAATACCGGGGCATAAGGCGCCTTGGCCCAGGCGCGCTTGTAGTCCTGCAGCATATGCCACTCTTGTTGAAGACGCAGATACAGCGGTGTCTGGGCCCAGAGGCGCAAAAAGTCCAGCGTGCTCTCGGGCATCTGGGGGGAAAGCCTGGCCAGAGCAGCATCCATGGACCCGGCCGAGGCATGGCCTTCGCCGAAGAAGATTTCGCGCAGCGGCGTGGCGTCAAACTGACCCAGGCGCGGCAGGCTGATCAGCTCCCAGCCCGGAAAGCGCGCCAGATAGCTGCTGCTGGAGTCCTTGAAATGTCCGACCAGGGCCACGCTCGCGCCTTCGGGCACATGGGCCTGCACGGCTTCGCGCACGGCATGCACCCACAGCGGCTCGTTGTAATAGTCACGCACGGGAACGCAGCGCACGCGCTCGGCATCCTCTTTCGATAGCGCATTGCGCAGCATCTGCGCGCGCTCCTGCCAGCTGAACGGGTTCTTGGGATTGGGGGCTTGCCAGGCGCTGCCTAGCACCACAACGACCTGGCGAGCCCGCTCCAGTGCGGCGTGCAGCAAAGCCATATGGCCGTTGTGCAGAGGCTGGAAGCGGCCGATCAGCACGGCGGTATGCAGGGGCACGGAGGTGGGCAGGGTCTCGGGTGCGGCGGCGATGAAACGCTTGCTGGAGGTGTTGGGACTGGCTTGAGGCATGAGAGCGAAACCCGTACAGAAATCAGCGCCCACAAGGGCAAAAAGGTGGAAACGGGCTAAACGCCTGGTTGGCAAGCGAAATTAGCTCACATTTTCTGAATGTTCAACCAGGCCCGGCCCAGCCGGGGACGGCATTCGGGACAGGCGTCCGAAACGCTTGGCCGCACCACAGGTGCGGCAGGGCTTTGCCACCCTGTATCAAGCGTTTGTCGGGCATTGCTACTCGTAGTGTGCCGCAATCGGCATCTGCCGTCCCGTGCCGAAGGCCCGTGGGCGCACTCTGAGCATGGGCGGAGCCTGGCGGCGCTTGTACTCGCTGCGGAACACCAGCTTCTGCACGCGGGCAATGGTCTCGGGACCACCAGGCTGGGTGCGCAGCTTGGCCACAAAGGCGGCGGCCTGGGCATATTCCTGGCTGGACAGATGCTGGCCCTCGATATGCCATTTGAGAATCTCGTCGAGCACGGCATAGGGAGGCAGGCTGTCCTCGTCCTTCTGGCCGGGTGCCAGTTCGGCCGAAGGCGGCTTGTCGATGATGGTCAGCGGGATCAGCTCTCGGCCTGCATGGCGGTTGAGGTGGCGCGAGAGCTCGAAGACCTCGGTCTTGTACAGGTCGCCGAGCAGGCCCAGGCCACCATTGGTGTCTCCATACAGGGTGCAGTAGCCCACCGAGACTTCGGACTTGTTGCCTGTGGTCAGCAGAAGATGACCGAAGGCATTGGAGAACTCCATCAGGGTGGTGCCGCGTGCGCGGGCCTGCAGGTTCTCCAGCGCCAGACCCTTGAGCGGCTCGCCAAAACTGGCCTCGAACTGGCGCGCATAGGTCGTGACCAACTCCTTGATCGGATGCTCGTACAGTCGGATGCCCAGATTGCGGCACAGCTGTACCGAATCGTCGACCGAGCCGGCCGATGAGTAGCTGGACGGCATGGTGATGCCCACCACGTTGTCTGCCCCCAGTGCATCGACGGCCAGGGCCATCGTCAATGCCGAATCGATGCCGCCCGAGCTGCCGACCACCACCTGCTGGAAGCCGCAGCGGCGCGCATAGTCGCGCAGGCCCAGCACGATCTGCTGGCGGTAGAACTCCATGGTGGGCAGACCCTGCGCCGGCACGGTAGGCAAGGCCGAGCCGTCGCAGGGCTGAAACCGGCCCTGTGCATTCAGCTCCAGCGTGCAGATATCTTCCTCGAAGCGCCGGGCTTCAAAAACCAGTCCCGCTTCGGGCTCCACGGCAAATGATGCGCCGTCGAACACGATCTGGTCCTGGCCACCGATCTGGTTGATGTAGAGGATGGCCAGCTTGTGGCGTGCCGCCGCCTGGGTGAAGACCTCGTGACGCTGCTCGCGCTTGCCCAGATGGCTGGGGCTGGCGTTGATGCTGACGACCAGATCCGGAGCCGCATCTCCCATGCGCACGAAAGGGTTGGTGGCGTAGTCCGCACCCTGGTCGTTCCAGCCGTCCTCGCAGACCAGAAAGCCCACCTGGCAGTTGCCCACGCGCAGCACCTTGGCCGTGTCGGCTCCGGGTTCGAAGTGGCGCCGCTCGTCAAAGATGTTGTAGGTGGGCAGCAGTTGCTTGTCGTACTGCAGGCGGATCTGTCCGTTCTTGAGCACCAGCAGGCTGTTGTGCAGCGGCTTGCCGGGGCCATCGTGGCGTGTGGGGGCGCCCACGACCCAGTGCAGGTCGGGGAACTGGCACGTGGCCTGCAGCAGCTCCTGCAGACCTGCATCCAGTCTTTGCAGAAAGCTGGGTTCATCCAGCAGGTCACCGGGATAGTAGCCGCACAGCGACAGTTCGGAAAATACCACCAGGTCGGCCTGTTCGGCTGCGGCCCTGGTGGCGGCCTCTCTCATGCGGCGGATATTGCCGCTGATATCGCCCACCATGTAGTTGAGCTGGGCAAGGGTGACTTTCAGCATGGTTGCCTCCGAAGATTCAGGCGGCCTGGGCAGCAGGCTCAGGGATGTCGAAGACCTGGCGCAGATAGGCCAGATAGGTCTCGTCGTTGCACAGCGTCTTGCCGGGGGAGTCGGAAATCTTGGCCACGGGCTGGCCGTTAGCATGGGTGAGCTTCATCACGATATTGATCGTGGTCAAGCCCATGTCATTGGTCAATCGCGTGCCGATCCCGAAGCCGCACTGGATGCGATCGGCAAAGCGGTGGTAGAGCGCCAGGGCCGTGTCCAGATCCAGTCCATCCGAGAACACCAGACGCTTGCTTTGCGGGGCAATGCGCAGCTTTTCATAGTGGGCAATGGCTTTTTCGCCCCACTCGAACGGATCGCCGGAGTCATGACGCAGGCCATCGAACAGCTTGGCAAAGTACATATCGAAGTCGGCCAGAAAGGCGTCCATTCCCACGGTATCGGTGAGGGCGATACCGAGGTCGCCCCGGTATTCCTGCACCCAGTCCTCGAGGGCCGCCACCTGGAAGTCGCGCAGACGAACGCCCAGCGCCTGATAGGTCTGAAGATACTCATGGGCCATGGTGCCGATGGGCACCAGATTCAGATCGCGTGCCAGCAGCACATTGGACGTGCCTTTGAACCACTGCGCGGTCTCTGAGGCAAAAGCCTGTACCACCTCGCGTTGCCAAGCCCCCGAGAAGCGGCGACGCACTCCGAAGTCGAACAGCTCGAAGGGATTGCGCAGCTTGGCCTCGACAGCCAGATGCTTGAGCTGGGTCAGCTTCACTTGCAGGCGTTTGCGGCCTTCGGCAAGGGCGAGCCCGGCATCGAAACGGCGGAAGTACAGCTCGTTGACGATGGCCAGCACATAGATCTCGAAGCCCATCACATGGACTTGCGGGCCCTTGGCCACGATATGGAGCTGGTCGCCTTCGGCCCAGGCCCGGATGAAGGCGCGCTGGAACTGGAAGATGCGCAGAAAGTCGATGAAGTCGCTCTTCATGAAGCGCAGACCGGCCAGGTAGTCCAGCTCGTCCTTGCCGAAACGCAGGCTGCACAGGGCATTCAGCTCGCGTTCCACTTCGGGCAGCAGCTCGGCCAGCGGGAAGGCCGTGGGCGTGCGGCAGACAAATTCGTACTCGGCCTCGGTCTGGGGGTGGCGGTGCAGCATGGCCTGCCACATGGTGAATTTGTAGAGGTCGGTGTCCAGCAGGCTGGTGATGATGGGCTTCATGCCGTTCTTCTTTTCAAAAATATGAGCTGCTAGCGCTTTATCCACAATCGCTAGAGGCTGACTTGTCTCATAGGCCAAAGCTGGCGCTTGTTTCGCAGCGTACACCGGTTGCACGCATGCGTTCCAGGAAGTCGTGGTGCGCGGCCTCGAATCCGGCGACCGGGCTCATGCAGTCCGTCAGCAGCACGATGCGCGAGTAATCGCTGCTGCCCCAGTGCTCCAGAATGTGCTCGGTGGTGGCGCGCACGCAGTGGCTGCTGGCCTCGCCTGCGATCACCAGGGTGCTGCTCTGGCGCAACTGGTCCAGCAGGGCCGTGTTCAGGCCGGTTTCGCCATCCTGCGGGTCGGGAACCTCGGCGCGAATGGCGCTGTAGTGCTCGGTCCAGGGGTTCATGCCCTTGAAGACATGACGGGTGGAACGGTGTTGCAGTTCCTGCCACTGACGGCAGGCTGCGAGCACGTCCGCATGCATTCCATGGCCCCAGCTTCCGATCTCGCAGTGCAGCGGCCAGACCATGAGGGTGTAGCTGCCCTGGGCCTCCAGCCGATCCAGATATTGCAGCGTGCGTTCGTGCTCGGCTGCGTTGCGCGGGGCATAGTCTCCGGCACGCACCTGGGCCACCGTGATCGGGGTGAATGGCAGCACGGCATGTCCATCGCGCTGCTGCCAGAAGGCGGGATGGGCAATGTCATAGGCCTGGTGCGAGTCGAGGGTGACGGTGATCTGGCCCAGCTTGTCGTGCTGGGCTGCGATCCAGCGGCTCAGGCGCTGCATATCGGCATGAGCACCCGTCACCGGAAGGCTGGGTGCTATCAGCTGATGAGTATCTGGTGAGCGGGGGCACCAGTCGGCAGGCAGATCGCAGAAGTCGTTTTGCGGGTCGATGATCAGCAGCTGGGTTTGTGGATGGCTCATGGTGTTCGGCTTTCATGAGAGAGGCAATGCCTGCAGTCTAGAACACTTAAAATATATTTGCAACTAAGTATTTTGAGATTGATGTGAAATAATTGCAGAGGGAAAACAGAGTTGGTAAAAAAATGAATCAAAGCAATGAGCGCAGGGAAGCAGTGCAGGTGAGTGTGGATGTGGTGTTGCTGACCCTGGTGGAGCAGCAGCTGCATGCCGTGCTGCTGCGCCGTCGGGCTGCGCCTTTTGCCGGGGTGTGGGCCTTGCCCGGCGGCTTCATTCATACCGAGGAGGATGCGGACGCCAAGGCCAGTGCGGCGCGCGTTCTCAGGACCAAGGTGGGCATAGAAGGGGCCTATCTTGAGCAGCTGGCCACTTTCAGCGGGCCGGCGCGCGATCCGCGTGGCTGGTCGGTGGCGATCGCCTACTGTGCCTTGCTGCCCGTGCAGAACCTGCCGCCTGATCGAAGCGATATCTGCGTGCTGCCGCTCTCGGACCTGCCGCAACTGCCCTTCGATCACCGCGCCATCCTCGATTGCGCCTTGGAGCGCGTACGCAGCAAAAGCCTGTATTCCTCCTTGCCCGTGCATCTGTGCGGGGAAACCTTCACGCTGCCGCAGCTGCAGCAGGTCTATGAAAACATTCTGGGCGAGCCGCTGAACAAGGTTAGCTTCAGGCGCAAGATGGATGAGATGGACTGGCTGGAGCCCGTGCCAGGGGCCATGCAGGGCGGTGGGGCGCACCGGCCCGCCCAGCTTTACCGGGCCAAGCCCGGCTTCAGCCAGACGCTGGCGCTGACTGCCCGGGGGCTTTGAGTCCGTTCCACATGAAAAAATGCCTGCGCAAGGCAGGCATTCGGGTTGGTGTTTCGGGCCCGGCGGTGTCGACTAGCTGACTGCGCCAATGCCCAGCAGGGCCAGAACCACGAAGATCACGGCAACGGCAATGAAAATAAAGAACAGGATCTTGGCTATGCCGGCTGCGCCTGCGGCTACGCCGGTGAAGCCGAAAACACCTGCCACCAGGGAAATGATGGCAAAAATAATGGCCCACTTGAGCATCGGAACTCCTTTGTCTGAAGCGATGTTTCAAGCCTAAGTCGCCGGGCGCATGCTCGCGGTGCTCATTTGGGGTAAATCCTTGTCGGCTTGATCCGACAACAAAAAAGCCACCGCAATGGTTCGCGGTGGCTTCTTGACGAGGCTGGGGGGCCAAGCCCTCAGATCCTCAGACCCGTTTTGCGGGTGCCTGAATCACTTCAGACCGGCAGCGGCACGCAGCAAAGCCGCCTTGTCGGTGCGTTCCCAGGTGAACTCGGGCTCTTCGCGGCCGAAGTGACCGTAGGCTGCAGTCTTGCTGTAGATGGGGCGCAGCAGATCCAGCATCTGGATGATGCCCTTGGGGCGCAGGTCGAAGTGCGCAGCCACCAGCTTGGCGATCTCCGCATCGGGAATCACGCCCGTGCCTTCGGTGTACACGGTGATGTTCATGGGGCGGGCCACGCCGATGGCGTAGGCAACCTGCACCTGGCACTGGCGCGCCAGACCGGCAGCCACCACGTTCTTGGCCACATAGCGGGCAGCATAGGCGGCCGAGCGGTCCACCTTGGTTGGATCCTTGCCGGAGAACGCACCGCCGCCATGGGGGCAGGCACCGCCGTAGGTGTCCACAATGATCTTGCGACCGGTCAGGCCGCAGTCGCCCTGAGGTCCGCCCACGACGAAGCGGCCGGTGGGATTGATCAGGTACTTGGTGTCCAGCAGCCACTCGGAGGGCAGCACGGGCTTGATGATCTCTTCGATGATGGCTTCGGTGAACGATGCCTTCATTTTGGTTGCCGTTTCCGACTGATCGGGGCTGTGCTGTGTGGACAGCACCACGGTGTCGATGCTGTGGGGCTTGCCGTCCACATAGCGCAGGGTCACCTGGCTCTTGGCGTCCGGGCGCAAGAAAGGCAGACGGCCGTCCTTGCGCAACTGGGCCTGGCGTTCCATCAGACGGTGTGCGTAATAGATGGGCGCGGGCATCAGCTCGGGCGTTTCGTCGCAGGCGTAGCCGAACATCAGGCCCTGGTCGCCAGCACCGGTATTCAGCTCGTCATCGCTGGCCTTGTCCACGCCCTGGGCGATGTCCTGGCTTTGCTTGTCGTAGGCGACGAGCACCGAGCAACCCTTGTAGTCGATGCCGTATTCGGTGTTGTCGTAGCCGATGCGCTTGATGGTGTCGCGTGCGACCTGGATGTAGTCCACATTCGCACCGGTGGTGATTTCACCGGCCAATACCACCAGACCGGTGTTGGTCAGTGTCTCGGCAGCCACGCGGCTATGCGGGTCTTGGGTGAAAATAGCGTCCAGAATCGCGTCAGAGATCTGGTCGGCAACCTTATCGGGGTGGCCTTCAGAAACCGATTCCGAGGTAAACAGAAAATCGCTGTTCGCCATTGATATAACTCCTTGTTGCTTGGGCAATTGCGTTGCCCGAGCTTCGAAGTCTGGCGAACGCTTTAGCAGTTTTGTTTTTATGTCGCCCTGCAAGTTGCTCTTTAACTCAGCGACCCCGCTATTCTAATGCCATCCCTGTTTCGACTGTTTGCTGCACTGCCTTTATGGCTATTGCATGGCCTTGGCGCGGCCATGGGGTGGGTGACCTGGGTTCTATCTCCCACCTATCGGCGCCGATTTGCGGCCAACGCCGCCCAGGCCGGCTATGGATTTGCGCAGGTCAGGGCGGCGGTGGGACATGCAGGGCGCATGGTGTTCGAGATGCCGCGCATCTGGCTGGGCCAGTTGCCGGAATGCGACATCGTCAACGCAGACGTGGTCGAGCAGGCCTATGCGCGCGGCAAGGGCATTGTGTTTCTCACGCCCCATCTGGGCTGCTTCGAGATGTCGGTGCAGGCCGCAGCGCGGCGCTGGTCGGACCGACATGGCGCAATCACCGTGCTCTACCGCCCCGCACGCCAGGGCTGGCTGGCCGAAATTCTGGAAACCGCGCGCAATCGTCCTGGCGTCCAGGCCGTTCCCACCACCTTGGCGGGCGTGCGTCAGATGATCAAGGCCCTGCGCCAGGGCGCTGCCGTGGGTTTGCTGCCCGATCAGGTTCCGCCCAATGGGCTGGGGATCTGGTCGCCTTTTTTCGGCCGCGATGCGTATACGATGACATTGGCAGCGCGACTGGTGCTGCAAACCGGGGCCACGGTCATCGTGGCGCGGTGCGAGCGCAAGTCCTGGGGGCGGGGCTATACGCTGTATCTAGAGGAATTGCCTGTGCCCGAATCTCAATCTCTGGAAGCCACCGTGGCGCTGATCAACCGCGCCATGGAAACCACCATCCGCCAGTCTCCGCAGCAATACCTGTGGGGCTACGGCCGCTACAAGCAGCCGCGTGAAGACAAGCAAATCCCGGGGGAGAAGGCATGAGTGCCAGCAAGATAGCCATCGGCTGCATGCATGTGCTGGCCAAGCTGCCGCTGCCCCTGCTGCGCGGGCTGGGCAAGGTTGTGGGGCGTGTGCTGTTTGTGGTGGCGGGCCAGCGCCGGCGCATCGCGCTGCGCAACTTCGAGCTGTGCTTTCCCGATGTGCCAGAGGCACAGCGCAAAGCCTGGGCGAAGGAGTCTTTTGAAGTCTTTTGCCAGACCTTTCTCGACAGAAGCTGGCTGTGGTTCGGCTCCGAGGCGCTGGTGCGCAGCCGCGTCAAGCTGGTTGGTGCCACGCATGAGCTGGAGGGCGATACGCCCACCATCGTCTTCGCGCCGCATTTCTACAGCATGGATGCAGGTGGGCTGGCCCTGCCGCTCAATACCGAGCGCGAGTTCACTTCCATCTTCGCCACCAATCCCGATCCGGATCTGGATGCCTGGTTCATGAATGGCCGCCAGCGCTTCGGCCATGTGAAGATGCTCAACCGCGCCGATGGCGTCAAACCCATCATCCAGTGCCTGCGCAAGGGCGGGCTGCTGTATCTGCTGCCCGACATGGACTATGGCAAGAACGACTCGGTGTTCGTGCCCTTTTTCGCGGTGCAGGACACGGCCACCATTCCCTCGCTGTCGCGCTTTGCGCGCCTGGGCAAGGCCAAGGTGGTGGCGCTCTACAACCGCATGACGCCCGAGGGCTATGTGGCAGAGCTGACGCCTGCCTGGGAGAATTTCCCGACCGATGACCATGTGGCCGACACCGCCCGCATGAACCGTGAACTGCAGGCCGCCATCCTGACCATGGTTCCCCAGTATTACTGGGTGCACAAACGCTTCAAGACGCGCCCGGACGGCGAGCCATCGCTCTACTCCGGGAAATAGGCGTCAAATCGTTCTCCATGCCATGATGGCTGGGCGCTAGGAACTTCCTTTTCAGGAGCGCACTGGCGTCTGAAGAAACTCGGTCAGGGCGCGCTGCACAGCCTCGGGCCTCTCATGGACCACCCAGTGGCTGCAGCCCCGGAGATGCTCTATCTCCAGCTGTGGCACCCATTGCTCCAGCCCTTGCAACAAAGCGGGCTGCAGTGCGAGGTCGTCATCTCCCCAGAGTATGCGCACCGGCACGGGGATGTGCAGCATTTCATCGGGAAGGCTGAGCTCGCGAATGTCCTGGAGCTCATCGGCGCTGCCGCCTGGGCGGGGCGGCACCAGCGGGCTGGCCGCGTAGAACATGCAGGCGCCGTGCACGCCCAGATCCCAATGCTCGCGGTATTGCTGCTTGCGCTCGGGCGTCAGCCAGGCGGGCTTGCTGCCATCGGGATTCTGGAAGAATCCCAGCATGCGCTGCCAGCCGTTCTCGGCCAGCAACATGGGCGCATCGGGTCGGCGCAGAAAGTGCATGTACTGGCTGGCGGCCTGCTGAACAGGGTTGGACTGCAGCTCCCGCAAGAAGCTGCCAGGATGCGGCGAGTTGAGTATGAGCAGCCGTTCGAGCTGCTGGGGGTAGCGGTTGGCCAGGCCCCAGGCCACGGCACCGCCCCAGTCATGGGCAATCACGCAGGCTGCGCGCTGGTCACGGCTCTCGAGCGCAATGAGGGCGGACAGATCTTCCACCAGGTATTTCGCACGGTAGTCGCTGATGGCCGTGGGCTGGCTGGAGCGGCCATAGCCGCGCAGATGGGGCGCCACGCAGCGGTAGCGGCCACCAAACTGCGCAAGCAGCTCATCCCAGATGAAGGCACCCTCGGGGAAACCGTGCAGAAAGAGCAACAGGGGTTGACCCGGTTCGCCGCTGATGCGGCATTCCAGCTCAACCCCTGTGGGCAGGGAATGCATGCAAGTCGTGACCATGAAGCTCTCCTTTTTGTAGCTTCTGGCGCTTGCAAGATAAGCGCCTATGGCTGATTTTGCGTGGGTGTATCGTCCGCAGGCGTCGCGTGGGCGACGGGGGAGGCCTCGGATAATCCCGATTGGGGCAGTCCCTCGGGGTGGCACCAGTGCCACAGCAGCTGGGCCACATCGTCCACGCCCTGCTTTTTGAGGGCGGAGAAGAGGCGCACCTCTCCACCGCCCGCATTGAGCTTGGTGATGGACAGAATCTTGGCCTGTTCGGCGCGTGTCAGCTTATCGGCCTTGGTCAGCACGATGAGGAACTTCAGGCCTTGCTCGACGCGTGGACGGATGGCGTCCAGCAGGGCTTCATCGAGCTCGGTCAGGCCCAGGCGCGGGTCGCACAGCAGCACCACGGCGGAGAGGCTTTCACGGCTCATCAGATAGTTGAGCATGACGCGTTGCCAGCGCTCCTTGTCGGTCCGGGAGACGGCCGCGTAGCCGTAGCCGGGCAAGTCAGCCAGCACGGCATCGGTCACGCCCTGCTTGCCCAGTGAGAACAGGTTGATGTGCTGGGTGCGGCCAGGCTTCTTGGAGGCGAAGGCCAGCTGCTTCTGCTGGGTCAGGGTATTGATGGCGGTGGACTTGCCTGCGTTGGAGCGGCCGACGAAGGCGATCTCGGGAACCTCGACCTTGGGCAGCTGGTTGAGCTGGGCTGCGGTCGTAAAAAAGCGCGCGGTGTGCATCCAGCCCATCGCAAGCTTGCTGTCGATCAAAGAAAGTGATTTTCCGGCTGTGGTATCCGGGGAAGCATGGGTCATGACGGTAACTATTTCAGGGAGGCCCATTGTAGAATTTGACGGATTCGAGCTCTCAACAATAGACCCAGCCCCTTGATATGAAGTTGCTTGCCTCTTTGCTGACTGCTGCCATTTTCGCAGCACCTGCCTTCCCCGCATTCTCGGCGGGAGAAACACCTGTCAAGGCGGATGCTGCCAAAGGGCAAGCCAGTTATGGGGCGGTCTGCGCCGCATGTCATGCCGCGGACGGCAATTCCACCATTCCCCTGCAGCCCAAGCTGGCTGGCCAGCATCCCGAGTATCTGGTCAAGCAGCTGCGCGAGTTCAAGGAAGGCAAGCGCAACGACCCGGTGATGAAGGGCTTTGCCGCCACGCTCAGCGATGGCGACATGCAAAACATTGCGGTCTGGCTGCATGCCCAAACGCCCAAGAACGGCTTCTCCAAGGACAAGGACTCCATCGCCCTGGGCGAGCGCATCTACCGCGGCGGCATCCAGGAACGCCAGATTGCCGCCTGCGCGGGTTGCCACAGCCCCAACGGGGCCGGCATTCCCGCCCAATACCCGCGTCTGTCGGGTCAGCATGCCGAATATACCGTGAAGGCATTGACGGACTTCCGCGACGGCAAGCGCAGCAATAGCATTCCCATGGCCCAGGTTGCTGCCAAGCTTAATGATCGCGAAATCAAGGCCGTGGCAGACTATATAGCTGGCTTGCGTTAAAAATCCTTTTCACCAGATGCGGAGGGGACTGCGGGAACTTTCAGGCATCTGTCACCCCCAAGTCAGGCGGGCCCATCGGCTAGTTCAGCAGATGGCCCGCCTTTTTGCGTTCGGCTCTATCTCATCCTCATGTCTGACTTTCCACTTCGCGATCGTGACTCCTCTCGCTCACAGGCAGTGCGCGCGACTCTGGAGTTGCTGGCCTCCATGCGCTTTGCGATTTCACTGCTCACGGTGATCTGCATCGCATCGGTCATCGGCACGGTGCTCAAGCAGCATGAACCCCTGGTCAACTACGTCAACCAGTTCGGCCCCTTCTGGGCACAGCTGTTTCTGGCGCTCAAGCTCAATGCGGTCTACAGCGCCTGGTGGTTTTTGCTGATTCTGGCGTTCCTGGTCATCAGCACCTCGCTGTGCGTGAGCCGGCATGCCCCCAAGTATCTGGCAGATATCCGCAATTACAAGGAAAACATCCGCGAACAAAGCCTCAAGGCATTCCACCATCGCGCCGAGGCCGAGGTGGCGGGCAGCACCGAAGAGGCGGCACGGCGCATCGGCCAGCAACTGGTGTCCGGTGGCTGGAAGGTCAAGATGCAGCAGCGCGACACGGCAGCCGGGCCCGGCACCGGCTGGATGCTGGCAGCCAAGGCCGGTGCGGCCAACAAGCTGGGCTATATCGCCGCACATTGCGCCATCGTGCTGATCTGTATCGGCGGGCTGTTCGACGGCGATCTCATCGTGCGGGCCCAGATGATGCTGGGAGGCAAAACACCTTATACCGGCGGCGGCATGATCTCGGACGTGGCGCCCGAGCACCGCCTGTCGACCAAGAACCCGACCTTCCGCGGCAACCTCATGGTCTCCGAAGGCACACAGTCCGGCACGGCCATCCTGAATCAATCGGACGGCATCTTGCTGCAGGATCTGCCATTTTCGGTGGAGTTGAAAAAATTTATCGTGGAGTACTACTCCACCGGCATGCCCAAGCTGTTCGCCAGCGAGATCGTCATCCACGACCGCGCCACGGGCGAGAAGCTGGAAAAGCGCGTGGAAGTGAACCATCCGGCCAGCTACAAGGGCATCGAGATCTACCAGAGCAGCTTCGATGACGGCGGCTCCAGCGTCAAGCTGCATGCCGTGCCCATGGATGGTGTCTCCCAGCCCTTCGACGTGGAGGGCGTGATCGGCAACTCCACGGAGTTCGTGCGCAAGCTGGCCGATGGCCAGCAGGACAAGGTGACGCTGGAGTACACGGCGCTGCGCACCATCAATGTGGAGAACTTCGGCGGCCAGGACAAGAGCGCCGGCACCGATGTGCGCAAGGTCGATCTGAGGCAGGCCATCGACGAGCGCCTGGGTGCCGCCCACAAGACCACGGACAAAAAGGATTTGCGCAATATCGGCCCCAGCGTGGGCTACAAGCTGCGCGATGCCTCGGGTCAGGCGCGCGAGTTCCAGAACTACATGCTGCCCGTGGACACGGGCGACGGCCAGCCGGTCTTCCTGCTTGGCGTGCGTGAAAATCAGGCTGACCAGATGCGCTATCTGCGCGTGCCTGCCGACCCTGAGGGCACGATGAACACCTTCATGCAGCTGCGCCAGGCCATGCAGAATAGGGCCCAGGCCGAAAAGGCGGCGCGCGCCTATGTGCAGCGGGCGGTCGATGTCTCCAGGCCCGAGCTGGCCGAGCCGTTGACGCAGTCCGCGCTCAAGGCGCTGGAGCTGTTCGCCGGGCAGGACAGCAAGCTCAAGGCTCCCGACGGACGCCCGCTCGGAGGCCTGCAGGCGATCTCGGGCTTCATGGACAGCAATGTGCCCGAGGCCGAGCGCGAGCGCGCCGGCGAGGTGCTGGTGCGGATTCTCAACGGCGTGCTGTTCGAGCTGGCCCAGCAGGTACGCCAGCAGGCGGGACTCAAGCCTTTCGAGAACGACGAGAAGACCCAGGCTTTCATGACGCAATCGGTGTTCTCGCTCAGCGATGCGCAGTTCTACCCGGCGCCCGTGGTCTTCATGCTGCAGGACTTCAAGCAGGTCCAGGCCAGCGTGTTCCAGGTGGCGCGCGCTCCCGGTAAAAACATTGTTTACCTGGGTTGCCTCTTCCTGATCATCGGCGTTTTTGCCATGCTGTATGTGCGTGACCGCCGCATCTGGATCTGGCTGACCCCTGCGAACGGGGGCAGCCATGCGAACATGGCCTTGTCCACCAACCGCAAGACCATGGATGGCGACCGCGAGTTCGCCATGCTGGCCGACAAGCTGATCGGGGCCAGGCCCCTGCAAAAGAAGACTCCCGGAGGTTCTGTATGAACACCGCAACCACGACATTGACTCTGAACGAAGGCTATTTCGCCCGCCGCAACTGGTTTGACTGGTTGTTTGCGGTCGTGGTGGCCGTGGGCCTGGGCTATGCGCTTCAGCGCTATGCCGCCTACATGGATGTGTACGAGAAGGGCATTTTGCTGGCGACCATCCCGGCCATGATCTGGCTGGGATGGTTCTGGCGCCCGCTGGCGGTGCTGATGCTGACCGTGGCCGGCTTCTCGCTGATGGCCATCGGCCTGTACCAGGGAGCGGAGGGCGGCGAGCTGGCGCGGTCGGAGACCGTCTTTGGCCTGAAGTATTTCCTCTCCAGCCAGTCCGCCATCCTGTGGATGAGCATGGTGTTCTTCATCAGCACGGCTTTCTACTGGATAGGCGTGTTCGCCAAGGGCGAGCGCCCGGTCATGTCGCTGCTGGGTTCGCGCCTGGCCTGGCTGGCCGTCGCGATGGCGCTGATCGGCACCATGGTGCGCTGGTACGAGAGCTATCTGCTGGG
>NZ_SPEY01000061.1 GCF_009360615.1 Comamonas sp.
CTGACTTATTTCCATCCCTCAAGGATTTTTTCATGTCTCTGTTTACCGCCGTCGAAATGGCCCCCCGCGACCCCATCCTGGGTCTGAACGAGCAATTTGCTGCTGACGCAAACCCCAACAAAGTGAATCTGGGCGTGGGCGTGTACTTCGACGACAACGGCAAGCTGCCCTTGCTGGAGTGCGTGCAGGCCGCCGAGAAGGCCATGATGGAAAAGCCCACCGCCCGTGGCTACCTGCCCATCGACGGCATTGCCGCCTATGACAACGGCGTCAAGGCCCTGGTGTTCGGTGCCGAGTCCGAGGTGGTCAAGTCCGGTCGCGTGGCCACCGTGCAGGCCATTGGTGGCACCGGCGGCCTGAAGATCGGCGCCGACTTCCTGAAGAAGCTCAACCCCAACGCCAAGGTCCTGATCTCCAACCCCAGCTGGGAAAACCACAAGGCCATCTTCACCAACGCAGGTTTCGAAGTCGGCACCTATGCCTACTACGATGCAGCGACCCGCTCCATCGACTTCGCCGGCATGCTGGCCGACCTGAATGCGGCCGCTGCCGGTACCGTGGTCGTGCTGCACGCTTGCTGCCACAACCCCACCGGCTACGACATCACTGCCGCCCAGTGGGATGAAGTGATTGCCGTCGTCAAGGCCAAGGGCCTGGTCGCGTTCCTGGACATGGCCTACCAGGGCTTTGGCCACGGCATCGCCGAAGACGGCGCCGTGATCGGCAAGTTCGTGGCCGCAGGCCTGAACATCTTTGTCTCGACCTCCTTCTCCAAGAGCTTCAGCCTGTACGGCGAACGCGTGGGCGCCCTGTCCGTGGTGGCATCCGACAAGGACGAGGCCGCTCGCGTGCTGTCGCAGCTGAAGATCGTCATCCGCACCAACTACTCCAACCCGCCCACCCATGGCGGTGCCGTGGTGGCAGCGGTGCTGAACAACCCCGAGCTGCGCGCTCTGTGGGAGAAGGAGCTGGGTGAGATGCGCGTACGCATCAAGGCCATGCGCCAGAAGCTGGTCGACGGCCTGAAGGCCGCCGGCGTGACCCAGGACATGTCCTTCATCACCACCCAGATCGGCATGTTCTCGTACTCCGGCCTGTCCAAGGATCAGATGGTGCGTCTGCGCTCCGAATTCGGCGTGTACGGCACCGACACCGGCCGCATGTGCGTGGCGGCGCTCAACAGCAAGAACATCGATTACGTCTGCAAGGCCATCGCCGCCGTGATCTGAGTCCACGATTCGGGGCCTGCCCCCCCTGAAAGCCAAAGAGCAACGGATGAAAGTCCGTTGCTCTTTTTTTAGGGTGGCGTCAATGTCTGCAGAATATTTGATAGCTTCCAGCGCTCTTCACGTATTGTTTTCAGATTAAAAATCATCCGAAAACCTTGTTTATCAAACGCAGCTAGCTATCAAAATATTTATCAGGTGCTCAATCCCCAGATGGCCGAGCGCATGGACAGCGCCGCATACTGGTAGGCCGTGTTGAACACACGCGGCGCTTCGCCCTCCTGCACGGCCCCTGCCGCATACAGCAGGGGCAGATAGTGGTCGTGCGTGGGATGGGCCAGACGGGCCTGGGGGCCCCATTCCAGAAAGGTGCTCAGATCGGCCAGATTGCCGCTGTCCAGTCGCTGCTGGACTTCGGTATCGAACTGTATCGTCCAGTCATAGGCCTGGTTGTCGCTGGCACTGCGCTGCATGGCACGCAGGTTGTGCACGATATTGCCGCTGCCCACGATCAGCACGCCGCGGTCGCGCAGCGCACGCAGCTGGCGGCCCATCTCGAAATGCTTCTCGGGTGCCAGTCCATAGGGCATGCTCAGCTGCATGACGGGAATGCGGGCCTCGGGGAACATGGGCAGCAGCACCGACCAGGTGCCGTGATCAAAACCCCACTTCTGGTCCACCAGCAGCGCCGAGCCGTCCAGCGGCGACTGCAGTTCGGCGGCCAGTTGCCTTGCCACCTCGGGCGCACCGGGAGCGGGATATTGCTGATCGAACAGCTCTTGCGGAAAGCCGCCGAAGTCATGAATCGTGCGCGGCTGGGCCATGCCGGTCAATGCCCAGTCGGACTCGGTCAGCCAGTGGGCGGAAACGCAGAGAATCAGCTGCGGAGCAACGCCTCGGGCCGTCAGCTCCTGGCCCAGGGCCTTCCAGCTCTGGCGCCAGTGCGTGTCCTCGATCACATTCATGGGGCTTCCGTGCCCCAGGAACATCACCGGCATGCGCGGCGACGGCTTGAGCTGCTGCAGCAGCTGCTCGGGCAACAGGGAAGAAGTGGAGTTCATGGAAAAAGCCTTCCAGCCCCCGCCGGCGGCCAGCACGGAGGCTGCGCCCAGGGACAAAAGCGTACGTCTACGCATCTCGGTCAATCGAACGCACCTCCAAGAGGCGCTTTTTTACGGACAGGGCAAGCTTGCCACAGCGCAACAGTGCCCGAAAGCATCGCCACCGCAACAGACTGTCCTGAAAGTGCCAGGGTCGGGGCCCGACTTGCACTACAACGGCCATTGCCCGATGGGCTTCGCTTCCAGCAAACGGAAACCATACCGGCGCCCCCAGGCCTGCACAAGTCCAGACAAGGAATATCCGCCTCATGCCCAGCTCCGCCATTCAACCCCTGCAAGGAACTCGCATCCTCAGCCTGGCCCTCAACCTGCCCGGCCCCGCCGCTCTGTGGCGCTGCGCCGGCATGGGAGCCGACTGCCGCAAGCTCGAGCCTCTGGCCCCCGGCGCAGACCGCAGCGCCGACCCCATGGGCCTCTACTGTCCCGATGCCTACGCGCAGATGCATGACAAGGTGCAAACCCTGCAGGCCGATCTCAAGACCGCCGAAGGTCAGGCCAGCCTGCACGCCCAGCTGGCACAAACCGATGTGCTGTTGACCTCGTTCCGCCCTTCTGCCCTGAGCAAGCTGGGCCTGGGCTGGGAAGCCCTGCAGCAGCGCTACCCCCGACTGTCGCTGGTGCGCGTGGTCGGCAGTGCGGGCGAGCTGGCCGATGTCCCCGGCCACGATCTCACCTATCAGGCCGAAGCCGGACTGGTGCACAGCACCGCCCTGCCCCCCAGCCTGTTTGCCGATATGGCGGGAGCGCTGATGGCCAGCGAGGCCGTGCTCCAGGCCGTGCTCGTCAGCGGCCGCAGCGGGCGTGGCATCCTGCGCGAGGTCGGCCTGGCCCAGGCCGCGCAATGGCTGGCCCTGCCCTGGCACTGGGGCCTGACCCAGCCCGTGGGCGATGTCGGCGGCGCCCATGCGGGCTACCGCATCTACCCGTGTGCCGACGGCATCGTGGCCGTGGCCGCGCTGGAGCCTCACTTTGCCCAGCGCCTGTGCGAAGCCGCAGACCTGCTCTTCAGCCACCCCACCGACATGCGCAAGCCCGAGATCCATCAGGGCGTGGCCCGGTTTCTGGCCGCGCGCAACTGCGCGCAGCTGATGCAGCTGGCGCAGGACAGGGACATTCCGCTGCACGCCCTGCCCGCCTGAGCCACCAGAGCGATCAGCCATCCGCCTCAGGCGGGGCGCTGTTCAAACGCGAACTTCTCGGTATCGACCTCGCCCTGGCCTTGCAGCGCATAGCGGTCGCCGGCAATGGCTTCGGGCTTGAAGATGTCATCGAGCTCGGCCAGCAGCCCGGCGTCGAGATGGACGCGGCCGCCGCGAATGTCTTCGTGCAGATGCTCCACGCTGGTGGTGCCGGGCAAGGCAATCACATGCTCGCCCTGGTGCAGCACCCAGGCGATGGCCAGCTCGGCCAGCGTGCAGCCGGCCTTGTCCGCCACGGCCTGCATGGGGATGAGCAGGCGCAGATTCTGCGCGTAGGCCTCGCCGGCAAAGCGCGGCATGGAGGCTCGGATATCTCCCTTGACCAGGTTGTCCACCTGCTGCAGCTTGCCGCTGAAGAAGGCTCGGCCCATGGGACTGAAGGCCACATAGGCAATGCCCAGCTCCTTGCAGGCGGCGAGCGTTCCGAGCTCCGCATTGCGCGACCACAGCGAATATTCGCTTTGCAGCGCGGCAATCGGATGCTCCTGGTGCGCGCGGCGCAGCGCATCGGTGCCGACCTCCGACAGACCCAGGGCGCGAATCTTGCCCTCTTCCTTCAGGCGCGCCATCTCGCCCACCGACTCTTCGATGGGCACGTTCCTGTCCCAGCGATGCAGGTAGTAGAGATCGATCACATCGGTGCCCAGGCGCTTGAGGCTGTCTTCGCAGTTCTGGCGCAACGTCCTGGGACGACCGTCGATGACGCGGCGCATCACGCCGTCTTCGCCGCGCACGCCGGCCATGCCGCACTTGCTGGCCAGAGTGATGTGGTTGCGATGGGGCTTGAGCACGGGACCGATCAGCGATTCGCTGGCGCCAAAGCCGTAGAGAGCGGCAGTGTCGAACAGGGTCACGCCCGCATCCAGGGCCGCATGCAGCACGGCATGCGACTGCTCGGTGGAGACGGGATTGCCGTAGGCATGGCAGAAATTCATGCAGCCCAGCGCCACATTGGCGACGCTGAATGGGCCGATTTTGCGGTTTTCCATTATCTTTCCTTATGCATCCAGGGCCTTGAACCGGGCCAAGCGCGGGCGCAGGCCGCTATCTATGCCGGGGCACCATTATTCCAGCAGCCGCGCTCGGTTTCGTGCGTCGATGATGCCAAGCCCCGCGGTGTGCACATCCAGATCCGGCACCGACCCGCTGCAGCGCCAGGCACAGGCGTACAGGCGTATAGGCGCCCGCTTGCACCGTCCGAGCACCCGGGGCCCGGGCACTTGAAATACCGCAATCGACCATGTCGGATCGCTGCGACGCGCAACCGGGCACTGTGCTTCAGAGCACTCCAGCGCAAGGCCTGGACGGGTTAGAGCTTCAGGAAGAACAATGCACCTGTGCATTCATGGGTTATCGCCCTGCCCACGACTGAATCCAGATTCGGCACGGACTGTCTTTGCCTGGGCTCGCGCGGGATTGGGGCGTTGAGCGGCAATGCGAAGATGCCTGGGCCTCTCTCCTGTGGTCTGAGACACCTTGCCCATCACAAAGGCTTCATTCCCGCGATGTCTCCTTGGTTTGCTCAGAGGGCGGACGCCCGGAGCAGCGCGGCAAAGCGCTCGATGCTGTGCGTGATGATGGCCTGCGCGCCTGGCGACCAGCGGCCCATGTCGAAGAAGCCATGGATCATGCCTGCACCTTCAATCAGCTCGGCCTGACCGCCCGCAGCACGCAGCGCCTCGGCGTAGGCCGCGCCCTGATCGCGCAGCGGATCGAACTCGGCATTCACGATCACGGCGGGTGGCAGGTTTGCCAGGCTCCTGGCCTGCAGCGGTGCCAGTCGCGGGTCCAGCGCATCGGGGCAGGCGCCGGCGTAATGGCGGTAGAACCAGGCCATGGTCTCGGCTTCCAGGAAATAGCCCCTGGCGTTCTGCTCGGCGCTGGCGTACTCGGCGGCGGCGTGGTCTACCGCGGGGTAGATGAGGAATTGGGCAGCCAGGGAAATGCCCGCATCGCGCAGCTGCTGCGCCACCACGGCGCAGAAGTTGCCGCCAGCGCTATCGCCGGCCACGGCCACGGTGGCGCTGCCCCCCAGCTCAGGCGCATTGGCGACCACCCAGCGGGCGGCGGCCACGGCGTCCTCTATGCCTGCGGGGAAGGGGTGCTCGGGGGCCAGCCGATAGTCCACCGACACCACCACGGCCTGCGCGTCACGGCAGATCTCGCGGCAGATATTGTCATGCGTGTCCAGGTTGCCGATGACATAGCCTCCGCCGTGAAAATAGGCCACGGTGGGAAAAGGCCCTGCGCCTTCGGGCGTGTAAAAGCGCGCTGCCACAGGGCCTGCACCGCCGGGCACGGTCATGTCCTGCACGTTGCCCACGGGCACGATCTGCTCGGGCGTGAGCGAGCCACGGGTCAGCGCCAGATAGCCGGCACGGCCCTCTTCGGGTGTGCCTTCGGCGGTGGATTTCCTGTTGGCAGCGGCCAGCGTCTGCAGCACACCGGCCAGATGGGGATCGAGAGCCATGGGTGAAGTCTCCTGTCGTAATAAAGATCGAGGCAAGGGATACGGGGGACGGGCCTAGCGATAGGCCAAGGCATCGTCCTGCAGCGATGCAGCAGACAGAACCACGCGCTCTTCGGCGTACTCCATGTCGTGCCTCCAGGGGTGGCGGTCACCCTGGCCGAACATGGCATCGCGTGCACGCAGCACATAGCCGGCGTTGAAGTTGTCGGCCTCGATCCACGACAGGCGCCGCATGCCGGCATCGGCTGCGGGGACGGTGGGACGCACCTCGGCATGGCCATGCTCGTGCATATGGGCAAGCAGCCGGCACACCCATTCGCACACCAGATCGCAGCGCAGCGTCCAGCTGGAGCGGAAGTAGCCCTGGGTGTAGGCCATATTGGGCATGCCCTCGATCATCACGCCCCGGTAGGCGATACGCTCGCGAAAATCCACCGCAGCGCCATCCACGCTGAAAGCAATGCCGCCGAACCGCATGAGATTGAAGCCCGTGGCCGTAACGATGATGTCGGCGTCCAGATGCGCTCCGCTGGCCAGCTGGATGCCGCCGGCGTCGAAGTTTTCTATGGTGTCCGTCACCACCGAGGCCTTTCCCTCGCGCATGGCCTGGAAGAAGTCGCCGTTGGGCACCACGGCAATGCGCTGCTGCCAGGGGCGGTAGCCTGGGTTGAAGTGCCTGTCGATGTCGAAGCCCTCGGGCAGGTGCGAACGGATCTCGCCAAGCAGAAAGGCGCGCATCGCCTCGGGGTGCTGCCTGGAGGTTTGCACGATCTCGTCGGTGCGCGCGATGAAGGCACGGCGCATGATCTCGTGGTACCAGTCCTCGGGCAGGTTCAAAGGCTTGAGCAGCGGCACCAGCGGGTGCTCGGACGAGGGCATGAAGAAGGTGGGCGATCGCTGCAGCATGGTCACATGACCGGCGACCGGCGCAAGGCTGGGAATCAGCGTGGCCGCCGTGGCTCCCGAGCCTATGACCACGATGCGCTTGCCCGTGCAATCCAGCGCCTGCGGCCAGTGCTGCGGATGAATGACCTGCCCCTTGAAGTCCTTGAGCGTAGGCCACTCGGGCGTATAGCCCTGGCCGTGGTCGTAATAGCCCGCGCAGACCCAGAGAAAACCGGTGGTGAAGGTCTGCACCTCGTCCGAGCCGCTCTGGGTGACTTGCAGTGTCCAGCGCCTGTCCTCGGACGACCAGCAGGCGGACTGCACCTTGTGACCGTAGCGGATCAGCGGGGCCAGATTGTTCTCCTCGATGGTGTCTGCCAGGTAGCGGCGAATCTCGTCCGCCGTGGCAATGGCATTGCCCGTCCAGGGCTTGAAGCCGTAACCGTAGGTGAACAGGTCGCTGTCCGAGCGCGCACCCGGGTAGCGGTGCGTCCACCAGGTGCCGCCGAAGCCGTCCATGGCTTCGAAGATGGCCAGGCTGCGATCCGCGAACTGCTCACGCAGGTGGCGGGCCGCACCGATGCCGGAAATACCGGCACCGATGATGAGAACGTCGAAATGCTGTGCCATGCCGGGTGTCTCCTGCTTGTCTGCTGGGGCGCGAGCCGACAGGAATGCAGCGAGCGCGGCCTTGAGGTGAATCTCCAGCCCGGACCGGCTTGCGTCAACCATGTCTGTCACGCAGCCATGCTAGGCCTACCCCTCTGGCACAACTTGTGTTTGCGCGACAGGATTTTGATGTTGAACGACATGCAGTACATACCCCGATGCCTGCCAAGCCCGCTGATTCCGCCGTCATGACCCGTGTCCGCGCCGCCTCGCTCGCGGGCTTTGAAGACCTGGTGCGCGCGCAGGGCGGCGACCCTGCCGCCCTCCTCAGCGCCTGCGGCCTGGTGCCTGAGGACCTGGCCGACCCCGAGCGCTACCTGCCCGGCCATGCCGTGGCCCTGGCCATAGAAGAAGCCGCCCGCGTGCTGGGCGTGCATGATTTCGGGCTGCGCCTGTGCGCCCGGCAGGGTGTGGAAACTCTGGGCCTGCTGGGGCTGGTCATACAGTCAGCTCCCACCATCCGCGAGGGCATGATGCAGGGCGGCAAGTATGTCCGCTTCCACAACCCCACCTTGAGCTACAGAACTTTCATGGAGCCCGACGAAGGGCTGGAATGCGTGGAAGTGCTTTCGCACCTGAGCCCCCACGACCCCATGCCCCAGGGCACGGAAATCTGCGTGGCCTATATGTGCCGCCTGATCCATGTGCTGTCCGAAGGCGCATTGCGCCCAGCGGCCATCCATCTGCGCCATGCCCCCGTGGGCAGCAGCGCCCAATACCGACGGCACCTGGGTCAGTTGCCGCGCTTTCGCTCCCGCTTTGACGGCATTGCCATCGACCCGCTGGCGTGGCGTCAGCCCATGCCTCGACACAACCGGCTGCTTCAGCAGTTTGTCGAACGTTTCCTGCTGGGAGCAAGGCCGGGCGGAGAAACCAGCGTGACCGACCAGGTTCGCGGCGCGCTCGCGAATCTGGTTCGTGTGGGCATGGCCGACCTGCCCTCGGTGGCTCGCGCCCTTGGCCAGCACCCGCGTACCCTGCAGCGACGCCTGCAAGCGGAAGGCGCAGCCTTCGAGGAACTGCGCGATACCGCGCGCCGGGACTGGGTGGCCCAATTGCTGGCGCAGCCTGACCTGAGCCTGGGCCATATTGCGCAATTGCTGGGGTATTCAGACCAGGCCGTGCTCACCCGAGCGTGCCAGCGCTGGTTTGGCCAATCCCCGAGTCGACTGCGCCATCGTTCACGGCGGGAGAGCACGGCATAGGGGCAGATCCGGCCAGACAGGCTCCCGACACCGATCGCCTTGCGCCGCGACAGAGACTGGGCGGAATGGGACAGGCGCCCGCAGCCGCCGGCTGCGGGCAAGCGTGCGCAGAACCGCCAACCAATCAGTCCGCGTTCAGCTGCTGCTCCAGCTCGTGCAGGACCTTGTAGCAGTTGAACACCTGCTGCACGCTGGAGTTGGGTTCGCGGCCTTCCCGGATGGCGGCGAAGAACTCACGGTCCTGCAGCTCGATGCCGTTCATGGACACGTCGACCTGGGACACATCGATCTTCTCGTCCTTGCCGTTGTACAGATCGTCGTAACGGGCCAGGTAGGTACCGGTGTCGCCGATGTAGCGGAAGAAGGTACCCAGAGGGCCGTCGTTGTTGAACGACAGGCTCAGCGTGCAGATCGCGCCGTTGGCGGCCTTGAGCTGGATGCTCATGTCCATGGCGATGCCCAGATCCTTGTGGATCGGGCCTTGCACGGCGTTGGCCTTGACGATGGGGCTGCCGGCCTGGTAGGCGAACAGGTCCACTGTGTGGGCGGCATGGTGCCACAGCAGGTGGTCGGTCCAGCTGCGGGCCTGGCCCAGCGCATTCATATTGGTGCGGCGGAAGAAGTAGGTTTGCACATCCATCTGCTGGATGTTGAACTCGCCGGCTTCGATCTTCTTGTGCACCCACTGGTGGCTGGGGTTGAAGCGGCGGGTGTGGCCCACCATGGCCACCAGGCCGGTCTGCTTTTGCAGCTCGGCCACTTCCTGCGCGTCCTTCAGTGCGTCGGCCAGAGGGATCTCGACCTGCACGTGCTTGCCGGCCTTCATGCAGGCGATGGCCTGCTCGGCGTGCATCTGCGTGGGCGTGCACAGGATCACGGCATCGACTTCGGGCAGCGCCAGGCTTTCAGCCAGATCGGTTGCCACATGTGCGATGCCGTATTTGTCGGCCACTTCCTTGGTCTGGTCAAAGCGGCGACCGACCAGGGAGACGACTTCCACGCCGTCGATGTTCTTGATGCCGTCCAGGTGCTTGATGCCGAAGGCACCCGCGCCAGCCAGCGCTACTTTGATGGTCTTGCTCATGATTGGGATCTCCGTAGAGCCGCCTCAAGGAGGCGAAGCCCCCCACAGGAGGGCAGTGAATACGCGAAGCAGCGAACGTGGTGAAACGTTCACTGATTCTCGAGGATCAGATGGCCCACCGCGGTGTTCGATGCGGGCACATGGTAGAAGCGGTGCGCCACCTTGGGCAGCGGTGCGGGGCCGTCCACATCGGACATGGCGCCGCGCGCAATCAGCCACATCACCAGCTCGATGCCTTCCGAGCCGGCTTCGCGCACATAGTCGATATGCGGCATCTGCGCCAGACCGTGCGGATTCTCGATCAGCAGGTCCAGGAAACGGTTGTCCCATTCCTTGTTGATCAGGCCCGCGCGCGCGCCCTGCAGCTGGTGGCTCATGCCGCCCGTGCCCCAGATATGCACGTTGATGTCCTGGTCGTAGCTCTCCACCGCCTTGCGGATGGCGCGGCCCAGGTTGAAGCAGCGCTGGCCGGTGGGCACGGGGTACTGCACCACGTTCACGGCGAAGGGAATCACCGGGCAGGGCCAGGAGCCGGTCTTCGGGTCCTGCTCGCCGCACATCAGCGACAGCGGCACCGTGAGACCGTGGTCCACGTCCATCTTGTTGACAATGGTCAGGTCGAAGTCCTGCTGAATGACGGACTGGGCAATGTGGCTGGCCAGGTCGGGATGGCCGACCACCTTGGGCACGGGACGCGGGCCCCAGCCTTCGTCGGCGGGCTGGAATTCCGCAGCCGTGCCGATGGCGAAGGTGGGAATGCAGTCCAGGCTGAAGGCCGTGGCGTGGTCGTTGTAGACCAGGAAGATCACGTCGGGCTTGTTGTCCTTCATCCACTGGCGCGAGAAGTCATAGCCCTTGAACAGGGGCGCCCAGTAGGCTTCCTGGGTCTTGCCCATGTCCATGGCGGCGCCGATGGCAGGCACGTGCGAGGTGAAAACGGATGCGGTGATGCGTGCCATGTCTTACTTGCCTTCCTGGTTCTGGTTGCCTGCGCTGCGAGCACTGCCTTGTGGCTGGCGGTGCGCCTGTGCGTCGCCGTCCTCTCCCACGTAGCGGTTGCCTTCGGCAGAGCGACCTCCGCCCATCATCATGGCGCGGTATTCCTCTTCGGTCATTCCGGTCATGGAGCCCGCCATCTGCTGGAAGCTCTTGCCGTCGGTGGCGCCGATCTTGGCCAGGAAGTAGATGTTGCCGCCGGTGCGCATGCACCAGTTCAGGTCGCGCGCCAGCACGGCCTGCTTCTGCTCCTCGGTCATCGCCCACTCGTCGAGATAGGCGCGCTCGTCGGCACGGAAGCGCTCGCGGTTCTCGGCCTTCATCAGGCTCATGCAGAACTGGTTGAGCCAATAGCCCTTGCGGGACTGTTCGGCATCGAAAATGATGGTGCCGGGCACGTCCAGATACGGTTTTTCCAAAGCCATAAATTCTCCTCGTTACGGATGGCGCAGCCCATGCGACAAGGCTGCGGCCTGTTTCCGGGTGTATGTATCGCCGGAACTCCGTCAGGCCTCTTCGGGCCAGTACAGACGCATGGGGTTGTCCACCAGCAGCTTTTGCTGCAGCTGCGCGGTGGGCGCGATATGCGGAATGAAGTCCACCAGCAGGCCGTCGTCGGGCATGTGGTCCTTCAGGTTGGGGTGCGGCCAGTCCGTGCCCCAGAGCACGCGATCAGGGAATTCCTCGACCACGCGGCGCGCGAAAGGCACCACGTCCTGGTAGGCGTTCTGCTCACCATGAAGCGCCTTGGGGCCGGTGACGGACAGGCGCTCGGGGCAGGACACCTTGCTCCACACGTTCTGGTGCTCGCGCATGAACTTCAGGAACAGGGCGAACTCTTCGCTGTCCACGCCCTTGCTGACGTCGGGCCGCCCCATGTGGTCGACCACCACGGTGGTGGGCAGCGCGGTGAAGAAGTCCCACAGCTCGGGCAGGTCCACGGCTTCGAAATAGATCACCACATGCCAGCCCAGCTTGGCGATGCGCCCGGCGATCTCCATCAGCTCGTCCTTGGGCGTGAAGTCCACCAGACGCTTGACGAAGTTGAAGCGCACGCCGCGCACACCGGCGTCATGCAGCTCCTGCAGTTCTGCATCGCTGATGGAGCGCTTGACCGTGGCCACGCCACGGGCCTTGCCGCCCGAGGACTTGCAGGCATCGACCATGGCGCGGTTGTCCGCACCGTGGCAGGTGGCCTGCACCACCACATTGCGTGCAAAACCCAGGTGGTCGCGCAGCGCAAACAGCTGGGTCTTGCTGGCGTCGCAGGGCGTGTACTTGCGCTCGGGGGCAAAGGGGAACTCGTTGCCGGGGCCGAACACGTGGCAGTGCGCATCCACAGCGCCGGCAGGCAGCTTGAACTGGGGCTTGCTGGGGTTGGCATACCAGTCCAGCCAGCCGGGGGTCTTTTCAAATTGGCTCATTTGTCTTTTCCTCGATAGTCTGTGAGTGGGCCATAGCCGCCAATACTGGCGCCGCACAACTCAGAGATGCCAAGCAAGAGCCGCCTCGCAGCGAGGGCATCGCCCCCCCCCCCGCATTGCGAAACAAAGCGAGAGAGGGGGACGGCGCGGGGCCGCCTAAGCGAAGCGACTCAGGGGGTGTTAGTCAATATATTTCAGGCCGGCCTTTTCCAGGGGCTCGCGCATCTTGTACATATCCAGGCCCAGGACGCCCGAGGCCAGCTTGGCGCGCTTTTCGCCTTCGAAGCTTTCGCGCTTCTGGGCAGCGGCCAGCACTTCCACGGCACGCGCGGCGGGCACGCAGACCACGCCGTCGTCGTCGGCCACGATCACGTCACCGGGCGTGACCAGCATGCCGGCGCAGACGATGGGGATGTTGACCGAGCCCAGGGTGGCCTTGATCGTGCCCTTGGAAGAGATGGCCTTGCTCCAGACCGGAAAGTCCATCTCCTGCAGCGTCTTCACGTCACGCACGCCGGCATCGATGATCAGCGCGCGTGCGCCGCGCGCCTGGAAGCTGGTGGCCAGCAGGTCACCGAAGTAGCCGTCGGAGCACTCGGCGGTGACGGCAGCGACCACGATGTCGCCGGGCTGAATCTGCTCGGCCGCCACATGCATCATCCAGTTGTCGCCGGGCTGCAGCAGCACCGTGACGGCCGTGCCCGAGACCTGCTTGCCGGCATAGATGGGGCGCATATAGGGCTTGAGCAGGCCGACGCGGCCCATGGCCTCGTGCACGGTGGCGGAGCCCAGGGCGGCCAGGCCGTCAGCAGCAGCGCGGTCGGCGCGCTGGATATTGCGGTAGACAACTCCCAGTTCGTACATGGAAATACCTCTTTGCTTTGACGTGATTGATTAGAAAAGTGAGCTGACATCGCTTGCAGTCAAGCAGATGCGTAGAGATCTATTAGTGAAACCTTTTCACATCAGGCGCTAGCAGCTCTCTTTTCTGAGAAGTTACAGACCCTTGGCCTTCAGCGCCTTGTCCAGACGCGTGAACACGCGGCGGGCGTTGCCTTCGTACACGGCGTGCTTTTCATCGGCCGTCAGGTTCTGCGTGGCTTCGATGTAGCGCTTGGTGTCGTCGTAGTAGTGACCGGTCTGCGGATCGATGCCGCGCACGGCACCGATCATTTCGCTGGCGAACAGGATGTTCTTGGTCGGAATCACTTCCGTCAGCAGATTGATGCCGGGCTGGTGGTAGACGCAGGTGTCGAAGTAGATGTTGTTGAGCAGATGCTCTTCCAGCAGCGGCTTCTTCATCTCCTGCGCCAGACCGCGGAAGCGGCCCCAGTGGTAAGGCACGGCGCCGCCGCCATGGGGAATCAGGAACTTCAGGGTCGGGAAGTCCTTGAACAGATCCGAAGTCAGGCACTGCATGAAAGCCGTGGTGTCGGCATTCAGATAGTGGCTGCCCGTGGTGTGGAAGCAGCTGTTGCAGCTGGTGGAGACGTGGATCATCGCGGGGATGTCGTACTCCACCATCTTCTCGTAGATGGGGTACCAGCTCTTGTCGGACAGCGGGGGCGAAGTCCAGTGGCCGCCCGAGGGGTCGGGGTTCAGGTTGATGCCGACGTTGCCGTACTGCTCCACGCACTTGACCAGCTCTGGGATGCAGGTTGCAGGGTCCACGCCGGGCGACTGGGGCAGCATGGCGGCGGGGATGAAGTGGTCGGGGAACAGCTCGCTGACGCGAAAGCACAGCTCGTTGCAGATGGCGGCCCAGGTGCTGGAGGTCTGGAAGTCACCGATGTGGTGCGCCATGAACGAGGCACGGGGGCTGAAGATGGTCAGATCGGAACCACGCTCCTTCATCAGGCGCAGCTGGTTGGTTTCGATGGTCTCGCGGATTTCATCGTCGCTGATCTTCAGATCGGCCACCGACGGGGTCTTGCTCGGGTCCTTGAGGCCGGCGATCTGCAGATCGCGCCATGCGCCCAGGGCCGCAGGTGCCGTGGTGTAGTGACCGTGTACGTCAATGATCATCTTCAAGCTCCGTTCAAAAAAATTCGTCAATCAACAGGTTCAGTGCGCGCCGCCCAGGCCCAGCATGGAGGTGCGGGGCGCTCCACCGGCATAGCGGTTCTTGACCAGCAGCGCCAGCGCGGCGATCACACCGGGGATGGCCACCACCATGAAGACCTGCGGCAGCTCCAGGTGACGGCGCGACAGCTCGGCCACCAGGAAAGAGCCGGCAATGCCGCCGAAGCGGCCGATGCCCAGCATCCAGGACACGCCGCTGGCGCGGCATTCCGTGGGGTAGTACTCGGCAGCCAGCGCCTGCATGGACGACTGTGCCGCATTCATCAGCAAACCGGCGATGAAAACCGAAGCCACCAGCATGCCCACGCCACCGCCGAGCACCTGGCCGATGAACGCCACGCCCAGACTGGTCAGGAAGTAGCCCGTCGCGATGATCAGATTGGCATTCCAGCGGTCCATCAGCAGGCCGACAAAGATCGCGCCCACGCCGCCGAGCTGGAACAGCGCGGCAATCACGGCTGCCTGGCTGGGAGGCACGCCCGCCTCCTTGAACAGCACAGGCATCCAGTTGACCAGGCCGTAGACGATCACCAGGCCCATGAAATAGGTCACCCACAGGGCCAGCGTGCCGATCAGATATTTCTGCGAGAACACCAGACGCAGACCCTGTGGGCCCTGCTGCGCCTGGGCAGCCGCCTCGCCGCCGTCGTTGAGCACGAAACGCGCGGCATTGCGGGTGCCGGCGGCGATGCGCACCATCACCTTGCGAACGCGGTCGGCCGAGTAGTTCTTGAGCACCATGAAGCGCACGGACTCGGGCAACATCACGATCATCAGCACGGCCAGGATCAGGGGCACCACGCCGCCCACGATCAGCAGGCTGCGCCAGCCGAAATGCGGAATCATCCAGGCCGCGATAAAGCCGCCGAAGGCCGAGCCGATGGGGAAGCCGCAGAACATGCAGTTGGTGATGAAGGAACGCTTGCTGTCAGGGCAGTATTCATTCATCAGCGTGATCGCATTGGGCATGGCAGCGCCCAGACCCAGGCCGGTGATGAAGCGCCAGATGGTCAGGCCTTGCAGGTCGTGCACCAGGCCGGAAGCAATCGAGGCACCGCCCATCACCACCGAAGCGATGATCAGCACGGTCTTGCGGCCCACGCGATCCGCCAGCGGCCCCGCGCCCAGTGCGCCGAACGCCAGGCCGAACAGGGCGGCGCTCAGCACTGGCCCCAGATGGGACTTGTCGATGCCCCATTCGCCCAGCAGCGAAGGTGCGATGAAGCCGATGGCGGCGGTATCAAAGCCATCGAGCAGAACAATCAGAAAACAGAGGAAGAAAATCCCCCACTGAAAGCCCGAGAACGGGCTCTGGTTGAGCACGGTCTGCACGTTGACGACCGTCGGGTCGGTGTTCTGTTTGCTAGTTTGCGAAGTCATATTTGGAATCTCAGTTGCCTCTCTTTGTCGCCTCTATCTCCTGTCTCGCGGCTGGCGCCAAAGCCTCGAAGGCATCTGGTACGTCCGTCACGAAAGGGCTATGACTGCCCTTTTGCTGGATGGGGTGCAGTGACCAGGCCCCCGCCTGGGCACGAATCAATTCAAGCGGGCTCCATGCCCTGGCGGCGCTTGGCCGCTGCTGCCGCCGGCGAGGCCATGAAGGCCAGCAGGCGCTGCACGGCGTCCACATGGGCCGAACCCGCCACCACGCCGGCAGAAAAAACGGTATCGATGGCAATCGCGGCAGGCAGGCCGCCCACGATGCGGATGCCCTCGACATGGATCAGCTCGCTCAGTTGCTGAAAGCCCAGCGCCACCTCCCCCGAAGCGATCATGGTGCCTACGGGGATACCGGGCCTGGCCTGCACGATGCGGGACTGGATCTGGTCGGCGATTCCCCAGCGCTCGAACAGCTTCTGCAGCGCCACACCGCTGGGACCGGTGGAATAACCGATGCTGGGCGCGGCCAGCACGGCAGCGCGCACGGACTCTTCGGAGCCGATATCGGGCAGGTCTGCCCCAGAAGGCACGGCCACGGCGGTGCTGGAGAGCACCAGATCCACCTTGCTGCCCGCCACCACCCGGCCGGCGGCCTGCAGCTTGTCGATGGCGTTGGAGGCCAGGAAGACCACATCGAAGGACTCCGCGCCGGACTGCACGCGCTGCGCGGCATCCACACCGCCCACGGATTCGATATGCACCGGCTCGCCGCCCTGGGCCTGCCAGGCGGCTGCCAGATCGGCGAGAACCTGGCGGGTTGCCATGGAAGAAATGCCCTTGAGTGCTGCGCTCATGCCGGAAGACTCCTGAAATGGATGCGGTGGCCGCCTTGATCCGCCCCCGCCATCCAGGCTTTGCGAGCCACTCCCTCACGCTGCGGGCTCGGTGAGCCGACTGGACCGGGACGCTCGACGGGGCTTGCGCAAGGGCAACCATCCAGTCAAAACGAATAAGCCTATTGTCGGCAGCCTGGAGGACTCCCACTAGGCAAGCACCCTGCTAGCAGCTATGCCGTCAAAGCATAGCAAAGTGCTCGCTCATATCACGTATAAATACCTACAAACAAAGCCTTATCCTGATAATGCAAAAAGGCCGGGCGCTATTTTTTCAATAGCACCCAGCCTCCATTGCTGCGCATTAGCAACAGTAAATTTAGTGGTTAACCCCTAATTTAGTCGCCATGGCGTCCATGCCCGCGGCCATGACCATGACCACGTCCGCGGTCGTCGCGATCATGCCTGTCCCAGCCACGCCGGTCGTCGCGATCGCCTCGGTCCCAGTGCCCGTGGTCGCGGCGCTCGTCATGCCAGTCGCGTCGCTCGTGGCGGTAATGTGGCGGCGGGGCTGCACGCCAATGGGGTGGCGGGTTACGAAGGAAGTAGACGGGCTGACCGCAGGCATGGTAGCGGCCACAGTAGCGGCGCCAGTTGCGCGAATGACCGGGCGGCACCCACATATAGATGGGCTGCACCTGTGGCACCACCGGACCGCCCCACATCGGCTGGGCATACAGCAGCTGTGGCGCGGGTGCATTGCCGATGTTGACCTGGCCGTAGACCCCGGGTGCCAGTTGCCCGGATATGGAGCCGCTGATGTAAGCCTGGGCCTGGGCGGCACCCGCTGCGCAAACCAGCGCCAGGGCCGCCAGGCTGCGGGTGAGTGAAGTGCGATTGGACATATGTCTCCATGCTCGATAAAGATCACCGTGGGCCGGCGAGATCGCGCTTCAACCCGGAAACGCTTCTGTCCTTAACGCCTCAGGGCCACTTCCCGCTGACCCGTCGCCCACATCAAGGGTAATAAGGCGTAAGACCCCGAACCGGCCGGGCGCGAAGGCCGTGCGCTCACCGGATCGTCTGGCCCTGCAGGCCCTTTTTCAGTATCAGATCCACCACGGGCTGCTCGCGCTTGTTGGCGCGCATGCAGTGATCCTTCTGGAAATGATCGGTGATTCTGATGACCCAGCGCGCCCAACGCTTGTTCTCGCGTTCGCGCCAGGCGTGCGATGAAACGCTTTCCCAGGCATAGCCGTTGAGCACAGCGGCATTGACGAAATGGTCCAGCGCGCGCACTCCGGCCCTGCCCCGCTCCGTCTTGCCGAACAGGCCGACCCAGCAAAGAATCAGCCAGCCCACCACTGCCAGCGGGACGACGGCGCACATCAACACAAAACCTGCCAGGCGCTCCTTCATGCGTCCTCTCTCTTGCGCAACTTGATACGAACGCCATTTTCGGAGCGAATCGTCAGACGCCCCACAGGCTGCGGCACATGACCTTGCGCGGGCAGGATTTCGTAGCGCTGCAGCAGGCAGGCCAGAATCAGGACCGCCTCCTGCAAGGCAAATGCAGCGCCCAGACAGACACGCGGGCCCATGCTGAAGGGCATGTAAGCGTGTTTGATGGCCTCCTTGTCCTCCTCGCGGTCAAAGCGATCGGGATCGAAGGCATCGGGGTTCTGCCACCATTTGCGGTGGCGCTGCAGCAGCCAGGGGGCCACCACCACCGTGCTGCGCTCCTTCAGTTGCTTGCCCCGGATGGGGCAGGATTGAACGTTCTCCCGGGCGAAGAAGCCCACGGGCGGAAACAGGCGCAAGGTCTCCCGAAAGATATTCCAGACCTGCGAGAAGCTTTTCATGTCCGCCTGCTGCGGCAGACGATCGCCAGCCACCTCCAGCACTTGCTCGTAGGCACGCTGCTGAATGTCGGGAGACTGGGACAGCAGGTAGCTGGCCCATGTCAGCGCACTGGCCGACGTTTCATGCCCGGCCAGAAACAGCATGGCCACCTGATTGACCAGCTCTTCCTCGTTGAAAGGCTCGCCGGTGTCCGGATCCCGGGCCTGCATGAAGGCGGCAAGAATATCCTCCTGCTCCTCGGCCTTGCCCTTCAGGTGCGCTTCATAGCGCGGCTTGATCATGGCATGCAGCAGGCCGCGGATCTCCCGGGCGGCCTGGTTGCTCTGCCAGCGATACCAGGGCATGGTCAGCCAGCGAACCCCGAACAGGGCCGGCAGCATGAGCTTGGGAGCCAGCGCCTGGTAGCGGGCAAAGGCCTCGAAGATTCGATGCGCATCGGGTCCCTGCAGCGGCGTGGAGAAGATGGTGCGAAAAATGATATCAGCGGTGACATGGGTCATCTCGATCTCGATATCGTAGGGCTGCGTCTGGTCCACGGCATCCAGGCGCTCCAGCATCGCTTGCGCAGCCCCCAGCATGCGCGGGAAAGCGACGTTCACCCGGGCCTGGGCAAACGCCGGGTTCATCATGGTGCGCTGCCGCTGCCACTGCTCGCCATTGGTCGTGAAGATGCTGTCGCCCAGCAAAGGCTCCAGCGATGCATGCAGCAGATGGCTCTTGGGAAACCGCTGCGCCTCGGTCTGCATGACTCTCTTGACTTCCTGGGTGTCGTTGAGCATGTAGAGATCGACGCCAGGCAGATGGACTTCGCCCATCTGCATGCTGTAGCTGCGCTCGAACAACGCATCCATCCAGGAACGCCGTGCATGCCAGAACATGCGCAGCTTCGATGTCTGTTCGGGGTGGGGTTTGGGATAGACGGGGCAGAAACGACTCATCGCACCAATTTCCTCTCTAGATAGTCTTGCATCGGACCGGCGCTGGTGAGCAATTCGAAATAGTCATAGGCACCGGCAACTTCGCCGGCCATCAGATACTGAAAATGCATGCGCATCTTGTTCCTGCGCAACCAACGGTAAGTTGCCGGCAAAAACAGCTTGTGAAAGCGTGGCGAACACACCGCTTGCGGGTTGAGCCCCCATTGGGGGTGGCGCTTGCCGGCTGCGGCGAAGAAGCGGGCCGCTTGGGGCGGATTCGTCTGCCCATCCTCGCGCAGCGACAGCCCGACCACATCGCACATGCCGAAACACACGCTATCGCTGGGGGAAGAAATGTCGGCCCAGTACACCGCGTCGTCCAGGGCAATCTCGCGCAGGGTCTGCCGCAACGCACCTGCGCCGGGAAACAGCCCGAACAGCGGAATGCAGTTGCCCAGGGTGACCAGATTCACCACTGGCTTGCGCGAGGGGGCCAAGGATAGCGGACTTTGGGCCAGCCTTCGGCGAAGTGCCCGGGTCAACTTCAGAGCCTGCACGCTGCCGACACTGAAGCCGACCACCACCACTTCACGCCAGCGCTGCTGCTGCATGGCCTTCGCCACATCCTCGGCCATCGCCTCGATACGTGCCTCCAGCTCGGGGAAAGCCTTCTCCGAACTGGCATGGGCAAAGTTCAGAATCCGCAAAAGCCAGCTGATGTGCAGATAACGGTCCAGCACCAGGCCGCCCCAGCCCACGGCAGCGACCACCGCCAGCATCAGCGCGAGCGCACCCGGTACCGGCAATCCATCCCATAGCTTGGCGAGACAGGCGCCCAGGCCGACGCCCGCCAGCAGCACCAGCAGCACATAGACCAGCGGATACATCAGCGCCCACAAGGTAAAGCGCGCCTGCTCCCGCACGGGTTCGAGCCAACGCCTCAACTTCCAGATGGAAACATAGGTCCCCAGGGCCTGTCGAAAAACCCCCAACCGGCCCTGAGGCCAGTGGAGTCGGACCTGGTCATGCCAGTCAAAAAAAACAAAATCGGCCCCGGCCGTCCCGTCCGAGTCCGCCTGGGCAACCCGCCATCGGGAATGCAGCGATTTTCCGGGGGCAGCATCGCCCCCGCTCCATTTCTCCCTGCTGCCAATCTCGTACCTTCCATCTCCCGAAACAGCCGGCTGCTTGCGCGATTCCGTACGCATCAGCTGGTGATAGTGCCTTGCACCGCGCGGATCGAAGCCGCCCATGAATATCACCAGGCGCTCGACCTCCCCTGTCTTGCGGGAAGGCTCGGATGAAATGGTCTTGTCGCTGCTAGTCATTGCACTCCGGAAAGCGGAATCCCCCATACCACGGCTTATTCGACAGAGGCCACCCCCTGCCGCATCGAAGGCATGGCATCGGCCTGATGGGCAGGCATGGAGGCAGGGGTCGCCTCTCCGGGCTCCTGCGGCCACAGCAGAGGATCCACCGAGGAGCCACCGCCCCACAGGCGCTGGGCCATCTGACCATCCAGCGCTGCGCCGCAACGCCACGAAACCGAAGACAGCCGACGATAGAAGCTGCCGTTGATCTGCGTGCACTCTATCAAGGCCTTGCGAAAGCGCGAGAGCATTTCCTGGTCGGGAGCCGCCTGATGGGCCCGGAACCAGAAGTCCCGCATCCTGCCCTGGTAGGTCAACCCTTCCAGGTCATACAAGGCGTTGCCGCAGACCTTGACGGGAGCGCCATGACCCAAGGCCGAAAGCCCGGTCGTGCTGTTGACCAGCACCACCCCCTTAGCGTTCCTGAGCAGGGAGGGCAAATGCTGGTCATGGATATAGAACACCTTGCCCTCCAGCCCATGGCGCCGCGCCAGAAGGTGGATGATGTTGGCGTAGTTTCGATGCCCGCGATCCATCGGGTGGTGCTTGAAAACCACCACGTCATCGGCAATCGACTTCCCTCCTTCGGGCACGCCGTCCTTGCGCTCCATCGCCAGGGCCCGGGAAAAGGAATGCAGAACGTGATTGATGAAATCCGTCACGAAATCGTAGTTCGAGTGAACCACGATCTGGGCATCGTTGTAGACCTGCAGGGGTGCCAGGAAGAACTTCTTGCGCAGGTCGCCCAGCAGGCGATCCTCGATATCCTTTTCCGTGCGCCGATACCAGAACTTGCGCAGATAACTGAGCCACCACCAGGGAGCATCGCGCACGGTCATGCTCCGGTGATGCAGGGCATTGTTCCAGAACCACTGCCCGAGCCAGGCTGCAAAGAAATACAGCATGCCCCACATGGCCGAGTGCCAGAAAGAGTTGCCGACCTTCTTCCAGGACTCCGTGGCCGGCCCGTTCGAATGAGAACGCGATGGGGCATTCTCCTGCTTCGACCTGTGTTTCAGCCAGAGGGCCAGCCTCTTTTCGAAATGCGAATGCCCGTTGACGCCCATGGGCTCGAAAGTGATGTGATCGGGCCGCAGATAGCCTTCTTCAAACACCCCGAAGGCGCAACCCAGGCGCTCCGTCATGGAGCGCACGCAGGCATGGACCGGCCGGCAATCTCCGAACAAGAGCACGGCATCGATCCGGTGCCTGACGATGAAGGCTTCCAGCACCTCCGGCCACTGCGCCAGGTCGCCCTTGAACGAATGAGCCTTGCGCGGATAGAACAGCCAATCCCCGGCGTTGAAATTGAACTTGAATACAGTCGCCCCCACCGAGCGCAAGTCCTTGGCCAGGTTCCAGAAAAAAGGCCCTACCGGGCCTTGTAGCAACAAAACACGTTTAGACGCAAATCCACTCTTGTTCTTCATGCGTACGAGACTGCGGGTTGTCAGGCCGCTTGGTATTTCTATGGAGGCGTCATGAAGCATGACCCCGATATTTTAGGGGTTTCACCGAGCGCGCCTCCTGCACATCACTGCGTGATGACAACAAATCGATGAAAAATAAATGCAAAAAAAGGTAAGTGTCACCAGTCCGACAAAATCGAGCGCAGCAGCACCCCGCTTTTGCGCCATTGCCGCCTCAGCCAGCCGGACTTCAAGCCCTGCAAGCCTCCAGACTGCTCCAGGGCCGTACGCTGCTCCAGCAAGCGCCTGAGCACCGCTTCGCAGCTGGTATAGCCCCGGAGCACCGGATCCCAGTACAAGGGGTAGTGCAGCAGCGCCCCCGCAACCAGCTCATCCAGAGACAGCGGGCGGCTGCGGCGCGGCACGCGCAGGCAGTCCTGCGTCAGACCCCAGCCGGCGTAGAACGGGCGCCCGTGCACCACTACCTGCTTGCCGCGCAACAAGGCATCAAAGCCCGTCAACGACGTCATGGTCACCACCACGTCGCAAGCCTCGATACAGCTGACCACCGACGCCCCCAGTTCGAGATGGTCCGCATGCTGCAAGGCCACCGCCGGCTCGACATGGCCCTTGCGATTGCCGCTGCTGACATCGGGATGCGGCTTGAAGACGATGAATGCATGAGGAAATGCAGCGCGCGCCGCCTGGATCAGACCCAGATTCGTGCAGACGCCATCGGCATCGCAGCCAAAGCGAATGGAGGCATCGTCTTCCACCTGACCCGGCACCAGCACCACCTGCCGACCGGCCTGCGGACGGTCATGGTTGAACCAGTCCACCGGGCGATGGGGCTCCAGGTTGTACTTGGTGATGCCATGCTCGACGATAAAGGCACGCACATTGCGCGCGCGCTCCAGATCCTGCGCAGTGAATGCCCGCGTGTTGAGCAAGTCCTCCAGCTCCGAAGGCTGACCCGGGTCGAAATAAATGCCCTTGGCATCCAGCACAAAGGACTGCGGCGGGATCAGATCGGAGCCCAGGCCCACCGAACGGACGAAACCATCCTCCATGCGCAGCAGGCGCACGCCCGCTGCATCCGCCAACTCCTGCACACCTGCCGGCGGCACCCGGCCCCAACAGACCAGGCAATCTTCACCAGCAGGCCGTAAAGCCCTGGCCGCCGCAGCGTTCTTGACGAACACGACCTTGCCGGGATGCAGCGACAGCATGGCCTTCACGTTCGCGGCCTTCCAGCGTCGAAAGCCCACCACAATCATGCGTCCGCCAAAGCGCTGAGCCGCCTTGCGCTGACGCTCCAGCCAGTCCATCACATCCAGTACATTGCCGCGCTGCCGGGTCTCGGGATTCAGATAGCGGGTGTAGTGCACATAGCCGGCTGCAAACAACTCGTCCACCGAGCGTCGGCGACCGGCGCGACGCCGCATGGCAGCATGCTGCGGCTGCCGATCATCTGTCACGCCCCAGCCCGCATACCAGGGCACGCCAAAACAGACGACCGGCTTGCCAGCCAGCAAGGCTTCGAAGCCCATGGTCGAGCTGACCACATAGACCTTGTCCATCTGCGCAATCAGGCTCATCGGGTTGACGGCATTGCGCAGCACCACCGTGCGGGCATCGGACTGCACGCCCGTCAGATAGCCGCCCTTGCGACCCGAAGTCACCTCGGGGTGGGTCTTGACATAGACCGTGGCCCGCGGGTTTTCGGCCAGCGCAGCGGCCAGCATGGCGTCAAACGTAGCGGCATCCGCCCCGCCCTTTGCCACGCTCATATCGCCCGCCGTCTGGTCCACGACCAGCACCCGCTGAACATCGTCGCTGCGCAGCATTCCCGAGGGCAGCTCAGGAGCATGGTTGTACTTGCTCAGCCCAGCGGACAGCAGTTGCTCGCGGGCCTGCCGCGCCTGCACGGCATCCGCAGCCAGCACATCGGCATCGCTGCTCAGCAAACGCTCCAGTGCACTGGGACGCGTGCAGTCGTAGTAGATGCCGGCGTCATCGACCACCAGCGACAGCGGCGGGAAATGCTCGCCGGTGCCAAAGGAGCGCAGAAAGCCGTCTTCCAGCGCCACATAAGGCAGCCCGTGCTTGTCTGCATAAGCGATGGCCTTGCGTGTGCTGGGGCGCAGACCCCACCCTGCTACAGCATCCACATCCGGCCGGAGCCAGGAAGAAAGGCGCGAAACATCAGCGCCCGTCAACCGATCAAGGAAAGGGATTCTGCCAATACCCTTCGAGAGAATCCCGAACCTCATATCAGACTGCCGGAGAAGGTTCGCCCTTCAGACCGAAGATCTGAAGCACGCCCGTCACTTGACCTCCGCCATTCTTCACAACCAGAGCGCCCACCTCTTTTTCCCTCATGAAGGCTTCGGCTTCCGCAAAACGAACCTCTTCACCAATCGTCAAAGGGTTCGACGACATCATGTGTCGAGCACTCAGAAGTTTCACATCATCCTGAGAACCGAACGCCCGTCGCAAGTCGCCGTCCGTGATGATGCCTCGCAGCAATTCGCCATCCATCACCAAGGTCAGACCCATGCGGCCATAGGTGATAGAGGTCACCACATCGCGGAACGAGGCATCGGGGGAACATACAGGTAGCGGCCCTTTCTGCATGACATCGCATACGCGTGTCAGCAGACGGCGTCCCAGGCTGCCGCCGGGATGGAAGCGCGCAAAGTCCTCTGGCTGGAAGTCACGCTTTACCGTCAAGGCCACCGCCAGGGCATCGCCCATGGCCAATGTATTGGTGGTGGAGCTGGTAGGAGCCAGATTGTTTTTGCAAGCCTCACGCTCAACCCCCACATCCAGCACCACGTGCGAATGGCGTGCCAGTGTGGACTCCATCTTGCCAGTCAGCGCAATGATCCTGTTTTTCTGATGCTCCAGGAACGGGAGAATGCGCAGCACTTCTTCCGTCTCGCCCGAGTTGGAAATCAGAAGCGCCACATCGATGGGCTTGATCATGCCCAGGTCGCCATGGAATGCCTCTCCCGGATGCACAAAAAAGGCTGGCGTTCCGGTGGATGCGAGCGTAGCAGCAATCTTCTGCCCAATGATGCCGGACTTGCCCATGCCGACCACCACCACACGTCCCTGCATGGCCAACACCATCTCTACCGCTTCGTTGAAGCGGGCATCCATACGCGAGCGCATACGGCGCAGTGCTTCGATCTCTATGTCCAGCGTTTCTTGCGCAATGGCCAACGCATCGCCCGCCGCATCGTTCTTCGCTTTCATGTCCATGTGTCTACTTCCCTCTGTTCGTCATTGAGTCATGGCAGACATCACGCCTGCATAGCCTTGGGCGGAGCCGATCACGTCTTGTTTGCCCTGTGCGGAGAGGATGGCGTCTGCCAACTCACGAAATGCACCCTGTCCGCCCGGGGTCTGCAACACACCGCTTGCTGCCTGGCGTACGTAGACCGGGGCATCAGGTACGGCAAAGCTCAGGCCGCAAGACGCAAAGGCCGGCAAATCAATGCTGTCGTCGCCAATACAGGCTGTTTGCGCGGCCTGCACTCCAGCCTGGGACATCAGTTCACGACAAGCAGCGGCCTTGTCCTTGACGCCCAGCATGCACAGAGTCAAGCCCAAATCGGCCACGCGCTTGCGCAGCGTGGCCGAGTCACGACCGGAGAGCACGGCCACACGCACGCCGCTTTCTTCCAACAGCTTCATACCCAGGCCGTCCCGCACGTGAAAGCGCTTCAGGCACTCGCCAGTAGCGTCATAAAACAGTCCGCCATCGGTCAGCACCCCGTCCACATCGGTAATCACCAGGCGAACATCTGCCAACGTCGGCTGCGACTCTGGCTCACGCCCTTCCAGCAGCGCGCGCACGCGCTCCAGACACTCGGGCGTATCGACACCAGGCCCTGTAGGCTCCACCGCATAGGCGCGGATCTTCAGACCGGCAGCCATGAGGCGCAACTGTTCGAGCTTTTCAGCTTTCTCTGTCATCGGCTGGGGCAAACCGGAATAGCGCTCCAACACCTCACGGCGATAGGCATAGACGCCCACATGCTTGAGATAGGTGGCTTCCTGCGCATCACGCGGATACGGAATGGGCGAACGGCTGAAGTACAGCGCATCCCCGTTGTCCGCCAGAACCACTTTCACGGTATTCGGGTTCAGCGCCTCCTGCTCATTGATCGAATGGCAGAGCGTTCCCACAGCCACGCTGGCATCAACCAGCATGCCATCCACCAATCGCTGCACATCCCCGGGCCGCACCAGCGGCTCATCACCCTGCAGATTGACATAGATGTCTGCAGGAACCTGAGCCATCACCTCAGCCAGGCGATCCGTGCCGGACGGGTGATCCTTGGATGTCATTACCCAGCGGCCGCCAAATGCCTGCACGGCCTGCGCCACGCGATCATCATCGGTGGCGACCAGCACGGCCTGCACACCTGCAACCTGGCATGCGCGCTCGTACACATGCTGAATCATGGGTTTGCCCGCAATATCGGCGAGAGGCTTGCCGGGCAACCGGGTCGAGCCATAGCGGGCCGGAATCACAATAGCTACTGCTGTGCCTAGGCCAGCGCCGCCCCTGGAACAAGCGTCCGAAGTGGGCTCCGTCAGAGCATGTTGCATATTTACCAAATATAAAAACAATAGCTACTAACGCTTATCAGATAGGCGATAGCAGCTATTTTTATAAAAAATCAGCGAAAGCCGCAATTTATCGCCGTTCAGTCAATCACCAACGGCTCGAAAGACTTCACCAAGTCATCTACGGCCTTGACCTGGGCCAGGAAAGGCTCTAGCTTGTCAAGCGGCAATGCACTGGGGCCATCACACTTGGCCTGGTTCGGATCGGGGTGCGCCTCCAGGAACAAGCCCGCCAGCCCTGTTGCCATGCCTGCACGGGCCAGGTCCACGATCTGCTGACGACGCCCCCCCGATGCGCCTGCGTTAGGGTCGCGCTGCTGCAGCGCATGCGTCACATCGAAGATGATGGGCAAATCACCCGTCACCTTCTTCATCACGCCAAAGCCCAGCATGTCCACCACCAGGTTGTCGTAGCCAAAGCAGGTGCCACGGTCGCACAGCATGAGCTGGTCGTTGCCGGCTTCCTTGAACTTCTCGACGATATTGAGCACCTGAGAAGGGCTCAAAAACTGCGGCTTCTTGATATTGATGGGCTTGCCGGTCTTGGCCAGGGCCACCACCAGATCGGTCTGGCGAGCCAGAAAGGCCGGCAGCTGCAATACGTCCACCACTTCCGCTACGGGAGCCGCCTGCCAGGGTTCATGCACGTCGGTAATCACCGGAACGCCAAATTCTTTCTTTACCGCTTCAAAAATCCTTAAACCTTCTTCCAGACCTGGGCCACGGTAGGAATGAATGGAAGATCGATTGGCTTTGTCGAAGCTAGCCTTAAAGACATAAGGAATATCCAATTTTGCGGTGACTTCCACGTAGTGCGCAGCGCACCTCAAGGCAAAATCTAAATCCTCAAGTACATTGATGCCGCCAAAAAGTACAAATTTTGACGAGTTAGATAGAGGGGATTTTTCAAAATTCATGATCAAAAAAACTCTTTATACAAACGCACTGCATTCAGCAACATGGCCTTCTGGCGATCTGGCCGATCGTCATGCAAGGGCAGCATCGAGAGAAATAGCAATACAACCAGGGGCATGGCTTCTCGGACTGGCACACCGTCGATAAAGGGAACGTCCAGGAATACTTTCTGCGCAGCTGCCAGTCGCTGATCAATTTCGAATCGAATGCAGTCATAGCCATCCGCATCCGAATCAATCGCATAGCGCCCTGCAATGATGAAGTCGTATAGACCAATCACCGAATGCGCCAATTTGGCCAAGTCATACTTCTGATCTCCATAAATCGAGAAGTCCCCTTTGAAATTAAGGCCTCGTGGATCAATGACTTTTAGACGCTCTGAACGTGAGTCGAACAAGATATTGCTAAAGCACAAATCCCCATGAAGAACGGAAGGAGCCACGGGCATGGTTAGTGCACGACCTACGCAATGCTGCACGACTTGAGCCACCGTCAATGGCTTCCCTTGATACTTGGCAATCACAGCATCACGAGAAAACCCCGTCTCCTGTTCGTACTTGCGCAGTCTGGCCACAGTCTTCTCTTCGTACAGAGATACTGCGTCGCGCAACACATCCTCATGCGCGCAAGACTCAAGCTGACAAGCCTGGCGAGCATCCGCAAAAAACTTCTTGAGCAACGCAAACTTCTGCACCCAGAAGTCAACGGAGTTGCGCCCATGTACAAACAGTTCGTTCAGCGGCAAATAGGGTAGATATTCCAATGCGTAAAAGCGCCCACCATCGGGCTGCGCTCCAGCATCCAGAAGATGGGGAGTGTACTTCTTGACCGCCAACGGAACGGTCTTGAACCATCGCTCTTCTGCTTCGATTTTTTCCGGAGGAACGCCTGTCTTGTACAGCACGCCCTCACTGATCTTCAAGGCATTGAATGAACGCTGAGTGGTGATTTTGGAGCGCGAGGAGAAATAGGTATTCACATGCCCAAGATCGAACCACTCTTCGCAAGATACTGCAGTCAAGGATTGCGTGTGGCCGTACAGTCTTACTGCCTTCACAAAATTACCGCGGCTCAGCGCCAAAGCCCGCAAAAATTCCCGCTGGCTGGAAAATGCGAAAAAACCTGACCACACCAAAGTGTCAGCTACCTGCCCCTCCTCATGTGACTCAACCTCCCAGTCGTAGTCACCCCTTGAATGTCCCACCGCTACAACGTCCAGTGCTTGCGGCAAATCCAGAATCAGCGTATCTCCATGCAGCAAACGCAGTCCATGCTCGCCATTGGCAGCAATATTGAGCACATAGGTCAAAGCCTCGGCCAGAGAAAAGCCATCCGGTACAGCTACCAGCTCAACCTTCAGCGTTTCCAGCAAATCACGTTCGTCAAGCGTCAACTCATAGCTGGAAGGCAAGGACACAACAATGCGCTCACCCTCAAAACGCCGCAGGACGCGCACCTGATGCTGCAATAGCTTTTGATTTCCCAATGGCAGCAAGCAAGGAGGAATTGCTCCTAGCTCATTCCGGAACTCCGGCACTACATAAGCGGCAGAGTTGATGACGATCATCTCTTGATCCCCACCAGCTTCCGAATATCCTCCACGGACAACTGCACAAACTCGTCAGGCCGCAAAGCTCGATCATCCACGTAAAAACCATCGGTTCCACACCAAGGCTTTCCAGTATATATCTCGTCATACGGCACTTTGTGCTTATCCAGCCAGCCGACAATAATCGGCAGTGTATTGGCATTGATCTTGCCAACATTGCCTTCATACGTGCGCATATTGCGGCTCGTGCTGATCACGATCTCAAATCCCTGCGCCTTGAATTCACGCATGCGCTCTATTACATCCGGCTTGGGTATGGAGTTGGCATAATCGCCATTCACGGTAGAGCAAATGGTCTCATCCAGATCCATCACGATTCTTTTCATGCCAGCGCCTTTTTTTTCAACAATGCCTCATACTCGTCTGGAGTACCACAAAAATCGATCTGCTCCGGACTGATTACCTCGTACTTGACCACTCCCCCGGCCTCGATCAAACGGTTGTATAACGGCGCAATATAGAACTCACCCTTCACCTGCTCATTGGCTGCGATAGCTTGCTCAAAAATACTGCAAAACTGTTGTTGACTCTTGAAGTAGTACAGCCCATCGCTGCACAGGTCGGAAATACGGTCCTTCTCCGTCGTGCGAGTCACCGACGCATCGAGGCCCGGCTCCACAAACGACCAGTGCTCCCCTTCACCACGGAACACCTCCAGGTAGCCATCGCACTCGGACAGGAACTCTGGCTTGCGATAGTCATAGCGAATGGTGTCGATATTGAATACCGTTATCGGAAAGTCATCGCCATGAGACTGCAATGCCAGATATGCTGTTTCTGCTTGTCCCCGCGTATCACGGTCCAAGCAGAAGATTTCGTAGCTACGGATCCCGAGCTTTTTTACCGCATTTTCAACAAATGACTGAGAAAAATTATCCGGACGAACCACAAAGAGAAAGTGCTCGCAATCAAAATAATGCTCAAATGAGCGAACCGCCCACTCAAAAAGAGTAATACCATCTAGCTCAAGAGCATACTTCGGAACTTGATACCCAGCTTTAGAAAATCTACTGCTGAGACCTGCCATAGTAATAATTATCATTATAAACAATCAATTTTTTAAGAAAAAACAAAATTTTTTAAACTAGATCTATCAATATAAAATTTCTCGAAATCCTTTATCAAAAATCCAGTATCAAGGCGGCTATCTTTCTCAATCGCATCTTTGATATCAATCACATTAATTGGAGATTTATTGATAAAAAGGTCTTTCTTTGGTTTGACAATAGCGACATCCACCCCAAATGCAGCAAGATGATTACCCATTAATATTTCAGCACCAAGATTCGCCCGTCTATCAATAATTTTATTGTAAATAAAACTATTTTTAGATGAAATAAGTGGCCATATCGAAGAATAAATCTCCATCGCAGACCTTGAGCCAATAGCAAATCTATCACCAATACCTAAGTTAACCAAATAATTAACGTAAGCAATATCCACTCCTTTGGCACAGGACTCAATAATGCTTGAAAGGCCCTCTAGCTCTATCAAATTATCAGGTCGCATCCTCACTACCACATCATAAGGCCGACCGGAACGTTTCTCCAACTCCTTTACTTGCTCAAAACTGCTCCATATTTTGTAGAACATTTTGGCTTGATTGAACGTTCCATGCAAACGCAATCCTGGGAATTTCGATGAACATAAATCCTCAAAAGCACCTGCACTCTCCAGACGAATACTCGCAAAATCGAAACACTTCTTTAAGGACTCTTCATCAACGGAATATCCAACCGGCGATATAAGAGCCTCTAAAGTATTTGGTAAAATTCTTCTAAACCCATCACGAGAACGCGCCTCAAAAGGCAACACATTTGTTAAGTCTCTCCCCAATAGACGCTCGACTGTACTAAATCTCACAGAAGTTAAGGATGCCTGATCCCAGGTGTCTAAATAAACATCTGCATCTACATTTTTTTTAAAAGTTTTAATATTAGATGAAAGATCATCTAAGTTTCCGCGAATTTGGCCAGAGATACATATTGCGACGGATGGCGTGGGAGAAGGAACGTAAAAATTAAAACTCTTTTTTATTATCTTATCACTACCCATTCCACCTGCAGGTAGTCCTAATTCATCATACAGACCATTAACCCGCTGGTCCCACGCCCCCCATCTTCTAATAGAGTTAATAGACAGCACTTTTTCTACTTCTTGATCGAGGTCGCCATGCAAACCAAAAGAAATAGAGCTACCAGAAAGGGCTTGCATCCGCAATGCATGCAATGCTATCTCACGAGATTTACATCCCAAAGCAAGTGATTTAAGGACAATAATTTGCGCTTCATAAAGCTCGCCTCGATGAAGAGAAGCCTGGATAGCAAGGTCAATAAAACCTGAATCTGTAGGAAATAGATTGTATGCCTCATGCGAAAAGGCAGCCACCCGCCGAGAAGACGCAGTCTCATAAGGCAAGACACAGGTCAATCGCTCATAAAATCCATGCTGCCTGCTCCCCATCGAATAAGCAGACCATATTGCCCAATCCGCCTCCTCATATCGCCCTTCATCTATCCTCTTAAAAATAAAATCTAATTGTTCATCTAAAGACAATAAATTTAGCTCATTAACAATGCGGATTCTCTCAGCCTTCCATGTATCCTCAAACGAAACACCTATAAGAGCAAGCCTGCTGAAGTCACCAACCTCACTAAAAAGAGAAATCAGAGTTTGCCTAGTCTTTTCATTTAACTTCGCATCTTCAATTATTAAATCACTATAGCTATCAAAAAATCTTACAGCTCGACCTAACTGACACGAGTTTACATATCTAACAAATAGCCTGCTTGCAACTAACGGATGAAATCCATTTCTATTCAAATATGCATGAAGAATATCTAAAGAGTCACCATCAAACCCTAATGAATACAAAAGATCATAGGAGTCCAAATATCCTTTCACATTAGATGAGTCAAAATCTATTAATCTTAAAGATGCAGAAACTCTCTCAAATACATTTCTCGATTTATCAGCCCATATTGCTAGTACATCACTCCGATCAATCTGAGAATATAATAATTTTTGATAATATTCTTTGATGACATCAACTAAAGGATCAGTACGTAAGAATTTTTTCATATCCCCTCCACATCATGCAAAATAATTTTTACCAACCATTCTTAAAAAAGAATACTTAGAATCATTAAAAAATGCCTGGGGATCTTTAATATATTTCTCTTTCTTTCGACCATTTAGAATTCTTAAAAATACAATATCCAAATATCGATTTCTTATTGATTTAACAGCAACAGGTTTTTTCTCCGGAACAACAGCTCCACTATTCAAAATTTTCTGAGCATTCTTCCAGACGCAATTCAGGGACGCTTGAGTATCATTCGGGAGAATAATTTTCAATCCAGCACCACCATAAGCATCCTCAAAAACTACGCCTTTCATTATTTTTATATCTATGGGGTGAGGAGTACTGAAATAGCAATCAAGCACGCGCATAGATTTATTTGGCTCAATATCGATTTTATGCAGCCATAGCCCAAAAACAGTGCTTGCGACATCAATAAACTCCAACGCACCGGCATGTACCCGTGTCACCACGTTCTCACGTGTTTCTTCCTGCGGGAAACGGTTCATATGAACCGGCTTTAGTGCACCATTCCAGTCCTTTTCCATCTTGAGAAACGTAGTTTCTGTGTTGGAAAATAGAGTTTCGTACAAAGGAACAAATTTGCAGAATGGATGAAAGGTATCGTGACGATCAACAAAGTTGGCCAGATACGCCTTGGCAGACAAGCCTTTCTTCTCCACACGCTGTAATGCCTGACGAAAAGTCATCAAGTAATACCCTTGAATCGGCTTACGACGGTCCGTCAGTTCGTAAAGCGACTCTTGCATGGTACCTGCATAGCCGATATCGACGATGGCAACGCTTCCATTTCCGAACAAATTTTCATCTTCCAGGTATTGGAGATAGTTTTCGCGCTCACGCTGGGCAATGGCAAAGATCTTCTGTTTGTGGGCAAGCAGGATTTCCTTGAGCACAGGGCGATGCTTGGCATTCACACGCGAGTCGAGTGCCAACCCGTGCTGCTTAAGCAAGTCTGTATCCACATCGCTGTCCTTGAGACCAAAGCGTGCATTGAGCAGATGGCTCATCGATGTCTGCGCATAGTCCACATTCAACAAGTCGATAATGCCGGATTCATCTTTGATCTTGGCCAGATTCACCGCCCGACGAGAGCAGAGCAGGTAGTGGCTTTTTGGAGCATTGGGGTAATGCTTGGCCAACAGATCGTAGGCCTTCTTCATGATCAGGCCATCACGCGATAGAAAGTACAACCGATCCATTTTGTCGCGAATAGCTTGCTCCATGATCCATTTGGCATAACCTAACAGGAACATGCCGAAGCCATAGTAACCTAGTCTCCAGGCATCTCCACTGAACAAAGTTCCACGGCGGCTCGGCAAATAAGGGTTGTCATGCAATGTATTTCCCACCATCGCAATCAGCATTTGAGCGTCCAAACTATGGCGCTCCTCATCGCGACTCCAGATGGATTTATAGGAATCGCTCTTCTCGAAGACCTCTGAAGCCTTAACCAAGTGGAAAGGCTTAATACCCCTCTCTTTGGCTTTTATCACATCAGCTTGAAGATTGTCACCAACATGCAAAATCGACGCAGCTGGAACTCCTAACTCCTTGAGCACATGATCGAACAAGCGACCACTATGTTTTTTCTGCTTTACCTGGCTTGAAACAAAAATACGCTCATAGCCTTGATAGCCATTTTTCAGGAGAATTTTCTCTAAAAACTCCTGAGGCAGGTACATGTCGGAAATGACAATGACCCGCTTTCCCATGCTGACAGCTTGATTAAATGCAGTTCGGGCACTCTTTCGTTCATAGAGCAGGTCATATTCCAGTTGCATTTCCAATGCCTTGACCTGTTCAGCCTCTTCAAAACTACATCCCGTCAAAACCTGGAAATGCTCATAAATTTCATCAATGTGGGTCTCCCCTTCTTCGCGGCCAATGGCCGCTTCGAAGGCAAGTTTTTCACTCTGCCGACGAACATCCTTGAAATGAAGATCGTTACGACGGATCAGCTTGGCGGCATCTTCCGCCATGAAATCGAACATGTCCGACGGACGTTTGAATGGACGAAACAACAAGGTATCGAAAATATCAAACGATATGATGTCGTGCTTGCGAATCTGTGCAGAGAGGTCGGCACAGTGCGTCAGTGTGTGCGCCCCATTAATTGTTTTTTCGAAACCTGAATGACGTAGATAAGCCTGCTCGCGACGCAAAGCCGTAAAGTCTTGCAAAAACTGGGAATCAGAGGTCCAAGGGCTGGATTGGGTCGGGCTGGTGAACGCTTCAATCCACGCGGTGAAATGCCCGGGCTTGTCCTTGATCCACTCTGCGGGAAAGTGAGAGCCTAAGATGTCTCGCTTAATCAGGTCATCCTGGTAAAAACTGATATTTTTTGCCACCTGATGCAAAAAGTCCTCAAGGTGAGCTGCCGTGTTGTACTTGGTGATATGGCTGGCACCCACGGAGAACACCGGCTTGCCCCAGTAAGCCGCTTGGTACCCCACTGAGGAGGATATGGTGTAGACCCCATCCACCAGCGGCAGCAGCAACTGTGACACTGTCTGGATAGTATTGAACTTCTCGATGTAGACAAAATTGCTGAACTTATTGCGCAAATAGCGGACATTTTCTGCGCTCAGCACAGCGCTGCGCAAATTGCCAGACCAATAATTAGTTACCAGAACCCCAATATTCGATGGAGTTTTCTGCAGCAAATCCAATACGATGTCGAATTGACTTCTACGTTGAAGCAGGTAGTCGACCATGAAGTAATGATCGATTTGAAGCGGTAATAGCACCAGTCCTTGGAACTTATGCTTAATTCCGCTGACCAGTGGTTCGACAAGGTTCAAAGACTGGAAAAAGCTCTTGTCCTGGGAGCGCAGTTGCTCCAACGCCTCGTCCACATGAGGCTGCTTGCCTTCAATGCAAACGGCATCAGAAGCCTTATCCAAAAGGCCATTATCAAATTTGACCAGTTCCGGAAAAGGAGATCGTGAGAAGAAGCCGGGCATCTGGTAGATGATCTTCACCCCTGGGAATATCTCTTCCAAGAAGTACATCGGCGACTCCCAAACAAAGATGATGTCTGGCGAGAAATCACTCGGCAGTTGCGCCTCAATGATTTTGCGCAGACGTTCAACTTCTCCTTCTTTGTAATTCTTGCTTTGATGGCGCATAGAGCGCTCAAAGGAGTTCTCGCCCTGTGTCCATTCGAAGTGGTCAATTGCAGAAACAGAGTTAAGCTCTTCCAAATACCCATCCTGCATCGCGCGACTGGCCACAGCCTCGCCAGCAATCAGGTGGGTTTCAGCGCCATTGGAGCGCAGCGCTTTAATCTGATGAACAAGTGAGCTACGCAGAGTGGCGAAGCGAAACTCGGGATTTCCCAGCTCGATAGCGGGCTCTAGGATGTACAGGGCTTTCATAGATTCACAACTCGAAATATTCACAGACCAAACACAACTTTTGCGCTGATGGCAATCTGGTACATGATCTGAGTCATGTCCTTCCAGAACTGGCGCTTTTTCTCATCAACCCGTGGCAATACCAGAATCTGATCACCGGCCTTGATAGAGGCATCAGCAAACAGCTTGCTGGTATCAACCTGCTGGAACGCACCATCGCGATGGGCAACCACTACGCGGGCGTTGTCTGCGGATTGGGTAAATCCGCCAGCGCGGTCGATATATTCCTTGAGGCTCAAAGAGCCATCAAATGCCACGGCATTGGGAAAAAGAACTTCCCCGCTGACCAGAACCAGGCCGTCCTTGCGCGGTATGCGAATCACATCGCCGTTTTCCAATAACATATTGTCGCGCTGGGCCGCCTGGGCAATCTGCACCTGGCCGGTGGGCTCCACCTTCTTGGCGCGTTCCACCCATTGCAAGGTCAGGTTTGCCTCTTCCTGTCTCAAGCGTGCCTCATCGACACTACCGCTGCGAGCGGTAAGCAAAGCAGTCTCAAGGCTGCGCAGGCTGGTAGCCAGCATTTCCTTCTGCCTATCCTTCACGCTTTGGCGGAACAATTGAATGCTTTCAGGCTCGGCATCTGCCGAGGTCTGAATGCCCTGCATCAGCGCCCCCAGTCGAGTTCCATACGGCAGCACATATTCCTGTGAATTCATATGCTCGCCTTCGACGCGCACGGTAATGGTGCCGGGCTTCTTGTCGGCAGTGAATTCCAGCTCATCACCGTTCTGCAGTACCAGTGCATTGGCCTCCTGCAGCGGGTAGTACTCGGTGTTCTTCACGGTACCGGTATTGCGCGCAATGCGCACATGGGTGGCCTGGGCCTGTGGCTTGGCCAGTTGCATCAACTGGGCAACGGTTTCAGAGCCCTGGGCAAACTCAAAGCGCTTGGCGTTATTCACAAGGCCCGAAACGCGCACCCGATTGGCAATCGGTGGGACAAAAATCACATCGCCATCATTGAGCTGCAGCAGCGGCAACTGGCCCTTGAGCAGAAAGTCGTAGAGATTGAAGGTGGCTCGTACCGAGCTGCCTCGCTTGACCTGCACGGTCAAGAAACTGCCGCGCTCGGGGTCGATACCGCCCGCCTGATCCAGGTAGTTGAGCAGGCTGTCCATGCTGGTGCCGTTGTACAGGCCCGGACGCATGACATTGCCGCCCACAAAGATGCGCACCGGCTGCGCGGCCGCCAGGCTGGCGTAGCTGTACACATTGGCGCGGAACACGCGGCGCACGGCGGCTTCCACCTGCTGCTGCAGGTTCTTGTTGGCAATGCCCAGCACCTTGATCGGCCCGACCTGGGGCAGAAAGATATTGCCTTGCGGGTCCACGGCCGCCACGCTGTCAAAGGTAAAGCCGCCCCACAACCGTAAATGAATGCGGTCGCCCACCGCCACCAGATAATCCGGGTTGAACTGGGTTGCCCCGGCACGCGCAAAATTGCCGGTAAACAGGTTTGCACCAAAGACATCACTGCTGAGGTTGGCGGTGTAATCGGCGGTCTGGGGGGCTTGCGGCAGCACGGGGGCCTGCATGGGCACCACAGCGGCAGAGCGACTTGCCGATGCGTCGCCGGAGGCGGCACCAGAAGGCAGCAAACCCAAGGCCTGATTGATCTGGAAGGGATCAACACTGGATGCCGATGCATCCGCGCTGGAGCCATTTTGGGAAACCTGTGCCTGGACCGGAACTACACCGGCCAGCAGCACCGCGACTGCCGGGCCGACACAGGTACGCGCGATAAAACGTTGCATGATAAAACTCGAAAAAATCAAAAATCAGTCGCGGTGATCGCGCACGATGGACACCAGCAATTGCACCAGGCCGGCCAGCAGCAAGGCCCCCAGAATAAAGGTGGCGATGTTGTAGAGGCGGCGGGGGCGCAGAGGGTATTCCGGCATCGACGGGCTTTGCAGCACCAGCACCTTCTTCAAGGTGCGCGTTGCCTCCACCCGGCCCTTTTCCAGTGCGACCAGGGCACTTTTGTAGGCATCCTGCTGGAACTGCGCCTCAAGCTCCAGGCGCTGGTATTCCTCAACGGTCTTGTTCAGCGACTGCCCCTTGGCACTGGTCAACCGGGCTTTTTCCGTCTTGATCTGCTTTTCCACGGCCTGGATCTGCAAATCGACCTCCACGACCGCAGGTGCCGTCGGGGCCAGATAGCCGAGCAGCGCCGTCTTGCGCGCGCTGAGTTCGGTCAGTTGCTCATCCAGCTTGTTGACCACACCCGCCAGATTCTCGGCAGCGGACTGAGGGGAGATCAAACCCTTGGCATTCTGGAAGGCCAAAACACGCTGGCGCGCGTCCAGCGCATGCTCACCGCGCACTTTGACCTGCTTTTCGAGAAAGTTCACCTGCTCCTGGGCCAGTTGGTGGCCCAGCGTATTCATGTAACGCTCGCCCTCATGCAGCAGTGCGCTGGTGATCTTGCGGGCCATTTCGGCGTCATAGGCCTGGGCCTGGATGACCAGCACACCCGCGTACTCGTCATATTCCACGCTGATGCGCGAGAGAAAATGCCGGTGAAAGAATTCCAGAGACGCGTCATGGAAGAACATGCGCGACAGCACGTCATGGTCGTGGCCGCTGTAGTGCTCGCGCAGGTTCAGCTCCTTGTCCAGTTGCAGCAACATGTCGACCGACAGCAACCGATCGCGCAGCAGCATCTGATCGGCACGCGAGATTCCATCTCCGCCAGCCAAGAGCGAGCTGAAATCCATGGCCTGCGAAGCTGCCATGTCGGTGCGCTGAATCAGCACGCGAGCCTCTGAGACATAGCGGTCAGAAGCGATAAATCCCCAATAGATAATCGCCAACACTGATGCGCACAAAGCAATTGCGAGCGCCTTCAAGCGCCATATGGCTTTGCAATAGGCTTTGAGGCCATCTTTTTTTAAGAAATCGGTCATTTGGAAATACTGTCTTTATAATTCTTCAAGGCGTCTTCGATGCTGTCGAACCAATGGGCCTGGCCTTCATGAAGCCAGATTCCGGCCTGGCAAAATTCGCGCAAAGTTCCATCACTGTGCGAAACCATGATAAGTCCCGAGCGATCCGCAATACGCTTGAAAGCGTCAGACGCTTTTTTTCTGAATGAGGCATCGCCCGCTGACGTGGCTTCATCCGAGATATACACATCAAAATCAAATGCCAGAGAAAGGCCGAACTGCAAGCGGGACTTCATGCCCGAAGAATAAGTACGAACGGGCTCATCAAAGGATGAGCCCAATTCGGCAAACTCTTGTATGTAGGCAATCTTTTCGGCCATAGCTTGCGCCGAATCGAATCCATGCAGACGAGAAACAAACTTGGCATTCTGGCGGCCTGTCAGAGAGCCTTGCAGGCCGCCGCCATAGCCCATAGGCCAGGAAACTCGGCTACGCCTCTCTACCGTTCCACGTGTTGGTGTATCCACTCCACCAATCAAGTTGAGCAACGTTGACTTTCCGGCGCCATTGCGCCCCACCAAGCCTACGCTGATATTAGCCGGAATAACAAGATTGACACCTTTTAGTATCCAGCGGCCTGCACCGTGTGGCGTCTGGTAGCGCTTGTGCACCTCACTCACAAGAATCATTGTGCCCTCAGCTTATTAGAAAATCGCACCTGCAATGCCAGACCAAGAAAAATAGAAACAGCAGCAAAGCCAAAAAGATACTCAAAATTTGCTTCTGGTGCTTGATGATAAACAGAAAAAAAACCACCTCTAAATAGCTCTAGGCCATGTGCAAATGGATTATAAAAAGCCCACTCTCTATACTGAACAGGTATTGCCGCCAATGGAAATATGGCACCCGACAGAAAATATAACGGACGAAACAGAAACATCATTAAGTTCCCGGCCTCGGGAACCAAATCACTTAGAACAGATAAAACAAGCCCAACCCCCAGGGCGCACAGCATTAGCCCGATGAAGGCCAGCATAACCTCCAGCGTTGAATCTGGAATAATAGAATGTCCAAGGAGAGCAAGAATACCAAGCAGTGAGCTCAATATCAGAAAACCTAAAAGCGCTTCAAGACCTGCTCGAACAATCACCGTGTCGACAGGGCGAACTTGACGATATGCAAATAAGGCCCTATTGGCATCGACTGCACCCATGGCGCGCTGGAAGACGTTTTGAACCGTAAAGTAACCAGTCACCCCCAACACCAGCCACACCGCCACATCAGCCCCTGCAACAGAACGTGCGCGTAAAACTGAGTAAAGAAGCAGCATGAAGCATGCATGCAACACCGGTTCCAGCACGATGAGCACCCAGGCTCCGCGCGTGGCGCTCAGGCGCGCAACGGCTTCGCGCAGGAAAAGTGCGTTCCAGACCGCAAAAGTGACGGAAAGTGAACTGCGCGGCGCGGAGATCGCACCAGAAGATGGGGCTGAGTCCAAGATGAATCCTCGTTCTTTTGGACTCAAGATGCACTGAAATCCAAGCGGTCGATTATAAATGAAAACATAAGCAAAACCTTATTACAGCCACCCAATACCCCCGATTCACATTGAATTACATTGTGAATCAACTATCAATTTATAAAAATGAATAAATAAAATTTATTACAAAGTCGCGTATCAACAACAGTCATCGAGGGCTGATTGAAAAATCTATCAGAGAAGATATTCGGTTTAGCGAATTAAATAATCCGACATGAATAAGCCAATCATGATAATGAGGACGAATATTATCAATATCCCAAAAATCCTAAATCATCGGAATAATCTGAATCTGATTCAAAAATTGGTTGCTGAAAAATGCACCCATTCATGAATCCAGGTCTTCGCCAGCAATCCCGGGAATAGCGCTCCCCTGCGCTGCACATTCTTGGCAAAGCCGACGACCAGTTGCCGACCGCCCCCCCAGTCAGACAATAATGAGAGCCTACTGTGCGTTCAGGATGAACTTCTGACAGAGCACAAACATCGCTACCGATACCGCAGCCATGCGCTGCCTGCCGTCTGGATGGACATGAACACCACGCAAGAAACCACCCCCCCCGCAACCCCGCGCCTGACGTCTCTCTCCCATGGAGGCGGCTGCGGTTGCAAGATTGCACCTGGCGTGCTGTCGGAGCTGCTGGCCCGAAGCAATCTTCCCAAGCAGTTTTTCCCCGACCTGCTGGTGGGCACGGAAACCGCCGACGATGCGGCCGTCTACAAGATCAATGACGAGCAGGCCATTGTGGCGACGACGGACTTCTTCATGCCCATCGTCGACGATCCCTATGACTTCGGCCGCATTGCCGCCACCAACGCACTGTCCGATATCTACGCCATGGGCGGCACGCCGCTGATGGCGCTGGCCATCGTGGGGATGCCTATCAATGTCCTGCCGCACGATGTCATCGCCAGGATTCTCGAAGGCGGTGAATCGGTCTGCCGCGATGCCGGCATTCCGCTGGCGGGCGGCCACTCCATCGATTCGGTCGAGCCCATCTACGGTCTGGTCGGTATCGGCATCGTCAATCCCAGGCAAATGAAGCGCAATGCCGATGCCAAGGATGGCGATGTGCTGATTCTGGGCAAGCCGCTGGGCGTGGGCATTCTCTCGGCCGCGCTCAAGAAGAATCTGCTCGACGAGGCAGGCTACCGTGCCATGGTGGAGGCGACCACCAAGCTCAACCGCCCCGGCACCGAGCTTGCCAAGCTGGACGGCGTGCACGCACTGACCGATGTGACCGGCTTCGGCCTGCTGGGCCACGGCCTGGAACTGGCCCGTGGCGCCCAGCTCAGCGCGCGCATCGACAGCGCCAGTCTGCCTGTGCTCCCGGGCGTTCAGGCACTTGCGGCGCAAGGTATTTTCACAGGCGCCTCCGGACGCAACTGGGCATCGTATGGGGAGCACATTCAACTGGCTTCGTCCGTGACCGACGCTCAGAAAGCGCTGCTGACCGACCCCCAGACCTCCGGCGGCCTGCTGGTGTCCTGCACTGCCGATGCCGTTTCGCAGGTGCTAGAGGTCTTCGCCGGCAGCGGGTTTGCCGATGCGGCCGTGATTGGGCGCATGGAGGCTGGCGCTCCCAAGGTCTTTGTGGACTGAGAGCCGGAACACCAGGGACGATGCGCATCAGCCCGCACTGCCCTCGCTCAGCTGCGAAATGCAAAAACGCCCGGCATGGACCGGGCGCTCTTGCATCCGGTGCGTGACGCATTCAAGGGGCCGAAGTCTCGCCGACCACCTCGGCCGTGGTGCGGCGGTCGATCTTGCGGCTCAGCACCACCGAGGTATAGGTCTGCTGAATGCCGTCGATCAGGCCGATGCGATCCAGCAACGCATCCAGTTTCTCATTGCTCTCGCAGCGCACAAACACCATGTAGTCATACTGTCCGCTGACGGCCGACACCTCTTCCACCTCGGTGAAACGGTTGAGTGCCTGCATCACCGAAGTGGCGGTCTTGGGCTGGACGCGGATGCCGCAGTAGGCGCGCACGGCAGACTGCTCCATGCGCGAGCCAAGGCGGACGCCATATCCGGCAATCACGCCTTCCTGCTCCAGCTTGGCAATGCGAGCGACCACCGTGGTGCGTGCCAGATTCATCTGCCGGGCCAAATGCGCGGTCGAGGCGCGCGCATTGGTCTGCAGCAGGCGCAGCAGCTGGCGATCCGTTTCATCCAGTCGATATTCCATACCTTGTCTATCCAAATCTTGCCGTGCTCTTACGCAAACGCTGCGCCAGATACCCACCCCCAGGAACTCCCTGCGCCAGCTGCAGCCATTCGATGGCCAGGCTGCTTGTGTCCCTGTCTGCGATCGGCCGAACGCATGGCGCAAGCTTTCGCTGCACCGAATTGCCAGTGATTGTGTCAGCTAACCCATTCGGGTTGCGAGCTTGTCTTTTCAGATGGACCGTTTGTATACATCTGTTTCATCCCGGCAAGATATTCAACATATCTGCACTTGCCTGTGCTTGTGGCCAGGGCAAGAACACGCTGCGATGCCTTCGGCCGGATGGCAACCGAGATCGGGCTTCTGCAGCAGGCATTCACGCTAGCTCACAAAGACCCAAGAGCACTCATTGAATCACAGCGACACAAAAGAGCGAGGAGTCTACTGGCTGTTTTCCCATGCCCCTTCAAATCGCCGACGATACGGCGAAAACGTTCGGTAAGTTTGGCTGGTTTACCGCAACTATCTGCAAGCGGTAAGTACTTACCCTAGTCCATTCATTGAATCGGCGCGCCGCTCTTAGCCGCCGCAACCCATCAGAAAGCGCGGCAGCCCGGTCATCCGCCATGCCCCGGCTGTGCTCCGGCAGCTCGATCTGCAATCTGCGCATGCCTGGCAGATGATGAAACCCGAGGCTGGCTGGCATGCCCGGTCCGATTCACGCCTACGACAAATGAAAAACCCCGCTCACGGTGATGAGCAGGGTTTTGAATTTTGGCAGGGGAAGAAGGATTCGAACCTTCGCATGCTGGAATCAAAATCCAGTGCCTTAACCAGCTTGGCGATTCCCCTACGGCGGATCGAATTCTACAACGACTTTTCGCTACAAATTTCGAAGTGGCCCAAAAATGTGCGATTGCACATGGATGCTGTTTCCAGTCGCCCTGGCGTCGAGCCGGATCAGACCCTGCCCGCCTATTGCGCCCTGCGCCCAGCGCCCGGTGGGCCTGAAGGTCAACGCCCGCAGGCCAGATTGGCGAGCCAGTCCGCGAGCACGCCATGCGCGGCCAGCGACAGCTGACTGCCGTATTTCTGAGCATCGGCACGCAGTCTGCGCGGGTCAACCCCGGCCACGCCCAGCTCGCAGGCATGGCCGACCAGCCAGCGCTCCAACAGAGCCGCATCGGCCTCCAGATGGAACTGCAGACCCAGGACCCGGGAGCCCACCGCAAAGGCCTGGTTGGCTCCGATGGGTGTGCTCGCCAGATGGACAGCGCCTTCTGGTATGTCGAACTGATCGCCATGCCAGTGAAGCACGGGCACGCCGTCCAGCTTCTGCAGCGGCGAGGCCAGGCCCGCATCGCTGAGGTTCAGCGGCGAGAAACCGATTTCCTTGACTCCCAGGGGATAGACCCGGGCGCCCAGGGCGCGCGCAATCAGCTGTGCACCCAGACAGATGCCCAGCAGGGGCTTGCCGCTGTCCAGCCAGCGGCGCACGATGGCGAGCTCCTCTGCGATGAAGGGATAGAGGGCCTCGTCACAAGCTCCGATGGGGCCGCCCAGAACAACCAGCAGGTCGGTGCGCGTCAGGTCCAGGATGTCGAGCTGTCCCACGGTGGGATCGACATACTGCACTTCGTAGCCGTGGCAGGCGAGTTCTGCATGGAGGGTGCCCAGATCCTCGAAGTGGATATGGCGCAGGGCAATGGCTTTTTTCATGGGAGGAACTCAGCTGGATGCAGGAGGGAGGCTTGGAACGTGCAGTGCCAGTCAGACACCGGGCTTGAGACCGATGTGGATATGGCCCGCCGAGGGGAACGTGCAGCAGGCTTTCGCCGGACGCGGCTTCGACAATCTGCCCGCTGTGCGCGATCTGCGGCCGGCATGCCTGCGCGGTCTCGCCTGGCTGGGCGGTGGATGCGGCAGGCGGCGTGAAGGCCTCGATGTGCTGTATGTCATGGATTTTCTTGATCCGCCATTATTTCGCCTTGAATGAATCATCCCGGCTGCAGATTGCGGATGATTTCCTGCGATATTGGACCTCATGAATTTCAACGTCTGGCGGCGAATTTTATGGAGGCACGATGGACTCCAACCGACCTATTTCCAGGAATAAACCAGACCGCTTTTTCCCATGAGTTACATCGGCATGCCACCTTGCGTGGTCTGCCCGACTCTCCGAACGTGGTCGGAATCAAGCCCGCCTTGCTCTATGGACTGCCGATAGCCGTTGCGCTACGGTTCTTTCAAATCCCGCCAGAACCCGGGCAGCGCCAATTTCCCTGCATTCCGTTCTCAGGACAGCCAGTGCGGCATGGACGATTTATCGCTCCCCAAAATCAATTCACTGAATCTTCAACAGGCAGGCAGCGCGGCCTGGGATGCCATCGCGGCAGAGCGGATTCGCCGGGATTCTTGCCGCACTGGGCGGCCCGCGCAGCGGCACCATGAATGCGCGCACGCTCCGGTCCATCCACGAAGGCGTGTCCGACCTGACCGGCCGCTTTCCCCTGCCCCATTGAGGCATGCAGCGTCCCAAGCTTTCCACCTTTTCATCGCCGGGCCGCCCCAATATGAAAAGCGCCCCCTCGGGGGGCAGCGGACCACGCGGAGCGGGGGAGCGTGGGGGTCCCATTTCAGGGTTTGCGCAGCGCGTTGGCCAGGCGCAACACGGCGGCCTCGATCTCGTAGGCCGTCAGCGAGGCGTAGCCCAGCAGCCAGCCCGGCTGCCGGTGCTCGCCCGCATACAGGCGGCTGAGCCCCTGCAGCAGCACGCCGGCCGTGGCCGCGCAGCGAATGGTGTCTTCCTCCGACCAGCCGGGCTCCAGCAGGCAGGGCACCTGCATGCCGCCCTGGGGCCGGGGCGCGGTGACGATGCCGGCGAGGTGCTTGCCTATGGACTCCAGGATGACCTCGCGCCGGCCCGCATACAGCTTGCGCATGGCCCGCACGTGGGAGTTGTAGTGGCCGTCTTCCATGAAGCGCGCCAGCGTGAGCTGCTGGATTTGCGGCGTATGGCCATCCATGATGCTGCGCGCCTGGACAAAGGGGCGCACCAGTGGCTGCGGCAAGGCCATGTAGCCCATGCGCAGGCCCGGGTACAGGGTCTTGCCGAAGGTGCCGATGTAGATGGTGCGCGCGTACTTGTCCAGGCCCTGCACGCAGGCCGTGGGCATGCCGTCGTAGTGGAATTCGCTGTCGTAATCGTCCTCGATAATCCAGCGGCCGCTCTCAAAGGCCCAGCGGATCAGGTCCAGCCGGCGCTCCAGCTGCATGGTGACGCCCGTGGGGTACTGGTGCGAGGGCGTCACGTAGACGCAGGTGGCGCCGCTGCGGTCGGCGCGCAACAGGTCGGTGCGGATGCCCTGGGCATCCACATCGATGGGCAGGACCTTGGCCTCGGCCGATTCAAACGCCTTCCGGGCCCCGAAGTAGCCGGGGTTCTCCAGCAGGACGGGCCGGCCCGCGTCCACCAGCAGCTGCGCGCACAGGAACAGCGCCTGCCGCGTGCTGCTGAGCACCACGATCTGCTCGGCCCCCACCTTGGCGCCGCGCTCCAGGTTGAGGTAGGTGGCAATGGCCTTGCGCAGCGGCTCGGCGCCTTGCGGGTCGCCGTGCAGCAGGACGCTGGCGCGGTAGTCCTTGAGCGCCTGGCGCTGCAGGCGCTCCCAGACATCGGTGGGAAAGGTGCGCGTCTCGGGCAGGCCGGTGGCAAAGGCCCGAATGGTCTGCTGGTCGGTAATGCCTCCGCCGTCCACAATGGCCTGGCCGCGCCGGCTCAGGCCGGCACCGGCCACGGGCACGCTTCGCTCTTGCTCGAGTGGTCTGGCGCACCGGGAGGCACGCCCCCGCAGCGGCGTGCCGATGGTCTCGGAGACATAGCTGCCCGAGCCTTGACGCCGGACGATGAAGCCATCCCTGTGCAGCTGCGTGTAGGCGCTTTCCACCGTATCGCGGGCCATGTCCAGCGAGTCCGCCAGCGAGCGCGTGGCCGGGAGCTTCAGACCGGGCAGCAGTACCCCGTCCAGGATCAGCGCGCGCATGGCGCGCTGCACCCGCTGATGCAGGTCCAGCTGTCCAAGGTCCGCATCACCCATCCGGATCTTGAGCGTCTCCAGCTCGAAAGTCTTGCTCATGCGGTCTGCTCCTATTCACTCATGGCCAAGCATGTGGCAGGCCATTCTATCGACACGCACAGGGTGAAACCACTTCAAAGTGGTCTGAAACATTGGACGAAAGTGTATTGATCCAATAGTCCACTCCTTCGCTATAAAAACCACTTCGACATCTGCACAAACCAACCCACCCATGGAAACCGAGAACCCCACGCCTTCACCGGGCACGTATCTCTCTTTTCGATTCAGCGACCTCGTGCATCCCGTGCTGGCCGGACTGATCTCGGTCATCGTCAACTACGGAGGCACCTTCATACTCGTATTCCAGGCAGCCCAGGCAGCCAGTCTGAGCCCAGAGCTCACGGCTTCCTGGGTCTGGTCGATTTCGATCGGCGTCGGCATCACCGGCCTGGTCCTGAGCTGGCTTTCGCGCGAGCCCATCATCACCGCCTGGTCCACGCCGGCCGCAGCGTTCCTGGTGACCGCCCTGGCCACCACGCCCTATGCCGAGGCCGTCGGTGCCTACGTGGTCTCGGCCGCGGCCTTCGTGCTGCTGGGGCTGTCGGGCTGGTTCGAGCGCGTGATCCGGCGGATCCCGTCGGGCGTGGCCTCGGGACTGCTGGCGGGCATATTGCTGCAGTTCGGGATCCAGGCCTTGGGAGGCATGAGCGTGGACCCGACCCTGGCCGGCCTGCTGATCGTGACCTATCTGGTCCTCAAGCGGATGACGGCACGCTACGCCGTTGTCGGCATCCTGGCAATCGGGCTGGCCTTTTTGCTGGCACAGGACCGCATCGACCTGTCGGGCCTGGCGCTGCGCCTGGCAGCCCCCGTGTTCACCCGTCCCGAATTCACCCTGAATGCGCTGCTGAGCGTGGCCCTGCCGCTGTTCCTGATCACGCTGACCGGCCAGTACATGCCGGGCATGCTGGTGCTGCGCAACGACGGCTTCAGGACCAGCGCCAATCCCATCGTCACGCTCACGGGCCTTGGCTCGCTGCTGATGGCGCCCTTCGGCTCGCACGCCTTCAACATCGCCGCCATCACCGCCGCCATCTGCACTGGCAAGGAGGCGCATGAGCAGCCGTCCCGGCGCTGGATCGCGGGCGTTGCGGCCGGGGTGTTCTACATCCTGGTCGGCGTGTTCGGGGTCACGCTGGCCGCCGTGTTCATGGCGTTTCCCGCCACTTTCATCACCACGCTGGCGGGCCTGGCGCTGCTGGGCACCATCGGCGGCAGCCTGGCCAGCGCCCTGGCTGTCCCTTCCACACGTGAAGCCTCGCTGATCACCTTCCTGGCCGCTGCGGCCAACATCACGATGCTGGGCATTGGCGGCGCCTTCTGGGGGCTGGTGATCGGCCTCGTGGCCCACGCCGTGCTCAACGGCCAATGGCCGCGCCGGGCCGCCCGCAGCGAGACCGGCACCGGTGCCGCCATCAAGAGGATGTGACCCATGCTTGCCACACAAGACACCACCTGCGACACCCTGACACGTCACGACCAGCACGGCCGCTACCCGCAGGCCGAAACCGTGGAAGATTTCCGGTGCAACCTGGCCACCGTGCAGGCGCGCATCGCCGCAGCCTGCCGCCGCGCCGGGCGCGACCCCGCCGGCGTGCGCCTGCTGCCGGTGAGCAAGACCAAGCCCGAATCCAGCCTGCGCCTGGCCCATGCCGCAGGCTGCCTCATGCTGGGAGAGAACAAGGTCCAGGAGGCCTATGGCAAGTGGGAAGCCATGCAGGACCTTCCCGACCTGCAGTGGTCCGTCATCGGTCATCTGCAGACCAACAAGGCAAAGCTGGTAGCCCGTTTTGCCAGTGAATTCCAGGCGCTGGACAACCTGCGCGTGGCCGAGGCGCTGGACCGCCGCCTGCAGGTCGAAGGCCGCTCGCTGGACGTGTTCGTTCAGGTCAATACCTCGGGAGAGGCCAGCAAATACGGTCTGGCACCCGATGCGGTCGAGGACTTCCTGTGGGCACTGCCCGGCTTCTCGGCGCTGCGCGTGCGCGGCCTGATGACGCTGGCGCTGTTCTCCAGCGAAGCCGAGCGCGTGCGGCGGTGCTTCGTGCTGCTGCGCAACCTGCAAGAGCGGCTGCGCCAGGATGCGCCATCCGGCATAGGACTTGAGGAGCTGTCCATGGGCATGTCCGGCGACTTCGAGATCGCCATCGAGGAAGGCGCCACCGTGGTACGTGTCGGCCAGGCCATCTTCGGTGCGCGCACCCAACCCGACAGCCTCTACTGGCCGGCCGGCGACCCGGACCCCGCGCAGCCCTGAGACGGCCGCACACATCTTTTCCCCCTGAGAACCACACCATGCAGAACGACATGCCATTGCCCGACTCTTCCCTCATGAAGGCCTATGCCCGACAGCCGGTCTCTTTCGTGCGCGGACAAGGCGCCCTGCTCTGGGACGCCGAAGACACGCAATACCTGGACGCCATCGCCGGCGTGGCCGTGACCAGCCTGGGCCATGCCCATCCCGAGATCGCCGCAGTCATCGCCGAGCAGGCCGGACTGCTGCTGCACACCTCTAACGTGTTTCGCATCGACTGGCAGGAACGCCTGGGCGAGCGTCTGTGCCGCCTGGCGGGCATGCAGTCGGCCTTCTTCTGCAATTCGGGCGCAGAGGCCAACGAGGCCGCGCTCAAGCTGGCCAGGCTGCACGGCCATGGCCGGCGGGTCGCACACCCGCAGATCCTGGTCATGGACAACGGATTTCACGGGCGCACGCTGGCCACGCTGTCGGCCACCGGCAACCCGGCCAAGCAGCGCGGCTTCGAGCCGCTGATGCCGGGCTTCGTGCGCGTCCCCTATGACGACATCGAGGCCGTGCGCCAGGCCGCAGCCCGGTACGACGACATCGTGGCGGTGCTGATCGAGCCCGTGCAGGGCGAAGGCGGCATCCGCGTGGCCGGTGCCGACTATCTGCGCCAGCTGCGCGACCTCTGCGACGCGCACGGCTGGCTGCTGATGCTCGACGAGATCCAGACCGGCCTGGGACGCACCGGCGCGTGGTTCGGCCACCAGCACGCGGGCATCGTGCCAGATGTGATGACCCTGGCCAAGGCGCTGGGAAATGGCGTGCCCATCGGTGCCTGCCTGGCGCGAGGATCCGCCGCCAGCCTGATCTCGCCAGGCCGGCATGGGTCCACCTTCGGCGGCAATCCACTGGCCTGCCGCGTCGGCTGCACGGTCCTGGACATCATGGAGCGCGAGAGCATTCCCGCCCGTGCCGAGCGCCTGGGACGCCGACTGCTCAATGGCTTGCACCAGGCACTGCATGGCCACCCCGACGTGCTGGCCGTGCGCGGCCTGGGCCTGATGGCGGGCATCGAGCTGAACCACAACTGCCAGGCGCTGGTGGGACAGGCGCTGGCCCGGCAGCGGCTGCTGATCACCGTGACACGCGAGAGCACCATCCGGCTACTGCCGCCGCTGGTCTGCGATGAAGCCCAGATCGACGAGATCGTGGCGCGCGTCGCGCATCTGCTGGCACCGACGGCCGCCGCACAGCGCTCTCGCCGCGCGACGGACCCCTTGGCCACTGCCTGAGCGCAGGACCCACACCACCATCAGCCGCCACGCACCGGCCTGGGCTCGCCCGGACCTTCCTCTCACCGGATACAGGAAAGATGCGCCATGTACGACAGCACCCAGACACTTGCAGACTTCGATCCGCCGCTGGCCCAGGCCATGCACAGCGAGCAGCACCGCCAGGAAGACCATGTGGAACTCATCGCATCGGAAAACTACGCCAGCCCCCTGGTGATGGCCGTCCAGAACTCGGTCCTCACCAACAAGTACGCCGAGGGCTATCCCGGAAAGCGCTACTACAGCGGCTGCGAAAACGTGGACGTGGCCGAGCGTCTGGCCATCGAGCGGGCCATGGCCCTCTTCGACTGCGACTACGCCAACGTCCAGCCTCATGCGGGCGCCCAGGCCAATGCCGCCGTCTTCCTGGCGCTGGCCCAGCCCGGCGACACGGTCATGGGCATGAACCTGGCCCAGGGCGGCCATCTCACCCATGGCAATCCGTCGAATTTCTCCGGCCGCCACTACCGCATCGTGCCCTACGGGGTGGATCCTGCGACCGGACTGATCGACTATGACGAGATGGAACGCATTGCGCTGAAGCACCGCCCGCGAATCCTCATCGGGGGCTTCTCGGCCTACTCGCGCCACAAGGACTGGGCGCGCATGCGCGCGATCGCCGACAAGGTGGGCGCGGTGCTGTGGGTGGACATGGCCCATGTGGCCGGACTGGTCGCCACCGGGCAATATCCCAGCCCCCTGCCCCATGCGCATGTGGTCACCAGCACCACGCACAAGACGCTGCGCGGCCCGCGCGGCGGGCTGATCCTGTCCAAAGGCCGGGACGAAAGCTTCAACCGGCGCCTGAGCTCGGCCGTCTTCCCCGGCGTGCAAGGTGGTCCTCTGATGCATGTGATCGCCGCCAAGGCCGTCGCCTTCAAGGAAGCGCTACAGCCCGAGTTCAAAACCTACCAGCGCCAGGTTCTGGCCAATGCCCGCGCCATGGCCGCCGTCATGCAGCAACGCGGCTACCGCATCGTCTCCGGCGGCACGGACAACCACCTGATGCTGATCGACCTGTCCGACCGCAGCTACACCGGCAAGGACGCCGACGCCGCCCTGAGCGAAGCCCACATCACCACCAACAAGAACACCGTGCCCAACGACCCGCGCCCGCCCTTTGTGACCTCAGGCCTGCGCATAGGCACACCCGCCGTCACCACGCGCGGCTTCGGACAGAGGGAGTGCATCCAGCTCGCCGGCTGGCTCTGCGATGTGCTGGACGCACTGGGCAGCGAGGACTTGCCGGAGGTGAGTGCCCGGATCCGAGAGCAGGTCAAGGCATTGTGCCGGCAACACCCGGTCTACGGATGAGGCCGGGCTGCAGCATGGAGGTCGTCCGTCACCCCGCCACCTCGGCCTGGGGCTTGATCGCACCGCACCGTCAAAGGCTGGGGAGCAGCAGCTTCTGCATGCCCTGGACCGCGTCGCGCAGAAAGCTCCAGGTCGTGGCGATGCGTGGAATCTGGCGCGACTCCACGGGCATGCTCATCCAGAAGGTGCGCGTGAAACACGCCTGCTCGGGCAGCACACGGCTGAGTATCGGGTCCCTGTCGGCAACAAATGCAGGCAGCACCGCCAGACCTGCGCCCGCACGCACGGCTTCATATTGCGCGGTGATGCTGGTGCTGCGCAGCGCAAAACGCTCGGGACGGTACAAGGTATCCAGCAGTTGCAGCTCGCGCGTGAACAGCAGGTCGTCCACATAGTGCACAAAGCTGTGGTGGCGCAGATCCTCGGTTCTGGCCACCAGGGGCTTGCGTGCCAGATATTCGCGCTGGCCGTACAGATAGAGGCGGTAGTCGGTCAGCTTGGTGACCACGACCGAGCCGCGTTTGGGCCGCTCCAGCGAGATGACGATGTCGGCCTCGCGGCTGGACAGATGGAGCATGCGCGGCAGCGCCAGCAGATCCACGCTGAGCAAGGGATAGCGCAGCGTGAGCCTGGCAAGTTCGGAGGCCAGCATCTGCGTGCCGAAGCCTTCGGTAGCCCCCACCCGCACCAGCCCGGCCGGCCCTTCGGCGGTGGAGGCCTGCGCCAGCGGTCCCCGCTCCAGCCCGTCCACCGCGCCTTGCATGGTGTCGGTCACTTTCTGCAACTGCCGTCCGGCCTCGGTCAGCCGCCACTGTCCGCCTTCGCGAGCGAACAGCACGGCACCGAGCTGCTTTTCCAGCGCCTGAACGCGTCGCGAGACCGTGGTGTGCTCGACGCCCATGCGCCGCGCAGCTGCGGCCATGCTGCCGCTGCGGGCCAGTTCACCAAAGAAACGCAGATGGTCCCAGTCCATTGTCTTTCCTTGCAATGGGGGTTCAGTCGTCCACGCCGCCCGGCACCGTGCCCGAGAGGCCCTTGACCGCCCTGAGGGCCGCGCTGCGCTTGCGCTCGGCACTGCGCTGGGCCACTGCGCTCGGCGCGCGCGCGAACTCGTCGTTTTCGTGAATCAGCAGCGACAGCATTTCCATGAACTGCGCCCGCTTGTCATCGTCGAGAGGCTCGAGCATACGGCGCTGGGCACGCAGCACCGAAGGCTCGGCAGCCACCAGCAAGCTGCGCCCCTCTGGCGTCAGGCTCAGCAAACGCACGCGCCGGTCTGCAGGGCTGGCGTTGCGTGCCATCAGGCCACGCGCTTCCAGACGGTCGATCACGCTGCCGATGGTGGAAGTGTCGAAGCCGATATTGCGAGCCAGCGTGCGCTGGTCGATGCCCGGCTGGCGCAGCACAGCCGACAAGGCCGCGTATTGCACGGGCGTCACGCCAAATTCCTCGGTTTCTTCCATGAACACGGCCACCGCGATCTGCTGAAGCCTGCGGATGTGATAGCCGGGATAGTTTTCGAGTTCTGCGGGTTGGTATTGCATGTCTTGAGAACCGATGCCGAGCCCGACCTGCCGAGCGGCAGTGGAAGGGCCATGACTGAAAGACCCCGATATTCGCACGACTGCCACCCCGATTCGCACCTGGCCTTCAACCGGGTTTAACCCAATCAACGCTGATGCAGATCAACATTATGCTAATCATCAGTGTGCTGTTTATTTCGTTCGCAGACCGTCCGTTCCGGACGCCGACGGAGCCCCCAGCGACGCACTGCCAGACAGATATCAAGGAAAGAGACACACCATGAGCCTCGCGCAAGCCCAGCCCTCGCCGGTCAAGCTCACGGCCCGAGCCGCCCCCGGCCAACCCGAACCCACCGCTGCCCTGGAGCAGTTGTACCGAGGCTTCGAGCAGGAGATGCTGGTGCCGCTGTGGACGGAGATCGGCGCCCTGATGCCCGCCCACCCCCGAAGTCAGGCCGCAGCGCATTTATGGCGCTGGGACAATCTGCGCAGGCTGGCGGACGAGGCCGGCCGCATCGTGCCCGTGGGCCGGGGCGGCGAGCGCCGCGCGATCGCCCTGGCCAATCCGTCGCTGGGCGGCCGCCCCTTTGCCACGCCCACCCTGTGGGCTGCCATCCAGTACCTGATGCCCGGCGAAGATGCGCCCGAGCATCGTCACACCCAGCATGCCTTTCGCTTTGTGGTCGAAGGCGAAGGCGTGTGGACCGTGGTCAACGGCGACTCGATCCGCATGTCGCGCGGAGACTTCCTGCCCCAGGGCGGCTGGAACTGGCACGCCCACCACAATGCGGCCCGCCAGCCCATGGCCTGGATAGACGGGCTGGACATTCCGTTTGCCTACACCACCGAGTCCCAGTTCTTCGAGCACGGCCGCCTGCATCTGGACCCCGAGGAGCGCACCACGCCCGAGTTCTCGCGCTCCGAGCGCCTCTGGGCTCACCCCGGCCTGCGCCCTGTCGCTCACCTGCAGGACAGTCCGACCACACCGCTGCTGGCCTATCGCTGGGCGGATACGGACCGCGCGCTGACCGAGCAGCTGGCGCTCGAAGCCGAGGGCTGTGCCGCCACGGTCAGCCCCGGTCATGCCGCCGTGCGCTACACCAACCCCTGCAATGGCCGCGACGTGCTGCCCACCATACGCTGCGAAATGCACCGCGTGACCCGTGGTGCCGGCACGCGGCCAAAGCGCGAAGTCGGCTCCGCCGTGTTTCAGGTCTTCGACGGCCAGGGAACGGTGACCGTGGGCGAGCGCCAGTGGCAGGTGCGACGTGGCGACATGTTCGTCGTGCCTTCCTGGCAGCTGTTCAGCGCGCAATGTGATGCCGACCAGCCACGGCTCGATCTGTTCCGCTTTGCCGATACGCCGATCTTCGAGGCCATCCACGCGTACAGGGCGGATACCCCCTGAGCCGCTTCGCGTCTCCCCTCTCAAGGAGGACGACAGCCTTTGCTGCGGGGCGACGGGACCACCTAGGCCCCCGCGGGCTGCCTCCCACACAGAACATGTCTTTTTCAAGCACCCAGTCACCGATCACCATCAGGAATCACTCCATGACCCACGCCAGCTACCTCTGGGCGCCGCCGCCCGTGCAATCTCTGCCCGTGCGCGGCAGCGCGCAGCGCCTGCCCGTCAACCGCCTGTTCTTTGTGGGCCGCAACTACCACGCCCACGCAGTGGAGATGGGCCGCCCCGTGGACAAAAGCGTCGAGCGCCCCTTCTATTTCACCAAGGCCCCGCAGACGCTGACCGAATCCGGCGCCACGGTGGCCTATCCCCCCGAAACCGCCAACTACCACTTCGAGATGGAGCTGGTCGTGGCCATCGGCAAACCGGGCTTCCGCATTCCTGCCGACCAGGCCCATGAACATATCTATGGCTATGCCTGCGGCCTCGACATGACGCGCCGCGATCTGCAGCTGGTGGCACGCGACAAGGGCCGTCCCTGGGATCTGGGCAAGGACGTGGAGCAATCCTCCGTGGCCAGCGAAATCGTGCCCATGGCCGGAAAGGTGATCGAGTCCGGCCTGATCGAGCTGAGCGTCAACGGTCAGGTCAAACAGCAGTCCGATGTGGACAAGCTGATCTGGAACATCCGCGAAATCATTGCCGACCTGTCGCTGTTCTATCACCTGCAATCCGGCGACCTGATCTACACGGGCACGCCCGAAGGCGTGGGTGCCGTGCTGCCCGGCGACCGGATCACGGGACGCGTGGAGGGCGTGGGCGAGATTGCCCTGAATGTGGGCCAGCCCGGGTAAGGCGCACAGACCATGAAACTCTATAGTTTTTTTCGCAGCGGCACCTCGCACCGTCTGCGCATTGCCCTCAATCTCAAGGGCCTCACACCCGACTACCTCCCTGTGGATCTGCGCGTGGACGAACAGGCCGAAGCGCCGTACAAGCGCATCAACCCGCAAGGCCTGGTTCCCGCGCTGACGCTGGACAGCGGCACGACGCTGATCCAGTCGCCCGCCATCATCGAATGGCTGGAAGAGCGCTACCCCACGCCTGCGCTGCTGCCTGCCGACCCCGAGGCCCGCGCCCATGTGCGCGCCCTGGCGGCCATCGTGGGCTGCGATGTGCACCCCGTCAACAACCGACGCATCCTGCAGACCCTGCGCCAGCAGTTCGGTGCCGACGAATCCGCCATCAACGCCTGGTGCGCCACCTGGATCACGGCCGGCTTCGACGCCATCGAAGCCTTGCTGTCACGGGACGACACACGGGGGCACTTCTGCTTTGGCCATGCACCGAGCCTTGCCGATGTCTATCTGATTCCGCAGGTCGAGAGCGCACGCCGCTTTGGTGTGGATCTCGCCCGCTGGCCGCTGATCAGCGCCGTCGATGCGGCCTGCAGCGCCCTGCCTGCCTTTGCCCAGGCAGCACCTCTGGCCCAGCCCGACGCTCCGCACTAGACCCTTCCCGTGCGGCCGCGCCCGGACGCGGCTACCCAGCAACGCTTTGCAGTCCCTAAAAAACACCCACCGGAGACAAACTGTGAAAAACGCGCAAAATCAGACAAGAAGCCAATCTACACATACGCAAGCAGCTATCAGAACCATAGTTACCACAGCCGCTCTGCTGGCCTCAGCCGGCCCTGCGCTGGCTCAGGGCGATGCGTCTGGTTATCCCAACCGCCCCGTGACTGTGGTCACGGCCTTTGCCGTGGGCAGCGGCCCCGATGCAGTGCTGCGCATCGTCGGCGAAAAGCTGGCCCAGCGCTGGAAGCAGGGCGTGACCGTGGACAACCGCCCTGGCGGGGGTGGCTTTGTCGCCATCGAGTACGCGCGCCGCGCCAAGCCCGACGGCTATACCCTGCTGCAACTGGACAGCGAACATATCTCGGCGCTGCCCTATCTCTACAGGAACAAGAACTTCAACACGTTGAGCCACTTCGATCCCGTGGCCCCGTTGTTTCTGACTCCTTTCTTTGTGGCCGTCCCCACCAGTTCGCCCTGGAAGAACATGGGCGATCTGATCAAGTCCGCCAAGGCCGAACCCGGCAAGATCAGCTACGGCTCCTGGGGCGTGGGTAGCCCCGGCCATCTGGGCGGCGAATGGCTGGACTATCTGACCGGCAGCAAGATGACCCATGTGCCTTACCGCGAGGTCAGCCAGCTGTTCACCTCGGTCGCCAATGGCGACCCGACCTGGAGCTTTGCCAGCCTGCCTTCCAGCCAGGGCATCTACAAAAGCGGCAAGATCCGCTATCTGGCCGTGGCCGCCCCCAAGCGGATTGCGCAAATGCCGGATGTGCCCACGGTCGCCGAAGCCGGCGGCCCTGCCGAACTGGACGTGAACTCCTTTGTTTCCCTGCTCAGTCCCAAGGGCGTGGACGCCGCCGTGCGCGACAAGATACGCGTCGATGTGGTAGCCGTGCTGCAGGATCCGCAGGTCCGCGAGAAGTTCTCCACCTTCGCCTTCCAGCCCATGAGCTTCACCGTGCCCGAGATGCAGCAATTTGCCAAAAAGAAGTCCGAGCAATACAAGCTACTGATCGAGAAAGCCCAGATCAGCCTCGATTGAAAGCCGGCTGCGATTCCGAAAGCGCGGCCCAGGCATCATTCCCCCAGCCCTCAAAAGCCCCGTCAGCATTGGCTGCACGGGGCCTTTTTGATGGCGGCAGCAAGTGCGTCGCTTGGTCGGCAGGGCTCAGGCCAGCGACAGAACGGCTCCCTCATACTACAAAAACGATAGCAATTCGGGGTTACACTTGTTGCGAGGCGCTCCCATGGACTGGCATCCAGACTCCGGAGCGCCCGCATGCCAAGAGGCTGCTGCCGATCCACGACAGGCCCGCCCAAGGCAGCTTCCCGCCCAGGCCTCAGCGACGGGCTGCATTCTGTTTTCACGTGACTCCACGCGATTCAGACCCTTCAGATCGTTATAAAAACATGAACCATTCCATCACGACAGCCATCGCTTTTTTGCTGCTGCCTCTGACTGCAGCCTCACAGGCTGCCGAGCCGCCCTCGGCCATTGCTGCGGCCGAGCTGTACATCCGCACCCTGGTCAATCACGACGAGCAGGCCATCAGCCAGCTCAATGACTATCTGCGCGCCGACCGCCTGCGCTCGGGCCGCAGTGCGGACTACGCCAACGCCGCCGAACTCAAGCAAGCCGACAAGGACTTCCCGCGCGAGATCGCCGACGTGGCCCTGCCTCTGTTTCCCGAAACGCACCGCAATGCCCTGCGCGCGCCCTTGGAAAGCCTGATGGGCACGGTGCAAAAAACGCGCCAGCAATCCCGGTGCAAGACCGTCTCCGCCAGCAAGCCCAAGCTTGACAAGCATGGCGTGCTCAATACCGAGGTGAAGTTCAGCTGCCAGCTGGTCAAGACTCCCGAGACCTGGGCCGAAGGCATTCAGCGCATGGCGCGCAACAAGCTCAGCGTGGATCAGGTGCAGGGCGAGCTCAAGAAACTGCAGGCTGCCTACTCGGTTCCCGCAAACCACACTTACGAAGGCACGCTGTCGCTGGGCATGGTGCCCAAGGATAAGGACAAGGCCTGGCGCAACGACTTTGCGCGAGAAGCCTTTGACGAGATGTTCAGCGAACTCTAAGGGCACCTGAACCTTTCGGAAGGGCCCGGGGCCGACCTCTTCGGTTGGCCCGCCCACAAGCGTTACAGCCATGCCTGCACGACCAACTCGGGAGCGGTGGCAGACATAGCATCCACTTGTGCATATTCGCACACCCTATGTGCAGTGTTTGCTATTGCTATAGCAAATCCGCACACATACGATGAGGAACAAATTCACCAACGGAGACACCTCATGAACGCACCGACTTCCGCCAAGGTTCTGGCGCCCACCGTCAAACTGCTCATCAACGGGCAGATGGTCGAATCCAAAACCACTCAGTGGCGCGATGTGGTCAACCCTGCGACCCAGGAAGTGCTGGCGCGCGTGCCTTTCGCCACGCCCGACGAGGTCAACGCTGCCGTGGCCAATGCCAAGCAGGCATTCAAGACCTGGAAGAAGACCCCCATCGGCGCACGTGCGCGCATCTTTCTGAAGCTGCAGCAGCTGATCCGCGAAAACATGAAGGAGCTGGCCGCCCTGCTGACGGCCGAACAGGGCAAGACCCTGCCCGACGCCGAAGGCGATGTCTTCCGCGGCCTGGAAGTCGTGGAAC